>JBBIUE010000033.1:0-49871 GCA_037440405.1 Pirellula sp. | reverse complement strand
GATCGATGTATTGTTCCAAACCACGAAATCCACGAGCCGTCGACATACGCTGCGAGGATTCAGGATAACGACAGCGATAACGGAGTGCGAGCGGAAGACTCAGCCATCAGAAAGCGGCGTTTCGAGCACTTCGGTTGATCGCATTGTTCGCTGCTATTCAGTACGGTGCAGCGTTTTCGATTTCTGCAGCAAGTTCTTTGAGGCGATCAGCAATATCTTCAAGTCGGTTTTGTGATTTGAGCCATGCACCTGCGCCGCCAATGCGATTTTGGTTGACAGCAGCCTTGGCTTTTGTGCTCGATACTTCGCTATCGTGCGCCGCATAGTTTCGCAGTGCTGACAGGCGTTCGAGGGCGTCCTTGTATTTGGTCTTTTTAACGATGTCGACGAGATAGTGAGTATCCGGAACAAACGACTTCAGAGTTTTGATGAGGCCATCACGTCCTTTGAAGTCGAAATAGCCACCACCGGTGATTATGTATTCGCACACAGCGTCGCTGAGCGACGATGGGAATTCGATGTTGATGGTCGATGACAAAGTGCTGGTGTCATTGTTGATTGCGCCCTTCAGAGCATTGAGCATCAAGTCTTCGAAATCGCGATAAAGGCGGATGATTGCGTATTCGTAGGCCCACGTCGTGTGCTGCGCAGAAAGTTTGGCACGAGCATCGGCAGCAAACGTCTTGACGTTGTCAGCATCAGACTGAAAATCTTGGGCGACTTTCTTGATACTCTTTCGACGTGCCATTGGGATTCTCGTTGCAGCGAACTATTATTAGACAGAGTCGTTCAATATCACGAGTAAGAAAACTCTGCCTCTTGAATCTGTTTATTCTTTGTACCGATGTCGCGAATCTCAGTCAATTCCCTAGACAACTGACTTTCGTGGAATGTTAGATAGAGTCAATTGGGGTTTAGGCAGATGGATGATAGGCAGACGGATGTTAGACAGATTCAGTTGGTGGCTGAGGAAATAATCGGAAAATGCGATGATCATCCAACTCCAAAACCGAAACTGATTGATTTGGTTCGGGGGAAATTGTGATTGCTCCATTACGCCAAGCGGACTGAGGAAGCTTGCGTTGTTTGGATTCTCGATTTTCTCCGATTTGCTCGTGATCAGGCGGGACTTTGGTTCCATCTCAAGGGCCTAAACGAACCGGAGGTCGAAAGCTATCTGACTGATGTGGCGGTCGATCGACGAGTATCGGATAGCATACAGGACCAGGAGTTTTCCGCTCTGCAATTCCTGTTTAGATAAAAGTCTCATTGCCTTCGACAAGGTCTCGGAGTCGTCATGGAATGCATGAGCAGAAGCCTGGAATCCGTCCCATGCTAACACGGTCGTTGCTTTAATAGTTTCCACAGAGAACTCCGAGGGCACCGAGGTCGCCGGTGCTTCCACTTCAAGTGGGATAGGCCGGCAGTGGTGCTTAGTTCGGATAGGTTTCGGCGGTGGACTCATCCTCGTACTCAGCACGGCGGTACTCGAATGCGTATTCGATTCGATCCTCGACGACAGTATCCGTGCGTTGGATCAGCCGAGTCAGCATCGACAAGATTCCCTTCAGGTCGGATTTACCGCGTCAATTCAAGTCATCATCAATCGCATCGCAAACCGGCGAGACCTTATGAATCGCAGCACATTCCAAAGCCGATTCGCGACCAATTTCAAAGTTTCGAATGTTGTCTTTGAGGCTCTGTTTCCCATTGCACGAAGCAATCTTTTGCAGAATCGATTCCGCTGCCCGTGGCCACTGGTATTGAGCTTATTGGTTGACACCAACCGGCGAATGTGAAATCTGATACGAGAAGGCGACGTAGACAATCGATAGACAAAATATATCGAGTCGTTCGAGGTCAAAGGTGCGTTCTGACATCAGCGATCCTCTCGAGTACATGGCGATGTGCCGTTGCACTGACCACGAGTATGATCGTCCTGCTAATCATCTACATCCAAGCAGAATCTATTTGAATCTGTCGTATTGATAGCTGTG
Source organism: Pirellula sp. (assembly GCA_037440405.1). GTDB lineage: Bacteria > Planctomycetota > Planctomycetia > Pirellulales > Pirellulaceae > JANMGV01. The sequence goes on along the minus strand of JBBIUE010000033.1, from coordinate 47,874 downwards.
TAAGATAGACCTAGATCATCATCGAGCTTAGAAGAGCAGAAAGCCGTACGAGTATCATTGTTTAGTTCGATACTCGGAGAACGGTCCGGCCATAAACCTGGCCGTTGAGAATCTCTGAAACCAAACCAGCGACATCAGCAAGATGATGCTCGGTGGTGATCGATTCAAGCAAGTCTCGGTCGATATCACGATTAAGCCGACTCCACAGATGTGCTCGCATCCCATACGGGCACTGAGCCGAATCGATACCGAGAAGTTTCACTCCCCTAAGAATCAATGGAAAGACACTGACGGAAAGTTCGGTACCTCCCACCATTCCACAGGCGGCAATGCAGCCGCGATGCTTCATCGACTTGAATAGGCTGGCTAAAGTGGTTCCGCCGACGGTATCGACTGCCGCCGCCCATCGTGCGGATAGGAGCGGTCGTTCGGATGCATCCATGATCTCTTCTCTGGACAGGCACGAAGTGGCTCCCAAACCCTTGAGATGATGGTGGTATTCTGGCTTGCCGGTCGATGCACAAACTTCATATCCAAGACGAGCTAACAACATGACAGCGATCGAACCGACTCCTCCTGAGGCACCCGTGACGACCACGGGGCCATGTTCGGGAAAGACGCCGTTACGTTCGATCGCGCTAACACACTGCACGGCCGTGAAGCCAGCTGTACCGATCGCCATGGCTTGCTTTGCAGTTAGGCCCTTTGGAAGTGGCACTACCCAATCTGCGGGAACGTGAACGTACTCTGCCCATCCTCCCCAACGATCCGCTCCCAACTGGTAGCCTGTCACGAGCACCGACTGGCCAGCAGAAAATCTTCCATCTTCCGACTGTATAACTTCTCCAGCAGCGTCGATCCCGGGCACATGGGGAAATTTTCGCACAACTCCGGGATGCCCTTTGGCAGCCAAAGCATCCTTATAGTTCAATGACGAGTAAGCGACCTTGATCAACACATCGCCGCTCGGCAATTTCGCTAGCTCAACGTCTTCCAGCCCTCCTAGGACATCGTGCTCGCTCTTACCCTGAACAACAAATGCACGAAATTTCGCTGGGAGAGACATGCAGCTTCAAATTTCTATCAGCGGATTTGGTCGACCCGAAGTTGATAGTAAACGCCATCGACGCTGCTCAGTGGCTTCAACTGACGCTCAACAAAGAGTGTTCCTGCAAGTCGAAGTTTTCGCAGAGATGGCTCAATGGTCTGGTCGCCGGTTAACGTAACTTCAATCATGTGCGTGAGAGGAGGCTGCGTCCCAAAGCAGCACGTTCCCAAGTCAGGAACAAGGATGAAGTTCTTGACACGGCTCGATGCACAGGAAGCCAAGTGAACGTAGCCTTTGAGGAAGACTTTTTGCTCATCGTAGGCATAGGCGTTCTTCGGAGGAATCTCGGGGGCACCCAGAGGACTCTTCAATTCGCTAAAACTGATCCTCTGATAGCCCTCTGGCACCTCGGTTGCATAGACGTATGCATGGTGAACTGGAGCAATGATCAGCATCAAACCGGACAGGAGAACGGCACCTAGAGCGATCGCTTTGCCGGTCAACTCATCTGGGTAGCGGCTGATGTTTCGACTTCCGTAAATGCCAAAAATAAGTCCACAAACGGCAAGGAAGAGAAGTGGGGCAAACCAAAAACTGAGAATGGAGAGGGCGGCGAGGACGGCACCTACCACTGCGCTTCGGCTGAGCTGTTGGTAGCCGAATTCTTCCGCATCTTTGCTTTGAAATGTTGTTGGAATTTCTACGGTGCTTTGCATGGTCAAAATCGAAATGATCCCAAGATGATGGCGGAAATCGGTAACCTGCTAACGCTGATGTTGGACATGGGCAGCAACCCTTGATTTCCCGACCAAGATCATCCAGATGACGAGTGCAAGGGTGCCCCAAGCTAACACGAATACGCTCCCTAAATACCAGCGGTTCAAGAGCTTGGATTGAGGATTTACGACAGAACCAAATGTCGAATTACTTGCGGAAGAAGCAATCGATGACCGAATTCTGCTCGCGACCACTCGATCCTCTCGGCGTTTCGAGTCCGCCATCGCAATGGGTTGCGTGTACTCGGCAGGTATAACCTGTGAAGTTTCCTTCCCGCCCTGAGATGATCCGACTGGAATGGGAAAAAAGGTTTTGGCGCGTTGGACTGCCTTGGGATCGATTTCCTCCAATTCCTTCAATCGCTCCGCCGCTTCGGGAAGCGGGCAGGAACGCAAGTAATTCACAACGGGGGTTCGCACCCAGGAGTTGTTTGTGTCCGCTGTTTTGAACAATTCGACTAAACGATCGATCTGTGACCAATCTTTCCAGCGAGCGAGGTCGGGAATAACCAAATCCGCAAGCTCCGGCCGAGCAAGCACGTGGCGTAGTGAAGGCAGAATCTGTTCCGTTGTAAAGATGCCACCTTCTGTTCCGTGAAACCGCAACGCCATGATTGCCGCATACGTATCCGCGTAGGTCGAACTTGCGTTCTTCAGAAATAGATCATCAACGAGAGAAAAGCCAGAATCGCCTTTCAGAGTCAAGTAGGCCGCGATCAGCGCATCTAAACCAGCCCTCCGATTTGTGCTTTCGCTCTTTAACATGGCTTCGAGCGTTTCGGCATCCTCTTGAACTCCGCAAATCGCGAGAAGGGTGAAGTACAGTCGTTTTCGATTGGGATCGAGGTCATCGTCGGAAATCCACTTCAGCAGATTTTCGCGGTTGAGATGCGGTTTCAGAAGTTTGACTTCTTCATACGGCGCGAGGGCAAATTCGTCATACGCATCGCGCGCCATCAGTGACTCTTCGTCCTCAAAATACTGCTGAAAAAACTTCAGTCGCTCAAGAGGATCCTCAGCGAGCTTCGACACCGCAAGGATGTACTCCTCTGCACGAGCGGTCAACGGAAGAGGCGAAGACCATTGTGGCTGAGACGGATCGACCGCCATCATCATAAACTGAGTTCCTGGCTTCGCTGAGCCAAAGTAAATGACCTCGTGCACTTCATCCGGCTGAACAACCTCGCTACCTCGTAACACACTGACGATGCGAAAATGTGCTCGGCCATCGGAAGAGCTTCCTTCCGTTCTGCCATCCGGCAGCAACGTTCCGATCGCGACCACATCCATCGATTCCATCTCTTGTCGAATGGTCTGTTTGACCGCAGAACAAAACGGGCATGTTCCACTGAAAACTGGTACGGCCGACGAGACAACCAGAATCCATCCGAAGGTAAGCAAAATTCGTCGAGCTTTTCCATCAATGTCAGCCATCGCAATTCTCCATTACCCGTTACCATCATCGGAAAGCAGCAAGCTGGACCAGCTTCCACGTATCTAATATCGTAGGTGCGAAGTCCCAAAAGCGGAATAGATCGGGCATCAAACAAAAGAAGAAATTCGCTCCAATACCTTCCTGTTGTGACGGTCTTCCGAGAGTGACGCTCGATCTAGGAAGTCCAAAAATCAAGGCGCCGAGGCCCTTGGTTCCGCTTTTTCTTTCGTCGCGTCGTCCGAGTCATTAGAAATCGTCGCACCGATTCGAGCTATGGCCAGCCCAAGGATGCCAAAGAATATCGTCATGATGGGGCTGAGCCAGCAAAAGATGCAGTAGGGTGCAAACGTCAGAACCGATACACCCAAATATCCACTCTGCGCTGCACCGCATGTGTTCCAGGGGATGAGCACACTCGTCACTGTTCCTGAGTCCTCCAATGTCCGACTCAGATTTTGCGGTGCAAGCCCTCGCAGCGCATAATACTTTCTGAACATTCTGCCAGGCACTACGATCGAAAGGTATTGGTCCGATGCGGTTAAATTCACGAAGATACAACTGGCCGCAGTCACTCCGATCAGGCTCGCGGTACCCTTAGCCATTTTTACCAACGGCTGAGTGATCCTTCGTAGCAGACCACAGGTTTCCATCGCTCCTCCAAAGCACATCGCGCAGAGGATCAGCCAAATCGTCGGGAGCATTCCCGTCATCCCTTTGGATTGAAGCAAGTCCTCCGTACTGGAAACCTTGGTTTCGATTTCGGCTTCGGTAAGCTGATATTTTTGAGCAACTTGAGCCGTTTGTTCAGTTCGCAAGTGAATCGCGTAGTCAAGCGTTGGTTGGTCTTCGGGAGCCGCGTTCCCTCCGGTCACGACTTTGCTGATTACTACATAGCTCTGCTTGGCATAATGCGCGTCGCTTTGTGCAAGATCGCGAATGATTTGGGGTTGAACCAGGATCGCGACGATCCCCCCAAGCACGACGGCGCAGAACAAGACGATCAAGGCATCGATTCTTCGAATAACCATCACCACCACCGCAACCGGCAACAGAAACAGCCACAGCGACAAGTTAAATCGCGTCTGAATCAATTCCGCGAGAATCATCGCATCTGCGGGATTGGACTCGGCTCCGCTGTGAGTACCAAGTGTCCAGAACGCAACCAAACTGAGCAAATAGGTCGGAACTGTGGTCCACATCATGTGCCGAATATGCGTAAACAATTCGGTTCCTGCCATCGCTGATGCGAGATTCGTGGTGTCCGAAAGCGGGGACATCTTATCGCCAAAGTAGGCCCCGGAAATAATCGCACCGGCAACAAGGCCTTCAGAAAATCCGAGAGCTCTGCCGATTCCCAGCAATGCGATTCCAACCGTTCCAACGGTCGTCCACGAACTGCCGGTGGCGATGGAGACAATCGAACAAATCAACACCGTGGCAACCAAGAAATACTCTGGAGTCAGAATCTTCAAGCCGTAATAGATCATAGCCGGTACAACACCGCTCAGCATCCAAGTCGAGGTCAAACCGCCAATCAATAACAATATCAGCATCGCGGTTAGCGCAGATGCGATACTGCGAACCATCCCCTGCCGCAATTGATTAAAGGTTACCCCGAACAATCTCCCAATGGCTCCAGCGAACGCTGCAGCCAAGAGGAGCGCAATTTGATTGGCTCCCGTTGAGGCATCGGGACCAAACAGTCGAACGTTGATCACAAGCAGCGATATGAGGAGGGCTACCGGAGCAAGGGCTAGAAGCAGAGGAACTCGATCGTTCGGAACTTCTCGATGATCGCTTGCACTCAGTTCTTCTTCGCTCGCCATCATCTACTCCGCTGAGTCAGTGAGGTTTCGACTCGATGCCTTCGAAAAGTGCGGAACCAACACGAATCATGGTGGCTCCCTCAATAATCGCCTCGCGAAAGTCCGTACTCATTCCCATCGACAGTTCATTCAACCGCAGTTGACGGGCGTATTGCGATTGCAATCGATCTCTAAAGCGGCGAAGTTCCGCAAACTCTCGCCGTGCTGTGTCCTTCGCACCACATTCTAACTTGACACTCTGCGATGACATCCCCATCAAACCAACGACCTGCACATAACGACAACTGACTGCATATTCCGCTAACCTCTCCAGTTCGTCAATCGAGCAACCCGTTTTGCTCGCGTCCTGAGTAAGGTTGACTTCCAAGAGAACGGTTGGATGAATATTGAGCGATGCCGCGTCTTGTTCAAGCTGCTCCAGAAGCCGTCTCGAATCGACGGAGTGAATCCAGCAGGCCCATCCAAGTGTCCGCTTCACTTTGTTTCGCTGCAAGTGGCCGACAAGATGCCATTCCACCCCCTGCGAGCTGCAATCGGGTTGCGCGAGAAGCTGGGCTTTGGACCACAATTCCTGTGGACGACTTTCCCCAAAGTCATGGCAGCCGATTTCGAAAAGATCGCGGACCACCTGAATATCGACGTACTTCGTAACCGCGATCACCCGCACGGAATCAGCGTCTCGTCCCGCGACGAAGCAGGAATCGGCAACTTGGTCTCGCAATCGATTCCAGTTATCGCGTAACCGAAGCTTTGCCGTCATCTTTCCTGCCATGATTGAGCGTTTTTACGTCTGGGCTGGCCGAACCTGATGGCAATTAAAGGTCCTTTCACTTCCGATTGCAAGGGGAGCGTGTGACTTGTGACCCCTACCGAATTCGATATCGCCCGGTTCCAACAGCCGGTACTCGAAAACGTACAGTAGTTCTCGGCGAAAGAGCGCGAAACCAAGAGGTTATCGGATGCTGCAGGCATCGCACTCAGAATGCAGACCGATGGGGCTGTAAGACTTTGTCCAGTGAAAGCTCCGACTGACACATGCCCTCGTTTAGGCTTGTCGATACCATACGTTCAAGTTCCAATATACTCGGTTTGTTCGAGGGCGAGTTCATTTCGGCTTGGTCAGCGGGCATTGGTTTATGGAACATTCGTGTACTTATGCCACAGATTACACTTCCAATTGCTCAGCACGAGACTTCTTCTTGCGGAACTCAATCTGGACCAGAGATCAAGGGACGTTACGCTTTTGTCAGTCTGGGCTGCCCAAAGAATACGGTCGACTCCGAACGCATGCTGGGACTCCTTAGATCGGACGGCTATGCGTTGGTTGCCCAACCCGAAAACGCGGACTTCGTCGTCATCAACACTTGCGGGTTTATCGAAAGTGCGCGGCAGGAGTCGCTCAGCGTCATTGACCAAATGCTCAGCCTCAAACGCAAGGGAAAAATTCGCGGCGTGATTGTTTCAGGTTGCTTGGCGGAACGCCAGCGAGATCAACTGCTCGAAAGTCGTCCGGATATTGACTGGCTGGTGGGCGTTTTCGCTCGCGATGAAATCGTTTCGGTCGCCGACCGTTTGATCGGTGGGCTGGACGAACAGCGATCGGTTTTTCGCCCTGCTCCCATTCGCGCACTTTCTGATTGCGATCGGATGCAGGTGACGCCAAAACACTTCGCTTATCTGAAGATTTCTGAAGGTTGCGATCGCCTCTGCACTTTTTGCGCCATTCCTAAGATGCGAGGGAAACACGCAAGCAAGCCGATGGAGAACGTGGTAAAGGAAGCCGAACAGCTCGTGGACTTCGGCGTTCGCGAACTAATCGTCGTCGCGCAAGATACGACCTATTACGGTATGGATCTGTACGGTGAACCCCGGCTGCATGAACTTTTGGAACGTCTGGACGCGCTCGATGGCATCGACTGGATTCGCTTGATGTACTTCTATCCGATGTATATCGACGACCGCCTCATCGCAACCATCGCGAATGGCAAGAAGATTCTCCCTTATATCGACATACCCCTGCAGCACATCAACGATCAGATGCTCAAGAGAATGTCACGGCGGGTCAATCGTGCGGAGACGATTGATTTGCTGTCTCGTTTAAGGTCAGGAATTCCGGAGCTCGCCATTCGAACCACGTTCATAACCGGCTTTCCCGGAGAGACCGATCAACAATTCGAAGAATTGGCGAACTTCATTGAAGATGCGAAATTCGAGCGGTTGGGAGTGTTCACTTATTCGCTCGAGCCGGATACACCCGCTGCTAAGCTTGATCAGCACCTCTCGGAAAAAATCAAGAGCGCTCGACGTGAACGGCTGATGCAAATCCAACAAGCAAACGCCTTCGAGTGGTGCGAATCGCAAATCGGAAAGATTCTGCATGTCATTCTCGATCAAGAAATCGATAGGAGCCAGAACGTCTGGCTGGGAAGATCGTATGCCGATGCCCCGGACGTGGATGCGGTCGTCTATGTTACGGGGGGCGATCACGAGCTCGCTCTCGGTCAAATCGTGCCGACAGAAATAGTCACCTCACAGGAGTATGATTTGATGGGAGTGGCGATCGCTGAACCGTTGCCTAGAGGATCAGGAGTCCTCGGCCGATGAATTCATCGAACCCAGAGCCTTCGCGCTCGATCTGGAACGTCCCCAACGCTTTGTCGACCATTCGATTCATCTTGGCAATCGTTGTCATGGTCCAGATCGAATACAGCTACTACGTGCCAGCGATGGTGTGCTTCCTGATTGCCGCTGCAACCGATTGGATCGACGGATACTGGGCAAGAAAGTTCGATCAGTCCACCAAGTTCGGCCGCATCTATGACCCATTCGTCGACAAGATCATCATCTGTGGTGCCATGATCGCATTGGTAGCCAAACCTGCCAGCGGAATTGCCGCATGGGTGGCGACTTTGGTTGTCGGCCGAGAACTGCTGATCACTAGTCTTCGTGGTATGGTCGAGGGCCAGGGAGGCGACTTTTCCGCAAAGCAGTTGGGAAAATGGAAAATGGTCGCTCAGTGCGCTGCGGTCGTTGCCGCACTGATGACGCTTCGCGTCTCATCTCCTGCAGAATCGCTCGTGCTTACGAGATCGATCCTCGTCTGGATCGCAGTCATCCTCACCATCCTCTCTGGGGCGCAATACGTTTGGATTGCCTTCCGCTTGCAGACCCAAGCGCTCCAGAGTAAGTAGGCTAACTCGCAGTTCTAAGTCCCTCAGTCGAGGCGACGGAAAGAATTGGTGACGGTTTGCGAAATTCCAGCAGCATCCGACTGATACTACTGTTTCTTCTTCGTATCCGTCTCTTCTTCCTTCTTCACTTTCTTCTTTTTCTTCAGCGACACCTTCGGAACTCGAACTTTAGCCATTCCAAGAACGGAAATGGAGTCGTCCCACTTGTTTAGCTCCTTCAGTCGCGCAATGCGCTCGGCCCGAGTCATTACGTTACGACTCGAAATGGCTCCGGCTCGAACCTTCAAACTTTTATCTAGCGTCATGTTCGCTGCTCCCAGTTACGGACTCCTAAAGTCCGAACGCTTGTCATTTTTCCCAAGGAATTCTCTGTGAAGAATCGGCAGATTGTATCCAAGCCAGCAGAGGTTCTCAAGTCGATTTTAGCTGGAATCGGTTCTTTACCTTTGGCTTAGGAGGGTTGTTCTCCCATCAAGTGGCGTTTATCGTCCTTTCTCAGCCTTACATCGCTTGCCAACAATGCAAAATGAACCAAAAATGGAGAGATTCTCAAGTGCTCCGTCCATGTGGATCATTGCGGGTTTAGGGTCTTAGTCGAGATGCGTTACCGACCGTTGGTTAGCGATCCCATCGGAGGCTGGCGCTCGACGGTACTTTCACGCTGATGCCTGCGACAAAGCACAAGCACGGTCGTTGTGAAATGTTTTGTTACTGCAAGACAGCTTTTCTCCTTCGAGCGGTTTCGTACAAGATTATTTATCTTTTAGAGACGATTTAATTTCGGCTTGCAAACTCGGTGCTAGATGCAGTCAACCATCTTGGTTCGTCGGTTGAGCTTTGGAATCGCTAGCTTGGCGATTGTGTTGGGAGTATCGTATCTCGCATTGCCGATTTGGATTACCACGGCAGCTGAAAAAATGGTGGTGTTTGGTGATGCGCAATCCGCATTGAGCCGAATAGCTCGATGGGAATGGGTGCTCGGTAGCAGAGCAAGTTTCGAGCGAGCGAAAGCAGAAGCCTATCGCAAGCTTGGCGACCCTCTCCGTTTAGAGAAGCATGTGAACCGTGCCATTGAGCTTGGTATGCCCTTGGATGAAGCTCGACGCCCGATGCGATTGTGGTTAGCTCAGTGCGGATTTACCGATGAGCCCTTTCAGTACTTGGGCCCACTGCTTCAAGCCTACCGCGGCCGTGAGTTCGAAGTGTACGAGTCATTTCTGAAGGGATATTCGACGAACTGGCATCTCGGAGAAGGTCGACGATTGATCGAGCTTTGGCGGGAGCAGGAGCCGAACAACCCTCGCATCTTTTATTGGGATGGTGTCTTCCGAGCCATCGATTATCAGATCGTCCCTGCAACCAAGCTCCTTCAGAAGGCGATTGATTTAGACCCAGAGTATTGGCAAGCCCGACTTCGCTTGGCGGAATTGCTTGTTGAGCAAGCCAAACTTACAGAAGCAGAGATGCATTATGAAGTGTTGATGGAAACTCATCCCAATCATCGGATGATCCAGCTTGGTTACGCTCAATGTCTGTTGAATCAGGGACGTGCGGACGATGCATGGGAAATCTTTCAAAAAGTTGAGCATGACGGTCCGCCCGATTCATCGTTTCTATTTAGCAAGGCTCAAGCATCCCTCGATTCCGGTCGTACCGACGAGGCCCGTGATATCCTGCAGGAATTGTGCGACCGCTGGCCAGAGGTAGCCCCGTTTCGTGAACTTCAGGCCCGTACAGAGCAGGCGAGAAATCGCATTGCGGAAGCGGAAACGATTTTCGCCATCGCACGTTCCAGCCAATCCCGGCAACCCGAGATAGATCGGCTCATATCGATGCTCGATGCCAACCCGTCCGAAATCGGCGTTCGCTTGCAAATTGGTCGGCTCATGATGTATTACCTTTCACCGGAAGCCGGGAGCGGTCAAATACAGTCGGTGATTGCGATGGATCCAAACAACCTCATTGCTCATCAGCTCATGGCGGACTATTATCGACGCGAACGGAAGCCCACGCCATCACTTCGCCATCAACAGAAGGCCGAGCAGTTGATGGCGTCCATGAACACCGGTGGCGAAAAGGGAGTTGCGAGTGGTGGGCAATAGAATCGCTCGCTGCTCGAGCGTCTCGAAGAAAGCTGGACTTCGAATCTGCTTTATTTGGATCATCGGTAGCCTAGCGGCTCAGCAGCTAGGATGTCATTCGCGGTCAAGCGAGAATCAGATCAGCAAGCCGACAACGAACGAACGTTCGGACTCCAGGAACAGCCGATCGATGTCTCCCGAGAATGTCATCACTGCCAATGCCTTGGATCAGAAATCTTCGAGCAGCATTCGCTGGCGAGTCATCGAGCATTCTGGACTGGACTTCAAGCAACATAACGGTGAAGACGCTTGGTTGCTGACCATGATTGAGACCTTGGGTTGTGGAGTTGGAATCCTCGACTTTGACCGGGATGGTTTGGAGGATATCTTCTTGCCTGGTGGCGGGAAGTTTACCTCTGATCGTGAGATACTCTATTCTGATCACGGACTGTTTCAAGGTACTGGACAGCAGAGATTTCGCCCCGTTTCTGTCGCTTCCCGTGTACAACGAAGTCGTTGCTATGCATCGGGAGTCAATGTCGGGGACTTCGATCAAGATGGCTATTCAGACGTCGTCATCACCGGTTACGGAGGGCAACAGCTCTTTCGCAATATGGGAGACGGAACCTTCGAAGACGTGACCGAAACGGTGGGGCTGTTGAACAGCGATTGGAGCGCTTCTTCAGCGTGGGGCGATTTCAATGGAGATGGGCAACTGGACCTCTACATCAGTCATTATGCTCGTTGGGCTTGGGAACTGGAAAAGCCATGCTTTTCGAGAAGTGGCCAGCGCGATCGATGCGTTCCTACCGACTTCGAAGGTGAGCAGGATGAATTGTTGTTTCAATCAGGAACTGGCACATTTGAAAATCAGAGTGCCCAGCTCGCGAACTTACCGAGTCGTGGCCTCGGCGTTGCTGTCGGAGATTGGGACCGCGATGGGGACACCGACATATTTGTCGTCAACGATGTCCATCCAAACTTACTCTTCCTGAATGATGGTCAAGGCAACTTTCGTGAGAATGGCGGCGCGAACGGCGTCGCTCTTGGAAGCCGTTCTGTTCCCGACGGAAGTATGGGAATTGCCATCGGAGATTTCAACAGGGATGGACTCCCCGATTTCTTGGTAACCAATTACCAGGACGAGTACTGCGAATTGTACTGCGGTCGCCCCAACGGCTTTTTCCAGTTAGCGACGCGGCCAGCCGGGCTGATGGGATTGGGTAGCCGTAATGTCTGTTGGGGAACAAGCTTCCTGGACGCCGATTTGGATGGAGATGAAGACTTGATCGTTGTTGCTGGACACACGTCACGATATCCTTCGGGGAGTACGAATCTGCAGTTACCCTACATGCTCGAAAATCTGGATGGTAAACGACTGATCAATCGAAGTGATGTTGCAGGCAAATTCTTTCAAACGGCGTACCCTGCACGCGGTCTTGCCGTCGGCGACCTGGATGGTGATGGGCTTCTCGATTGCATCGTGTCGATGGTGGAACAGCCTCCGGTACTCTTAGGCAATGACTCCGATCGACAAGGACATTTTCTGAATGTTCACTTGATTGGAACGAAATCGAACCGCGATGCCATCGGTGCTCGTGTCGAATGTGAAATCGATGGACAAACGCTTCATCGATTCCGATTCAGTGGCGGGAGCTACGGCAGTTCAAATTCACCAAAGCTGCATTTCGGTCTGGGCAGATCCCAAAACGTGCGCCGATTGACCGTCTATTGGCCGTCCGGTTCTGTCAGTTCCCTGAACGACTTAACTGCCGATCAGGAACTAATCATCATTGAGCCGACTCTTTAGAGCGAGTGGAAAACAGAGATTTACCGGCCCGTTTGTTTGGCATCGCTCGACACGCTCACGATCGAAATGCACTGGTCCACTTGGATTGGATCATCATCTGCGCCAGGGTGTGCACTCCGGTTGATCGACGCTTTTCCATTCCCTTTTGTTCAGCTTGAAGAACGTCGTTCGATTTGATATGGTCTTCTTCGACCTTCCCCACACAATGGTCATCGCGGCGTGCTATTCCTAGAACTCCTGTTGTCGGGATCGAGGGGAATTGAGGAATGCTGTATTGGGTTCAAGCGTTTCCCAAATCTTCCTCGCAGTTTCCTTTCGAGGTTCTTTGCGACGGATGTAGGATCAGTGTTTAGGCTCGTATCTTCTGTTCAAGGATTGTTCCATGAAGAAATTTCTAGCGGAGTTTGTCGGTACGTTTTGGTTGGTTCTCGGCGGTTGCGGTAGTGCTGTTCTAGCTGCGGCCTTTCCAGATGTCGGAATCGGACTCGTAGGGGTCTCGCTCGCGTTCGGATTAACGGTGTTGACGATGGCCTATGCCATCGGTCACATCTCGGGATGTCATCTCAATCCAGCTGTTTCCATCGGATTGTGCGCTGGAGGAAGGTTTCCAGCTTCGCAGGTCGCTCCGTACATCGCGTCACAGGTTCTCGGGGCCATTGCTGGAGCAGCCGTCCTGCTGATAATCGCGGGTGGCCAAGAAGGTTTTTCGGTCGCTGGAGGATTCGCATCCAACGGCTACGCCGAGCATTCTCCAGGCAAGTACTCGATGATCGCGTGCTTAGTCACGGAGATTGTCATGACACTCATGTTCTTGCTGATCATCATGGGAGCGACGAGTAAAAATGCTCCGCAAGGATTCGCACCCATTGCGATCGGCCTAGGGCTAACACTGATTCATTTGATTAGCATTCCCGTGACGAATACGTCCGTCAATCCTGCTCGCAGTACGGGAGTTGCCATATTTGTCGGGAGCTGGGCCCTGAACCAACTTTGGCTCTTTTGGGTCGCCCCCATCCTGGGCGGCACGGCAGGCGCATTGATCTACCGATTCTTGGAAGACGATTCGAAATCCTAGAAAGGGATCAGTCGATTCTCCACGTATCGCCGCTATGAAATAGCTTTTGCAAATCTCCACGACCACGTTTGGAAATGGCCTCAACGGTCTGCTCTCGGATTGCATCATCGAACGTGGTCTTATTGACTTGGCGGAATACACCAATGGGCTCAGGAAACTCAGGGTGTCGCATTTGACTCAGAAGAAAGGTCAGGCTTGCATCCGCGTGTTCGTCATGAACGAGCAGATCGCTCTCTTTGAAGGCTCCCGTGCTGAGATCGACCACCTCGAGTCGCAATCCGTTTAATCGAATGCCCTTGTCCCGATCCTTGCCGAAAATCATTGGCTTGCCGTGTTCTAGCTCAATCGTGGTGTCGTCCCTGGTCGCCCGTTCGGCGGCGTAGGCCCAAGCACCGTCATTAAAAACGTTACAGTTCTGATAGACTTCAACAAACGACGTTCCCTTGTGTTGAGCCGCTCGCTTGAGAATCGCTGCCAAATGCTTGACTTGAGAGTCGATCGAGCGAGCGATGAAGGTCGCTTCGGCACTTAACGCCACCGCGATCGGGTTTAACGGATGATCGATCACTCCACCTGGAGTGCTTTTCGTAATCTGTCCCGGGACGCTGGTCGGTGAAAACTGACCTTTGGTCAAGCCGTAGATGCGGTTGTTGAAAAGGACGATGTTCACATCCAAATTCCGACGCAGGCAATGGATGAAGTGGTTGCCTCCGATGCTAAGCGCATCCCCGTCTCCCGTTATCACCCAAACAGTCAAATCGGGTCGAGCAACCTTCAACCCGGTCGCTACGGCTGGAGCCCGGCCATGAATGGAATGGACGCCGTAGGTGTTGACGTAATACGGAAATCGACTCGAACAGCCGATGCCGGACACGAAAACGGTCTTTTCGGGAGGGACGCCCAACTCTGGCAGAACTTTTTTCATCTGCGCTAGAATCGAGTAGTCTCCGCATCCAGGGCACCAACGTACTTCTTGGTCGCTTGCAAAATCGGCTGATGTTAGAACAGGAAGTGGGGCATTCATAGATTTGATGGGGAAATGAAATGTGAAGAAAGGAATTTGTACTCAAGTGAATGACGCGCAGCTTGTCCCAAATCACCCGCTGCCGATCTTTCGTTAATCCAACGGTCAAGGCAAGTCGGTGATGCTATCGACGATCGCCTGATGAACCTCTCCAATGGAGAATGGCTTTCCTTGCACTTTGTTCAAGCCGATGGCGTCGATCAGGAACTTCGACCGAATGAGCATGAGCAACTGCCCAGAGTTCAACTCTGGCACCAGAATGCGGCGGTAGCGTGATAGTACCTCTCTCAGATTCATCGGGAAAGGGTTCAGGAATCGAAGGTGGGCATGTGCGACTTGAAACCCTTCACTCTGTGCTCTCTGAACCGCCGTAAAACACGAACCGTAAGTACCACCCCAAGACAGAACGAGAAGGTCGCCAGTCTCAGGACCGTACACCGTTTGCTGCGGCAACAACTTGGCCGCGTTGGCAACTTTCTTTGCACGAGTATCGACCATGCGTTGGTGATTGAGTGGATCGTAACTGATGTTGCCAGTATGGTCTTCTTTCTCTAACCCACCGACGCGGTGCATCAAACCAGGAGTCCCGGGAATGGCCCAAGGCCTAGCCAGCAACTCATCTCGCTCATAAGGTGCGAAAGGCTTGCCATCCGGATTTAATGTCGGGTGAGTAATCGGAATCGGCGTCATCGACGGAATATCCGGAATGGACCATGGTTCCGACCCATTCGCAATATATCCGTCGGACAGAACGACGACAGGCACCATTAAACGCACCGCCAACATCCAGGCTTCCTGAACAATATCGAAACAGTCGGCTGGACTCTTCGCTGCGAGTACGGGCAAAGGAGCCTCGCCATTTCGCCCGAACAGCACTTGCAGTAAGTCTGCTTGTTCTGTCTTCGTCGGCAGACCGGTGCTTGGACCTCCTCGCTGGACATCGATGACAACCATCGGAAGTTCCAGCATCACTGCCAATCCCATCCCCTCGGTCTTCAAAGCAATTCCGGGACCGCTGGATGTTGTGACTGCCATGTAGCCACCGTAGGCAGCCCCAATTGCGGAACAAACGGCAGCAATTTCATCCTCTGCCTGAAAAGTGGTAACGCCGAAATTTCGTAGCTTCGTCAGTTCATGCAAAATGTCGCTGGCCGGCGTGATCGGATAGGACGCATAAAATAGGGTCTTCGAACTTCGCTGCGCGGCAGCAAGCAATCCCCAAGCCAAGGCTTGGTTTCCCATGATGCTTCGATAGGTTCCGGGAGCAAGTTTGGCGGCGGGAATTTGGTAAGTGGATTCAATGGCTTCGATCGTCTCACCGAATGCCCACCCCGCGCGAAGCGCCAACTCGTTCGCTTGAGCGATTTCCGCTTTCCCCCCTGCAAACTTTCCGTGAATGAATCGGAGAGTCGGCCCGAGATCACGTCCATATAGCCAATAGATCAAACCCATTGCAAAGAAGTTCTTGCATCTGTCGATTTCTTTCGGGCTGATCCCCGTGGATTGCACGGCTTCGCGAGTGAGCCGGTTCATGGGAACTCGAATCAATCGATAATTGTTGAGATCGCTGCCATCAAGTGGATTCTTCGACAGCTTAGCCAATTTCAAGTCTTTGTCCTCAAAATTGTCCTCGTTCACTATCAGCAGTCCGCCGGGACGAAGATCCCCAACGTTCGTCACCAATGCAGCGGGGTTCATCGCAATGAGTGCGTCCAACGTGTCCCCGGGCGTGAACACTTCATGCGACGCAAACTGGACTTGAAATCCCGACACGCCGGCCCTCGTACCTCGCGGGGCGCGAATCTCTGCGGGGAAGTCGGGAAAAGTCGCGATGTCATTTCCTAAGAGTGCAGATGTGTTGGTCAGCTGTGTTCCGGCCAACTGCATACCATCTCCAGAGTCGCCCGCTAACCGAACGGTTACGTTGGCGACAATTTGGACAGGTTTGGCTAAGTTGGCAGTCTCGGAAGACATGAAATGGGGTCCCGTGGTTGAAGAACTTGCGGCCTGGGTAATGTGCTACGAAATTATCGATCGTTTAGATTGTGCGAATGAAGACAATTTTACAAAAGCCCTCCGCGACGATTTCTCTATTATTTCTCGTTTTGGGCGTTCGTTAAGCTCTTAACTGGGTCGGACGGGAAATTTATTTGCTGTAGTTTGCCATTTCGGCAATCCTGGCACCCTCTAATCCTTCAAGACGAACGTCATTGGAACCCAATTCCACCGGATCGCTCATAATGATATCCGTCCGCCAATGAAACCTGCCAATGTCGAATCAGCCCTCTTCCACGATTAGAAAGCAAAGCCTCGTTCGGGCTTTTTGCCGCGAAGAGAACAGCTTCAATGACGGTGCCATTCAAGTCCAACTTCCTCAAAAACCGTCAAATCCACTGCTTGTTCGTGGTCTGCGTTGGTATAGATTCTCAACCGATTCTTGCCTTTGTGACCATTCGAATTGACTTTCGATCCACTAAGCAGCCGATTTCGAGGATTTCCGCTGCGTTTAACTTCTTGAAGCTGCACACGATGAGTCCAACATTTGCGATTGGCCACTCGCGACACCTTCAAGCGCAACTTACTCAGAATCTCTCAAAATGCTCGAAAATTGCTTGCCAAGGGTCTTGTCCATTCGCGAGGTACTGAGTTACAATTCTCTCCCTTGCCTACGGACGGGATTCATGAGAAATCACCCGCGCCAGAGTGGCGGAATCGGCAGACGCGCTGGACTCAAAATCCAGTGCCCGCAAGGGTGTGTGGGTTCAAGTCCCTCCTCTGGTATTGATACACTTTTTTGTCGCGAACTTGGAAAGTAGTCCGCAGTTTATGCCAACGATCAATCAGCTTGTAAAACGCAATCGGTCGATCCAAAAGCGAGGATCCAAGAGTCCTGTTTTGGATAAATGCCCTCAAAAACAGGGTGTTTGTTTGCAGGTAAAGACAATGACTCCCAAGAAGCCAAACTCGGCTCTCCGAAAGATCACGCGAGTGCGACTGACGAATGGTAAGGAAGTCACGGTTTACATTCCTGGAGAAGGTCACAACCTTCAAGAGCACTCGATCGTTCTCGTGCGAGGCGGTCGAATTCGCGACCTTCCTGGGGTTCGCTATCAAGTGATCCGAGGCAGTCGTGACACGCTTGGGGTCAACGGGCGAAAACAGTCAAGAAGTCGTTATGGTGCCAAGAAGCCATAAGTTGGCTCCAATGTCACATTCAATTGAATCCGAGAATTTTAGCAAGCTCCTAACCAATAGAGAAACATGGGAAACATTACTGCAAGTCGCACGTCGCTCCGGCCCGATCCACGATTCAATTCGCTGTTGGCCTCGAAGTTCATCAATTGCTTGATGTACGACGGTAAGAAGTCCGTTGCTCAAGGAGTTTTCTACGACGCCTTGGAAGAAATCGGCCGTCGAATGAAGGAACCCAGCCCGATCGAAATTTTCGAGCAAGCGATTGAGAACGTGAAACCTTATGTTGAAGTTCGATCGAAACGTGTTGGTGGTGCATCCTATCAGGTTCCAATGCAAGTCAACAAGAATAGGCAGCAGTCTCTTGCTTTCCGTTGGGTTCTTGGTGCCGTTCGAGAGAAGAAAGGTCGCGCGACTGCGATCAAGTTAGCGGATGAATTGATTGCCGCATACAAGAAGGAAGGTGCTGCGATTACGAAACGGGAGAATACTCACCGCATGGCTGAAGCGAACAAGGCGTTTGCTCACTTCGCTTTCTAGATTGTTTCGTCGCGCTACGACCCTTGGTTCGAATTTAGACAGTTCCCTATCGCTGAGAATTTGTAAACGACCTTTTCACCAAAGAGGTCGTTTCTCTTTTGGGTGAATGGTCGATCACAAAACTTTGAGCGGTGCAGGATTGGTTGGAGGGAGTTTGACAGCCATGTCTAGTTATATTCCGATGACGCGAGACGCTTACAATCGTCTGCGCGAGCAAATTGAGCACCTTGAGCGAGTCGAATTGCCGACGATTGCAGAGCGAATCGCAGAGGCACGCGCTGAGGGGGACCTCAAGGAAAATGCGGAGTACCATGCTCAACGCGAAAATCAAGGGTTGGTGCAGGCAAAGATCAATGTGCTGAAGTCGAAATTGGCAAACGCTCACATCGTCGATACGACCAATCGAAGTTCGGACGAGGTCGCCTATGGTGCTTCAGTTAAACTCAAGGACCTTGATGCGGAGGAAGAAGAGGAGTTCACGCTCGTTGGAGCTGGTGATGAGGATTACGATTGTGGGAAAATCCTGATGACCAGTCCCATTGGATCGGCATTGGTGGGAAAGAAAGTGGGGGAGATTGTCGAGATCAAGGTTCCGAGAGGAGTCCTCCGCTACCAGATTCTCACCATCGAATATCGCGATGAGTAAATCAGCCACGAATTCAGAGAGTTCGAAACCGGAACCATCGTTCGCGCCCGCTTGTCTAGTTGTTTGTATTTTGGCGCTTGTTGTCGGAAGCGTCGCCATGATCATCGCGTCATGGACGCTCATGGGACACCAGGGAGAGCGGGCGGAACAGGCCATTCAATCACAGCTAATCCCTTGGATTGAAGGGGCGCCTTTGGCGGACTCGGATAAGGAAGTCATCCTCGCAAAGCTCGACGAAATTGCTCGGAATATTCGCGACGATTCCTATGACCAACGACAACTGCTGCGACTCCATGCGGTTCTCAGCGACTCTCCGTTGCTTCAATGGGGTGTCATTCAACAGCTTTTGCAGAATATTGAGAAGAGCACACTCACCGAGGCCGAAAAGAATGCGATGAAGGTCGAGTCTGAACGGCTACTTCGCATGGCGGCTCAAGGTGAATTAGGCATGTATCAGATGGAATTCATCGTGCAACGAATTGCAGTCAAAGACCGCAAATCAGGCATGTTGACCAATGTCCCAAGTCCATCGGATGCGGACCTGCGTGAGTACTTGCAACGCGCTAAGGCGACCACAGACCGCGCGAAAATTTCCACGGAACCCTTTGACGTCTCCGTTGCAGACGCGCTATCGGATTTGCTTCAGAAGGCAATCGACGTCCCCACTTCGAAGTGATCCTCCGATATTTCGGCTGCCAAGTTGCTCGATACGGATGCGAGTCGGTCGCGAGAAGTCGGAATATCGCTTGATCTTGTCACGCAAGTTGCGGCGAAACTTTTTCGGAGCTTTCCGGTTCGTCAAAGCGTTTTTCGATGCAGCGCTTCGAACATGGAGGACTTACTTCTTACCTTCGCAAGAACCTGTGTGATCCGTGACGTTTCGGCAGATCGTATGGAAAGCAAAAACGGCAAAGACTGCCCTCCGTTTGCGGCAGGTGCATTCCCGTGTCATAATCAAGGTGTACTGACCGTGAGATGATCATGGTCGTTGATCGCGACGCCGGCCCTTGGCATTCCCCCGCCAATGATTTTCCACTCCACTTGATTTTGCGAAGATGCGATGATGATCCATGCAGCATGGAGATACCAATCGGTCTCTTGTGAGCTGAGTTGGCTTGAACGTCGCATCACATGCGTGTATTTCGTCACCTGTTTCGCAGCGATACTTGTTCAAGTCACATTTAACGGACAGGCGCTCGGCGCGGCAGATGATGCATTGCTTCGAACGGAGTATGAATCACACGTCTATCGCATGATCGACCGCTACTGCTCAGATTGTCATGCCGTAGATATCCAAGAGGCGGAAATCGACTTCTCAAAACTAGCAAGCGGCGATTCCGCTCTCGCGTCCGCCGACGTTTGGATTCGGGTACGTGGGGTGCTTGAGTCGCGGCAGATGCCTCCACCGCAAGCGAATCAACCGACCGAGATTGAGCGAGAGTCGATGCAGAGATGGGTCAGAGACTTTTTGCGAAATGAGGCGGCAAAAAATGCTGGTGATCCCGGCCCTATTTTGTTTCGCCGTTTGAATAATGCAGAATTCAACTACACGGTGCGCGACCTGACTGGCATCCCTTCCCTGCATCCGACGCGCGAGTTTCCCGCAGACGGCGCGGCAGGAGAAGGTTTCACGAACGCTGCCAGCGCCTTGCCCATGTCACCCGCGATGGTGAGCAAGTACCTTGAGGCCTCGAAGTCGATCGCCGACCATGCAGTGCTCTTGCCGGGTGGTTTTCGATTCTCCTCGTCGACTAGCCGTCGCGATTGGACTGAAGAGTATTTAGGGCAAATACGAGGGTTCTATGCAGAAAGAACGGCGATCGACAACTCAGCGGAAGTGAACTTGCAGGGGGTTCAGTTTCAAACCAACCAAGGAGGAAGGCTACCACTGCTCCGATATCTCCAGGCACTCGCAATCCATCGAAACAGTATTGATAGAGGGGACCAAACGCTTGATCGCATTGCCGCAAACGAAAAGCTAAGTGCTAAGTACTTGAAGATTCTATGGAGCGAACTTAATCAGCCTATCTCTCCAGATTCGCCCGTGCTCGATCGACTGCGGAGGATTTGGCGCGAGGCGAACGGACCGGAAGCGGCGCAAATTCTTTTGGACGAAATTGAGCAGTGGCAGTCGGTCATTTGGAAATACAACACGATCGGCCATATTTCGCGCCACCTGGGAAACCGGCTCGGTCCGGAACGATGGATGGATTTTGTACTTCCTCTGTTCGAGCAAGTTGAAGTGCGCATGCCGTTCTCCGCTTTGGAAGGAGACGAGATTTCACTCTATCTCAACCTGCTCAGCGCTGGCGACGGTTCAGATGGCGACGCCGTCCTATGGGAGAACCCTCGGCTGCTGATTCCGGGACGTCCCGAACTTCCTCTCAAGGAGGTGCGCCGATATGTTGAGGAATGGCAACTGCTTCGTGAAGAAATCGCTTCCACTGCGAGGCAATGCCTGGAAGCTGCTGAGTATTATCGCGAGGCACCCAGCACCACGAGCGCCAGTGAAATAGCGGAACGATTCCGTGTTCCTACCAAAATTTTGCTCGCATGGCTTGAATTGCTCGGACTCCTTGATGCCAACGCGCCGCAGCAAGACCTGATCACGACTCAACAAAAAGGCATAGGAAACAGCGAATCGATCTCGGGTTGGGTTGGAGAAAATGCTTTGAGCGTCATTGCCAACGCGTCCGATCAATTGGTTCGGATCCCTGGAAACATGTTTCCACATTCGGTTGGAGTTCACCCCACGCCTCTTCGCAAAGTCGCTGTTCGTTGGCAGTGCCCCAAGGATCAATCCGTTTCGGTTGAAGGGATCGTGCAAGATGCACATCCAGAGTGTGGCAATGGTGTTTCTTGGTCGGTGGAACTGCGGCGGGGCTCGAGTCGATTGTCTCTGGGATCTGGAATCGCTATCGGAGGTGAGGAAACTCGATTCGGTCCGTATTCCAATTTTTCGCTCAAACAAGGGGATCGATTGGTCTTGCTCATTGGTCCCAAGGACAATAATCATTTTTGCGACCTGACCCGCATTGACCTATCGATCGAATCGCCACATGCAGGTTGGCGGCTTTCTGAGTTATCGGCAAACATTTTGGCAGGTAATCCGCAAGGCGATCGCTTCGGACATTCCGACGTGTGGGCTTTTTTCAGCGAGCCCGATTTGAACGTCGAAGGTGAGGCAATCCCCTATGGGACGCTACTCGCCGAATGGCAGAGCTCGGGATCGAAGGAGCGACGCCGGGAAATCGCGGCTCAATTGCAATCGATGTTGACCAGCGAAAACTGGAAGCAGGATCGAACTTCACCGGATGGTAAATTGTGCGAGCGACTCCTATCCATTCACAGTCCGCTTCTGCGCGCCGCGTCGGTCCTTGAGGAGTTCGGATCGTCTCTCCATTCTGATGAGGAAGTTGCATCGTTCGGCTCAGAGAACGCCGTCGATCCGGGCTGGAGGTTTATCGGTAATCATTTGCTCGTTGAGCGGCCTGGAAGTATCCAGTTTCACTTGCCGACGGAGTTAGTCGTTGGTGCCGAGTTCGTCGCTCGGTTAAAGCTCCCGTCGGACGCACATGGCGAGCGATCGAGTGTTCAGGCATTCGCTTCTTTCACTGAACCCGCTCAAGACTTGATGCCGACTGTTCCGGTCCTAGTCAAATTCGGCACAAAACGTGCCCAAGAGTTCGAGCAATCGCTTCGAGATTTTGCGAATCTCTTTCCACCGATGCTTTGTTACGCGCAGATTGTGCCAGTCGATGAAGTCATCACGTTGAACTTGTTCTACCGCGAAGACGATCACCTGAAGCGTTTGATGCTCGATGACATCGAGATTCGCACGCTCGATCGATTGTGGGATGAGCTGCTCTATGTCAGTCAGGAGCCGATCCTACTAGATGCTGCCATCGAGCAGCTCATTGAGTATGCAACGCAGGATCGTCCGGACAAAGTCGAGGAGTTCCTACCGATTCGAGAACATGTCAAGAATCGGGCGGAAGCATTTTTGCATCGCGTGGAATCCAATGAAGAAGTTCAGCTTGCAGCATTGGTCAATTTCGCCGAACGTGCGTATCGGCGTCCAATAACCGAGAGCGAACGAAAGAACTTGCAAGCTCTTTACGCTCGGCTCCGAGACGATGGGATGGAGCATGAAGAGGCCTTTCGTCTGACCTTGGCTCGGATATTTCTGGCCCCGCCGTTTTTGTACCGTTTGGAGTCGCCGGCGTCGGATCAATTATCTGGACGAGTAAATGACTTCGAACTGGCAAGTCGCCTCAGCTATTTTCTTTGGTCGTCGATGCCGGATGAGGAACTCTACTCGCTCGCCGCAAAAGGCATTCTGCATCGAGAAGATAGGCTGCTAGAAGAAATACAAAGAATGATCGCTGATCCAAAATTTGAGCGTTTTGGAGAACAATTCGCCGCGCAATGGCTGCATATCTACGAGTTTGATCAGCACAACGAGAAGAGCGAAACGCTGTTTCCACAATTTGAAGAACTGCGACACGATATGTATCGCGAATCGATTCTGTTCTTCGTTGATTTAGTTCGACGCGATCGCCCTGTCGATGAATTGTTCGATGCGCAACATTCGATACTCAACGGGCGACTAGCAGCGTTTTACGGAATACCCGATGTCGTTGGAGATGCTTGGAGGACCGTGGAAGGCGTCCAAGAAGCTCATCGCGGAGGGGTTTTGACGCAAGCATCGGTTCTTGCAAAGCAAGCTGGCGCATCCAGAACGAGTCCAATCCTTCGGGGCAATTGGCTCAATGAGGTCCTTCTAGGCCGTAAACTGCCAAAGCCGCCGAAGAATGTTCCCACCCTGAGCGAACTACCGCCGGAAGGATTAACGGAACGTCAAATGATCGAGCTACATAGTCGCGATGCAGCGTGCGCGATCTGCCATCAAGGAATCGATCCGTTCGGATTCGCATTCGAAAGCTATGATGCCATTGGTCGCTACCGAGAGCGCGACGCCAAGGGACTGCCGATTGATGCAAACGCCATTCTGCCGGACGGTCAACCCATGAAAGGAATCGATGGCTTGAAGGACTATTTGTTGCGACAGCATCGATCAGAGCTCATCTACCAGCTCGTACGTAAAATGTTCGGGTACGCGATGGGAAGATCGATCCAATTGTCTGACGAACCTGTGCTAGAATCGATTTGCTCGCGGCTAGCAAACGAGGAAGACCGGCTGCAGGCGATTATCCGAGGTATCGTTACAAGCCGTCCCTTCTTGGAGATTCGCGGATCGACAGAAATCGGGAGATCAAGCGTCATGATTGAGGAACGAAAATGAAGTTTCCTTCTAGGCGAGCTGTTCTGAAGGCGGCGGGAGTATCCATTGGCTTACCTTGGTTCGAATCCTTGAGAGGAATGGATCGAGCGATCGGATTTGAAATCAATCGCGATCGTCCGCCGATTCGGACTGCCGTCCTTTTCGCAGGCAACGGTTTTCATTCGCACGAGTGGTGGGCCGACGGTCGTGGTTCGAGCATGCAACTTGGGCGAGTTCTCGAACCATTGATGCCGCATCGCGAGAAACTGCTCTTCATCCGAGGTCTGTACAACGAACAGGCGATGAAAGGAAACATCCACAGCTCGCAGACGGGGAATTTGCTTTCTGGAGCTCCGCTCGCAGCCGGTGGTGAGATTCGTTCTGGAACGAGCTTTGATCAGGTTCTTGCTCAAACGATCGGACGAGCGACGAAGGTGCCCAGCTTGGTTCTAGCTTGCGAAAAGTCCAATCCATCCGTTCATAAAAATTATTCCATGTTGTACAGTTCGCATATTTCTTGGAGTTCAACGACGACGCCCACTCCGCTCGAGTTGTATCCGGCGCTTGCGTTTGATCGACTCTTCAAAGACTCGGATCATCGAGGCGACCAAAGTGTACTGGATTCGGTACTCGACCAAGCGACGCATCTGAAGCGACAAATGAGCAACTCCGACCTACGTCGATTTGACGAGTATCTCGACTCCGTGCGCGATATCGAACAGCGTATTGCAGGGGCTGGCGAACGCGGCGAGCTTCAAGGGATGCGCCCCAAACCATTCGACAAATTCAAGCGTCCACCCGATGGGATTCCACAAGATATTGCCGAGCACATGCGACTCATGTGCGACTTACTCTGCCTCGCGTTTCAAACCGATACGACCCGGATCGTGACCTTGAAACTGAATAACGATCACTCGTCACTTCGCTTTCCCAACCTCGGAATCGACTATATGATTCACCACCTCCTGTCTCATTCGGACACGGAGGATTGGTTAACTGTCAATCGCTTCTTCTTGGAGCAAGTCGCATCCATTGCAGACAAACTCGATCGAATCCAGGAGGGTGACGGTACGATTCTGGATAACTGTATGATCATGCTCTGTTCCAGCATGATGTCGGGGCATCATAACAACGAAGAGTTGCCGGTGGTTCTTCTTGGAAAAGGAGGAGGCAGTATCCAAACCGGTCGCGTTCTCAATTATCGTGATCAACCCAATCGCCAACTTTGCCGATTGTTCTTGTCCATCATGAGCTTCATGGGACATTCCCTGCCTTCGTTCGGCGATGCGACTGAACCGCTTTCCGAAATCTAATCATGTCGTAGATTCAGACGAATTCAGCCTGCGAATAGGACAAGGCCTCCAAAAGCTGAAACAAAACGAGGGATGATCGCTAAAAAAGATCATCCCTCGCATTGATGAACAAAAGCCTCGAACTGCATCGATGACCGAACGGCTTTACTTTTGGAGCGCTTTTTCAATCGCGGTCACAAGTTCTTCCGCATCCGGTGCGGTCCGCGGAGAAAATCTTGCGATCACATTTCCTTCGCGATCGATCAAGAATTTCTCAAAGTTCCAAGAGATCTTGCCTTTACCAACGGGCTCCGTGTCGACAGAAGTTAGGTATGCGTAAAGATCACATGGCTTACCGGTACTATCCTCGTTGACCCGAATCTTCTCGAACATGTCGAAGGTCACGTCATATTTGGATTGGCAAAACTTTGCAATTTCTTCCGAACTTCCAGGTTCCTGCCCACCGAATTGATTGCAAGGGAATCCCAACACAACAAAGCCCTTGTCGGAGTACTTTTCGTAGAGAGACTGCAAGCCTTGATATTGTGGCGTCAGGCCGCACTTGCTTGCGACATTCACAACCAAGATGACCTTCCCATGATAGGAGGACAGATCCACCTCTTCGCCTTTCAGGGAACTCATCTTGAAATCTAACGCCTTCGGAGTACGTTTCTCGTCGTCTGTCCCGTGTACAAAGGAAACCGCCATTGCTACCACTCCTGCCAAAACCATTTTTCGAACCATCGTCTTCACTCCCCAAAAAATGTTCGCGCGGATTTCTTGAATTACTGGCAAATTGATTCGGCTGAACCGAAACCACCCGCACATCTATTGTTAGAAGCATAGGGCAGTTGGCAACTACCGAATGAGGGGATTGGTTCGATTTTTTGGAAGTGACCGGCACGAATCGCATGGAATCTGATGGACTTCTCCCATTTCTTCGCCGTTGGCTCCCTTTTCAGTCGTAAATTTTCGATGGCGAAGAGTTGGCTGGTCGAGCCAACGACAGCTTGGAATTCTGTTGAGTGTTCTGTTGGAAATTCAATCTGTGCTCCGTGATGGCAAACAGTCCATACCCATCGATCTCGTCAAACAAGCGATCTTCCCAGGCCTTCCATGCAGAGCCGTTGGAGCTGAAGAGCTTTGTGACACTGACTTTGGACTTTCAGAATTCGCCAGAACGATGTCAAAACGCCAGCTTGGAGCTGAGACGCAAGGGTTTCGATGTCCAAACCGTTTCTGAAGCAGGCTCGTTCCTCGTCCAGGTCAAAATCGACTTACTGGGGGAGCGAGGGTTCTGTGAGCAGGTGGAGGCAATCGATCGCGTAGCGGACGGCTTGGGTGGCAGGATCAGGCATCATTCTTCAAATTCGACTCTGGAATGGGGGGCCGTGCTTTCGGCTGAGAGACTCGCTGTCAGCAATGCAGTGCGACTAGGCAGGTCCTCGGAAGCCAGGGATCAGTTAGAGCTACTGGTATCTCGCGGAATTTTGCCGGAGAGTACGAAAAGCGAGTGGTTGGGACGCGCTCACCTTGCGAATGGAGAGATTGAGGAAGCTAAGCGATACTTGAGAACAAGTTTGACGCAATCGCTAGACGCCGAGCACCGTGGGCGAGCGCTTCTTGCATTGGGTCAAACCTACTTCGAAGATCGAGATTTGGACCTAGCAGAGGATGCATGGATCGAATGTCTCGCGACGCCCTCTTACAATGAGGCCAGAATTGGCCTAGCTCGTATAAAAGCTAGGCAAGGACTCGCCGATATCGCGTTGACATGGTTACGGCTTGCAGTGAAACAGCATCCACCGATTGCCAACGAACTTCGCAGGTATGAAGAATTCCGAACACTGGAATCGAAGCAAGAGTTCCAGTCGCTGATACGCCCGACGTTGTGGCAGAGATGGACAGCCTGGATTGCAACCGCGCTTCGACACCAAGTTCGTGCAACTCGTCAAGAAACGCGGCGGTGAATACCTTCGAGGAATTGAATCCATTGACCATCGTCTCCTAGCACTCGCGAGTGCAGCAACCACTCATTCGAATTGACTTTCTCGAAGATATCTTGGTACATCACCATTCCGTCTTTGCCGTCAAATCGAGGGCCTTCCACATCCAGGGTAAGAATACGCTTGGTTTCGTCCAACGCCCCCTCATACAACCAAAGATGCGTCATCATCGAAGCGACGAAGGATCCAACGAATTTGCCCTTCTTCAAATCATAGCCGAGACAAAATTGTGAGAACCACTCGGATCCTTCCGGCGACGTGCCGGTGCAATCCATCAGGCACCAAAGGCCACCCAGGCTTCGCACACTCATCGTCCCCTGGGTTTCGGATTGCGGTTGGTCAGGCCCCGCATCGCATCGATGTGAGAATTCCCAAGTTCCGAGAAAATCATCAAACCAAACATGTTCACTTTGTGGATGATCAAACACGTCGCACCTCTTCATGAAAAAGAATCGTCGGGCCATGACAACAAGAAAATTCAAAAAAGAGCAACGGTTGTTGCCGGTCGCTCCAATATAGTCGGACATGCGTGACAGGAATCGACACGCGGTCGAAGAGATCCAAGTCGATCATGGATTTCAATGCAGGGCGCTGAAAAAGAGACTCAAAAAGGACCACCTCGTACCGAAAGAGCTTCGATTGACCGAGAGCTTTTGCAAGTGGATCGAAGCTTCCCATGCGAGATGAACGCAATATAATCCATTGCGAAACTGGTGAAAGAAGCATACCTGCGATGCCCCGTAGTAGCTTCCTCAAGAGCTGAGCCGTATAGGTTCGATTACCAACTGAGAATGCTGTTTTGTGAATATCGAGGACGTACTTTCTCCGAGTAATATCGGGTTGCTTGCTTCGGCCGCTGCCTGTGTTGGAATCTCGAAAAGTGGGCTTGCCGGGCTGAGCATGGTCCACGTCATCGTTTTTGCTCACGTTTTTGGCGCGAGACTTTCGACAGGAGTACTTCTTCCGCTGCTCATCGTGGGCGACATTTTCGCGGTCCGAGCACTAGGGCGTCATGCTCAATGGGACCATATCCGCAAACTTCTGCCTGCCTCACTTGCGGGAGTCGTTATCGGAACTGGACTCATGAGTCGCATGAGCGAAGAGGCATTTCGTCCATTCATTGGAACCATTATTTTGAGTCTGACCATGCTGCAGACCGTGCGGCTATGGCGACCGAAGTGGTTTGAGTCGGTACCTCGCAGTCAGTGGTTTAGCATATCGATGGGAGTCATTGCCGGGTTGACCACCATGGTCGCAAACGCGGCGGGCCCCGTCATTGCACTCTATCTTCTCGCCGTTTCTCTGCCGAAGGATGAATTTGTCGGAACAAGCGCGTGGTTTTTCCTTGTGCTGAATATCTGCAAGATTCCATTCAGCGTTTCGCTCGGGCTCATCGATGGTTGGTCATTGCTCATTGATGCTGCACTCATTCCGCTTGTTTGGCTGGGCTTGTATCTTGGGAGGTCGATCGTTCGGAGGCTGGCACAAACGTGGTTTGACATGTTGCTTCTCGTTTTTACAGGGGTAGCTTCGATTCGCTTGTTACTCACCTAAACGCCTGTCGAAACGAGATCGGGACTAGAGGAAATCGAACGTCCACGTTACCATAATCTTGCAGAATCGAGCCTTGGTAATTGAAGGACAGTCCTATGAGTCAAGCAACCGTAACCGGTAAAGTACATCTTGTCGAAGAGACCAAGTTTTATGGTCAAAAGGGCTTTCGAAAACGTTTAGTGGTTGTGGAGCAAGACAACGGTCGTTTTGTGAATCACATTCCCATCGAGTTTGTTGGCGATGCTTGCGATGTGGTGGATGGCCTTAGTGTTGGCGATGAGGTTGAGATCACTTACCGTCTCAGCGGCCGGAAATGGCAGCGAGATCCTCAGAGTGAGGTTAAGTACTTCCTGACAGCGGAGGGCATGAGTTACAAAAAGCTGGGAAGTGAATCAGGGGCATCGGTAACGCCTCAGCAACAGCTCGATGAAGCGTACTTCGACGACAGCAGCGAAGGTGTGCCCTTCTAGTATTCCGGTAGCTTGGTTACTTCCCACGGCCGGATCGGCCTGTGGCATTCGGAGCTAGCAATGGCAGCAAAACACAAGGCAAGGCTCTCCAAATTGTCGCGAGCCGCGATGCTGCAAGGACGCCCTTCTTCGATGCTACATAGTAGTTCGCCCATCGTTCCCGCAAAGGCGTCAGGGAACCATTGGCCGACTAATTCCGGTTGGTAGACCTCCGATTCTGTCGTTAAGGTGACATGTTGGTCCCGATAGATCGGTCCCGTGCTTTCCAGCGTGCCAAGCGTTCCAGCCAAATAGGTTCGCTCCTGCTGCGCGAATCGAACGCTGCCATCGAACGTCAAGGTCGATTGACCTCTGCTCCATTCAATCATGCACTGCCCCAGAAGATCGGGCATCACTTGCTGGTCCGGTCCGCGCGCCGTCGAAGCGTAAACTCGTATTGGTCGACATTCGGGCAGCAGGCTTCGCTGCAAATCAAACCAATGAATCGCGTAGTCATACAAAATCAGATGTTTGATTGTCTCGAACATCGTACCTTCGACCCAAGAATGGTCCCAATGCACTGACTGATGGAGTGCAAAGGTAGATCCGATCAAACCTACATCGACGGCATTTCTCAAGTAACAGTAGTGTGGAGCCCAGCGAGCGTTTTGATTTACCGCCAAGACACATTGATGTCGCTCAGCCAGATCGCACAATTCTTGCCCCACGTGTAAGTCCAACACGAACGGCTTCTGACTGAGAACGTGCTTACCGGCTTCGATCGCATCCCGAATCATGGCAGCTCGTACCGTAGGATGCGTAGCGATATCCACCACGGAGACATCTTCTCGCATCAGAAGTTCGCGGTAATCTGTGTAGACCGAGGCATTCGGAAAATATTCGGCTCGACGGTTTTCGGCGGCTTCGCGGCGAAGATCGCACAGTGCCACCACTTGGAAATCCGCTGCGCGATAGGCATGTAGGTGGTGCTCGGTGATGCCACCGCAGCCGATCAAACCAATCCCGGGTCGATAAGACCTTGGTAAATTGGGGTGAAATGAAATGGAGGAACCACGTGACATGTTTTTGGATCAATGGATGAACAAAGGTGGGACGAAACCAGGCATTGGCATCGCTATGGACATTACCGAATGCGTCATTCATTGGGAGCGGCACCGCGAATCTCTCTAACGCGAGCGACGGGTCAACCTTTACCATTCCGAAACGTAAGTGAGGTACGTGACGTTCATCCCTCATTCACGCAGCGGGTAAGGATGGGTGCCCTTTGTCTTCCGCTCGCCTATTTTAGAAGCCAGTCGCCGATCGTGGAAAAGGCATAGTCTAAAGGTTGGTTCCAGCCGACGATAGTATCCTCAGGTTCGTCGATTCGAGATTCCGCAATTACTGACTCCATTCCAGACACGGTCAACTGGTAACGATGTGAAGTCAATCGCGCGTTGGCAGTGGCCAATGCCAGTACGTCGACTCCATACCCATCAACCAGTTCCACGGTATCGAATCCCAGATTGCCATCGAATTCCTGTTTCGCAAATCCATGAAGTTCGACGTTTCGGTTCAGGTGTGACCACCTTGCCAGCTCCGGAGAAAATTGGTAGCGGTCAACTTCCATGGAGCCGAGAATGACAGATTCGTCGTTACCACCATTTCCGATGAGGATCGCATTTGCAAAATTCCGTGCGCGCGTGACGTATGCGATTCCTTGGATGTGGACCCCGGTCGTATCAGCGAAAAAGGCATCCTTACCTGTAGAGCCAATCAGCGTTACCATATCCAAGGCATGGCCTGACGATAAGATCGTTGTATCGCGGAATCCGAACACCTCGTGCTCATAACCATTACCTAACAGCCTCGTGTTCTGAGGGCTGGAAATGACTCGGTCTTTCCCTTGTCCGTCGTGCAGAAAGAGGAAATCGGTACCGCTCTGACCAAACGCTTGTAAACGTTCGATTTGATGAACCGCGATTTCAAAGTCAATTCCCGAGAAATACGCTCGTCGTGGATAGACAGTAAGAGTCTCTGACTGAGTCGACCCACTCAGCATCGCTCGATCATTGCCTTCACCAAGATCGGCCGTTATCCGGTCGAAGCTGTGTACAACGATCGATGATGATCCCGTAAGGAGTCGGCTGCTACGAGGCGTCGAGAACCACTGATCGTCGGAAGGCGAGCCATACAAGTAGGCGCGATCGAATCCTGTTGAAGCATGAACCACAACGTCGCTGAATTTACGAGCGTTCAGAGAGAATCCGTCTCCATTCATCGTCGCTTCCGTCGACGTGACGGTCACACGATCATCGCCGTCACTGTCGAAAAATATTGTCTTGCCGGAGTTTCGAACACTCGTGTTGCGGAAGCCGTTGGCGGCGATGGTCCTCTCCCCACTAGATAATCGAACTTGCCCAGGTCGCAAAACAGCTTGCTCGACGTACTCGCTACCGTCAATAGTGATCCAGTCCGACCCGGTTCGTCCGTTGAACACAATGCTCTCAGCGGTCAGAAGTTCGTCGATTCGATACCGAATTCCGTTGATTCGGACGCCATTCTCACCAACCGAGTACATGAAGTGGTCGTTGCCCATAGTGCCCGAGATTTTCAGTTGTTGTCCGTCGAATGATGCGGCAACTTGTCGAGAACGTTGTGCCAATTGAACCGCTCGATCGACGTTCAAGCGACGCGCAGTCTCATTCTCAAACCGAATCGGATCCGAGGAGTAGACAAGTAATTCGCGCACTTGCGATGCCGTCAACAATGGATTTCGGGACCATACCAGTGCTGCGGTCGCAGAAATCCACGCTGCGGATACGCTCGTCCCGCGATAGGTTCCCATGTCACCACCTGGTAGGATTCCGTGATGGATTCCGGGCGCTTCGATTTGAACGCTATTTGAGAGGGAGTTTCGATTGGATTCCGGTAATCGAAGGCCGTCATCTTCCAGCGCTCCTGCGGAGACCACGTTTGGATATTGGCTGCTTAAATTGGCAGGAAACGAGGGATCATCAGCACTGGAATTACCTGCGGCGGCAACGATCAGCACTCCTCGCTCTGCAGCGTGGGCGATGGCGGCGCGAATTACTTCGCTTTCTGAGGATACGAGAGGCAGCGTAATGATGTTTGCTCGTTGGTCTACTGCGTACCGTATGGCATTCGCAATCGCTACGCTGGACCCAATTCCACTAGCATCCAGGACGCGAAGAGGCATGATCTTTGCGCCGGGCGCTATACCGAGCGTTTGAGTTCCCTTGCCACCGGCGATCATTCCTGCAATGAAGGTGCCGTGGCCATGTGGGTCGGTGATCGTCGTTGTATTGTCAACAAAGTCATATCCAAAAATGTCGTCGATGATTCCGTTCCCGTCGTTGTCTATCCGATCTCCGCGCACCTCGTTCGGATTGATCCAGCGTTTTCTTTCGAGAAGAGGATGATGAATATCGACACCTGAGTCGATCACTGCCACAGTGACACCAACCCCGCCGTTGATTCTGGGCGAACGATTGGGAAGAGGAGCGTTCGGCTCATGCACGCCAGCAGGAGCAGCGTTGGGGGCCCCTTCCGGAAACACCCATCTTCCGACTCTACCATCATCGAGATCGGCATAATACAGATTTCCGTCTGGCCCCTGGGTGATCTGCACAACATATCGGTGGCCGGTTGCAAAAACTCCGACGGACTGCACCGTTCCATTCGAGTTGAAACGAATGTTTTGAACGATTCCGCGACCGAGATCATTGAAGAAAAGATTGTTTCGATACTCGGCGGGATAGGCGTTTCCTGCATAGACATCGCCAAGGACGATCGCATTGATCCCCGAAGAGTGACTTTGTGCATAGATCGACGGAGTGACGACCTGTCCACTTGCATAAAAAGCCTGAGCCGCTGGCAAGTTCTGATAGCCGCCGGTGCGCAGACTGGTTCCATTCCCACCTTCATACCAAGGCCAGCCAAAATTTGCTCCAACGGGCGCAGAATTCACCTCTTCCCATTGCGTCCAACCCACGTCGCCGATGAAAAGCTGCCCGGTTGTCGGCTGAACGGCCAAACGAAATGGATTTCGTAAACCGTACTGATAGACCTTGGATCGATTCGCGTCAGGATCGCCGTTGAAGAAAGGGTTGGTGGAGAGCCCTCTGCCGGTCAACGGATCAATTCGAAGAATCTTGCCGGAGAGATTATCGATATCCTGAACTCTTGCGGTTCGAGGATCTACCTGATTGTAGGACGTTCCGTCGCCGATCGACACGAATAGACTGCCGTCCAGAGCAAATTTTAGACCTCCGACGGTATGAGACTCGCTGTCAGTTGCGATGAAATCGCGAAGATTCGTGCCGTCGGGAAGAATACCAGCTGGCGGCTCATTGAAGTTGGTCGTGCTATTCACGAACGCATTAAAATGATTCCAGGTGCTGTTGGTGCCGACGATCACGACTTCACTGTTCGGCACGATTCGAGTGAAGCTTGCCGAACTGTCGGCAGTGACTCGAGTAAGACGTCCGGCTCGATTGCCATTGCCATCTGGACCTGCCAAACTTCCAGCGGCGTACTGATTCACTTGCGGAGGGTCGTAGGTGTAGAACAAGTACAGAAACGGAACCTCGGGGAATTGCGGGTGGACCTCAATATCGATCAACCCGCGATCGCGAGTATCGTTCACTCGGTCTCGGAAATCCAAGAATGGGGTAGTCTGCAGGATGCCGTTATCGACAACGCGAATTGTTCCACGCTTCTCTGCGATAAACATGTACCGGCCGTTGGCAGAGAATTTCACAGCCGTTGGCTGGATCAGACCCGTGATGATATTTTGTGTCTGGATTTGATTTCCCGGAACGATCGGAGGCGGATCAGCTGCATAAAGCTGACTCATCGGGACGATTTCCATTGGCTGGCTGGGGCTTTCCCATCTCAGTTGCATCGCCGACCAACCCAAATTCTGGTAGTACTCGATGCGTATGTCATACAGCACTCCTGCCTGAAGGAAAATAGAACCGGAGTGCGTCGTTGGAGGTTGATCTTGCCACCGATCGATGATCAGTTGCGAATTGACCCACAGTCGAATACCGTCGTCGCTGAGTGTGTGGAAGGTAAACTGCTCGGAAAACCGTGGTTCGATGCGACCGCTCCATCGAACCGAAAACGTCTGCGGTCCCATCCCCGTGGCAGGCGCATTCGGCCCCCAATCGAAGTTCACCGTCGCATCGATCCGATTGATGAAGCGATTGGTGAAGTTGATGTTGTCAAAATACTCTCCGAGTAAGCCATTGCCCGCAGCTCGAATCGAGTCGTTTTCTTCAATGGTAACCGTGGCGGTTCGAGGTGCTCGCAGGATCGCCCCACCACCGACGTTATCAATCGTAAAAGCAAATTGTTCATCGCCTTCCACAATGAGATCATCGATGATCGTAATGGCGATTTCCTTGCGCGTTTCTCCTTCTGCAAATGTGACCGTCCCGCTCCGATGCACGAAATCTTCGTTGGGTGTCGCGGTGATTCCAACGGTACGGTAATCAACAGTGAC
The DNA here is from genome assembly GCA_037440405.1 of Pirellula sp. Taxonomy (GTDB): domain Bacteria; phylum Planctomycetota; class Planctomycetia; order Pirellulales; family Pirellulaceae; genus JANMGV01. Next base: position 13,115 of record JBBIUE010000033.1, on the reverse strand, counting down.
CGTTCCGTCTGATCCGTTCAGCCGGAGAATCGTCACGATGACGGCAGTTCCATTTTCAGCAACGCGTAGGGAATTGTCCTCTAGTTGAATCTCGCCCGGTCGAACATTCTGCCCATAATGAAAGTAGCCATTGGTGTGAAGCCATTCGCTTTGCCGAAATCCAGGCTGAATGCCATCGGCAGGCTTCCATGTTCCGGTCGAATAAACATTCGGAGCTTCGGTTTGATAGACGACCGAATCGATCGCGATGTAATCGACTTGCAAATTGTAGTCGATATTGTTCGCTGGCTCGTAACGGTCGTTCACGAAGGCGATTCGAACTTGATCCGCTGTTACGTTCGAATCCGCCCGAAACGAAAATGTCTGAAAAGATTGCGTTACCTCAAAACTTCGGACCGTCGCACCATCGATGCGAACCTCAAAGCGTTCTCCACCGAAATTTCCGCGTGCTCGAATCTCCATCAGTGAACCGGTCTGTACCGGCTCGGCATACTGAAAATAGCCGTTGGTGTGCAAGAACTCGCTTTGCCGAAACCCAGGCACGATACCATCTTGTGGCTTCCACGTGCCCGTGGAGTAAACGATGGGAGATTCAGTCTCGTAACGGATTCCATCGATGACAATAGCATCAATGCGAACGTTTCGATCATACCCTCGGCTCGGATCATAAAGGTCGTTCGTAAACGCGACTCGAACTTGATTGGGCGAAATGGGACCAGACGTCTGGTGCTCCAGCGTTACAAACTGTCCTCCGTAGGCGTTTCCTCCCAGTTTACTCCAACTTCGGACCGTTTCACCATCAAACCGCAATTCGATCGACTCATCATTGGTGACACCTGCCGCAAGAACTTGGATCGTTGCCAACAAATGTCTCTGTTCCAGCGGTTCCATGTCCAGTCGACGTTGAAGGGATTTCTTGACTGTTGAACCTCTATGTTTAAGAACTCGTTGGACCATGAAGATCCTTTCCGCCTCGGTGCAGGGAACATGACTTGGCAATCCCTTCTAGGTTAGACAGACACGCCCTAGGCGTCCACCATTGAAAAGACGGTTCGGCGAGTTTTCATTTCATCAGGCTTGGCTGAGTATCTATGCATGAAGACTCAAACTTCTGCGTCCCCTCGCGGACTATCCCACAAGCATCATGGACGAAACGCTGTCGATCTGAAACCAAAGCGAAGGCGCAAAGAGATTGCAACGAATGGGAATTCATGGACTGGGACTTAGAAACGGGAAACGGCAACAAGTGTTAATTTGCAGCTAGATCCAGCCATACTTGCTTCGCGGCGTGGAGGGCTTCGTCCAGTCGTTCAGGAAAGCGGCCTCCTGCTTGGGCCAAATCCGGCTTCCCCCCTCCGCCGCCTCCAACAATATTTGCTACCGGTCCGATCCACGCACCCGCGCTCAGCTTCCTTTCGACAAGCACCGGACTCAGACCGCAGACCAAAACAACTTTGTCGTCTCCAGTTTTGCATCCAAGCAGAATGGCTGATGGTTCCGATCCCGACTTTCGGATTTGATCGATCCACTGACGCATCATGATTGGACTAGCCCCTGGCGTTTCCGAAATCACAATCCGTACCCCATCGATTATTTCGGCCCGTTCGATTAAGTCTTGCGCGGAAATCTTGCCGCCTTGTGCCATTGCCGCAACCTGCTTGCGCAACGATTCCAAGTCGGACAGAAGCGTCGTTATCCTAGGAACAATATCATCCAACGAGACATTCAGCAAACGAGCTATCGCTTTCACGGAGCTTCGAACAGGATTACTTCGAAGGGAAGTCCCAAGTGGAGCGTGGAAAGCATCCGATGGACCACCACCTCCGCCAGCAACTTGCTTTCGTAGCTGCCGAACTTCCGCGAATACTTTGGAAACAGCCTCAACAATCTGATTCTGAGGACAATCCAGCAGCGATGCAACTTGGTGTGCAAGCTCGGCCAGCTTATTTCGATGCTGCACGGCGGCATCGCCCGTCAATGCGACAACGCGGCGAGTTCCTGCCGAGACACTTTCTTCAGTTACCAGCTCGAAACATCCAATCTCATCGGTTCTCGCGACATGGGTTCCCCCACACAATTCACGCGAGTAATCGCCGACGCTTATCATGCGAACAGGATCGGGGTATTTCTCACCAAAGAGCATCATCGCACCGAGTTGACGCGCCTCAGCAAGAGGTAGAATCTTGGCTGTGACAGGACTCGCTTGTTGAATACATTTCACCACCATCGATTCGATCGCTTCCATTCGATCTTCCGGAATAGCCTCTTGATTGGAAAAGTCGAATCTCAGGTAGTCCGCATCAACCTTGCTTCCTTGCTGCTGAGCATGTTTGCCGAGTTCCGTTTGTAGAGCGTAGTGGAGGACATGAGTAGCCGTATGAGCTCTGCGGATCGCGTTGCGACGAGGTTCATCGACAACAGCGATCGCTTTCGCACCCTCTTTCATCTCCCCCTCTTCAAGCATGCCCGAATGGATGATGAGTTCTCCGGTCCGATGCGTGTCGGTGACGCGAAAGCGAAAGTGATCGGATTGGATCATCCCGGTGTCGCCGACTTGTCCACCGCTCTCCGCGTAAAACGGAGAGCGATCGAGCACAACTCGTATTTCCTGATGCGTGTCGCCTCCCGAACGGACGTGCCCAATGAGGCGTGACTGATCATCGCTACCAACGACAATTCCTTTGACGATCACCTCGGCGGTTGTAGTCTCATAACCAAGGAAATCCGTCCGGAAAAGAGCTTCTTTGAGCGTTTCGATGGGACCCGTCTGAAAAAGCTCTCGTCGTCCACTGCCACTGACCTCTTCGTGCTCCGACATGGCTTGGCGATAGCCATCCCAGTCGAACGAATAGTTTCGTTCTGCCGCCAAGTTTTGGAAAAGCTCGGGAGGCACGCCGTACGTCTGGTACAACATGGCTGCATCGCGACCATCCACCATAACTTTTTGGCTTCGCTCCATTTCTGCAAAGACCTTCTGAATGCGCTCGAGACCGGCATCGATCGTTGAAAAGAAGTCAGCTTCCTCATTCTTCAACACCCGCGAAACTCGATCAACGGTTTCGCGAAGCTCCGGGTAGGCCGATCCCATCGTTTTCGCTACGACCGGGACTAAATGGAACATGAAGGGGTCATTCATTCCGATCTGATGACCATCCAGGACCGCTCGACGAATCAACCGCTTGACGACGTAGCGGGCTTTCTTGGGACCGGGATAGACATTCTCGTGGATCGCCAAGGTACACGCACGGACATGATCGGTGATTCTACGGAGCCGACGTCCAGTGTCGCTGTCGTAGTGATATTTGACACCGCATACCTCCGCTGCCGCTTGGACAATGGGGAACAAGATATCGATATGAAAGTTACTTGGGACTCCCTGTAGGACACTGGCAGTGCGTTCTAAACCCATTCCCGTATCGATGTTTTTGCTGGGCAGCGGGCGCAAATTATTCGGGGGTGGGCCAACTCGATTGAATTGAGTAAAAACGAGATTCCAAATCTCGACCGACTTGCCGGAATCCAATTGATAGTAGATTTCGCTGCACGGACCACAAACACCGTCGGGACCTTCGCTGGGGGCGCTGGCGGGCCAAAAGTTTTCGTCTTCATCCATTCTCAAAATTCGTGAGAATGGCAAGCCGATCGCCTCATTCCATATCGCGGCCGCTTCGTCGTCATCTTTGTAAACCGTAACGCTGAGTCTAGCGGGATCGATGCCGAGCCATTTCTTGTCGGTTAGAAACTCCCAAGCCCAAGATATCGCATCCTTCTTGAAGTAGTCACCAAAGCTGAAATTGCCGAGCATTTCGAAGAAGGTGTGATGGTAAGCGGTTCGACCAACGTTATCGATGTCACCCGTCCGCAAACATTTTTGGCACGTGGTTGCTCGGGTGAATTCAAGTTTCACTTTGCCCAAGAAGTGGTCTTTGAATTGGTTCATGCCGGCGGGCGTAAACAAGACTGAGGGGTCCCATGTGGGTACTAATACATCGCTTCCCACCCGCCGATGAGATTTTGTTTCAAAAAAACTCAGATACTTCTCGCGTAGCTCGTCCGTGTTCATTCGGTCTCCGATTCACTAGATGACTTTCTAACCGCCTAAAGATGCCCTCGTAGGTGGTACTCGTTAAGGAACGCCGACCGGATCAAAGTACCTTGGCTCGTTTCCAGCTTTCCATTTGATATTGCAACCAATACTCGGTCTCTGCTCGATCGAAATCGGCCGCCCAGCTAGCACGGCGTCAAGAGCCGCACGGAGATCCTCGCCTGTCGGTGTCGCTCCTGACCGAGGTCGAGTGCTGTCCATCTGACCTCGATAAACCAGATGGTGATGGGAGTCAAAGACGTAAAAATCAGGAGTGCATGCGGCGCTATAAGCTTTTGCAACTTCCTGTGTTTCGTCGTAAAGATAGGGGAAGTGATAGCCTTGGGTTTGAGCCTCGACCTTCATCATTTCCGGTGAATCTTCTGGGTGCGACGTAACATCGTTCGAACTGATTCCCACAAAAGCGAAGCCTTTCGATTGATACTGTCGCGCAATCTTTGCTAACTCTTGGGCCACGTGCTTGACGTAGGGACAATGATTGCACATGAACATGACACACAACGGCTTGCCGACAAAATCGGCAAGCGAGACGATGGTCCCATTCACATCCGGCAATCGAAAATCAGGAGCCTTCGTACCCAAGGGCAGCATTGTACTGGCTGTTCGAACCATCGAAATCAATCTCCTTCAGTTGGGGATAAGCGCAACTGGCGCAGAGGCAACGCACTCGGTTCCACTCGAGCCGAGCCATTGTTTTATTCTCAAAGCGACCAATTATATCCGTTGCGAAAATACTCCCAAGTACCAGGGCGAAACTCCTGCCTGAAGCCGCATTGGTCGAGCGCCTCATCGCGGAGTGTGTTCGTGACTGCAAGCCGACTATTCCCTATTCGAACTTGGAAGGCGTGATCTAAAGAACCGTACCGACAGCCTCGAAGAGGCTTGCGCTATCGAGTGTCCATCGGTAGCTTTGGTTCGCCCATTACGGCGAAAGCGTTGCGGTGAAAGCGGGTCTTGTCCCACGTTTCGTGTCTGCCATGCGAGCGGTTATGCGATTCTCTGCCGTTTTCCACCGCAATGCATCCGAAAACTGACGCCATCCAGATCAGAGACAGCGTGGGCTCAGCTGCGGGTTCATGGCTCGGTCGTGTGCGACGATTCAGCGAGATCGATGATGTAATCGGCGCGACGCGCGACCATGGGATGATGGTCAATGGCAATGATGGAATGCCCTTGTCCAACGAGCTGTTCAAGTACTTCGAGGAACCGAATGACTTCTGAATTGCTCAATCCGAAAGTAGCTTGGTCGAAAAGAAACAACGAGCCATGCTTCATTCTGTGAGTCAGTTTGGAAGCAAGTTTAATGCGCGGAATATCCCCAAGGGAAAGCTCATTCAGCCGCTGTGCGAGTCGCAAGTAGCCCAGACCGAACTTGGAAACCTTCTTCAATCGCTTTTGAATTCTCTCCTGAGCTCGAAAGAAAGGGATGGCATCTTCGATCGTCAAATCCAGAACCTGGGCAATATTCATTCCACGATAGGTCGCCTTGAGAACTTCCGGCCGGAACCGACGGCCCTGGCAGCCAGGGCATGCGATCGTCAAGTCGGTCAAGAACTGCATATCGATCGACATCGTTCCAGTTCCTTGACATTCGGGACAAGCTCCGAGTTGATGGCGTACGCTGAAGTGATTCTCGGACAGTCCACTCTGCTTGGATAGCGTCAGCCCTGCAAACAGGACGCACAAATCATCGTACAGTCCCAAATAGCTCGCGACCATCATTTTCTGACTATTTCGAATGGGCTCGCTGTCGATCAAGAAGACATCGCGACCTTGGGTCCGCCCGGTCAGAGTTGCGTTACCTGGGTTAGACCGAGAGGAGTGCTTCCCTTTCGGACGGAGAAGCGGAAGGAGACTATCAACGATAAGAGCTGTCTTCCCACTGCCGCTTGGTCCTCGCACTAAACACAAACATCCAAGAGGAAAGGCAACGCTCGCATCGCGGAGATTTTTGCAGTGGACTTTGGATAAATGCAACCAATCCTTGGGGACGATTCTCTCTTGTTTGGTGAACTGGATCGTTGACGACAGCGTCTCGGTGGAGTTTGCAGGGATCGGGTCATGGCCATGACCCGAGTGCATCACTTGACCGCCCGCACCACCTGAGCTGGGGCCCAGCTCGATCGACCAATCTGCAGCTTGGGTGATCGCATCGTGATTCGTGATAAGCAAAACGGTGTTTCCTAAATCGCGCAGCCGCTTGACCCAGGCCACGAACGAACGAACTCCGCGATCATCGAGTCCGAACGTTGGTTCATCGAAAATGTAAAGAAGTCCGGTCAATTCAGACGCACTACAACCTACAATTCGCAATCTCTGCCGTTCGCCGTGGCTAAGGCGTTCAACGCTTCGCTGGAGAGGTAGGGCTCCAAGTCCGAAAAATTGCAGTAGCTCCAATCGGCGGATCATGGGCTCGAGCTCATTTTCCAATTCGCGCAGTTGTTGCTGGTGCAACTTAGAAGAAGTAATTCTGTGCAGCAACATGTCGACCGGAGCACGCAGCCATTCGACGAGCGTATATCCAAGGAACTCGAATGCTCGATCATTTGTGTTTAATCGCGTTCCAAGGCATTCAGGGCACTCCACATCCTGAGTCCGCGATTGCTGCGCAGTCATTTCCGTTTTCGAAGCCTTGCCGATGGAGTTGCTTGCAACCAAGGCTTTGCCATGGCATAGCGCGCAGCTGGATGACTTTCGTCGAAAAGTAAGCAGATCGGAACTGAGGGGGAAGAAGTTCCGCCCACAGGGAACACATCGAAGCGTACGCGTCAGCCACCGGATCGCGTGCCATTCTTCACTGATGTTCACAAATTCTTGATTGTTGTTTTCGGCAACCGATTCGGTTGGGACTCGAACGAGCACGCCAATTTCATCGCCAAGGAGAAAGGCAGACTCGAGCGCCTCGAAGATTCGTTCATCAGCATCGTCACTGCGGACTCGATCAATCGCGATCCAGCCGGCTACCTGATCCTCGACGGCAACCGACAAAGCGTCGCGACTATCACGCCCAAGGTGCCACATGCGGTTTGCAATGATGAAGCGCAGAAAACCGCGTTGTTGCAAGCTGGCCAATTGCGTCGATAGGTGGCTTCGTGACTCCCAGCAAAGCGGAGCAACGATCGTCATTTGCGAATCAGGTCCTTGCGCCTTGATGGTCGCCATTGCCGATTGAACGGAGTGTGCATTGATCAACGCACCACAATCCGGGCACCGCAGTTGACTGTATTTAACGAACAAGTTCCGTAGGAGATCGAAGGCTCCGCAAAGATTGCCCGCAGTCGATGTTCTCGATCGCGGAGTTCTGCCTGCCACCAGGGCGACCGTCGGAGGTAAGTGGTCGATCGAGTCGAATTCAGGTTCTTCGAATTGCTGAAGATATTGCCTCGTCGCAAACGAAAACCCTTGGAGAAAACGCCGCTGGCTTTCAACGAAGAGCGTGTGTATTCCCAAGGAAGTCTTGCCGCTTCCGGTTGGACCAGAAAGGACAACAAGCTTTCCCAAGGGGATATCCAAATCGATGTTCTTCAAGTTATGGACGCGGACCCCTCGCAGGCGTATCGCGTGCACGTTCGAGCCAGCAGTCCCCGCTTCGATTTGTCTTGCTTCAATCTCAACCATAGCGGCAGGGGGACAGCAATTGCAGGTCGAACTCAGGACGACCACCATCCATGAGTGTGGCGATGATGTCTCCCGTGACGGGAGCTAAACTGAGTCCCATCATGGCGTGGCCGGTCGCTATCCACAAGTTTTTCCAGCACTGAGCATGACCGATGTACGGAAGCCCGTCTGGAGAACATGGGCGGTGTCCAAACCAGGGTTCCACACCTTCAAACTGTTCCCGCTCGAAACGCGGAAAGTACTTCGGAATGTTCTTGACGATGCCCGCGATGCGGTTCGACTGAATCCTGCCGTGAATGCCGCCAATCTCCATCGTGCCGCCGAACCGAAGTCGGCTACCCATCGGTGTGACAGCAATCCTCGCTTCCGTAAGAATGGAACATACCTTCGGAAGTTCGACTGGGGCTTCGAGTGTTAAACTGTATCCCTTTCCAGACTGCATGGGTACCTTCAAACCTAAGTCACGCGCCATCACTGACGACCACACTCCGGCAGCAAGAACGAATTGGTCTCCCTCGATTGTCCCGACGTTGGTGACTATTCCGGAAATCCGCCTGTCGCGGTCTTTTGACCAGCCGTGAACATGAGCAGAGCAAACGATCCGACATCCAGCCCGAGTCAATGCACTCTTCATGGCCGCAATGAAGCGTTGAGGATCAAGATGGCAATCGAGAGGGAAATAAACAGCACCCGCGATATCATAGGTGATATTCGAATCGATTTCGCGAACAGCCGCGGAGTCAAGCACTTTGGCGGGGATACCTAACTGATTCGCTTTGGCCGCGAAGTGGGACTCCTCATCAAGCGTCTGCGGCAGCTTGCACAGCATCAGCAATCCGCGCTTTTCCAAACCCATCGACATGCCACCTTCGGCGAGGTCGCTATAGAGTTGGCGGCTTCTCAGATTCAAATCACGGAGCACCGGTTCAGCCGCACTCGCTCTCGCTGCGGACGAGGATCGCCAAAATCGCAATCCCCAGGAGAAAAGTTCCCAGCTTAGTCGCGGACGAATGTAGAACGGAGATTCTGGATCTCGCATCCATTTTAGTCCCAAACGGACCATTCCCGGAGCAGCCAACGGAACGAAATGGCTTGGAACGATCATGCCTGCATTGCCGAACGAACATCCTTCGGAATCGAGTTGTTCGCGTTCAACAATCGTCACTTCCATGCCACGCCGCAAGGCATAATAAGCGCAGCACAATCCGATGACACCACCTCCGATGACAATGACGCGCTGTCCATTCATGCGTCAGCGACTCCGTGCTTCAGTCGAATAAGCAGTTAAGCATCTGGAGACGATTTTGAACGAGCACTCACGAATCATCCACCCGCATCCTTCGTCATGGCTTGCAACCGCAAAAGCGTTCTGGAAAGCATGACTCGAACTGCCACTTCCGACTTTCCCATTCGCTCAGCAATGTCGCGGGAGCTTAGGTTATCGACGAACTTCAACTGAATCAACTGCTTCTGCTCCGGCGATAACTTTTCCACTGCCGCTTGGATGCGTTGCAACTTAAATTCCCGGCTGACCACCGCACTTGGCGAGGTCATGCTAGCGATCAGCATCTGCTCGAATTCAGGAGCTGAGGAATCTTCTGGCGATCCGTGGATCGATCGCGCCTTCGAAGCAGTACGTTTTTCGGCGACAACATACCTGCGATGGCAATCCACGATGCGGCGGCGAGAAAGCAGCATCAGCCATGAATCAACTGTCAGTTCGCCACGCGGAATCTTGGAAAGGGCCGTCATGGCGCTCGTTACAACTTCCTGCAACAAATCCTCGGGGTCGACGACAAGTTTTAGTTGCGAACTCATTTGACTACTTAAAAATCCCAGCAACCAGTCTCTTCGTCGTTCGACATATTCCGCAAGCGCTTCTGAATCACCTGCCAAAATCCTCTCGATGAGATCATCATGTTCCGCCATGGTAACCATCCCCTTCCAATCGAAAGGTCGAAATTCGATTCTGAAATGAACCATTTATATTTGGGGAAAGCAAAGATCCTCGCTACCCGTTCGAAGGTGATCTCGACGGATCGGGATCAGCACACCGAACAATTCTCGGTGGATGCACCCGAAAGCTTTCAACCATAATCGGTCAAGCACTAATTTCGACATCCTGCGCTGACGGTCGATCAGGCTCCTGCCCTCTTGTCCGAATTCCGATTAGCGATTCAATCGTTCCCTTCGGTCGAACTAGGGCTTTCGGAATCGCATCATATAGTTCTCCGAAAACGAGGGAATCTTGATTTCCTCCACAAACTCGAAACCTGCCCCTTCGATTTCGGATTTGAAATCCGCTTTGCCGCCGCGAACATGGTTCAGGACCCATTCGCGAGACACCCCCTCGATTCGTTCGAAATCGATTACGATCAATTCGCCCTCAGGTACGAGAGCCGCGAGAATCGACTCCATCGTTTCCTGAGGATGTTCAAAATGATGATAGGTATCGCAAATGAAGGCTAAGTCAATCGTGCCAGGTGCAAGACTCGCCCGCACGTTCGATGTCAGGACTGGCGATACGTTGCGAATCTGATGTTTATCAAGCTCGCTTCGAATGTGTTCGATAAATCGGGGCGCAATGTCCAGCGCGTAAACCCAGCCATCGTTCTCGACCTCCTTTGCAAACAGTTTGGCGAAGAAACCAGTACCAGCACCTATATCAGCCACTCTCATGCCGGGTCGAATCCGGCAGGCTTGCAAAATCGCGAAGCGAGATTGATAAATCTCCCTGCTTTCCAACTCAAAACGCTGAACGAAACGATCGACGTCCATATTGGGATCGAGAAAATCGCGATTGATCTCTGGGTCAATAACGCTTGTCCGATCTGGCTCGTGCAATTGTTCTTGAGCTTGCATCGAGGGTACGGTTATGGTCAAGCAGAGACCAAGCCACAATCGCAGCCAATTCAAATGAATCATGGTTTTCATCGGCTGAGTAGAAGTAGGCTAATTGTTTGATGGATTTGATGGGCTCGCAGGCAGCCCCTGGCCGAGCAGGGCCAACCTTTCGATGATTGACTTGCCATGGAGAATGTTCGATTCGGACTCGATGGTATTCTGCCAAAGGTAGACTGTGCTCGGAAGAGTATACCAGACAATGCGAGGTCGTGATCAAACGCGACCATTCGAGCCTACGCTGGCAAGAAAGCCCGGAAAACGGGAAGCTGGAAATCCACTCCGAATAGTCCATCAGAATGAGATAGCGGTAGTCAGATCAAAATTGTCGGTTGCCTTGAATTTTGTTAGGATAATGGCGAGATTCGATTCCTGACTCATAAACGTCGCGTAAGTGTTGTGGCTTGATTCCAAGGCAAACCATCGCAAGGGTGTCTCATGTTGCGCTATTATGCATCGAAATGTGTTCAGTTAGTTTGTTGCTTGGCGTTCTTTGCGTCCGTGGCGATTGCGGATTCGCCGGTCCAATCGTTGGCGGCAAAGTTGTCACCTTGGATCGAAGTAGCAACTGGCAAGGCAGAAGCGTTCGATCTGCGAGGAAGTGCTTCCATCAAGATCGATGGAAAACTGCAAGAGATTCATCTCCGATTAACGCGATACGATCGGGAGGGTTTTGACTTCGCGGTTCAGCACTCCGAGTATGCCCTCGAAATTCGTCGCCGCGAAGATGGCATCGCCCTGGGACTCCCGATACATGGAAAGGTCTATCTTGGGAGAGGTGCATCTCCGGTCAGCGATCATCTCAGGCCCGAGGGACTGATCGATCGAACCATCGATACGGGTACGTCACTGTCCATTGCTCTACCCATCCTACGAACATCAGAACCGGAAGGGATTGCTGAAGCGCTGATCTCGCTGATCGGCTTGAGTCGCGGAACAGAGCCAGACGAGTGGATCAAAGATGGTTATCGCTTTCGATTCGAGGGTGATGGCAAAGCTCTTTCCGCAGTGGACGGTTCGCAACGAGTTTCGATCGAGCTTTTGGATTCAACCGATTTGAAACCCAAAGGGCTCGAAGAATGGCCCGACATGAAGATTGTAATGAAAGATCGGGGCGAAATCGAGCAACAATTGGCGCGCGGGGCTCGGAGAGCGCTCGAAGTTCTATCGCCTTCCGCCAAGCTAACGAAACCAGCCGCGAAGAATCGTAAGATCGATCACGGCGAGTTGAAGTGGGTCGATGGCCAACGTGTGGCGATCCTGTGGGGCACACCTGAGGAAGTTGGAACCGCCCATGGTCGCTTGCTGAAAACCGAAGCCATGCGTTGCATCGATTCCGTCATTCACGCATTTGGGACGGTGCAGACAATCGCGACGGGCAGTTGGTTCCGAGATGATCTGAAAGATGCTCATTCGCGATTGGCACCGCACATTCCGGAAAGGCATCGTGAGGAAATCACCGCTCTCGCGCGGAGCATGGATGTGGATGAGCAATTGTTGCTCGAAGCGAACGTCTTCCCCGAGTTGTTTCACTGCTCTGGATTCGCTTTGTTCGGAAAAGCCACGAAGGACGGAAAGTTGATCCATGGTCGCGTTCTTGATTACATGACCGCGATCGGGCTACAAGATTGTGCAACTACTTTTATATGCTTGGTCGATGGTGGAATCCCGTTTGCCAATGTTGGCTATGCGGGTTTCATTGGTTCTGTTAGTGGGATGAATATCGAGCAGATTTCGCTAGGAGAAATGGGAGGTCGCGGCGAAGGCAAATGGGATGGAGTGCCGATGGCAACTCTCATGCGTCGAGCTTTGGAAGAATGCTCGACGATCGAGCAGGTCAAGGAGCTATGGACGAATAGCCCTCGAACTTGCGAATACTATTACGTTTTTGCGGACGGAAAGAACCGGTCGGCAGTGGGGGTGGCGGCTACTCCCGAAAAGATTGAATTCGTGCATCCCGGGCAATCGCATGAGCTGCTGGGCGAAGGAATTCCGGATGCCGTCGTTTTGTCTGCAGGATCTCGATTAGAAGAATTGCGGCGACGGGTGCAGAAAGACTACGGAACGTTTGACGAAGTTTCAGGGCAACAACTGATGTGCCGTCCAGTTGCCATGAATTCGAATTTACACAACGTTTTGTTTGTCCCCGAAGATGGCGTCTTATTCGTCGCCAACGCGAGTCACGACCAACCGGCTGCTGATCGACCCTACACGCGAATCGACTTGCGCGAATTGCTTCGCAACATTCCAGGCAATGTTCCTGCAGCCAAAGAAACCATCACACAGAATTCTCGTTACACCGCTTCGGATTCTTGGGTGGCCATCGCCGACGATCGCTCCGATGCTCAAGAATGTCTGAAGGAATTGTGTTGGGTGCCCACTCGATTTGACGTCACCTTCGAGCCAGCTCGCGTGGATCGCGGAGACCTGCTCGTTCGATTTCCGTCTCCCATTCAGGGCGAGATTGAAATCAACAATCGGGTCGCCATGG
>JBBIUE010000032.1:0-50783 GCA_037440405.1 Pirellula sp. | reverse complement strand
GCCCAAAGGTGAATTTGGTAGGAAGCATCTTCTTCGATCGGCATTTCGTAAAACCAAGTTCCATCGCCAGCGTCGTTCAAGGAAGCGGCCAAGGAGGATGGATTCGATTTTGCCGTTTTATATCGGATTTCAGCCCGACTCAGAGGAACGTTCGTCTTGATTGCGATGCGAGCAGTACTTCCGACGATGGCGTCGATGTTGCCATGCGGTTCCTCGATTTCTTTGGGTGTAGAACCGGCATACTCGGGTGCGATCAGCACCTTGCGATACCCTTCAATCCTGGGTCTCGGAAGGACAGAGACTTTGTACCAGGGCGTGCGTTCGCTACCGCCGAGAATGCGAAACTCGAAATCCCGGTCCTCCACGGGCCATTGGGCAATGTAGGCAGGTGAATCGCGCGACGGATCGCTCGCGTCCTCTCGCCGTGTCATCGCTTGAACTCTGGATGCTTTAGGAGCCACTGACTCACGAACTTCGAGCTGCAATGTGGGGCCATTCTGCATGGTTTCGCTCCATGCTGCTTCTATGATCATCACTTCTTGATCTGGGACCGTCGTTTCTGGGGGCCGGGGCCGAAGAACGATGATTTGCCCTTTCGCAATGTTGTAGATTCCGCTCGTCGGCAGCATGACGTTTCCCAGTCGCTGCCACAGATGTGATTCCGGAAACAAGCTGACCACGAACCAAAACGCCAGCATGACCGACCCGGCAGCCAACGGTCGCCGTACCGAGTTGACCGGAAAGACGGTGCTATGGTCAACGCGATCGAGTAATGCAACGACGTGTTGCTCCAACGCTTGGCAAAATGCCCGTGATATGGCAGGATTGCTATCCGGTGCGGCGGCAAGTTCTACGGTTGCGAGGAGTTGTTCGCGGACTTCTGGAACGCGACGCTCGACCTCGACTGCGGTCTGTTCCATCGTGGATCTCCGCAGTAAAGGTTTCATCGCTATGAAAAGGATGACCGCAGCCAAGCTGTAGAATGCGAAGCTGAGCATCCATCTCAGTTGGTCGTTACTAGGAAGTAACGACTCGACAAAACAGGCCGAGAGGGTCAACGCGACCAGTCCTGCGATCGCGTGCCCGAATGCACCGACGGCGATCAAGCGTCGCTGCCTTGCTCGCAGGATCAGCAACTTCTCGCGTATCGATTCGAAAAAAGGTGAAGACCCATTCACGCTCATGGAAGCCCCACTCGCTTTCTCAGCCACCATTCCGCACCGAGGAAACACACGATCGGCACAAACCAGTAGTAGCTGCTCCAGATAGTTAGCTTGACATTCTCGATTCTACCTTGGCTGAAGACCTCCAGCAGCTCAGGCAATCGCTCAATCTCAGACTCATCAAGGAATGCTCCGCCCGAGCGATCAGCAATTTGACGAAGCAGTTCGCGATCGCAAGAAAGGTCAAGCAATTCGTCACTCGCGGGGGCCGCTACGGAGAACGAGACGTTCGCTGGAAGTGCGTCCTTCGGCATTCCGGCGGCCTGAATCCGAACCGTATAGTCGCCAGACGAGAGTTGCGCGAATTCGCCGTGATAAACGCCAGGCAGATTGGGATCGGGTCTCAATGTTAGGGCCCCGACCTCCTGGCCTTGATGCTCCACGTTTTCCAGAACAGCGTTCACCCACTCCGAATGGAGCGCATTTCCATCGCTATCGCGGAGCTTGGCACGCACTTCGACAGGTTCGCCCAAAGCATACTCGGAGTGTCGTACATCCAACAAAGCAAACTCGGATTCGACGGCATACGGATAGCGCATCACCCATCGGGCGACTTGATTCCAGAACTGTTGATGATATTGATCGGCGACGCGATATCGCCAACGCCACGTTTCATCGGAGCTGAAGTAGAGAACTCGACCTGCACCGAACAAACGAGTGACCGCAAAAGGAAGCATTGACGATTCCGTCGAGTTCGCTTCCAGTGAACGCGTGAGTCCCACGAGCACCTCACTGCCAGCAAGTGCTTCGACCCGTTTCGCTCCTTGCAGTTCTGGTAGTGATTTCCAGACTGAATCGGTGTTCAAGCCTACATTGGCTTCTTTCCCTAGCTGGAACGCGGCGAGACGATCGCCTGCATCGCTGAGCTTGACGGCGAACGGACCTCGCTCTTGTCCTTCCGACTTTACTGCGACGGGAAGCATGGTTGCCAATTCTAAGAATTCAGACTGGCTCCAAGCGGACTGCAATCCATCGATAATCACGAGCCCGCACCCACCTTGCTCGACAGTTCGCTTTAGCCACTCTTGCGAGCGAGCGTCGAGCGATCCACGCGCCAAATCACCGAGGAACACCAGATCGTACTTCAACCAGTCTTCAAACGTCGAAGGGAAGGACGCTGAAGAAGATGTCTGGCCGAACCACCTCTTATCGCCATTGCTAAGAATCAGAAATGAGTCGACTTCCCAATTGGGGTCTCGCTCCAGCGCATTTCGCAAGTAGCGGAACTCCCAGCGACTTTCACTGTCGAGAAGGAGTACTTTCTGCCGCCGAGCTGTCGCAGAAACTCGAAAGCTTTTCGTATTGTTCTCCAAGGTTGCTTCAGCAACCGCATCGACGCCATCGAGTTCACCATCAACGAGAACTTGAGCAACTAAATCGAGCGGAATGCGATTCAGCTTGAGGGTCTCGAGCATGGACGAACGATCTTCAGGGATCAGATCCTTCAGATCGACTGCGAAGTCGACTGACTGCACGCGATCCGACGACGTGGCGAAATGTTCAAGCCAAACTTCTCGACCTTGATACTCGATTCGAGCTCGGCAGGTAGTGCCGACGGGCAAACTAGTTCGGAGCCGAATCGTTCCTCGCAGGGTATCCGTTCGAAGCAGTGACTGGGGAGCGTCGACAGCAATCAAGGCGAGATCGGTGGGGGCCGTTTCACTCCCCATCGCGATTGCAAAGACTGGTTTTCCGAATTTTTTAAGTTGTTCGGCGACATCGAGAGGGGTAGGACCAGCATTGTGTTTGCCATCAGAAATCAGCACGATCGGGCTCATGAGTTGGACAGGAGGGAGTCCCCGCTCGCTGCGACGTGATGCTTGAGGACTTGCCTCTTTCCAGTCTGTGCTCCGTTTTCCTTCGGGCTCGATGTTTTCGAGGATATTTTCTTCAGTACTTGCGGAGATCGATCGCAAGGCCTCACTCAAATTCGTGGTCGAGCCGTACTGAGAGGGACTCCAATCTTCGGGGCGCACCGGCAAGTCATCCTGTCTTCGGGCATTGGATTCCCAAAGTTTCGTCAAGGAGCCATTCCAGTAGGAAAAGCGGATTTCGTGCCGCTTGGACAAGGGTGATAGCAGCGGATCTCGACCGACAGCGAAATACTGGACCGCGCGAGAGAATCGCGGCAGATCGCGGCCAGCGTCCAGCTTCGGTAGTTCCATGCTCTGCGATGCGTCCAAGACGATCTGGATGCGTCCTAGTTCGCCGCTTGTACGCCGATAGCGAAGAGCCGGTTGCATGAGCATGAGGACAACAGCAGCGATCGCTCCTCCTCGCAACCATGGCAGGAGCCAAGCGTAGGACCGCCCGGAGTTCATGAGTTCTTGCCGGTAGAGGTGCCAAGTCGCAACGGACAGCGCAACTGCCAGCAGCACGATCAACGTCGTCCCCAACGCGTTGGATATCACTTCGATCATTCGCGACCTCGCAAGCTCAGCCAACGCTGGTACCAGACCTCACCGATCAGCAACACCAACAGCGCGACCAAGAACCATTTCCAAATCTCATATCCATCGCGTTGAAGATGGACGGACTTCGCGTAATCATCGATGCTCGAATAAACTTCCGCCCCGCAGTCGGTTGCAAGTCGTTCAAGCTCAACCGCCGATAGGAATCGCGGTTCGGATTCCGAAGGATGTTGCTGCGGTCGCTCCTCGAACGGGCCAGCCAGGCTGTAGCAAACCAGACGGTGTATCCATGGAACGAAAACCGAACGCAGGGGGAGGTTGCTCGCAGTCGCATCGAGCGGCGTCGCAAGTTGGAAAATGCGTCCCTTTCCAAAGTCTCCCAAAACCATCCAAGGTTCTCCGTTATTCATCGACATCACGATGTCTCCAAAAGCTGTTGACACAGATGCTCGCACCGGACGTAACATCGATGGTTCGTTGCGTTTCGCTCGCGATTCGGACTGAGCGACATCACCCGGCAATGGATTTCCATGGACCGGTTCCAAGTGATACCACTGATGGATGACCACTTGGTCCAGCCGACCTTGGTTCAGCTGATTGAATAGAGCAAAGATCGGATGAAGGTAGGGTGGCCGAGTGAATCCGATCGGACGTCGATCTAGCGTCGATGCATTGGAGGCATTTGAATCAGAGACCTGATTGAATGCCGCCGATAGACAACCCCTTTCCAAGTTGATGGTCTGTTGGTTGTACCAGCGAAAGTCGCATTGCTCGCCTGGAATGATGATCAGGCTCGATCCTTGTTCTACCTGGCGCGTGATCAACCGCCAAGAGTCATCCGAAAGCGTTGGCACGTTGACAAGAAAGATCAAGTTCGCTGATCCGATGATCGATTCATTCAGCTCATTCGAACGTTTGCGGGTTACTTGGAGCCAAGACTCGGACGCCCCAAGCTGGGTCGCCTGCAGTGCGGTTTCAAGATAGCGGCTATCTTCCAGCCGATCTCGGACCACTAGGATTCGGTGAGCATCCAGAACCCGAACCGGTAGTTCCGCGACATCATCAAAAATTAGGGTCGATGTATCATGGATTCGGGCGGTCACGATGTGCTGCCCCGGTTCCTGGATTGAAAAAGCAAAGGAAAGTTGGCTAGTACCATCGGCCGCGACATCTACCTGTTTTTGGGCGACTGGCACTTGGTCGACAGAGAGCGTGACGGGAAGGTTGGTTCTGGCCCTGGTTCCCCAGTTCCGCAGCATCACGCGGACTTCGAACGGCTCTCCTTGTCCCACAATCTCCGAGTAGTTCGCGTCGATCGTAACTTCGATGTTGTCGGTCGAACGAGGTTGCAACGGCATCCAGGCAATTGCGATCGATGACTGAAGTTTGTTCATTTCAGTCGCCAGTGATTCAGAACGCCAGTCAGAGAGCTGAAAGTCGCTCAGTACAACGATTTGGCGAGCTGTCAGACTCGATGCATCGAGAGCAGATTTGGCATGCTGGATGGCCAGCCCTGGTGCTGCCCGGCCCGGGACCATGAGCAATTCCGAAAGCTGCTTTCGAAGTGTTCTCGAATCAACGTTCGGAGTGAAATCCGATTGGCCAGAGTATGGGGCGAGCGGAAGGATGCTGAATTCCGCCCCGCGTCCCCAATGGTCAACGGCAGCATCAATCCTTTGCTTCGCAGTCTCAAAATTCGATTGTTCACGCTGCGAAGCGAGAGACGAGGCTTGCATCGAAAAGCTATTGTCCAAAAGAAAAGCAACGCTCGCGCGGCTATCGCCTCCGAGTTTCATCGCGGTCAAGATGGGGCGTGCCATACAGAGGGCCAAGACGACCGGAATGGCGACGCGGATCAACAAGAGCAAGAGCGACTGCCATTCCAATCGCTTTGAGTTTTTCAGATCGATATCTTCGAGCAGGTGCATGGCTCCCCATTCGATCTTTTGAAATCGAGATCGATTCAAAAGATGGAGAATCAATGGGATCGCTGCCGCAGCAGAACCGAACAACAAGATGGCGTTGACGAAACCCACTAATGCGCCTCCCGCTGCTCAAGGAGAGTCGCTAGCACAGCCGACGGCGGTTGGTCTGTCGTGCATGTGATTCGGCGAATACGATTCCGTTGACAACCGTCAGCCAATTGTTGCTGAAACGCCTCCAGGCGACGGAGGTAGGAGGCGCGAATCGCAACAGCGTCCAGCAAACGCGACTCACCAGCGATTTCGAGCGACTCGAATTGCGTACGGCCTCGAAACGGAAACGTGAGCTCGTCCGGATGGAGGATCTGAATCAACACGACTTCATTGTGCTTGGCCCGCAAATTCGTAAGTGAGCGAACAAGGGATTCGGGTTTATCAAATCCGTCCGACAATACGATTACCACGCCGCGTCGACGAATCTTGGAAGCCAGTTCATCGAGAACCGATGAGAGATCGGTCTCGCCTCCGCAGTGCGACTGGACCAGCATCGCTAAAACGTGCTGAAGGTGATTCGGTCGACTTCGTGGAGGCAGATATCCCCGAAGCTGTTGGTCGAAAAGTGCGAGTCCGACGGCATCATGCTGACGGACAAAAAGATAGGCCAGACAAGCCGCAAATTGTACAGCGTATTCATGCTTACCACTCGATGATGGCGTCTTCTCGCCGCGAGTCGATTTCACGCCGTAACGCATCGAGCCACTTTGATCGAGCAGCAGATGGACTCGTAGATTGGTTTCGTCCTCGAATTGTCGGATGTAGAGCCGATCGGTCTTGCCGAATAGTTTCCAATCGACGGATCGCAAGTCATCACCGGGAACGTAGGCTCGGTGCTCTTTGAATTCGATGCTGAAGCCAAGATGGGGCGAGCGATGAATGCCGGAAGTTAATCCTTCCATGGCCTGATTGGCAATCCACTGCAAGCGGACAAATTTCTCGCGTTCTTCTGCGGTCAGTGAGCCAAGCAACATCGACATCGGCAACGTCCGGCTAGGATATTCTCAAAGGCGATCCTCGGTGGATTCGCTTTCGCAGGTTGGCGTCCATCAATGAACATGTGCTACACCCGAGAGGAGACGGCAGTCGGAACGGGAATCTCGCGTAGAGCTCGCTGAATAATCGCATCCGGCGAGATGCCGTCGGCTTGTGCACGAAAGGTGGGAACGATACGATGCCGGAGAGCCGGGGCGGCCAACTGCTGAACGTCGTCAACGGTTACATGGTGACGGCCCTCGATCAATGCGCGAGCTTTCGACCCCAACACGAGTTGCTGACCGGCGCGAGGGCCTGGCCCCCACTCAACTTGATCGGAAACCCATGGAAATCGCTGTTGCTCACTCGGTCGAAGTTTGCGAACCAGATCCAAAACATATTGTTTGACATGTTCGGGAAGAGGAACTTTTCGGACGGTCTCTTGGAACAAAGTAATTTCGGGTCCCGTGATGACTGGACTGATCTTGACGGAGGAAGGAGAAGTTGTCCGATCAATGATGGTTGCCTCCTCCTCGCGAGAAGGATAATCAACCAGTACTTGAAATAGGAATCGATCCCGTTGGGCCTCAGGCAGAGGATAGGTCCCTTCTTGCTCGATGGGATTTTGCGTTGCAAGCACGAAAAACGGCTCTGTGAGTGGATAGGTCTTTCCGCCCACAGTGACCGCATGTTCTTGCATTGCCTCTAGGAGTGCGGCCTGAGTTTTTGGTGGAGTCCGATTGATCTCATCGGCCAATAGCATCTGAGTGAAGATCGGTCCAGGCTCGAAAACTAGCGATCGATGACGACCGTCAGCGGATTCTTGAATGATGTCGGTTCCGGTGATATCCGCCGGCATCAAGTCCGGAGTAAATTGAATGCGATGAAAACTGAGATGCATGGATTCCGCTAAGGAACGCACCATCAACGTTTTTGCCAATCCTGGAACGCCTTCCAGCAGACAATGACCGCGTGCGAGAATGGCGATCAACAACTGTGTTAGCACTTGATCCTGGCCGACAACGACCAACGAGACTTGCTCGCGAATTTGATGGACTGCTTTGCGTAATCGCTCAGCATTCTGCATATCGGGGTGGGTTTCTAACGACGTTGCGAGCGCCAATCGATTTCCCTTTCGTACAAGATAGTTGCTTGAAACGCCAATTGCCCCACAGCTCATCCTCGGCAAATCTTCATTATTGTAACTGACCAATCCCTTTCGTTGCGAACACAACTCGCGAACTTAGAGATTTGTCGAAGTTTCGGTTGAGCAAGCGGCCCACGGACACGGTAGCGATGGGCCGTCTGCGGCTGACGAACGCCTTATCATCGCCTTCCTAAACTCGACCGCGAGGCCGAGGGTCACCCAGTCCGCTCGCAGCATGAAACGCGATTCGGTACGATGTTGTACTCACTGAAGTTCCTTGTTCCCTGAAGTTATCGAAATCTTTTGGGCGACTGGTGGGTGAACCTTTACCATCCCGAAACGTATGTGAGGAACGAGACCATAGGCCCTCATTCACCCAACTGGTTGCAGTTGATAAATCTTTGCCTTCCGCTCGCTTGGGTGCAGCAACGGCTTTTATGGACGCAATCAGTCGTCCCATCAATTGGAAACGCAACCGTGGAGACTACTCATGGACGATCCTAATTTCCTGAACATCCAGTCTGAAGCATTCGGTGAAGACGAAAAGGAGCGTCCGCAGCCTGCCGATGAACAACCTTCCGCCGTGGGCTCGCAAGATCTGATCGCAATGCTGCGTCGGACAGTCGATCGGCTGGAAGTCGACGGGACAACGCGCGGCGATCTAAAGATTCTCAGTCGAACGCTGCGAGAACTCCGTTACGCTTTTAAGGTATTTCAGCCCTATCGGCGTCGTCGAAAAGTCACGATCTTCGGATCAGCTCGAACACCCCACGATCATCCGACCTTTATACAAGCGTCGAAACTCGCCGAAGAGATCATCGTGCATGGATGGATGGTGATCACGGGAGCGGGAGGGGGAATCATGGAAGCCGGACACCGCGGTGCCGGTCGTCACAACTCGATGGGCTTGAACATCATGCTCCCATTCGAACAAAGTGCCAACCCAGTGATTGAGGGGGACTCCAAGCTCGTCACCCTCAAGTACTTCTTCACACGCAAGTTGATGTTCCTCAAGGAATGCAGTGGAGTCGTTTGCCTTCCTGGAGGTTTTGGGACGCTTGACGAGACTTTGGAAGTTCTCACGCTCATTCAGACAGGCAAACAGACGATGCTCCCCATCGTGCTACTCGACGCTCCGGGTGGAAGTTTTTGGGAGATGCTCGTCAAGTTCATCCGCGAACATTTGCTCGCCAACCGGCTCATCAGCCCAGAGGATCTGAACCTCTACAAAATCACGGACTCCGTAGAAACTGCGGTTCAAGAATTGCTTCGTTTCTATCATCGCTATCACAGTATGCGTTATGTCGATGATCAATTGGTATTACGCATGTCCTCCCCCCTTTCGCCTCAGCAGCTCGATGAGCTCAATCAGCAATTCGCTCATATCCTAGCATCTGGTTCGATCCAACAAACGACTGCGCTGAAAGCGGAAATGAATGAACCGGAACTGAGCGAATTACCGCGCTTGGTCCTGCACTTTGACCGGAAGTCCCTTGGAGAGCTCCGACGACTCATTGATGCCGTCAATGAGTCGTGAGCCGCAATGGAAGCGAGTCTATTTTAGGTTGCTCTTGAGCCCAGAAGATGGATCGTCCGACACACGAAGGCTAATCGTCAGTCGAGGATCAAAATCTTCCAATCGCCAAAGATGGAGATTAGCTTGGCACTGGGGCGCTGCTGAGTGATTGCGATGAAATCTGTGAGGGAAAGCCAAGAAGTCCGCTCACCTGACGAACAACCAGCACCTCCACCGAGTTCCAATGGAAGCTCACCATCGAGCGGAATAATGAAAAACTTAGAATCGAATCGGCTTTCGCTGACGAATCACCGGTGTTTCTGCATGTACGCCACAGAAATACTTTCACGTGAATCGAAACCGCCGAGATGGACCTCTGGTAGCACTTGGCAATGGATCATACAAATTGCAGAAGAGGCGAAATCCCTTCAATAGCGATGGAGCATCGGCGAGGTTTGTGGGGGCAACTTCCGAAGGAATGGTGATGGGCGAGACGTTTTATTGTTTTGGGGCAACTGAATGAGTCAATCTCTGATCGTATCCAATTTGTCGAAGACGTATCCCAACGGAGTGAGAGCATTAGACGAGATATCGTTGGAAATACGGCGGGGAATGTACGGTTTATTGGGGCCGAATGGAGCGGGTAAATCAACGTTGATGCGAACGTTAGCCACCCTGCAAGAACCCGATCGTGGCTCTGTACAATTCGGAGAGATGGATGTTCTGAAGGACCATCAGTCAGTGCGGTCGATACTCGGATACCTGCCTCAGGAATTCGGGGTTTATCCGAAAGTATCAGCATGGGCCATGCTCGATCATATTGCCGTCTTGAAAGGGATCGGTCCGACGCGCGTGCGTCGCGAACGCGTGGATGCGATGCTCGAGCGAGTCAATTTATACTCGCAGAGGAAGAAGGCGGTCGCAAGCTTTTCAGGTGGCATGAAGCAGCGATTCGGAATCGCTCAAGCGCTAATCGGAAACCCACAGCTACTGATCGTTGATGAGCCGACGGCTGGGCTCGACCCCACGGAACGAAACCGCTTCTACAACTTGCTGTCGGAAGTCGGCGAAAACGTGATCGTGATCCTTTCGACCCACATCGTCCAGGATGTCAAGGAGCTATGTTCTCAGATGGCAATCATTCATTTAGGCCGAGTGCTCTACGCTGGCTCTCCTGCGGAAGCCGAGGAGTCGCTGGTTGGTAAAGTTTGGCGCAAATCGATCGACAAACATGATCTCGATCGTTATCGGAGCGAATTCAAAATCATTTCAACCAAACTCGTCGCGGGAAAGCCACTGATTCACGTCCTGAGTGAGGAACCCTTGGCAGACGGATTTGTTCCCGTCGAGCCAGGGCTTGAGGATGTGTTCTTTAGCAAAGTTCATCTTGCCGCGTGAGAGAACCCAATGCTTCGAGAGATTTTTTGGTTTGAGACCAAATTCTGGCTGCGCGGAATGATGGTCTGGGTATTTCTGGCGGTCGTCACTATTCTCATTTTCGGAGCCGTTGCATCGGACAACGTCCAAGTCGGCGGTACTGCCGAAAGCACCTATCGCAATGCTCCGCACTCGGTCCAGGTGTTTTATGGAGTGATTAGCTTTTTGGCGGGCGTCATGGTTACGGCGTTTGTCAATTCCGCCGCCTGCCGCGACTTCAGCGCGCATACTTCCCCCTACGTTTTTTCGTACCCACTACGGAAGGTTCCCTATCTATTGGGCAGATTCACTTCGGCCTTTTTGGTTTCGCTGATTCCGATGGTTGGGGTTTCACTTGGCGTCATTCTTGGCTCGTTGATGCCGTGGCAGGAGGCGGAGAGAATTGGCCCCACAGTGTGGGGCGCACATCTTTGGGGTTTTTTTCTGATCGCTGCTCCGAACTGCCTCGTCATTGCATCGCTTATCTTCGCCATTGCTATTTGGACGCGAAGCACCATTGCGGCATTCTTGGGCATGCTGCTGATCCTAATTGGCTACACCATTGCCGGCCAGCTTGCGAGAAATCTTGATTATGAATCGATCGCCGGACTACTCGATCCTTTTGCGATTTCGCTGTATAGCTCCTTGACCAAATATTGGACGGCGGCAGAAATGAACCAACAATATGTCGCCTTCGCCATGCCCTTGATTTGGAATCGTCTGCTATGGCTGACATTGAGCGCCGTTGTTGTAACATTCACCATTTGGCGTTTCTCGTTCACCGAAAGGAGCCGCTCGACGAAGCCGGAGGACGCGGATGCGACGGTCCGACGTTCGGCGAATATCCCGTTGCCAACCGCAGAGATACGGACTGTCTCGTCGGTTGCTCAACTGCGAAGTCAGTTCGTCGTCGACTTGGTTGCTATCTTGAAGAGCAATGTATTCCGCATCGTCATCGGATTTGCGGGATTCATGCTTGCCATCAATCTGATTTTTGCAGAGAACGAATCGTACGGATTAGCGTCTCTTCCCGTCACCTACAAGATGATCGACATCATCCGCGGATCGCTCTACATTTTCCTGCTTGCGATTGTCACTTACTACGCAGGCGTTCTGGTTTGGAAGGAGCGAGACGCTCATTTGGAAGACGTTTATGATGCCCTCCCGCATCCAACATGGTTGCTCTACGTTGGAAAGTTATCGTCCTTGGTTGTGGTCGTGTTCATCGTGTTGGCGACCGGTATCCTTTCCGGTGCAGTGACTCAAGCTGCACATGGATATCATCGGTATCAGTGGGGCGTTTATTGCAGTGAGTTGTTGGGTTGGGATTTCGCCAGATTCGTCCTACTTTTGGTTGTCGCAGTGCTCGTTCATGTGGTATCGCCCAACAAGTATCTCGGCTACTTCGGGTTTGTGACATTCTTGGTCCTGAATCAATTCTTTTGGAGCTTGGTAGGCTGGGAAAGCCGGATGCTCGTTTATGGATCGCTTGCGAGTTCTACCTATTCCGACATGTTTGGGGTGGCTCCCTATTTGTCCTCGATGCTATGGTTTGCCGCGTACTGGTTCTTGTTCGCTGGATTGTTGGCTCTCGCCGCCATCTTTTGGTGGCCGAGGGGCAAAGAACGCGGATTGCTTCGGCGTTGGCGAATCGGTGTTCGAAATTGGAGTGGAGGTTTGGCATGGGCCTCAGCTGCCTTACTGGTGGCCTGGGTTTCGTGCGCGGGATGGGTTTACTACAACACGTTGGTCCTGAACACCTGGAAGTCTCGCAAGCAACTACAATCGTTGGCGCAACGTTACGAAACGGAGTTCCGCGACCATGCAAAGTTTCCGCAGCCACGAGTGACACATATCCGATACGACATCGACATCGACCCGCGAGGGCGAGGCCTAGAGCTTCGTGGCGAGCAGCGAATGATCAATCGCTCCTCAGGACCGATCGAGCGTCTCTACATCAACACCGCAGCGAATTACGATACAACCCTGGATGTACCGAATGCCGTTATGGAATCGGCCTATGAGGACTTGAACTACTTCATTTTCAAGATGAATCAGCCATTGGCTCCGGGCGAAGAAATCGTTGTCCGCTATTCTGTTCGAGCGGATTCTCAGGGTTTTGAAAACTCACTGAGTCATCCCGAAATCGTTCAGAATGGGACATTCTTCAATAACACAATTGCTCCGCAATTCGGCTATCAGCCATCGGGTGAATTGACGAACCCCAATGAACGACGCCGTCGCGGTCTACCACCGCCGCGGCGCATGCCTCCCTTGGATGTCAATGACATCGAATCGCGTTCCAATCATTACATCAGCAATCATAGCGACTGGGTCGAAGTCGAAACCGTCATCAGCACCAGCGACGACCAGATAGCCATTGCTCCGGGATCGCTCCAACGAAAATGGAATGAAAGCGGACGGAACTACTTCCATTATCGACTCGACCATCCTTCGCTGAATTTCTGCTCATTCATGTCGGCACGATACCAAGTTGCTGTTCGAGACTGGAACGGCGTTTCGCTCGAAGTCTATTACCATCCGGATCATCATTGGAACGTTGAAAAAATGCTTGATTCGATGCAAGCGACGTTGGAGTACTGCGGCCAAGAATTTGGTCCCTATCGTCATCGCCAGGCGAGAATTATCGAATTCCCGCGTACCGCGACCTTCGCTCAGGCATTTCCCGGGACGATGCCGTATTCGGAAGGGATTGGCTTCATCGCCGATCTGCGCGATCCAGAAGACATCGATATGGTTTACTACGTCGTCGCACACGAGATGGGGCACCAATGGTGGGCTCACCAAGTCATCGGCGCGAACATGCAAGGAGCAACCGTACTGTCCGAGACCTTGGCTCAATACACTTCGCTGATGGTCATGGAACGCAAATACGGTCGCGACATGATGCGAAAGTTCCTTCGTTACGAAATGGATCGGTACCTGCGCAGCCGCGGAAGCGAATTATTGCGTGAACAGCCTCTGCTCTCCGTCGAAGCTCAGCAAGGCTATGTCCACTACAATAAAGGCAGCGTCGTGATGTACCAATTGAAGGAGTTTCTCGGAGAGGATCGCGTGAATGCGGCGTTGCGTGCATTAGTTGACAAGTTCGCATACGCTCCTCCTCCTTATCCGACCTCGATGGATTTATACCAAGCCTTACAGAATGTTTGCTCTGCCGAGCATCAACCATTACTGGCCGACCTCTTTGAGAATATGGTTGTTTATGATCTCCGAGCTCGACAAGCCTCTTATTCCATACTCGATGATGGACGGTACCAGGTTGAACTTGAGTTCGAATGCCGAAAGTTTCGATACTCAGAGGCTGCCGCAACTACTGACTCACCGAAAACCGATACCCTGTCGAATCAGTGGCTTGAAGTGGAATCCCCGATGGATCAATTTGTAGAGATCGGGGCTTTTGCAGCGCCTCCTCCCGGTAAGAAGTATGGAAGTACGTTGCATCGACAAAGAGTGCGTGCAGTCACTGGAACGAACGTCGTCTCGTTCATTGTCGCTGAGTTGCCACAGAAAGCCGGGGTCGATCCGTTCTGCCTGGAGATCGATCGCGTTCCAGACGACAATCTCAAGATCGTCTCGCCCCGCAAATAGTCAGAGGATTTGTCCCTGTTGGACAAAGCCAGGTCGCTGTCCTGTCCAAGGGGTAGACCGAAGCCTATCATCGGTCTCGCCTTGCCAAACGACCCTCCGCTCGATCGATACGGTTCGAGCCGAAGCCCAGATCGTTTGTCGAGATAGTCCGCTACAATGTAGGCTCGATTTTTCTACTTGAAGGTTCGCAACGAATGAGCAAAGATTCTGGCCATGACGCAACCCATGAATACCAAGTTTGAATTGCTTCCCGGAATTCGGCAGTTTCGGATGGATGGCAGAGCTGCGATTGTTACTGGCGGGAGCAAAGGATTGGGCGCAGCGATGGCTGCCGGTTTAGCTTCAGCGGGGGCGAACGTTTTGCTGGTAAGCCGCGACGCAGAGGCATGCCACGATCTGGCTTCGCGGTTATCCTCCGCTTTCTTGACGCGCGTCGTTGGGTTCGGGGCTGACGTTACTTCGGAGACCGACTGCCAGAACATGATTCAAGAGTGCCTCACGCAATTCGGTCAAGTCGATGTGCTGATCAATAACGCTGGAATCAACATTCGAGGGCCCATTGAGCAACTGAGCTTGAGCGATTTTACATCGGTGATGAAAACGAATGTCGAGGGAATGTGGCTGGCCTGCAAAGGGGCTGTGCCTCACATGAAGGCGCGGAAGTATGGCAGGATCATCAATCTAGCCAGCGCGGTGGGGCTCGTCGGACTGGCGAATCGAACTCCCTACGCCACCAGCAAGGGAGCCGTAGTCCAATTGACGCGCGCTTTGGCTCTTGAGTTGGCGTCATTCGGAATTACTTGCAACGCGATTTGTCCAGGGCCTTTCTTGACGGAAATGAACATTCCGATCGCCGAAAGCGAAGAAGCGAAGAAGTTTATTGTCGGTGCCGTCGCTCTCGATCGTTGGGCGCGATTAGAAGAAATTCAAGGTGCCGCCATCTTTCTTGCGAGCGATGCCTCGTCGTATACAACCGGTGCGATGCTCACGGTCGATGGCGGCTGGACGGCACGTTAGCATCCTCGATGCGGAGCCAGTGATGCTCTGGTTTCCTTTGCGCGCTTTCGTATCGAGCTATCAAATGCGTAATGGCGCGCCAATGCTGACTAGCTGCGACTTGCTGGGGACTTAGTTGCTGGCTCCGATTTCGGTGCTGACTCTTTCCAACGCTTCAGGGCTGTGTCCCGTTTTTCTTGCTGACTGAATGGGAAGCCAATGTCAGTGAACCGAAATTCCCATCCCTTTTCCACCTTAAAATTGTCAAAAAAGTCTTTCGGTTCGAGCTTGCGAATGAGGACGCAGGCTGCCAGTGCCGCATCGCGTTTCTGCACTTGAAGAACCTCACCTTCATCCCACAATGGCACGGATTCGAAGTCCTGGTTCGACCCGGCTCGGCGTTGGCTTGGCATACGGGTTTCAATCAAGATGTCGTCACGATCAAGCAATGGTTCGAGCAGCGTCAAGTCTTGCTCCGTGCCATGTCTCGCAAAAACACGCATCGCGTCGAGAAATGCAATGGGATCTTGTCTTGGGATCGCGACGAATGATCGAGCGAGCTCGATGCCCTCTGGCAGATCAAATTGAACGGCAAGTCGGAGACCTTCTCGGGAAAGTTCTCGAGACAACGTTAGCAGCCAAGCACCCACCAGTTTTCGGTTCTCGGTCTGCCATCGAGGATCGCTTAATCGCAGTAGAAAATCCTGGTTATAGACCGACTGGACAATCTGCAATTGCACTTCGTCAGGAATCCTCTCCTTCGTGACCACGCTTACCAGCAAAAGAGATGTGGCATGACCCGGGCTGCGCCGGGAACGCTGATCGGAATTTCGCACGGCGTATTTTGTCATAGCCTCGAGAAGTTGCTCGCTTGGTCCACCGATAAACCTCATTAGATTGGGTTGAGCTTCGTACATTTCGATCAGCATTAGCTTTGCAACGCGGGTTGCTCCAACACGCTCCGTGAGAGGCTTCCAAGCAGTGAGACCATGATCGTTTTGAACATCGGGATCCGCACGGAATTCGTTCAATTGCCGCTTGAGACGGACGTGACGCAATTCTGTCAACAATGAGATTAACCGCGACCGAACTTCTAAATCACGCTCGTGCTCCAGAGCTGTTTCAAGCTGACTCACAATCGAGTCGCCCATGGCCCCCAACCGATTCGTTGCTTCTTGACGAACCGCAAAGGAAGGCGAATCCAAATTCTCGATCCATTGACTTAGCTCAGATATCTCATCGCTATCGCTGACTTGCTGAACCTGACCGGAGGCATGACAGGCAACAAGTGCGGCTAGCAAGAAGACTACCAGCGACCGGAAACCCGATTGCTTCCAACATCGATTCAGAATCTTGCTGTGAAGCTTTGACAATGGAGAGTCCTTGGTTTCCATACGGAGACATGATGTCCGCTGCAATTGCACCGCACAATCGCTTAACGAAACGAGGCGATGAACAAATCGATGATCATCGCCTTATTCTAGCTTGAATGGAGAAAATTTGCTCTTCTCAATCATGCTAGAGAGTAGCGGCCACGAAATCTAGTCCAACATAGAGCTTCCACGCGTCCAAGAGACTCTGATAGACGGCTCCCGGAAGCCCATCGCCTATCGAAATTCCATCGATGGAACAAGCGGGCCATAGACAGCCAGTGGTGCCACAAAGGACCATCTCGGTGGCATGCTTCAATGCATCCAGGCCAAAATCTTCTTCGCAAATTGGGATGCCCAATTGCTGGCCGAGCTTCAGAGTGATTTGCAGCGTCACTCCAGGTAAAATCTGTGATAGGCGCGGCGATACGAGAGTGCCATCGCGGCGAACCATCAGGATGTTCGCTATGGACGATTCAGCGACGTATCCTGCCATGTCCAAAAGAACCGGTAAAGCATCATGAGATGCGGCTTCGCGATCCGCTAGGAAGTAATGCAAGCGATTGCGTGACTTCAATTCGGTCGGAATGCAATCGGATGGTATGTTGCGAATCTTCACGGACTTCAGCCGGCAACCATGAGCGTACCAGGTTTGTAATCGCTGCCAAGGAATGGGCATTAGGTGCATCATCACGGATGGCTGGTAGTGGGTGCGAGCATCCCAGCCGGGATCGCCGGGCGAAACGAGCACCACCAATCCGACATCTCTTGATGCGCGAATCGCTCGCCTGTTGCGATCGATCAATGCGCTTAAATAAGGTCCAAAAAGCTCCTCGCAGAGTTCTCGGCCAGATTCAATTCCCAGCAACGTTAATCCCTTCTCCATCCGAGCTTGGTGTTCGCTTACCGCAAGTGGTTTGCCACCGAATGTTCGAAGTCGTTCGACGACGATCGCTCCGTGCGTTGTCGCGTGATCGGTCGCGGACCATGCAAGGGCTTTGGCTCGAATCCACTTGCCGTTACAAAATGCGATGCTCTCTCCAAAGTCTGGATTCGAAACTTGACTCAACGTGACTGCCCCCATGGAACCGGAACTCTGTCAGACCACCAACGCTCAGCGGTGTGAAAGAGAAGACAAGACACGACGGGTGGAAGCAAGACCGAAACTGACTGCACATAGCGGGTCAAACTCGGCTCCACCAAGATCACGAGTCCCATCCCCATGGCCCAGAATAGGATGCTTATCCAAAGCAACAAGAAAAGCTCTCGGCTCTGATGTTTCAGCAGCACCCAATCATCGTCGAGAGTTGCAGATTTCCCGCCGAAACGTAGCGATGAGAGAATTGCCATTCCCACGAACAATACCAGGGCAAGCTGAATTCCCAAATCATGAGCAAGCACCTCTAAGGTCCGCCGGAATGCGGTCTTGGCATTCCAGATTAGCCATCGGATATAGAATCCGGGATGACGCAACATCGAGCTCCGCGCAAGAATCGATAGTGACCGATCAACCTCCAAGGTGTCGTTTCCGACAATTGATTTTGCTGCCGGAACGGCTATTTGCCACACCATCGGGTTGAAATTGCTCTCCATCGTTTCGTAATCTTTGGGGGGGTGGTACTGTGGATGGACTTCTCTTCGATCCAAGATGTCTCGCGCAAGTGTTTTCACGGAGTCAGGCAACGAATGGATATCGTTCGGCTCCAGCGATTGAGCTGCGATACCGATGATATTGTGACCTGCAAAGGAAACCAGTCCAAATTCGTTGACAACGACGTAGCGAAGTGAACAGTACGTGAAAAATGGTAGCAGTGTTGCAGCGAGCATGGGCAGGCCTCGCTGAATCAGCAACGCTCGAAAGGTTCGAGAGTCATTTGAAAGCCAATTGACGACGAGAGTTAGCAGAGGCAAGCATGGAATCAAAAATAAAAAAGCGGGGCGCGTCAGGATCGACGCTAGTGACGCAAAGGTAGCCAGTCCGAGCCAGCGAACCGTGCCCTCCTTTCCCCATGCGACACAACTTCCGACAGCGACGACTGACAGAGAAACCGCCATGGAATCTGCCAAGACATGCGCAGCAAACTCGACCTGGGCTGAAGCGAGTACCATCGGCGCCGTCGCAACGAGGGCAGTCGCTCGACGGAATCCGCCACTCAGTAAAGCCAAATAGAAGATGAGAACTACCAGAATCCAAAGGAACCACTGTATCGTTGGCAGCAACTCGATGCCGACCGTGCTGCTCACCAACTTCAGGAACAATGGATACGCAGGCGTCCGAATACTCGAAAGAACATCGGTCAGGGACGCGACTTGATACTGTAGGTAGTCCTTGCTGTCCGGAGCGATTTGAAGATCCAGCCGTCCACTTCGCAGGAGAAAACCGTAAGTGCAAAACGAGAGGAGCAATAACAGAATCGCTCCCGAGAACGGGCTCGAATTGGAAGAGGACTTCATGCGGCTGTTCAATTCCAGAATCACTTGTTTATGGAGTCAGCGGGCTCACGATTCTTGGTAGAGGTTCAGTAATGACGGAGTTGACAACTTGGCGTCCAGCACCCATCCATCGTTTCCACCATAGCGAGAATACAAGAAGCGTGAATAGCGAATATGCAGCATCCTTCCGCCGAAAAACAAAATCATCCAGCAGCATTTGAACGCCTCGTGGGCTAAGTATCCCAGTCGAATCGCAGAAATCTTGATTCAGGTTCGCCTTTACAAACTCCCACCACTCGTTGCGCAACCAACGTTCGATCGGGAGCAGAAACCCCGCTTTTCTCCGCCCCGTAATCGACTTTGGTAGATCGCGGTTCAACGATTTTCGAAGAACGAATTTTCCTTGCCGACGATGTAACTTGAATCGTGACGGGGTCGACAGTGCAGCTCGGATCACTTCCTGGTCGAGGAATGGAATACGAACCTCTAGTCCGTGAGCCATACTCATGCGATCGACTTTGACCATCATGTCGTTGGGGAGATGAAAGCATAAGTCCAAGTGCAATGCTTGTTCAACTGGATCAAGCCACGGCGGTGCCGAGTCCAGGCAGTTTGCGTATCGGTCGAAGGAAGCGTTTGCGAGTTCCTTTACCGATCCGAGAAACAAGGAGCTCCAATAACGCTCCGGAATCATCGTGCGCCATCGGCAATGGTCCAAAGGGAACTTGTGCATCGCTCCTTCGACAAAACGTCGGGCTAGACCAGCCCAATGATATTTGACGTCTCGATTGGGGAGGCAACGGACTGCCGGCTCGATGAATGTTGATCGCAGAAATTTTGGAATCCTGCGATATCCCGCCGCAAATCGGTCCGCCAGATAGGTTGAGTAACCAGCCAACAATTCATCCGCGCCGTCCCCCGACAAGGCAACTTTGTGGGTCTGTGCCGCGAAGCCTGACAGAATGTAGGTCGGCAGAGCCGAGTTGTCAGCCAGAGGATCCTCGGCATGTTCCACTAGCGCAGAGAGAAGCTCAGCAGACGCGGCAGCGACTTGTTCGGACGCGTGATCGGTGCCGAAACGACGGGCGACAATTTCCGCAAACGGCGATTCGTCGAAGCTTTCTTCGGCAAAACGAATGGTGCACGTTCGAATCGGTCCGTCCATCAAACCAGCTTGTACTCGATGACTCACGCTTCGAACAACTGCGGAGGAGTCTAGACCACCACTGAGAAATGCAGAAAGAGGAACGTCGCTGATGCAGTGCCGCCCGACCGCAGCATCAAGTGCATGGTCAAGAACTTCCACCGATTCATCGAGGGAGCGTTGCGGAGGGGAATCGGGATAGGGAAGTCGATACCACCTCTCTTTGCGAATCTGTCCCAGATCCACCACCATGAGTTCTCCCGGTTCCAGTTGATGTATGCCTTCAAAGCCCGTATTGGGAGCCGCGCTATATCCAAAAGCGAAGAACTCGCTCAAACCGTCCAGGCTCGGCTTGCGAGGAACACGACCATCAACAAGGATCGCTTTGATTTCCGATGCGAATCGAAGATAGTTACCGTGGATCGCGAAGAAGAGCGGTTTCATGCCGATGCCGTCGCGAGCGAGATACAATCGTCGTTCCAGCCGATCCCAAATCGCGAAGGCGAACATGCCGTTTAATTTTGGAAGAGCGTTTTTCCCCCACTTCGCGAAGCCCTGAATGACGACTTCTGTATCGGAGCTACTTCGAAAAACCATTCCTTCCTGTTCCAATTGTCGTCGCAGCTCAGGAAAGTTGTAGACTTCGCCATTGTAGCTAATCCAGAAGCGGCCCGATGTGTCGCACATCGGCTGGCGTCCGTGATCGCTGAGGTCGAGTATGGCCAGACGCCGATGCCCCAACCAAATTGGCCCGTCACCCCAGACTGCCCCTCCGTCGGGACCACGATGCCGAATGGATTGCACCATGCGTTCGATCGTTGATCGCTCAGGCTCGACCGATTCACCAGCAAGATGGAGTAGACCAGCTATACCGCACATAGAGAACTACTCGCGAACTCGAGCGATTGCAGCGACAGACAGTCCACAAACTTGGCGGAACACGGGGTCCGTCACTGCGGCCAGTCTCGGCAGCCAGCGATCCATGGTTCGCATTTGCCAGTTTACCTGCCGATCGTCTAAACCGGCACTGTGGCGCAGTCGATTGTGCACCCACCACCCGAGAGCCCCGAAAGCATTGATGTAATCGCACCGCTCGACCAGCCAACCGGAACGTTCCAATACCGACTTCAAACCGATTCGCGTGTACCGCCGCTGATGACCTGCTTCGCGGTCCATGCGACCAAATAGACTTGGGTGAGCTGGAACGATCATGCCCAATCGTGCCGAAGGCTGGCAGCAACCGAGGATCGATCGCAGCGCGCGTTCGTCGTCGACAATATGCTCGAGAACGTTCAGGCAAATCACGGAATCAGGTTCGAATGCAGAGATGCTTGAAAGCGTTTCCGGATTGTTCAGGTCGATTTCGGCGAGACGCAAGCTGGGATGGCCCGCGTGGCGGTGAGAAACCAACCGCAAACATTCTGCATCGATATCGGTCGCAAGCACTGCTCGGCCACTCTCCAACAGGCTCGCGGTGTATTGGCCATTCCCTACTCCGATCTCCCAGACTCGCTGCCCCAAACACGCTTCGATCTTCGCAAGCAGATACGATGGATAACTTACCATGTCCGCCATCGCCGGACTCATGGTTCCAGAGCCGATTGGCGAAGAATCGAACTGTAGATTCGTCGGTCCAGAGTTCAAGTTTCGCCCTCGTTGTGCGTATCTTCCTTGATAGTGTCGTCGAGTTCATCCATCGGAAACGAGAGATCATTCGCTCGTGGCGGTAGGGCCGAAACGGCTACAAAACCCAGACCGATCAGCAGGATTGCTGTGCAGATAAACATGGCTGCACCGATCCATAATCCAGAGGATCGGAAAATCGCAGCCAAAACGAAAACGATCAGACCGCAGCTTCCCGTCGGAATGGCCAAGAGCAAGAATGCTTTGATCGGATTGCATCGCAGAATCGCTTCCACGATGATCTGCAGGGCCCGAAGTGAATCGCGAATATGACGGACTTTCGACTTGCCAGCGCGGCGATAGTAATCGATCGGAATGTACTGAATACATCGTCCGTTCAGCAAATAGACCAAAGTCGATGTTGTGGTGAACGAAAAGCCAGAATTGATGAGTGGGAAGTAAGGGGTAATATCTTGCTTGCGAAACGCTCGAAGTCCGGAATTGATATCGGGGATGGATTGTCCGGTCGCGAATTCGCTCAACCAACGAAAAGCGGTTCGCCCAACTTGCTTGATGAGTCCACCTCGGTAAAACTTCCCGCTGCGGGCTCCGACAACCATGTGAAAACGATTTCCATGCGCTAGCAAGTCGGGAATGCGATCGATGGGATAGGTTCCATCGGCATCGGTGATGACGATCCAATCGTGTCTCGCAGCGCTAATGCCAGACTTGAGACTTCGGCCGTATCCCAAGTTGATAGGGTGCACGAGGACTTGATCGGCGACGTCTCTTGCGATGGCTTCAGTTCGGTCTGTCGATCCATCGACCACTACAACGATCTCATGTTGGAAGTTCGGGGAAAGGACTGTGCGGATATCAGCGACAACGCGTGCCAAAACGGCTTCTTCGTTGTAGGCAGGGATGACTACTGATACCGCTCGCATTTTCAGAACCTCGCTTGAATCGAAGGAGCTGCGATTAAGGATTCCCGATTCGCATCAACGCTCGCTCGCTTCGCAGAATGAGATCGTCGCCGACGACGGCGAAGGACGCGAAGGCTCGACCTTCGACGTCGCTGCGCGCAAGCTCCTTGGGTTCCGCGTCGCTCAGCAACTCGAGCGCGATAGCTTCGCCATCTTCTGCTAACGTGTAAAGCCGGTTCCCCGCGAGTAGTGGAGTCGCAGAATAGCTGCCTCCCAAACGTTTTCGCCAAAGTTCGCGACCTGATTTCGCATGGAGTGCGGAAAGGATCCCGTTGTCACTGAGTTGAAGGACCGTATCCTCGAACGCAAGCATCGATGGAGTATTTGGAGCTCCTCGAACAGCCCGCCAACGCAAATGGGTTTCCGTCACGTCTCCAGTTCCGGTCGGATCGAATGCCAGAGTTTCCGGCCGCTCGTAGCCCGTCGATATGATGACGAGCCCTTCATGAAACAACGGCCGAGGAATTACTGAGAAACCTTCAAATCGAGCGAACCAGATGATCCGACCGTCGGCCGGATCGAGCGATTGGATCAAGTTTGCTCCGACTGAAATGACTTGGTGCTCTCCGTTCACCTCGATGACTGTCGGTGTACAGAACGAGAATGTTCGGTCGGCATCGATGCCTCTTGGAGTCCGCCAGACTTCGTTGCCGGAACTGGCCTCCAAGGCAACGGTATAGGGCGATTCCGCGCCGTCGCATGTGATGATCAGTTTGCCATCAAAGAGTAAAGGCGTGCTCCCGTTTCCATGGACTGGTTGATATCGATGCTCTTGATTGGTCCAAACAACCTCGCCGTTCAATGTGAGGCACGCCGTGCCCTGATGGCCAAAGTGAACGAACAGTCTTCCTTGATCGACGATCGGAGTCGGACTAGCGTGACTGTTCTTCTTATGGATAGCAGGGCTCGCGGCAGCATGACGAAATAATTCTCGCTCGAATCGCAGCTTGCCCGAATGGACGTCGAAACATTGGACGAAAAGCCCAATCTCATTTTCGTCTTCAATGCCTGCGGTGATGAAGATGCAATCATCAGCGACGACCGGCGACGACCAGCCTAATCCTCGAGTTGGCGTTGTCCATCGAATATTTTGGCTGTCGCTCCAGAACAGCGGCAATCGATCGGACTCAACGGTTGCCCTGGCACCCGGCCCCAAAAACTGCGGCCATTCATATCGCTGTTGTGCAACCAGGATCGGTGGCAAAAAAGCTACGCTGAGACAAACGACCGCGCCAATCAACTTGCGTAGAAATTCATCAAAACTCATGCAACGCTCTCATCCAACAGGAAATCTCAAAAACTGTTCATTGCTACGATTGTACCAAGGTTCGGGCAGACGTTTTCCGCACCGGTTTCGAACTGGATTTTTGCAAGGAAACTGAACTGTCCATACCACGACATACTGGAGGTGCTAAACTTCGAGCCGAAGCAAGTGACTATTCGCTGATTGAGCAAACGATCGGCTGTGACGAGTTCGGCTATGGGGCAGCTACCACTTGTTCGCGGACGCAATCGCAAAATCACCAAAAAGGGCTCTTCAAGGCAACGAAACCCGCTGCAACATTTGTCGATCGCAGATACTCGAAAATGGATTTTAGGAGCATTGCCCCAATGGATGACGCTGGAATTGTAGAAGTAGACCCTGAAAGCTTGCGAAATTGATGGATTGCAATTAGCTTGGAGAAAGCGTTGCAGTGCGGTTTCTACCGACTTGGGAGCTTGTTGATGCTTCGCACGGAGCGTTTCGAAGGACGGTGACATGAATACGATCATGAATAATCTTTATTTCTTCCTCTGGCTCTTGTTCATGTTGGGAGTCGTAGTCTCCGTGATTGTCGTCTCGATGCGCGAGAACAGTCGCAAGAAGGCCGCCGCCAAATTTATTCAGCCCGCTTCGATGCCTGATGTGGCGGATGTTGCTCCACTCGAATTGAATAACGACGACCCCTTCCGGATGAATTGATCTGAGGTAGGAGCTGCCGAAAGAAGATCGATTGAAAGACTCTGAGTCTCCAGTGTATCGAGATAGAGTTATTGTCAATCTGTGCAATCCAGAAAATGTGCGTTCTCGAACTTACGCAAGGCAATTGTTCCATCGAAAGGGTCCATGATCGCTCATGGAAGAGTGCGTCATAGACGCGGATGAATTGTTTGTGGAGGCAACGTTATGACGAGTACTCGCACTCACTTCGTAGAGCCGCGAGTCCTCCCCGACGTTGAGGTCATCAACGACCAAATGTCCCCACTCTTGTGGCAAAAAAGAGTCGCCGAGCGTTTTCACAGCGTCGATGGTAATTAGGGTTCCGTCCGGACAACTCTCCGCTTGCTTTCCGCACGGAGCATGCGCTGTGGAGTCTCGATCAGGTTTACGCCGAAGTTGTTCGACGGATCAGCAACGGAGCCTTTGATTATGTCCCAACCTGATCGGGAGAACTTGCTACCCCGGCGATTGTTGCAAATTGAAGCAAGATATTCTGATGCCCAGGGTATCGTCTACGGCGTGGTCGCTTCGATGAACAGAAGGGCATACGGCGCAAAAGGGGAATGGAGCGGTGCTTAGCAAATGCGCAACGTCAACCTGCCGCAAGCTTGATACGTCTCCCCGACTTGGCGGATTGGTAAATGGCTTCGATGAGAGCGACAGCTTTGCGTCCCTCACCTCGACCGCTGACAGGTTCTGTCTTGTTCCTCAGCGCTTTGAGGAAGTCCTTGAACAGCTCCCGGTGGCCGTGATGGCCGATCGCGGCAGGGTCAGCCGCTCCTCCACCGGTCTGGGTGCGGGAGGCTAGCAGTTTGCGAATGCGTTCATCCATTGGTTTCGATTTGGCGAACTCCCATTTGACGATGTTCTCTTCTTCGAGGATCGCCTGACCCTGGTGGCCAGCGATTTCAATCCGCTTGAGCGAGCCTGGGAACGTAGCGGTCGATGCTTCGATGGTGCCAAGAGCACCGTTGGCGAATCGCAAGGTCGCAACGGCAACGTCCTCGACTTCGATCCGTTCGTGAGCACGTGTCGCCGTCATCGCGGAGACCTCAACGACGGGACCAGCGAGCCACAGTAGCAGATCGACGGAATGAATGGCCTGATTCATCAGTGCACCACCTCCGTCAAGTTTCCAAGTTCCTCGCCACGCCCCGCTGTCATAGTACTGCTGCGTTCGATACCACTTCACGTAAGCGTCCGCCAATGCCAGCGTTCCAAACCTTCCAGCGTCAATCGCTTTTTTCATTGCCAACGAAGAATCGTGAAATCGACTTGGAAAAATCGTCGCCAGCTGAACTCTGGCAGCCTGGCAAGCTTCGATGAGCTGATCGCAGCGGCGCGTCGTCACTTCAAGTGGTTTTTCGATCAGCAAGTGTTTGCCGGCGCGAGCAGCAGCTAGACCAGGTTGAAGGTGAGCTCCGCTGGGTGTACAGATATTAACGACATCAACGTCAGCATGTTCGAGAAGTTGCTGCAGTGACGAGCATGCAATCGCACCGAACTCTTCAGCAAAAATTTTTGCTTTTTCGAAGTTCTGATTGTAACAGGCGACAAGTTTCGCGCCCGAAATTTCTTGGATGGCCCGCGCATGAAACTTGGCGATCATGCCACAGCCAACAATACCAAATCCTACTCCCATACTCTTGTGGCTCCGTGCGCAGAATCACTGAATACGGCACTTTTCACGTTGCCGACGACAAACATGAGCGATACCGAAAACCGGTCAAATGAACCTTGTACTTTCGGTCCGATTGCGATTTTGGTTTAGGCTCTCTCTCAGAAGGGCTGATCGGTGTCCTAGACCGATCGGCACTTGGAATTTACGATTAGACCACTCTGGTGAGTAAATTGCCATTGGTCTAGTTCTCAAGGATGTAGGCATTGGGAGTAGTTTGTGACGTTACGAGACCGGATCGGAGGGCGCGACGAGGACTTGGTTCAGGTCCTTGGGTACCTCAATTTTTCATCCGGTAAACCGGATCCCAAAACGCTGCAGGCGATCAATCGTTTGTTCGGATGGGCGATTGCGGGCAGCCCAATACCGGGCAGCCCGTATGCAGGCATGCCGCCGTGGCTAACGATTCAGCAGTGGCTGCAGGACCGCCTCGTCAAGTTATCCGAAGAGCAGTCGGCTTTTCGCGAGAATTCCCAAGCCAGCCAAGTTCTGCAGTTAGTTTGGCTGGAGCTTCTCCCAGCCTATATCGACTTCCACTGTGACTTGCTTTTCCATCAAGAGCCCGAGGGGCTGTTCAATGGCCTGTTTCTCGGACGAGCGATCGAGGCCGTCCTTGAGCAGGGGCCACCGTGGGACGATAAGCAGCGAGTTGTCACAGGAGCCATTCGCCGGCTCAATGACTTCGTTGGATACCGCCCTGTTGCTGTTCTTGAGGGACGCCGCCTTGAACCGTACGCTCATGAGTGGTTGCGACCCATTCCGCTGTATATCGAAGGTGTCGGAGTGGCCCATGGCCCTTACTATGAAGTAGTGCGGCAAGCGCTAGAGATTCTCCGAGGAACCAATTCGGAACTACTGCACGCTTGTTACTTCGATTTTGATCAACTGGAAGAACTGGCTCTCGATCCACGTGCGTATGATTTCGATCATCCGGTGAACAAACGCCCCAACTATCATTTTGGCTTGTGGGATCCCCATCAGATTTCGCTGAAAGGACGGTATACCCGATTTATTGTTCAGCAAGTAACTTTGGATGCATTGCTGGCACGCGTCGATGAAGAAACCGGGCTGCCGAAAGAGGAATTGATTCGCGAAGCGGCGACCGTTCTTGCGGGAACCATGTTGATGGCAGCTGGTGTCTGTGGATTCGGTCCGGATACCTTTGATTCGACGATTAGTCTCGCCAGCTTGATGACACCGGTTGCTCAGAATCGCGATCGGTTTTACGACGATGTGCTTGCAAGCATGTCTGGGACGCACGCCGAGCGATTGCAAGTTGAGCAACGGATCCGTCGCCAGTCCTTTGGAGGTGCACGGCAACACCTCAACGCTCGACTTGCCCGGCAGCGTGCCGATCAGCTTGCTCGAGTCCACCTCGCGCGGCTATTCGCCCGCATGGGAAGTGCATCTGCGGCGAAAGAAGAGTCGGACCAAGTCTTGGTTCCCTCCGCACGCATTCGCTGCCGAATTGATTGCTTGATGACGACGGGCAATCAGCTTTTGCTCAACGGGCAGGTTGCTGCCGCAAGCAGAATCACTCGTCAGATTCGAGACTACTTGATTCGGGGTATCGAGTGCGGTGCTCAAGTCGATCCATGGAACATCCTGGGATTTGCTGGAAATTTCCCTCGGTTTACTGGCCCCGATGCAACCGTGCATGATCAGCGCGTCAACGATCTGATTCAATTGATGGAGGATTTGTTCTCCTACCAATCACGATTGTGGCGAGCGGCTGCGTCGTTGAATGACCAGGAGACGATTCAATTCGTCGAACGCGAAACGCGCGAGTTGACGGATTGGTGGAGGCAGTATGCAGCTCATACCATCGCTGATTTGCAAGCGACCGATCCAGCAGAGACACTCGAGTCAGCGCAATTGGTGGCTCGCGCATTGAAGCTATGGTATCAGGGAGGAGCGTCGACAGGGGACCTGCGATTTTGGGCTTCTCACGCCGATCTGTTTGATTCTCCCAAGGCTTATGCATTAGTCATCGAAGCGCTCATCGAACGTCAAGATTTCGTTGCCAGCATGGCGCTTCTTGTTCATTGGCTAAGCCAAGCGAATCGAGTAGGCCTGCAAAGCGGTCAGACATCCTTCTCGGATTTGGCCAGACTTTGGCTCGAGACCCTGAATCAGGAATCGAGTCTCGTCGAGCGCGAGGATTCGAACGCGAGCGAAAAGTGGAATCACATCGAAAAATTCTTCGATTACTTGGAAGCAAATGGCGAAGAGTACTGGATGCCGCCCACGTTTCGACTCTTCAGCAGTTCTCGAAACCCGGCGGGAAATCCTGAGTTGCTAAACGATGGGATCGCTCTGGATGAAGACGACGGAATTTTCGATGCTGCTTACGAGGATGTCGTCTATCGAGATAGCACCGACGATGGTCGTGATAGTCCGATCTTCGAGGATGAGTCGGAAACCGAAGACGAGCTGTCGGAGGAATCTCGCAGACTCAATGAGCATTTGACCTTTCTGAGCGCGGTTGCGGAAATGTGGAAGTCCGTGGCGCTATCGCGAGAGCTCTTCTTGCATGAACCCGAAACGGAAATGGCGAAACGGCAGCTGGAAGCTGTCCAGCATTGGTGCGATGTCGGATCGAGGCTCCGATTGGGGCTCACCGAACTCATCCGACAAGTCTACGAGTTTCGAATCGCAAAAGGAGCTTCCGATACCGAATCGATGTCGCAATATGATCGGAAACGGGTTCTCAAAGAGGCGCTCTTGGAACGAGTCATCGGAGCGACGATTGAGATCTCCGATGCTCTGCGATTGTTGCTGGCCGTCGGAATTTCGCGGCAGGGTCCGAATGCCGAGCCGCCGAAGCAAATCACTCTGCTTCCCGATGAGGACCAACAGGCAGTCCGATTGTTTGCGTACCTCATGGCAGGGCGGCGATGTGACGTCGAGGACGAATTCGGTCAGTTTTTGACGATGATTCGAACGCAGCGATTGCTCTATGTTCCCTTGGTGCGCGGCGGAGATCCATCGCAGATTCTAGCGGTCCGTTTGCGGCGACGGGTACTCGGACATTTGCTCAGTTGGTTGCCACGGCAAGGTTTGATTTTCCAGTCGATTGAGTTGATCGAAACAGCTCGCTACATGGAGAGTCATCATCCGGTTGGTCCAGGTGCAGTCACCGAGTTCGACGAGTTATTTCAGCTCGGTTTCAAATCGATTGTCCGTTGTTTGGTCCGCAATGCACTTGCCTGGCACGCTCGAAGAAATGCTGCACACTCCCCAAACGCAGTTCTCGCATTGAAGCCGTCGGTCGAGCTGGACCGATTGTCCGAATTGACCGGGATCGAACCTCCTCACGCCGAGCTGATCCCGCTGCTCGAAACGTTGACCGAGGTATTGCTCAATTGTTGGCTGGCCCATTCTCGAACCCTCCGCTTAAGCGTGCTTGAAACCGTCGATCACGGCAGCCAGTGGGACGAATTGGTCAGCTTCATCGAAAAATTTGGCAGCAAGATATTCACGCAGTCGTTTTTGAAGCTCACGAATGTTCGAGCCATTCTTCATCAGGGGATTCCGAATTGGTTGGAACGCGCCCGCGAAGACGGCTATCACGAGGAACTCCAGCCGATCTTGGATGCCATCGATCAAGGAGAGCTGGCAGCCAAGGATGCCCATCGATGGCTGGACATCGTGCTTGAAGCCATTATCGATCATTTCAGCGAGTACCGCGACTACAACAGCACGACCACGCAGTCGGATCGAGGCGAGATGTTATACATGTTTCTCGACTTCTTGCGATTGCGAGTACGCTATGACCGGGTTAACTGGAATCTTCGCCCGGTATCCTGGGCTCACGAGATTCTGGTTCGATGTGGTTGCCCGATGACTGCGAACGCTTGGCGGAGAGCCCTGTCCGAAAGGATTTCGAAAGAGGCCGACCATTACCAAAAGCA
Source organism: Pirellula sp. (assembly GCA_037440405.1). Lineage (GTDB taxonomy): Bacteria > Planctomycetota > Planctomycetia > Pirellulales > Pirellulaceae > JANMGV01. The sequence goes on along the minus strand of JBBIUE010000032.1, from coordinate 20,385 downwards.
ATTGGCGGATCTGCAAGAACGCTACGCCATGCGAATGCCCACGATTGCAGACCGCTTAGCGGAACGCTTCATTCGCCCCATGACCATCGATCGAATGAGGGCCCTCGTTCGCCCAGCAATGAAACAACTGTCGCAAACCATTGACAACAAGAACTGCCCAGCCTTCAATCTGTTGGTCCAAGAGGCCCACGTCATGATGCGCGAACCATCAGGAATTGGCTTCGAGGCACCACCATGGTTACAGGCGCTGGAAGAAGAGGTCGATCGAGTCCTGGACGCTCGGCAAGGAGCCTCCATTCGCCGTCGTTACGACCAAACCGCTCCGATGATTTTTCTGAGTCGACAGGAACTAGAAAATCAACTTCAAGCTGCCTCGCGACGAACCCGTAATCTGAATTGATCGCAAAACCGTCAACCATCTCTGGATTCGAGAAGAACGGGTGAAGCAAGTTCTTGCAAAGCGACGTGTGGGGTCAGAAGATCGGTGGCAGGAAGTAAAATGCCCAAACAGGTTTTGCCGCGAATTGCGCGACATACGAACGCGGACTGCCAACTCGGCGCGATCTACCTGACGGGCTCCGATAAGAAAAGGAAACTCCTACTCGCCTTTTCCAAGGCGGCGAAAGTAAGCTTCGATAACCTCTCGGTAATGGGAAGGCAAATCCTTGGTAATATTTTGGAGCGCTTCCTGTCTCTGAGCAGGAGGTAAATTTCCCCAACCGCTTTGATTGCCGATATCTTTGGGGGCGACATCTCCTGGACCGCTACCGCCGAGGGGAGCACTCTGTTCGGCTGGTTTCCCTTGGGACTGATTGCGCTGTTGTTGCTGTTGCTGCTGCTGTTGTTGCTGTTGCAACTGTTGCTCGATCTTGTCGATGATCTTATCAAGCTTCTTGACGATCTCAACTTCGGTTTCTTGGACCCGCTGACCAGCGCGTCCAAGTCCCAACCGTCGTTCGACGTCTTTCATCAGACGAGCGATCTCATCGAGGGAATCTTCCTCAAGCGGAACGATGTCTGCCTTCATCAACTTTGCTGTCACTGCGATCCGCGAGACAAGTTCGTCTTCGCGTTCCAGAAGCCGATCAAGCAGTTCCAAACACTCCACTTTCTTCAACAGATGATGGTAACAAATCGATTGATAAAACATCAACGTCGAAGGGTCGACTACATTCTTAGCATCGAGGGTAGAGAGTACCTGCAACGCTTCATCGTAGAGTTTCCGCTGAGCTAACTGACGGCCAGCAACCAGTTTCAAATTGTCCTGAAGCCAGCCAGGGACCTTCGAATCAAACCATTGGAAAGCGGTCAGGTCGGACAGCTCCGTCGAAGTCGAATCGATTCGATCCAGATAGGCCCGAACACGAGAATCAATCATTCCCGAAATCTGGAGGACGTGCTCCAGCATTTGCGGGCCGGGGGACGATGGCAATTGTTCCCGCCAAACAGCTTCGACGGTTGCACGCTTTGTCGCGTCGACCTGAACCAGATCCAAATAACTTCGGAACTGCTCTCCGAGCAGATGGGGATCCATCCATTGCCAAGTTGCGGACTTCTTGAGAGCATTCGTTTCCTGAGCCGACGATACCTGAGAATTGCTGACCGTTAGCACGGTCAACAGTATACCCACCGTCCATGGTCGCGTTCTTCCGTTCGGCATAGGCACCTCGATCTCCTGTCACAGGTTGATACTCAGTATAAGTGTATCCCCAAGGACGATTGGATGGAAACATTTTTCACTGAGATTCCTTGTTGCACACTCCAAATTCTAGCGAGAAATCGCTCGGAGTTCGGGAAAAGGCGGAATCGACTGCATTATCGTTGCCTCGAGCGTCCATTCGACGCCGTTGAATTCCGAATTGTTCCCACCATTCGATACGAAATAAACGAACCAGGCCAAAATCTCAGTTTGTTCGAAGACCGAGATTCGCTTCAATCTGTCTTGCCCTAGCATCCGCACCCGTCGCTCTCGGTCCACTTCGTGATTGCGGCCGCAATCCCTTTCCTAGTTCAGCATTCGGTCCATCAAGCTCAGGGCCACGGAGCCAAGTTGGCACCGCGCACCCCGAAGGAATTCCAACAAGCAATGTGGCTGCAAGAAAAATCCGCCACACGCGAACTCTCGAAGAGCTACGACGTCTGATGTTTTGATTCGCCATCGGACAACCTCTTTACGACAAACTTCCGAGTGCGGTTCTTAGAATCGAAATCCGCAGTGTCAGGGACATTAGAACGGCTTTTGCCGAAGGTCCAGACTAGTTTTCAAGCTCACAGTGGCCAACTATGCTGATACGCTATTATCGTACTCGTTTACCCATGATTCCCACCGTTTCGGCTTGCTAGCAAACATCTCTGCATCCCATCACGCATTGAATTGCGGCAGGCTGTTGCTCATCGAACTGCAAACTCACGGAGATTGACTTCCATGTCGCAGAATTTGACTAACCTGCCTTCGCTTCGAACGTTGCTGATACCGCTGCTGAGTGTCCTATTCCTCGTCGCTGTCCCTGTCACGGACGGTCAGGAGCCGCCTCGCGAAGGACAAGGCTATACGGATACTCCCTTCTTGCCCGATCAACCTTGGCGAGTGCATGATCGCCATCGTCCCCGACCTCCGCGCGTCGAGCCAGCGGAGAAAATTGGAGATCCGCCGTCCGATGCTGTTGTCCTCTTCGACGGAACCGATTTGAGCAAGTGGAAAAATGCGGGCTCGAATCGTCCGCCTCGTTGGAAGGTTGAAAACGGCTACATGGAGATTACACGTGGTACCTTGGAAACAGTCGAGCAATTTGGCGATGTCCAACTTCATCTTGAATGGAGTGCGCCCGAGCAGATTCAGTCCAGCGGCCAGGGCAGAGGTAACAGTGGCGTGATCCTGATGGGTCGCTACGAGATTCAAGTACTTGATTCCTATAACAACGACACCTACGCTGACGGCCAGGCCGCATCAATTTATGGCCAGTTTCCACCCCAGGTCGATGTCAACCGACAGCCAGGTGAATGGCAGACGTTCGATATCATCTTTGAGGCCCCACAGTTCGAAGGAGAACAGCTCGTTCGCCCAGCGAAGGCAACCGTCTTTCACAACGGAGTGCTCGTGCATCATGCCCGTGAGTTGATCGGACCGATGGCTCACCAAATGGTTGCAGCGTACCAGCCTCATCCGCCCAAGGGGCCGCTTGTCTTGCAGGATCACGGCAACCCTGTTCGATATCGCAATATTTGGATTCGACCTCTTCGCAAGGAGATCATGCCGTGGATTGAACTGGTCCCCCAAACGGAAAAGAGCAATGGCAAGAAGGTGGTTCTGATCTCCGGTGACGAAGAGTACCGGAGCGAAGAGGCCCTTCCAATGCTTGCCGAGATTCTAGTGCGTCATGGTTTCCGATGCGTCGTTCTGTTCGCCATCAATCCGGCGACGGGAAGCGTTGATCCGAACTATACCAAGAATATCCCCGGCCTACATCTTCTGGATGACGCTGACGTTATGGTTCTGTTCACGCGCTTTCGCGAACTCCCCGATTGGCAAATGAAGCACATCGTTGATTTCTTTCATCGTGGCGGTGCAATTTTGGGCTTGCGGACATCGACTCATGCGTTTCGTTACGGACGAAACTCCGACAGCCCCTATCGTTCGTGGAGTTTCGATAGCTCGGATTGGCAAGGAGGGTTCGGGCAACAAGTCCTCGGCGATACTTGGATAAGCCATCATGGCCACCACAAAGTCGAAGCAACGCGCGGCGTGATTGCCGAGGCGATGAAGGAATCGCCGCTCCTGAGTGGCGTTGCCGATGTCTTTGGCCCAACCGACGTGTACGGGATTGCTCACCTTCCAGATGATGCTCAAGTGTTGTTGTTCGGGCAAGTCCTATCTGGCATGGAAGCGGATTCGCCCCCCGTCGAAGGCCCCAAAAACGACCCCATGATGCCCTTGGCTTGGATGCGAAATTACAAGAACCCTCAAGGAGAGACAAACCGCGTTTTTACGACCACCATGGGGGCTTCCGTTGATCTGCTATCTGAAGACCTTCGGCGACTGCTGATCAATGCCGTCTATTGGGGAGCAGGATTGGAAGACCAAATTCCCGAACGTGCCGACGTGTCCATCGAAGGGAAATTCGAACCGACCTTCTACGGATTCACCGACTCCGCCCACTTCCGCGATCAACTGTTGGAGCCACACCAGTTCCTTCCTTCGATATCGAAGTGATGATGGGTGAATCGCTTACAAGTGAATGATCCCTTTCAGGCTCGAATGTCCGTGAGGTGGATCGTGACGGCCACGACGACCTGAAGGAAGAGTGTTGGCTTGGACGAAACGTCTCGACTCGTGGTCCGAATATGGCGTTTGAATCCCCGAGACTCTAACGCGCGTAGGTTTTCGTTCCCTCGGTGTTGATGACAAATAACGATTGTGTTATGACCAGGCATCGGGCTGCCCGGCTCCATCGAAGTTGCCAACCTCTATGGACAGTGGTTCAACTTTTACGGGAACCAGAACCTCTCGTGATTGAACTGGCCCAAATTCAACGAGGCCCTCCCCTCTCCGATGATGTCTCGGATCAAGCTTCTTTGAATCCCAATCCGCAACGTGACTACCTGCACCTTACGGTTGATCAGATTCCGTTTTGTCCTGGATACTCTCGATCGCTTCCTTAATGGATTCAAGGTAACTGGGCCAGACCTGCTCCAACTCCTGAGGAATCCCGACAATGTAAACATATCCCAGTTCAGTCTTGCCCATCGAGATCGAGGCTGCTCTGCCAGCTGAGCCGTCTTCTCGATTGGAAAATTGCCAGATGATTTCCTGATCGTCGATCAACGCATCCTTACGAATCCGGATCGCGAGGCTAATTGCGTCCTGCTTTAGATTCGTCGGTGATTGCTGCAAATGAATCGCATCGACACCGACAATCACAGTCCAGTCTTCGGGCAAAACTCTCGCCAATGCCGCAATCAGCTTCTGCTTCGCTGGCAGCGATCCCGGTTGCAGTTTGATCGAAAGCAGGTTGGATTCTGGTGACAATGGACTTTGCGTCCGGTGACCACCGCGAGCGGAAATTTCGTACTCGCGAGCATGTGCCAACAAGAACAATTGCGAGACATCAATATGTTCCCACAGTGTTCGGCTTTCTCCGGGTGGCAATGTCTCCTTCTGGCCGAATGTTTGTGGTCTCAGGCCGATAAACGGCGGAGGCGAATCCGGCGCAGCTACATGGACGCGCAGGACGCGGAAGGGTGCGTAATACTGCGGATCGAACACCGCCGATTGCTTGCCGGCATTCCGCAATTCGAGTCTTACTAGCAACGGCTGGCCAACTTGCGGCTCTTCTGTTTGAAGAATTAAACGCAACTGCAAACCTGACTCTTCGGCCACTGGTCCCCATGGAGTTCGATCAGGTTCCTTATGAAACAACTCCTGCTGTCGCACGAGAGGTTGTTCAGGACTCTCAACGTTACTTTCATGTTGGTTGACCGGTTCCTGACTTCGGGCCTCGAGTACAATCTCCTTACCCGTTCTCAACATCAAGTACAATCGCTCCGCTGGATTGTCTTCGTTCGATGTGGAAGACTGCAACTCAACGATTGGCTCTGCATCAGAGGATCGATCGCTCTGCAAAATCGATACCGTGGACCAGATGGGGCTGGACTTCACCCACTTCCGTTTCCAGAGCAGCTCGCCGGTTTCCACATCAATTGCGACGACATCAAACATGAGCGTTAAGTAAACGCGAACACCTTGATATTCAACCCCGACATCAACGGGAACCCGCGTGTCATTCACGAAGACCCACTCCGTCGACTCGCGTCTCGTCAGGTCGTAGGTATGCGTAGCCAGCATTTTCCCGACGCCGCTGGACTCAGGTATCGCTGCACTGGGATGGCCGGATTGGGAGACAATCATTTTTCCTTCCCCTACCCCTGTATCTGCCGCTTCTGCAGCAACGGACGTCACGGCCATTCTGTCGTCAACTCCTCCCGCACCGGAAGCCGGCACGAGAATCGAAACCCACAATCCACAAACAATCAACAACGAGGCGGACAACGCAAGAAGCCCTGCCGTGCAACGTGCCGATTCAATATCTTGATGTGGAAATAATATGCGGCGAATGCGAAAGATGAGCTCTCCACCCGACGCCGACATCGCCAGCCCTGTCATATCGCACCGAGTCTCCTCCAAATGTGCCAAAGCCCTAGCCAAAGCTAGGCGATTACCACAAACGGCAATGGCCTCGTCATCGCAACAGTTCTCACGCTCAAACCGAATCACCGAACCAACCCACCATACTACCGGATGGAAGAACAGCAATGTCTCGATGATCGATTGAACAACATTGACAATCCAGTCACGGCGACGAATATGAGCCAACTCGTGTGCCAAAATAGATTCAACCTCGGCCGTCGTTAGTCCCGAGACCATGGCGAGCGGGACAATCAAAGCTGGTCGCAAGAATCCGATGACCGTCGGGGCGTCCGTTTCGTCGCTCTGAAGCAATTCGATAGGCCATCTTACACCGATTCGCTTGGCGACCTTATCAATCAGGCTCAGCAGGTGCGAGTCTTCAACAGCGCAACTGCGCCGTCGCAATCGGCTCACTTGCCACAAACCACCTAGTAGTCGACAAGACAGCACTATCACACCCGCGAACCATGCAACGGCCACGACCGGTGTCCATCGGGCTGGATCGAGGAATTTCCACCAGTCGATCAAAACCGAGTAGGCCCTGCTGGTTACGTTCCCAGGCCTGACATCCACCTGCGGATCGTTCGCAACCGACTCGGCTCGTTTTAAGTGATTCCATTCCATCGTGGTTTCGGGTAAGGCGTCCCAGCGGAAGGCATCGTGAGGTGATGTCAAAGCGACATCCTTGTCTTTGCGATTGACCATTTGCCAGTGAATCGGATCACTCGCCTGCACCAAAAGGCAAAACGTCAGAAGTGGCACGACCGCCAATGTCAACAATCCCACACAGGCGACGACATACCGGGCTTGAGCTAATGAACGCCTCAACAAATGCATGGCAAGACCGAATGGGAGAGCGACCACAAGGGCCTGCCAGAAAAAATGAACCACCGTCCAGCTCAAGCTTTCTACCAGCGGGTGACGGAGAACGAATTCAACATATGAGTTCATCGGTTTCCATTCTCCAGTTCGTCGATGAGTCGGCGGATCTCTCGCAGTTCTTCCGGTGTGGATTTCTTGATGGCGAGCGCCTGTAACACGAGTTGCCGGGCCGATCCACCAAATACCTGCTTTACCAAGTCGCCAACCAGGCGACGCTGAGTCTTTTGACGTGAAATAGCCGGTGAATAAATGTGGGATCGGTTGGATTCGTCGCGATGAAGAAGTCCCTTATCGAACATGATCTGCATCAGTTTGAGAGTGGTTGTATATCCGGTGCCTCGATCCGCCTCAAGCAAATCTTGAACTTGTCGGACCGTGCTCGGTCCACGATCCCAAAGAACCTGCAATATCGCTAGTTCCGCCTCTGTCGGTTTCAATTCGCTTCGCTTGCTCATGCGAGAGACTCCTTGATTTCGGGTGCCCATTTGTCGGGCGCACGCAATTGTACGAACTGTTTCGTATATTGTCAACGAACTCTTTCGTATTTCCCGTCAGGTGCTGTCGCAGTTGCATCGATTCTCAAAGGATGCCACTGATCCAAGCAAAGCGGTGTGCTTGTCGTTCCATCCTCAACGCCTAGCGTCGGATTGTCATGAATGTCAGCCGCCTCGACAAATGGCCCAAATCGTACAGTCGGCGAATCGTCGTTGGCCAGCGTCCAATAGCCTTGTTCACCGGGATCAAACTTCTTGAGAATGAACATGGGAATCGGAAACATCTGCCGTTTGTCGTGCTGAGAAGGATCAGATTTCGCAGAGTGTTGAGCTTGTGGAGGTCTGCCGAGTTATTGAAGCTTAGCCATCCTTGGCCCTTTCCGGATAATTGTGTTGGAGTGAGAACCTCCAATTTCCAAAAGGTCCATTTTCGAGGCGATAGCAATCCACGTCTTTCTCAATAACTACGCCTAACGGCAGTAACACATGAAAGATTATGCACAAAAGGCGCGTCGCGAAATGTTCGGCGATGATGAATCGGGAGCCACTTGATTAACGTCGTTGACGAACATCCTGTTGGAATGGGGAGTCGACGCACTTCGGCATGAGCTACTTACACAGAAACTCACTTGCTCAGGTCGACGACTTCAAGCCTTAGAGAAGTTGCTAGGTTACGTTTCGGAGCGTCGTGAAATCATCCACTAACGCAAGCTTCGTGCTCGCTGTAACCAAATCGGCAGTGGCCCTACCGAGGCCCAATGCAAAACGACCACTCAACGCTTCAAAGGCAGAGGTCGCCGCCAGGAATTCGCCATTGCCGAGTCCATGATGCCCCTCGCGGCACTCGAAGCGATTACTCTTTGGGACAGGAACTTGGGAAATCAAGCAAAAAATGCTGATTCAAAGTTATCCGGAAACTTTGGTCAGACACGATGCGACTGAGCACTGGACAAGATGGAGGACCAAGCGTACAAAAAATTCTTCGAGAATCGGTGCGCCCTGCGATCTTCGGGTGGCAGAGCAGCATTGATGATGTCATTGGGGCGGTAGCTCAGTTGGGAGAGCGTCGCGTTCGCAATGCGAAGGCCGGGGGTTCGACTCCCCTCCGCTCCATTGACCACTCCTCATGCTTTCCGCTGTTGGCGACCGTGTTTCAAAGGTGACAAAGCAATCGAGTCAGGGATCGATTGTGAAGTTGTTGGGACGAACTTCGTCAATTAGCAGTAGTTGTCGAAACCGATCAAGTTCTTTTGGCGAGGTTCATGATGCGAGGTTCTTTCGGCGATCCGCCAATGCGATTTGAACGATGAATGGGAGTGCCTGCGCACTTCCGCAAGAGTCGATGGATGTCCGACGTGTTTCCGTTCTGCCGTCAGGAGTTGTTTCAGAACTGCATTGTTTGCGAACTGCCATGCGGATTTATTGCGGATCATCGCAAGCTGACCGGTATATTTCGATTTTTGAGGATCGCCCAAGTGCGGTTGATCACTAGCTTGAGTCGAGTGACAGATAGGAATTTAATATTCGTAGCCCGCTGCGTGAACGAGGCATAAAGCTCTCGTGCCTCACTAGCGTTTCGGGTTGGTCTATATTCGCTTGCTATTCGCCTGATGTCTTAGTCCTGGAGCGGAATACGGTCATGATGATTCACCGCCATTCGCTAGCCGCTGGCAAATTCGACTTCAGCCACGGATTCGATAAGACTGTCCGAGTTAGCGATGGTTGCCCGCAAACGACTAGAAATGATGAGCGTACTTCAACTTGTTTCTGCGTGAATAATCACTCCTATCTCGTATGATGCGTTTGTCGCATAGGTGCTAGATTCGGAATTCATTGGAATGCCGCTTGCACCATCGCAATAATCTACTGATTGAATTTCAATGCCGACTGGAGATCGTCTTCGAGACAACTCGGCGGATGATCGCCAAGCTTATTGATCCCTCCTGTTCCACTTGAAGAAAGGATATCGACTATGTCCTGGAGCCCCAAAATCTTTCGGATGGCGGCGATGTCGCTCATCATAACCGCCGGTGCTGCTTTCCCATTGATGACGCGAGCTGACGAAAATGCGAGTTTGAATGATGCGAATACGAATGAGATCACAATGCCATTGGATGAGAATGAGAAGATGACGAACGCGGAACTCTGTCCGGTCATGGGTGCGGTACGCCCCGCTTCCGCTCGACACACTGCGGCAGGTTCGACATCGAATCACAACTGGTGGCCGAATCAACTGAACCTCAGAATCCTGCATCAGAACTCGTCCAAGGTTTCACCGATGGGAGAATCCTTTAACTATGCCGAAGAATTTAAGAAGCTTGATTTGGAGGCCGTCAAGAATGATCTTCGCCAACTGATGACTTCATCTCAGGATTGGTGGCCGGCGGACTATGGGCACTATGGTCCACTTTTTATTCGCATGGCCTGGCACAGCGCCGGTACGTATCGCGTCAGCGACGGTCGCGGCGGAGCAGGATATGGGACGCAGCGTTTTGCGCCGCTGAACAGTTGGCCTGACAATGCTAACTTGGATAAGGCACGGCGATTGCTTTGGCCTATCAAGCAGAAATATGGCAACAAGATTTCTTGGGCCGATTTGATGATCCTTGCCGGAAACGTCGCTCTCGAATCGATGGGCTTCAAGACTTTTGGATTTGCGGGGGGACGCGAAGATGTTTGGGAACCGCAAGAAGACATCTATTGGGGACCGGAAAGCGAGTGGCTCGGCGACATGCGTTATTCGGGGGATCGGCAACTCGAGAATCCACTTGCTGCGGTGCAGATGGGACTGATCTACGTCAATCCCGAAGGTCCGAATGGAAAACCGGATCCACTCGCAGCGGCGAGGGATATTCGAGAGACCTTTGGTCGAATGGCGATGAACGATGAGGAGACGGTAGCTCTGATCGCAGGCGGCCATACGTTCGGCAAAGCTCATGGTGCCGCCAGTGCTGACCATGTCGGTCCTGAACCAGAAGGTGCCAGCATTGAAGAACAAGGGCTCGGCTGGTCGAATCGTTTTGGCAAGGGAAACGCGGAAGACACGATCACGAGTGGCCTTGAAGGTGCATGGTCGAACACGCCGACCCAATGGTCAAACGGCTACTTCGAAAATCTGTTTGGCTATGAGTGGGAGTTGACGAAAAGTCCTGCAGGAGCATGGCAATGGATGCCCAAGGAGGATTCGGCAAAGGGAACTGTACCAGACGCGCATAACCCCTCAAAGACGCACGCCCCCATCATGTTCACCACCGACCTAGCTCTTCGCATGGATCCAGCTTACGCGAAGATATCAAAGCGGTTCCACGAAAATCCAAAGGAGTTTGAAGAAGCGTTTGCCAAGGCGTGGTACAAGCTGACTCATCGTGACATGGGGCCCGTGACGAGATTGCTAGGTCCGGAGGTGCCGCCAGCTCAATTGTGGCAAGATCCGGTTCCTGCCGTCGATCATCGATTGGTGGATGACGTCGACATTGCGGCACTGAAAAAGAAAATTTTATCGTCCGATTTGACCATCTCTGATTTGGTAACGACCGCCTGGGCCTCTGCGGCAACGTTCCGGGGGAGCGACAAGCGAGGCGGTGCGAATGGAGCTCGGATTCGGCTCGCTCCTCAAAAGGATTGGGAGGTTAACCAGCCGGAGAGGTTGGCGAAGGTGTTGAAGACGCTTGAGTCGATTCAAGCGGAATTCAACGCGGCGCAAAAAAGCGGCAAGAAAATCTCTATGGCGGATTTGATTGTTCTTGGAGGTTGTGCCGCCGTCGAAGCTGCGGCCAAAAAAGGTGGTTATGATGTGAACGTTCCATTCGTACCTGGACGAACGGATGCTACTCAAGAAATGACGGATGTCGAGTCCATGAAGGTACTCGAACCGAAGTCTGATGGGTTTCGGAATTTTGTTTCAAAGGAAATGGATCGTCCGGCTGAGGAACTTCTCATCGATCGCGCTCAGTTGCTGACCCTGACCGCTCCTGAGATGACAGTTTTGATCGGCGGAATGCGAGCCCTGAGTGCCAACGCAGGCGCTGGTCCTCTGGCTCAGCTTGGCATATTCTCAAAACGTCCGGAAACGTTGACCAATGATTTCTTCGTTCATTTGCTCGACATGAACACGGAGTGGAAAAAGTCGGCCATTTGCGAACACTTCTTTGAAGGCCGCGACCGCAAGACAGGTGAATTGAAGTGGACTGCGACGAGAGTTGATCTCGTATTTGGTTCCAATTCCCAACTTCGAGCACTCGCTGAAGTTTACGCAGGCGAGGAATCGGGAGAGAAATTTGTCCATGACTTTGTCGCGGCTTGGTCCAAGGTGATGAACCTCGATCGATTCGACCTCGATTCTGCAAAGTCTCGAACAGCGGCTACATTAGCGGCTGCCCGCGAATAACTGCGAATCGAGCGAAGCGGGAGTTTTTCTTGCCCGAGATTTTGAGCAGCTCACCGTCCAGAGGCGGTGAGCTGCGTGAATGTCGGCTCGGCTGATCCAACCGATGAGGGGTTCATCGCAGTCCTAGCAAACGAGCGGAGCGGACCAATATTCCCATGCTGAAATTGCAGCATGAGCATGGCGATGCAGCTTGCCGCAATTCGAAAAGATTGATGTTGCACGATTGCTAGGGTTTTCGAAATCTCCATGCGTTTTTCCGCCCAGTGTTGCGGTATCCTCTGAATGCGAATAGGCCAACCAATGGCGGCGTAGGAAATTGCCTCAGTCATTGGAGAGTATCGTGATGCTCACTAGAAGAAATCGATCTCGTTTCTTTGCGTTCCCCACAAAGTTACGACTGAGGCATCATCGTGCTCGAATGCTGGAGGTGGGTACTCGACTTCATTTCGAGAGTCTTGAACCGCGAAGACTCTTGGTGGGTACGCCGACGATGATTGAAATTGCTCCGGGGGGTTGCTGCGTCCGATCCATCAGACTTCACCAACGTCAACAACACCGTATTCTTTACGGCGAATCACGGGTCGTTTGGACGAGAACTTTGGAAGAGCGATGGAACCCTTTCGGGAACAGTGCTCGTCAAGGACATTCGGTCTGGCACATTGGGATCGAATCCATCTTCATTGGTGAACGTCAGCGGTACCTTATTTTTCACTGCAAATGACGGCACCAATGGAGTCGAGTTATGGAAATCCGACGGCACGACTGCCGGAACTGTCATGGTCAGGGACATTCGATCGGGCGCGAACAGTTCCGCTCCAAGTTATCTGACCAATGTCAATGGTGCCTTGTTTTTCAGGGCAAACGACGGGGCAAGTGGTATCGAACTCTGGAAGAGCGATGGAACCACTGGTGGAACGGTTCTGGTGAAAGATATTCAACCCGGCATTCATCCTGGCCTTCTTCGATTTTTGACCAATGTTAACGGAACGCTTTTCTTCAGCGCTTCGGACGAATCGGCAGGGATGGAGCTTTGGAAAAGCGACGGAACGACGGCGGGGACGGTCATGGTCAAAGCCATCTGGGAAGGGAGTCGAGGTTCCATCACTTACAATCTCACGAACGTCAACGGCACGTTGTTTTTTTCAGCAGACGCGGAGGCGTCTGGAAGCGAACTCTGGCGCAGCGATGGTACGGCCAACGGGACCGTTTTGGTTAAGGAGATCGCTCCGGCCGACAGTAGTTCCCTTCCTCGTGATTTGATCAATGTCAACGGCACGTTGTATTTCATGGCTTTCACCATGGAAACGGGCTATGAGTTGTGGCGAAGCGACGGAACGGAAGCTGGAACCGTGTTGGTCAAGGATATCCGACCAGGTTCGAACGGGTCGTTGTTATCTGGTCTGACCAACGTCAACGGAAGAATGTTCTTTGCAGCAAACGACGGGGTCAACGGAGAAGAATTGTGGACGAGTGATGGAACGACCAGTGGCACCGTGATGTTGAAGAATATGGCTCCCTTCGCGATTAGTTCATCGCCTCGGGGGTTTACGAACATCAACGGCACCCTGTTCTTTCGGGGATCGGATTTTGACAGCGGCGCAGGACCAGAGCTGTGGATGAGTGACGGGACTGAAAGCGAAACCGTATTGGTCCATGACATTCAGCCCGGCAAGGTCGGGGCCATTCCAAGTTTCATCACCAACGTCAATGGGACCCTATTCTTTCAAGCCAACGATGGTTCCAGCGGGGCTGAGGTTTGGATGCTTGACGGAGGAAATCTGCCGACGGTTGCAAGCGTTACCGGCACTGTACCGACTGTTCGATTGGTCGGCGTGACAACTCCTGGGGTACGATCTGGACGAGTGGGTGGCGCAGGCGTCAGCGGCCTGGGCGTCAAGCCGTCGGAAAGTCCAAGTCAACTGAGGATGATTGACATCGTAGCGGGAGCTGGGGCGTCCGATCCGAGGGACTTTACGAATGTGGGCGGCACGATCTTCTTCACAGCGAATCGACCGAATGTCGGACGGGAGTTGTTCAAAACGGACGGAACGACTTCGGGAACCGTTCTTGTCAAGAACATCCAACCGGGAGTCGATAGCTCCGATCCCATGGAACTGACCAATGTGAACGGAACGCTCTTCTTTTCAGCCTTCAATAGTTCGTCTGGAAGGGAGCTGTGGAAGAGCGATGGCACTGGTAGTGGAACGGTAAGAGTTCGCGATATCGCCACAGGAACCACTTCGTCCGACCCAAAGTACCTAACAAACTTTCGCGGTCGCCTGTTTTTCTCCGCTTTTACAACCGACGCTGGTCGAGAACTTTGGCGGAGCGATGGAACGAGCGGTGGAACCGTCATGGTTCGAGATATTACCAGTGGCACCGTCGGATCAGCGCCCATGTACCTCACGGATACGGGTGACTTTCTGTACTTCACCGCGCATACTCCGAGTAATGGCCGAGAACTCTGGCGAACCAACGGCTTTACGGCCGGAACCATGATGGTCAGCGACATCTTCCCCGGAACCACTGGATCGAATCCCTCTCAGTTGACAAACGTGAAAGGTGTACTCTTCTTTGCTGCGAATGATGGCACGAACGGCAATGAACTGTGGAAAAGTTTGGGAGGTGTTTCGAATACCACGATGGTGCGGAACATTCGTGCTGGAGCGGCCTCGTCGAGCCCGGACCGATTGACCAATGTAAAAGGAATTCTCATGTTCACCGCCAACGATGGAACGAATGGAGTTGAGTTGTGGCGGAGCAATGGCTCGACGGTCGGGACGACATTGGTGAAGGACATTCGCCCCGGTAGTTTGGGCTCGATTCCCAAGTACCTCACGAACGTCGGTGGCATGCTGATGTTCGCAGCCCATGACGGATCATCGGGTGTCGAGTTGTGGAGGAGCAACGGAGTTGCGGGCGGAACGGTCCGAGTTCGCGATATTCGTGGAGGGGCAAGCGGATCAGAGCCCAGAAATTTCCTCAATCACAATAGCACCCTGTACTTTGCAGCAAACAACGGAACGGCTGGCCATGAATTGTGGAAAAGTACAGGCTTCTCGAACACGACGGTGCTCGTTGCGAACATTCGTCCCGGAGCTGCTAGTTCCGATCCGAACGATTTGACGAGCAATGGTGTGGGAATATTCTTCAGCGCGAACAATGGAGCTGCGGGAAGGGAATTGTGGGTCCTGACCACACCGGATGCTGTACCGCCTCCGCCTCCTCCGCCGCCGGGCATCATTGCCCCTCCGATTCGAACCTCCGAGAAGACGGAGTTGCCCATACAAGGCCCCTCGAACAACCATGATCGAAGCCCGTTGCAGTTCGAACGATTTCAACCCGGTTTCCTACGAATTATGGATCGTCAGACTCAAGAGGATTGGCATCGCCTAACCATCGCCCCGGAAGCCATCGATGTGGTTTTGCAGAGTCAGCCCAATGACCATCGCGTCATCGGCAAAGCACTTTCGTGGATTTTCGACGAAGAGCATGATTTGGACGATTTTGAGTCGTTTAGCTTGAATATTGCGGACGCGGATGGCGAAAACGCTTTTGATTGGACCATTCGACTACAATGATTCGTGTTGCTGTCGGGGCCGCAATTCCGTACTATTCAGGGAAATCGATGACGGCAGTAAGCTAGCCATCGCGGAGAAATGGGATTGTTCTGCTATCCGGTTTCGTCGTCGAAGGCGTGGTGCGCGTTTAGTATTTCTGAACATCGTAACGTGACTTGAAGTCGCGAGGAGTATATCAACTCATGAACCGAAGCTTGAGAATGTTCATTGGTAGATCGACATTGCTTTTTGCGATGGCAGTAGGCGCGTGCATTTCAGCGGAGGAACTCCCTAGAGTGTTGGACGTCACCGGGCCAAGCAGGGATGATGCAACCATTGCTCGAACGGTCAGCAACTTAATCCAGCGCTTGCACATTTCTCAGAAGAAGTTCGACAATGAGGCTTCCAGCCGCGCATTTGATCAGTTCATCAAGAATTTGGACCCGATGAAGACCTATTTTTTCAAATCGGACATCCAGGAATTTGAAGCATTTCGACTTCAACTCGACGACATGATCTCCAAAGGTGATATTGGATTCGCATACACCGTCTATCGGCGATTCTTTGAACGCATGTCCGCCATCATGCCTTACGTGCATCAGGTTATCGACCAAGACATGGACTTCACGATTGAGGAGACCATCCCAACCAATCGTGACGTGGTGGATTTTCCTGCCGATGAGGCTGAGGCTCGCGAGCGATGGAGAAAGCAGATCAAGTATAGTTTTCTCGTGTTGAAAGCTGATGGCAATTCCACGGACGAGCAGGTGCGTGAACGGCTTCACAAGCGATATCGCTTCTATGAGCGAAATCGGCGGCAAATGGATGTCTATGAACTGCTTGAACTCTTCGTCACGAGTATGACAACGGTGTTGGATCCGCACTCGACCTATATGGCCCCTCGTCAGCAAGACAACTTCGAGATGCATCTTAAACTCCAGCTTCAGGGCATTGGTGCTCAACTTTCGCCAGAAGACGGCTATACCACCGTTGCGAGTTTAGTGCGTGGCGGAGCCGCCGCCAAAGATGGTAGGCTCAAAGTTGGAGATCGCATCATTGCCGTCGGCCAAGAAGGCTCACCCAACATGGTGGACGTGACGGAAATGAAGTTGGATGATGTTGTATCGCTGATTCGCGGGAAGGCAGGAACGAAAGTCCGACTCAAAGTCGAGCCCAAGGCGGGAGGCGAACCTCAAGTTTTTGAAATCACGCGAGCGATGGTGCAGCTTGAAGATGAAGCAGCTCGCGGAGTGATTCTGGAGCGTGGTCTCAAGGCCGATGGGCAACCCTTCAAAATTGGATACATCAACCTGCCGAGCTTTTACATGGACATGGAAGCAGCGCAGCGGAATGAGCAAAATTTTCGCAGCACGACTCGAGATGTTCGCAATTTGATCAATGATTTCAAGACCAAGGGCATCGACGTCCTGGTGATTGACTTGATGCGAAATGGTGGCGGCTCCTTGGCTGAAGCCATCAGTTTCACTGGCCTGTTTATTGATCGCGGTCCGGTCGTTCAGATCAAGGTGCCGACAGGCGAAGTCGAGAAATACGACGATGAAGATAGTGAAGTCGCCTGGGGAGGCCCACTGGTTGTCATGACATCGAAACTGAGCGCTAGTGCGAGTGAGATTTTCGCTGGGGCAATTAAGGATTATGGACGAGGCATCATCGTCGGCGATCCCACGACCCACGGCAAAGGAACGGTCCAATCGTTGATCGATATTGGCGAAGCTCTTTTCCGCTCGAACAAGAAGCCCTTGGGCGCTTTGAAAGTCACCATTCAGCAGTTCTATTTGCCGGGCGGTCGAAGCACGCAACGGGAAGGGGTGGCGGCTGATGTAATTTTGCCTTCGCTTACTTCACACATGGATATTGGTGAAGCCGATTTGGAATATGCGTTGCCATCCGATCAGGTGCCGGCTCTTCCTCACAAGCGGTACGGGCTGGTGAATAGCAACACGGTGGTTACCTTGCAACAAAACGCGAACGCCCGAATCGAGCAAAACAAGGAGTTCGCGAAATTGCTTAGAAAAATTGAACTTTATCGAGCTCAGAAGGAAGAAAAATTCGCTAGCTTGCTGGAATCGGACTTCATGGCTCGACGCAAGGAAATGAACGCTGACGAAGAGGAAGAGAAGCAGCTCGAAGAAGGACAGATCGCGCAGGAAAAGGCGTTCAACAGCACGTTCTACACCGAGGAAGTTCTCAACATCGCTCGCGATTACGTTGATCTGCTTTACAAAGCGAACTTGGCCAAAGCGGGCTGATGATTACTTGTGCCACCGCCGTGGCTTACTTTCAGCGAGGAAGATCGCAAATCGCTTCTGTTCGATGAAGCGATTTGCGGCAATCGGAGCCCCTGCGTTTTTCCCCTGCGAAGGTCCCGAATCTGAGTCAATGCGTCTCAGTCGTGCATTCCCAACCCCTTGAGAATTTGAGGCGTCCATTTCTCGATTCTTGCTTCCCGGGTCTTCGATTGTTTGGCAGCCGCGAAATAAAGGATGTAGCCCCGACGTCTGCCCGGGGTCAGAGCTTCAAATGCTGATCGGAGCGATGGGGACGCATCAAACTTACGTTCAAGCTCTTCCGGGAAAACCAGTTTATCCTTGGCGATGAATTCAACTTTCTTTCCGGATGATTCCACCTCAATAGCTGATCGAAGAAGAGCCTTAATCGCCTGCTCCCGTTCGCGAATCGATTGGACCGATGTGAATCGCACCAAGCGAGCCGCCTGACAGTTGGGCCCTAGCCGAACGAGAATCCCGTGTGGATCCTCCAGCAATGCGCCCTTAAAGAAACTCAATGTCGCACAATCTTTGAGGGCACTAATCATAGCGACGTTGTGCTTTGCGTAGGTGTAACAAGGAGCCTTCCACTTCAGTTCTTCGGTCAGGCCGCAATCCAACGCAATGGAGCGAAGCAATTGAAGTTCCGCCTGCCAATCGTGAACTTTGCATTCAGGTGTGCCCCCCAGTGGACAGCGACCGCAGCCTTCCCTTAGATATTGATCGATTTGGGGATTTCTGTGCATTCGTGAATTTCGCACTACGAGAGTCTGGATGTTTCAGTTCGGAGTGAATCGTCGCCTCTGCTGGCAAGAACAAAATCATGTTATTATAGAAACCGTGATGGCGATAGGTTCCGAATGGCATCAGTCACCTGAATTTGATCGCGTTTTCACCATTCCATGACGCTTTTCCCTCGAACGCTCATGCGCCCATTTCTGTACTCCCTCCTGTTGCTAGCCCTTCCTGTTGTCGATCTCGACAGAGCATTGTCTGATGATGGTGCCACGAGGACGGCAACGCTCGAGCGTGCCATCAATTTGAACGGTCCCGCATTCGAACACGACGGGATAACCTGGACTTCGGGCGAGGGCGATCACGTGATTACGAATGGTCGCCGTCTCGACAACCAGTCCGTGACGCTGCGCCCGGCGACGAAAGCCGAATTCTCCAGCATGATTCGCACGAGCTATTGGTCCCACGAACTGGATATCGAGATTCGTAATTTGCCGGTAGACCGCTATCAAGTCTTCATCTACGTGTGGGAGGATAATCACTCCGAGCGATTCCACATCTCAGTGAATGGCAGAATGGTCGCGCGAGATTTTCAAAGTGGAGCGGAAGGTTCCTGGAAGCGTCTGGGGCCTTGGAGAACCCAGGTTCACGATGGCAAGTTAACCATCTCGACTCGTGGCGGAGCGGCAAATGTTTCTGGTATCGAGATTTGGAAAAGCGATGGCGATGTGCCTATTCCTCATTTAACGCCATGGGAAATGAATCCAACAACTGAGCAGATCGCTTTCTTCGAGAACCGCATTCGACCGCTTCTGATCGACCATTGCTACGATTGCCACAGCATCGACGCGGGTGAGCCGGGGGGCGGTCTGCTGCTCGATTCTCGACCTGGTTTGATTGCTGGAGGCGCGACAGAGCCACCCATCGTGCCAGGGGATCCAGATGGCAGCTTGCTGATGAAAGCGGTTCGGTATTCGTTGCCCGATCTCAAGATGCCTCCGGATGCGCAACTCAGCACAGAACAAATCGCTGATCTGGAGTCTTGGATTCGCATGAGGGCACCGGACCCGAGAACTGAGAATACGCCACGGAGACTCCGAGAGAAGTTCGAATTGAATTGGGAGCAGGCTCGTGATTTTTGGTCGCTGAAACCGGTCGGCGAACACGCGCCTCCGCCGGTTGGGAATGGCGAATGGCCTCGAAACGATTTGGACTATTTCACCCTTGCTGAGATGGAAAAACGAGCTCTAACGCCTTCTGAGGATTCGGATCGAAGAACCTGGCTACGGAGAGCCACCTATGATCTGATTGGTCTGCCGCCAACTCCAGATGAAATTGAAGAATTCGTTTCAGATGCATCACCAACGGCATACGAAAAAGTTATCGATCGCCTCCTCGAATCACCTCGCTACGGAGAACGTTGGGGGCGTTTTTGGTTGGATGTTGTTCGCTATTCGGATACGGCAGGTGACAATTCAGATTTTCCCATTCCTCAAGTTCATCTTTACCGCGATTGGGTCATCGAGGCTTTCAATCGCGACTTGCCCTACGATGACTTTATTCGGGAGCAGTTGGCAGGAGACCTGCTCCACAGTGACTCACCGGAACAGCATCGGAGCCGGTTGATCGCGACGGGATACATCGCGAACGCTCGTCGCTTCGGTTCCCGTGTCGACGATTATCCACAGCATCTGACAATCGAAGACACTCTCGACAATGTGGGTAAGGCCTTTCTTGGAACGACGCTGACCTGTGCTCGATGTCATCATCACAAGTTCGATCCAATCACAACCGACGACTACTAGAGCTGGTTTCAAAACCGTCTTAAGCAGATGAACGAGCACGCGAGATGGAT
>JBBIUE010000031.1:0-51503 GCA_037440405.1 Pirellula sp. | reverse complement strand
CGAATCCTCTCGCGCCCATGCGGCCCGTTGGTGCGTTTGAGATGAACATCCGCCAGGTGAAATGTGTGTGGCTGCTTTCCTCTTCGTTGCTGACCGCAAAGTGCTGCTGGTCAAAGTAAAGAATTCGGACGCATAATGCATACGTCGCAATCGTGGCCCATCCAAGGGGCGAATTGCCCAAAAACTTTCCAGGGAAATGGATCGTCATACCCAAAAGGATCAGCCCCGTCATCAAAATGGCAACGATGCCGGAAAGCGAATGATCCGAGGAACTACTCGATAGCAATCGGCGCGACTTACGAGTTAACAAATCGAGCGATGCAATGATCAATAGGTTGAGCAGGGACGAGCCGAGGACATCCCCTGCGGTTAAATCGACGGCTCCGATCGATACGGCATGAAAGCCAACCGAAAATTCGGGGAGAGACGTCGCGCCTGCCAAAAGGATCATGCCGGTCAGCGATTTGCCTAAGCCCGTCTGGTCGGCCAAACCATGACCAAACTTCGCCAGTTGCATGGCACTGACAACGATGATCGCGGCGATGGCCAAAAACGTAATGCACAGCCACAGCATTAGGGAGTGCCCTTTTGATCCGAGGCTCGGACCTCTTCGCCATATACTTGTTTGAGATGAAACTTGGCGACATCCAGCATGTATCCACCCTCGCTGCGCTGAGCAGCTTTGCGTATCCATTCGAGGGCAAGCTTATCGTCATTCTTAGCTTCGTAGAAAAGTCCGATGTAGAGTGCCGAATAGAAACGGGCCAATTCGCCGCGCTGTGTACCCTGTCGAAAGCTTTCTGCGACGCCGATGACCTCCTCTGGCGTCTTCTCCCCCCGGTACAGGGCCAAAACTTCCATCATGGTCGGACGATTGTCTCCGCCAGGAGGTATGGGCAGCAGACCATCACGGGCTGCATCAACTCCATCGAGCCTAGCCACGCATAGAAAATGCCATGCGGAATTCTCGACGTCTTTCGGGTTGACCGTCTGGTGGATCTCAAACTGTTCGCGCCCCGCAGCAAACTTTCCGGCATAATACAACGCGATGCCTCGCTGCCATAGGTACGGTTTGCAACTTGGTTCCAACTCGATGGCGCGGTCAAAATCCTCGATCGACTCACTTAACTTTCCGGCCCGAAAACGAACTCCTCCTCGCATGACGTGAGCATTCCAGGAGGCTGGATATTCCTCGACCAACTTGTCAGCTTCCCTTAAGGCTTCCTCTGAGTTGCCCTCGCGGATCAGCCGTTCGATGCGCTCCGTACGTGAGTCGCGTGACTCCTGAGCATTGATTGCCGGAATCGTACAAAATGCAGTAAGAAGGAATCCGACCAAGCATCGCGTTAACGATTTAGAACGGGTTAGCCTGCGCTTGCTTTCAGGAAGCAAGCTGGTATACTCTCGGAGCATCGAAATACAGCAAGCAGCAACCCCATTTATCCCATCGATCATGGCCGCACCTAAAACCTTGATTCGAAACGTGACCGCTATCTTACCAACCGATAGGCAGATCACCAACATCCTCATCGCCGAAGGGCGGATTCAAAGTGTCGACACTCCCGTCTCGACTTTGGCCGATGAGATCGTCGACGGAACGGACTTGCTTTTGTTTCCGGGAGTCGTCGATGACCAGGTTCATTTCCGCGAACCGGGTTTAACGCACAAAGAGGACTTGTTCACAGGGAGCCAAGCGTGCGCTGCAGGCGGAGTGACCACTTTTCTTGAAATGCCAAACACCAAACCGTCGGCGATCACTGTCGACCGGATCGAAGAGAAGTATCGACTGGCGGAACGAAAATGCGTCGTGAACTTTGGTTTCTATATAGGAGCGAGCCAAGATAATCTGCAGGAGCTGATGACAGCCAAGAACCTACCCGGAATCAAGATCTTCATCGGGTCCAGCACGGGAGACCTCCTTGTCGATGATCAAGAAACCCTTGAACGAATCTTTGCCAATACGACTCTTCCCATTTGTGCCCATTGCGAAGACGAGTCGACCGTTCGAGCCAACCGCGAGCAATTTGCTGATCGCACCGAAGTCCATTTCCACTCCAAAATCCGCGACGAACGCGCAGCATGGATAGCGACGAAGCGAGCCATCGACTTGGCGAGCAGGCATCGGCACCGTTTTCATGTACTGCACGTTAGCACCGCCGCAGAACTGGAACCGATCGCTCAAGCGCGTCCGTGGGTAACTGCCGAAGTTTGCCCGCACCATTTGTTCTTCAGCATCGAAGACTACGACCGGTTGGGATCTTGGATTCAAATGAATCCTTCCGTGAAAACCAAAGCGGACTGCGAAGCGTTGTGGAAGGGGCTCAAGTCTGGTGCCATTCAGGTCATTGCGACCGACCATGCACCGCACACCTTAGAAGAAAAGCAGCAACCCTATCCTCAGTCCCCCAGCGGCCTTCCGGCGGTCGAGAACAGCCTCGCTTTGTTCATGAACGAGTCCTATCACGGCCGGTGCTCATGGGAGCAAATCGCACATTGGATGAGCGACGCGCCCGCCCGCGTATGGGGACTGGTTGGAAAAGGTCGGATCGAAGTCGGTTACGACGCCGACCTCGTTCTAGTCGATCCGATGCTCAAAAAGACAATCGCCAATGAACGCCAATGGACGAAGTCGAAATGGTCCCCTTGGCATGGCACGACGCTGGCTGGTTGGCCTGTGCGAACTTGGGTCGCTGGACAGACGGTGTATCAAGATGGTGTTGTGCTGAACGTCCAGGCTGGCCGCCGTGTTTTCTGTGATCACGCCCGTGGCGGTTATTGGTCGACCAACGATGGCATCGGAACAGCCTAATGCGATGGCGGACTGATTCGCATCAATCAATCTCGAAATTGGAACCAGGGATTTCAATGACGTCGTAGTCGTCTGCGTCTTCGAGGTAATAGCTATCCCACGTTGGTTCGTTGGCGCTGGACTCTGCTCCATCCTTCGAGACTAGGTTTCCCGAATTCGGATCGCTAAACGGCGAGCCAATTCGACCGTAAGCCATATTCGTCCGCTGGTGTTTACCGCCGGTCGTGACATAATCCATGTCGTACGGTGAGCAGCAGAGCTGACATCCACTGGTTACCATCGTTAAAGCAATCGTTGCGATCGCGAGCCAGCGTACTGACATTGCTTCTCACCCCAAAGACAATTTGATCGGTCATCGGACAGATGGATCATGGAAATCCCAAGCTGCAAGGTTCTTTCGAATTGCATTTACAGCATTTAGCCGCAGTGGTTCAATCAGCTGCTCAGGTAATCCGTCCTCTCCTAAATCGACGATAAGCGTCAGATAGTTTAGGGAAACCTTGCCGATCAGGCTAAAATTGACGGCAGAAAGCAGTTCTTGAAGGTAGCTTTCGCTTGTTAGATCGGCAGCAAGACTACCCAATTTTGGTGGTTTGGCCACTCGCGGTTGATGCGTTAGCATTGAATTACCTTGGTTCCAAACCGCAGAGTCAGGCCTTCTGAAAATTGCAGCACGATAGGTTTGTGTTGGATTAAGGTCTCCCCTCAGCGATGGATCGAGCCACGATCCAAATGCTGAGGTTGTCCGTTTTGATGAATTCTGTTGTGACCCGACGAGTCGTAGACGCCGCAGCAATTTGTTTGTGCCGTTCCCCCCTGAGGATGTTAGTAATGAAGTTCGCGCTCAAAACGTTCATCGGTGTAGCCTTTGTGACTATTGCGCTTTCAAGTCAACTGGTGCACGTGTTTAGTCAGGAATCGGGCAGTTTGGATGCAAGTGTGAGGGAAGCAGAGTCCAAGTTTCTTTCACAGATTCGCCAGTTGACCTTCGATGGACTTCGAAGTGGGGAGGGCTACTACAGCGCTGACGGTCGGCAAATGGTATTTCAAAGTGAACGGGAAGCGGACAACCCGTTCTACCAGATCTATTGGATGGACTTCGATAGTGGCGATGTTGAGCGAGTGTCGCCTGGTTACGGAAAGACCACTTGCGCCTGGATTCATCCTGACGGCAAGCACGTCTTATTTGCCTCAACTCAGTTTGATGGATCGGCTCGCGAGAAGCAGCAGGCGGAACTCGACTTCCGCAATTCGGGGCAGACCCGTCGGTACAGTTGGGACTATGATCCTGAGTTCGAGCTCGTGGAATGGAATCGCGAGACGAAAGAGTATCGCAGATTGACCCAAGCTCAAGGTTATGACGCCGAAGCTTGCTACTCACCGGATGGAGAGTGGATTGTGTTCAGCTCGAATCGCCGCGCCTATGCGAGTGAGCTTTCACCGAGCGAGCGGGCCTTGTTCGAATTGGATCCAGCGTCGGCTGCCGACATCTACATCATGCGACGCGATGGGAGCGATCTGCGGAGGCTGACCGAAGAAGTTGGCTACGACGGGGGACCCTTCTTCTCGCCGGACGGTTCGAGGATTTGTTGGCGTCGCTTTTCAGAGAATGGAGCAGTAGCCGAAATTTTCACGATGGCCGTGAGCGGTGAAGATGTGCGGCAATTGACCCGGCTCGACGCGATGAGCTGGGCTCCATTTTATCATCCGTCGGGAGAGTATCTGATCTTTGCAACCAACATTCACGGATTTGGGAACTTTGAGCTTTACCTCGTCGATGCGATGGGTTCGAAAGATCCAGTTCGGGTTACATGGATGGACGGCTTTGATGGATTAGCAACCTTTTCTCCAGATGGAAAGCAGCTTGCTTGGACCAGCAATCGGACATCAAACAAACGTTCGCAAATTTTCATCGCCGATTGGAATCACCAAGCGGCCATCGAGGCACTTGGGCTTCAAACTCTCTCCGAAGACATCGAAAGTCGTTCGATTGCAAAGTCGAATGTATCACGAAACGCTGTCGATTTTCGTGCATCCGATATTGGTCGGCACATCGACTATTTGTGTCGACCGGAGCTGGGAGGCAGGTTGACCGGCACGGAGGGGGAGAGGAAAGCGACCGCTTATGTCGCGTCCTATTTCGAAAACCTGGGACTCGAACCAGCTGGGAACAACGGCGGATGGTATCAAGAGTTTCCATTCACGGCTGGAATTGAGCTCGGCGATAACAATGAATTGGCATGGGGCGAGAATTCAGCAACCCTCGATCGAGATTGGCGACCGATCAGTTTCTCTCGTTCGGGCCGAGTCGAGCCCACTCAGGTCGTGTTCGCTGGCTATGGCATCGTCGCTCCGCAGGATGGGAACCAAGAGGAGTACGATTCGTATGTTCACCTCGATGTGGAAGGCAAATGGGTCTTGGTCTTGCGCCAGATGCCATCGGAAGTCTCGCCGGAGCGACGCCAACACTTGGCGAGGTATTCGAGCCTGCGCTACAAAGCGACAGCGGCGCGAGATCGCGGTGCGATCGGTTTGATCGTTGTCAGTGGTCCGACCAGCGGCGTTCGAAACCAACTCGTGCCTTTGCAGCTTGATGGATCTCTATCGGGAACAAGCATCGCCGCGATCAGCGTGACGGACGCGATAGCAGAATCCTGGTTTGCTGGCACGGACGAGAGCCTGGCGGAGCTTCAAAAACTTCTTGATCGCGGCGAGATGATGATGGGATTTAAGCTGCCATCCGTCAAATTGACTGCCTCGATCGACATTCGACAAGTGCAGAAGCAAGGTCGTAATGTCTTGGGTATCCTGCGTTCGGACGCGAAGGAGCCTCGACCTTTGCTCGTTGTGGGAGCTCATATCGATCATCTGGGACAGGGTCAGGGTGGAACATCGTTAGCTAAAGAGGAGGAACGGAATGGTATTCACTTTGGAGCGGACGACAACGCATCGGGCGTAGCAGGCATGCTGGAGATTGCTGAGTATCTAGCAGGACAGAAACGTGAAGGCCGACTCGCCTTGAAGCAAGATATTCTCTTCGCAGCTTGGTCTGGGGAGGAACTCGGCCTCATCGGTTCGGCTTATTTTGCCGACAAGTTTTTTGAGACCTATCCGGAACGAGCACCACATCATGCAGTCGCGTCGGAGTCGCAAGGTAGTTCGCCTCTTTACCCCGCGATTTCCGCTAGTTTGAACCTCGACATGATTGGCCGCCTGAGGGAGGCGCTGGTGCTCCAGGGCATTGGATCGTCCCCTGTTTGGGAACAGGAAATTGAACGTCGCAATGTGGTGGCACGACTGCCGGTTACGCTGCAAAACGACAGTTATCTGCCGACTGATGCGAGTTCATTCTATCTCAAAGGAGTCCCCATTCTGTCCGCATTCACGGGTTCTCACAGCGAATATCATACGCCGCGCGATACACCGGAGTTGATCAATTTTGAAGGAGCGGCGAATATCGCGAAACTGATGGGCTTGATCGCTCGAGGCCTCGCGACTTCGGAATCGATTCCTGAGTTTGTCGCGCAGAAGGCACCTGAGAATCAAGGGCAGCGCGCGATGTTGACGGCTTACCTTGGTACGATTCCGGATTATGCGAAAGCGGATGTGAAAGGTGTATTGTTGTCAGGTGTTGCAAGTTCGGGACCGGCAGCCGCAGCTGGCGTCAAAGCGAGCGATGTTGTTATCGAACTAGCCGGCAAGAAAGTCGAGAATATCTACGACTACACATTCGCCATCGAAGCGCTAAGGGCAGGTCAAGAAACGGAGATCGTTGTGCAGCGGGGCGCTGAGACGATCCGACTGAAGGTAACTCCAACCTCTCGGCAGTAGAGGCTGCGGGCAGCTCACCGCAATCGGAAGCGATGCGTGATGGATGGAGCGTTTGCAGGAGCGGTCGGTGATACGAGCTTCGACCACTCCTGATCCTACCTCGATGAATGAACGACAATTGCTCCGCTGCTTTGCCGTTTCTTCACGGCAAGAATCATGGCGCGGTGAACTACGTTCGGCAATTCGTCGATGCTTGACTTGAGCGAACCGTCGTACGTATCCGATCAGTACCTGCTGAAGTACGTCCCGGGATAGTAGTAGCTCACTCCAAATGGAGAACTTACGAAGATGGGCCGAGCTGCCGTCGTTTGGAAATAGGGCAGGGCGTTGACCGTAGGTCGAGCTGGGCTATAGCGCATGAGAGTGAATTCTTGCAATTGCATTTGCCGCAGCAACATTGCCTGCTGGGCTCGCCATTGTTTGGAAAATGGCTTCACCTCGCTGGTCTCTGAGTACGATCGACTGACGCTTGGCGATGGTTCCTGCCCATGACACTGAGGACCTGCAAATAAAACGAACACGATGGACGCAGCGAGAATTTGTCTCAAACAACACATGGGCAACCAGCTCCAGACTGATAGATCTTCGAAATGGAGATTGGGATCATCGAACGTATTCGGTCGGCTCGGGTGATATCGATTCAACACTCACCTACCTTCGAAAACGATCAATACTGGATTATCTGGTGCCAACTTAATTGATGTAACGAAAATGCTGGCTAAATCGAGTTAAGGCTCCCGAATGGCGGTAGGGATTCTTGATCCGTCGACGGTGCGAATAGCCACATAGGTAATTTCAGCCTCCGTCAGTTTCTCGGTTGGACCGCTTCGATCGGACTCCACATCGACGTGAACGGTCATCGAAGAACGACCGACGCGAACGAGCGAAACCCAAAAGCTGACACAATCGCCTACAAGAATGGGTTGATGGAATTCGACTCCATTCATGGCAACGGTGACGAGAGGGTGGTTCGGCCAATTCGATTGGCGAATGAAGTGGTAAGCTCCCACAGCACCTGCTTGGTCGATATAACTGAGGATCACGCCTCCGAAGATGGTACCCTGTGGATTCGTGTCACGGGGCATCATCACAACTTTGATTGCAAGAAAGCGTTCGTCGGACAAGTTCGTGATCCTCCTGGTCAACAGCAATAGTTCAAGGTGGACTTGATACTTCGCAAGGGTGCGAATTCTAGTACAATTCTGCGAACGAAGGAAATCTTTAAGAGATGCATTTTAAGAGTTTAGCAACAAATGGCTGAATTGTCGGGCAGGGTAGTCATCACCGGAATCGGGGTCGTGTCGCCCTTCGGTCTCGAACTCGATCAGCTTTGGTCGAAGTTATCTGCAGGTGTCAGTGGGATCGCCAAGTTGGACTCATTGCCCGAAAACGTACTGCCGTTTCGGTATGGCGGCGAAGCGAAGGAGTTTCGTGGCGAGATCGAAGACTATGGACCGTTAGATAAACAGTTACAACGAGCGATCAAAAAGAACATCAAGGTCATGTGCCGCGAAATCGAGATGGGCGTTGCGGCATCGCAACGGGCACTAGCTCATAGCGGCCTAACTTCTGATCTGCGTGATCCCCAAAAAACAGGAATCGTTTTCGGCTCGGACTATATTATGAGTCGTCCCGAAGAGTACGTGGATGGCGTCCGAGCTTGCCATGACGAACAGAAGGCCTTTCATGTTGAATGGTGGCCGACGCATGGATTGACAAAGGTGAATCCACTTTGGCTCCTCAAGTATTTGCCGAACATGCCTGCCAGCCACGTGGCGATTTATAACGACCTTCGTGGTCCGAGCAATTCGCTGACGGTGCGCGATGCCAGTACTGGTTTGAGTTTTGCGGAAGCGACAGCGGTCATTCGGCGAGGCGTCGCTGATGCCATGGTGGTTGGATCAACAGGAAGTCACATTCAGCCTGCTCGGTCCATCCATGTCGCTGGTCAGCATCCGGTCGCATCCGAACGTGACGACCCGGCCCAGATGGCACGGCCATTTGATCGCTCACGCGACGGCATGGTTCATGGCGAAGGAGCGGCTGCGTTCGTGCTCGAATCACTTGAATCCGCAGTAAGGCGTGGAGCGACGATCATCGGTGAGGTCATCGCAGCAATCTCGACCTGTTCGGGAGCAGCTTCGACGCATGGCATTGCCGATTCGCTGCGACGACTACTCGGGCGGCTTCTAGCGAAAGAGTCCAACTTCATCGACGCTGGTTGCCACATCCATGCAAGCGGTCGAGGAGATCTTGAGGGAGACGCTGCGGAGGCGAGAGCTATTCAGGACGCTTTGGGAAAAGCTGGGAGCTCGGTCCCCGTGGTTGCGGCAAAGAGCTTTTTCGGCCATTTGGGGGCAGGTAGTGCCGCCGTTGAGATTGCCGCGAGTTGTCTTGCACTGCAGAAGGGGGAACTTTTTCCGACCCTCAATTGTCACGAGCTCGATCCAGGTTGCAAAATCTCGGTAAAAGACGAGAAACAGCTTGCAGGAAGCGGATTTGTTCACCTCGCCTATTCGCCGCAGGGCCAGTGCAGCGGGGTCATGATTCGCCAACTCGTTTCGGCTTGACGAAATTGGGGCCGTCGCCTAAGCTTTTCGACTTTCAAATGCAAGAAAATTTTCAGGTTGCAGGTCGAATCCATTCGGCCACTGCGTCTATTTTTGAGGTAAGGCCATGGCCGTTCCAAAGCGTCGTCATTCCAATTCACGGAGCGGAAAGCGTCGTTCTCATCATCACCACAAACCCAAACAACTTCAGGTTTGTCCTCAGTGTAAGAGCTGGGGACAATCGCACACCGTTTGTGCGAAATGTGGAAGTTACATGGGGCGCATACTCGTTCAAGTCGCCGAAAAGAAATAGCTACGCTTGCTGAAAGGCAATCGAGGACATGCCTCGGATTGGACTTCTGTTCCCAGGTCAAGGTGCCCAAAAAGTCGGAATGGGGAAGGAGTTGACATCCCGATCTGTCTCTGCGCGCGAATTGTATGACTCGGCATCCGTTATCTTGGGATACGATTTACTCGAACTTTCGATCGTCGGTCCCGATGAGAAATTATCGGCGACCGAGTACAGTCAGCCCGCACTGTTTGTCCATTCCATGGCTGCCCTTGCGTCGCTGGCGGAGTTGCACCGGGACGTGTTGGACTCGGTGGTTGCGGTAGCTGGATTAAGCCTTGGCGAATACAGTGCATTGGCCGCGGCGAAGGCCATTTCATTTCAAGACGGTGTTCGATTGGTGCAGGCTCGCGGTCAAAACATGCAGCGAGCGGCTGACCTGGAACCGAGCGGCATGGCCAGCGTCATCGGGTTGTCGCGAGAAGACGTTTTGGCGTTATGCGATCGTGCTCGCCTGCCAGACGAGGTTCTTCAACCAGCAAATATTTTGTGCCCGGGGAACATCGCAATTTCTGGTCATCTAGCATCGCTCAAGGCAGCCGAATCGATGGCCGAATCCATGGGAGCGAGGCTGTTTCAGCGATTGAACGTCGCTGGTGCCTTTCATACCAAGCTGATGGAACCCGCGAGCGATGGGTTGCTTGCGGCCCTGAAACAGGCCGCGTTCACTGAATCGAGACTGCCCGTTTTCTCGAACGTTGATGCTAAGCCACATTCGAGCCCCCTCGATTTTACGAACCTGCTGGCCAAGCAAATTACCTCTCCGGTGGAGTGGGAGGCTTCGTTGCGAAACATGATCGAATTTGGTGTGGAACAGTTTTATGAAGTTGGGTGCGGTCGAGTTCTCGCGGGCACGCTGAAACGCATTGATCGATCCATTCCTTGCGAATGTATTGGAGATTAAGGCTGAGATCATGACAATAAGCTCTCTTGGAATGCGCGTTGACCTAAGCGGACAAATAGCCATGGTTACTGGCGCTTCGCAGGGCATTGGGCAAGCGATTGCGATCCGTTTGGGTGAAGCCGGGGCACGGGTGCTATGTGTCGCGCGCAGTGCCGGCAAACTGGAAGAAACAGTCAAAGCGATCCAAGGGGTCGGCGGGCTGGCGGAAGCTGTGACTTGCGACGTGACGGATCGCTCGCAAATCGCATCGGTATTCGAGAAGGTGGAATCTGGGACCAAAAGACTGGATATCCTCGTCAATAATGCTGGGATCACGAAGGACACCCTCATGCCGGTGATGACCGATGAGCAATGGGATGATGTCATTGCATCAAATTTGACGAGCTGTTTTTTGTTTAGCCGAGCGGCAGCCAGAATGATGATGCGGCAACGATACGGACGGATCATCAACATTTCCAGTGTGTCAGGCTTGATCGGCAATCCGGGGCAAACCAATTACTCCGCCACCAAAGCGGGAATGATCGGAATCACAAGATCCTTGAGCCGTGAACTGGCGAAGCGAAAAGTTACCGTGAATGCCGTTGCTCCAGGGTTTATCGAGAGCGACATGACAAAGGCTTTAGGAGACGAATTGGTCGGAAAAGTCGTCAAGGAACGCATTCCAGCCAACCGCTTGGGAACCCCGGACGACGTGGCGGCATGCGTGCTATTCTTGGCGAGTTCGGCGGCAAGTTACGTAACTGGACAGGTTTTAACCGTGGATGGGGGAATGACAGGCTAGAATCCTTCGAAAATCGCATCAAGGCTTGACCTAGTTTGTGAGAATCCTCTATCTTTAGATCGCTTCAAGCGACAGCGTATTCAAAATTTCATTACTCAATGGGGTGACTTCAATGGCAACAGTTCAGGAGCGTGTGATTGACATCGTCGCCGATCAACTCGGCGTGGAAAAGGACAAGATCACTCGCGACACTCATTTCGTCAATGATTTGGGGGCAGATTCGCTGGATACCGTCGAACTCGTGATGGAATTGGAAGAAGAATTCGATATCAGTATTCCTGAGGATGCAGCAGAGAAAATTCAGAGAGTCGGTGAGGCCATCGACTACATCGAAAAGAATCAAGTTAACTAATTCTCTGCCAACGCAATGCAAGTATGAAGCGCCGAGTCGTTGTCACTGGCCTGGGGGTTGTTACTCCTTTAGCTTGTCAAGTGGATCAATTTTGGGACCGCATTCTGGTCGGCCAAAGTGGGATTCACCCTTTGACCCTTTTTGATACATCTCGGCATAAGATTCGCTTCGGAGGGGATATACCCCAGTTTGAACTTGGGGACTGCATTGGTGCAAAAGAGGCGAAACGATTCGATCGTTTCACGTTGTTTGCGGTTGGAGCTGCCGACCAAGCCGTGCGCGATTCAGGGCTGGATTTTCAACGAGAGAACCTGGACCGCGTCGGTGTGATTTTGGGATCAGGCATCGGCGGGCTCAACGAGATCGAAGAACAGCTTTATCGGCTTTTCGAGAAGGGCCCCGATCGCGTCAGCCCTTTTACCATTCCCAAAATGATGCTGAATGCCGCTGGTGGAAACATCGCTATCCTTTACGGTTTACGAGGCCCGAATTATTCAGTGGCCACAGCGTGCGCCAGCGCAACGAACGCGATGGGGGACTCGATGCGCGCCATCCAAAATGGCGACGCTGATGTCGTGGTGACTGGAGGATCAGAGGCAGCGATTACGCCCATCGGATTGGCCGGCTTTTCCAACATGAAGGCTCTCTCTTCTCGACATGATGAACCGGAACGCGCCAGCCGACCATTTGACCTGCATCGCGACGGATTTGTGTTGAGCGAAGGTGCGGGGATTCTTGTTTTTGAAGAACTCGAACACGCCAAAAAGCGGGGAGCGAGAATTTACGCCGAAGTTCTTGGGTTCGGATCGAGCTGCGATGCAGGACACATCACCCAACCCGATTCATCCGGAAGGGGAGCTGCCCAAGCCATGCAAAACGCTTTGGATGATGCAAAGAGCAATCCGTCCGACGTCGACTATATCAATGCACATGGAACGAGCACTCCCTTAGGCGACAAAGCCGAAACGCAAGCGGTCAAAGTTGTTTTCGGACCATCGGCAACCAGTGTCTCCATCTCCAGCACGAAAGGGCACGTTGGCCACTCGCTGGGAGCTAGCGGCGGCGTCGAAATGGTTGTCGCGGTGAAGAGTGTCTATCACAACATCGTCCCTCCGACGATCAACCTGGAAACTCCCGATCCCGATTGCGATCTAGACTATACTCCTCTTCTTCCAAAGGAGAGAGTCGTGAATGTCGCTATGAATAACAGCTTTGGCTTCGGTGGTCATAACGCAAGCATCCTCTGCGGCAAGCTTCATTGAGACCCGTTTCGCATGTCTCGAATTGCAATGACGATGGCGGTACCCGATCGAACGGGGGCTGCTCGTATGATGTTTTACTTCGCTCGAGCTTTTCGAAATGCAGGGCACGATGTCGTTGTTGCTCACGGCCGAGAACCGCAAGAGTCGTCGGACCCTTCCCAGAGCATCATCGCCGAGCTTCGTTCCATCGGTGTCGAGACGAGACTCTGTCCGCTATTGCGACGTCCCATCCCGCCCTTTGCCTCCAACCAAGTGGCAAAAGCGATCGGTCGTTGTGATGCCGTCATCGGCATTCATCAACGGGACCGAGTGGTTGCACTGAAGGTCGCCGCCAACAAGCGTGTACCCGGAATTCTTGCGATTCAAAATCAACACAACTTCTGGGGACCAATCTTTATTCCGTGGTTAAAGCGATTTTATTACGCACGGTCCGTCCGAGCACTCGCGTCGAGGCTTATTTGCACTTCGCAAGCGACCATGAACGAAGCCATCGCATTCGGCGTCGATCGAAACAAATGCACGGTCCTCGACAATGGCATCGAATTGAAACCGCCGATTTCCGATCGGGAACGGCAGGAGGCTCGCCGTAAATTCGCACTTGATCCCGATCTGAAAATCTTCTCAAACGTCGGTCGTTTAGATGTTCAGAAGGGCCAAGACCTTCTCATTCATGCTTGGGCACGTCGAGCCAACCCAACCGACCAGGAGCAACTTTGGTTGATCGGCGATATCACGCCGGGCAACTTGGAAAGGCAATCGACCGAGTATCGCAGCCAATTGCAATCGACGGTTCGAGACCTTGGCGTCGAAGCTACGGTACGATTCCTGGGCTGGAGAGATGATGTCCCAGCGATCTTAGCGGCATCCGATTTTTACGTGCATTCTGCTCGTTGGGAGGGCAGCCCCCTCGCGGTCATGGAAGCCATGGCTGCCGGCCTGCCCGTCATTTTCACCGACTGTTCTGGCCATCCTGCAAACTTCAATAACGGTGAGCATGGCTATGTCGTCGCGCGCGACAAAGTTGCTTCGGAGTTGCCCAAAGAACTGGGACTGCTGGAAGCCATCAACATGGTTCGGCAGTTGCCAGTCGACAAGATTCAGCAGATTGGTCTTGCAACTCGACAGTATTGCGAGGCGCACTATGACATCAAAGTCATCGGACGAACATTCGTCGATCTCGTTGAAAGTGAAATCGCGAAAAAGAACGCTCGCCCAACATAGTCGTTTCATTGTTCAGCGGCTTCGGCAACCTTGCGACCGAGTTCAGTCCTTGCATGGAGCGAACTCGTATCGCTTTGCTGAATTCTTCCTCTCCATCGGTTTTGTGTTCTGCTTGTGTTCGCTCGCTTCGTCTCGTCACCGCCGCCCCATATTCGTGAGATGAACCAAGCGAGTCTACCGACAGTAAATTGAAAGGCACTACTCAACTTCCAAGCCCGCGTTGTTACAGCTTGTCGACATTTGGGCCTCGAATGCTGACCTGTCTTTCTTAAGACCGGCACCAATCCAAACTCCCTGAATTCTTAACCCGAAACGTCCGTGAGAGAATACTCGAACGATCCATCATTTGGATTTCGGGTTATGAGAGATGCGGGCGCATTATCCAAAGCGAACGTGAAGAAAAGCTTGACGCCCCCTCACGTACCTTTCCAATGTGGACGATGAGGGACGAAAATCACCCATCTCGATAACTCGCTGGTGGCGAGAGGCTGCGATCGCGATCATAATCATTGGGTCGTATTCCGCGTTGTGACGTCGCATTCCTTCGCCGTCACAATGTTGCCCCCAATTCATGCACGCAGCGGGAATGAGGGCTACCGAGTTCCCATTTCTTCCGTCACGAAGGGACCAATCTATGCTTCGTTTTTCCAAACAGATTTGTTGTGGAGTTGTTTTCTTCGGACTTTGCTCATCGATGGCTGTAGGTCAGGTTCCTGCGGAACGCGTCGATTTGGAGATGATTCAGAAATTCAAGGAAGAAGGACTGAATCGTTCGCAGATCATGGATACGATCAGCTACTTGACCGACGTCCATGGCCCACGTCTCACGGGGTCGCCTCAGTCACGGGTGGCAGGCGACTGGACCGTGGGGCGACTGACCGAATGGGGACTCGAAGGAGCAACGCTCGAAGGTTGGGGGCCATTTGGCCGTGGCTGGGAGATGCGGTCATGCTCCGTTCAGCTTGCGGGGCCGAGTCACACTCCGCTAATCGCTTATCCTAAAGCTTGGTCGCCCAGCACACAGCAGAAGATTCGGGGAACGCCTATCTACCTAAACGCCAACACGAGTGAGGAACTCAACGCGTTCCGAGGTAAGCTTGGGCGCGCTATTGTCCTGATCAGTCCTCCTCGAGAAGTGAAAGCGTGGTTTGAGCCACCGGGGACGCGACAGACTGCTGAAGACTTGCTTTCCCTATCGAATGCGGATCCGTTTTCGCCCCGAGTTCGCCGCCCCCCAGCGGGAGCACCAACTCAGAGCTTTGGCGGAAGGCCTGGACCAAGCGGCAACGGACCTGCTGGCGGTATTCCGAGCGGTCCGGGAACAGATGCGGCCGGTACAACAACAGGTAATGCCGCCTCAGCAAACCAAGGTGGCTCGGAGAGAGCCGCTGCTCAACCTGATCCACGCAATGCGCTTCAAATATCCATGGACAAGTTTCAGCTCGCATACGAAGAAGGAGCCGCTGTTGTCATCGAGGCAGGTCGGGGTGATGGCGGAACCGTTTTTCTGGCTTCTGCGACGATGCCAAGGGCAGCCAACTCAGATCGAGAGAATAACAATCCGTTCAGCCGCGGGCCCCGACCTTGGGCGCCGGATGCCCCAGACACGCTTCCGCAACTGGTGATGGCCGCAGAACACTATGGCCGACTGGTTCGGATGATCGAACGCGGTGCGGCTCCTGAACTTGAGATCGACATCGAAAATGAATTCTTTTCCGATAACCTGGATAGCTTCAATATCGTAGCTGAAATCCCCGGCAGCGACTTAAAAGACGAAGTCGTTATGCTTGGTGCTCATTTCGATTCCTGGCATTCAGGAACGGGGGCTACCGACAACGCTGTGGGCTGCGGAGTGGCCATGGAGGCAGTCCGAATATTGCAAGCGACCGGAGTCAAGCCTCGGCGCACAATTCGCATTGCATTGTGGACCGGTGAAGAGCAAGGATTGCTGGGATCGCGAGCTTACGTAGCCAAGCATTTCGGTAGCGTCGCCGGTCCGCAACGGGGTTTCTCTGCCGGTGCTGGCGATGGCCAAACGGGTGGCAGACGAAGGAACGTCTACGAACTGACACCTGCCCACGAAAAGGTTTCCGCTTATTTCAACCTCGACAACGGCACGGGAAAGATTCGCGGAATCTAT
The DNA here is from genome assembly GCA_037440405.1 of Pirellula sp. GTDB lineage: Bacteria > Planctomycetota > Planctomycetia > Pirellulales > Pirellulaceae > JANMGV01. The sequence goes on along the minus strand of JBBIUE010000031.1, from coordinate 35,305 downwards.
TTGCAAGGGAACGAATCCGCTCGACCGATTTTCCGAAGTTGGCTCACCCCGTTTGCGGACATGGGCGCAAACACCATCACCGCTTCGAACACGGGAGGTACCGACCATTTATCGTTCGATGGAATTGGCATCCCAGGATTCCAGTTCATTCAGGACGCTATCGAGTACGATACACGAACCCACCATTCGAGCATGGATGTCTTCGAACGAATCCAAGAAGATGATGTCAAACAAGCGTCCGTCATCATGGCCTCCTTTGTTTATCACGCCGCGATGCGAGATGAACGCATTCCTCGCAAGCCACTCGATGGCGAAATCGTGTGGGCCCCAAGTGCGATTCAAACTTCTTCCGCCGTCCCTGTTTTTGCTCCGATGTTGAATGCTGGCCCTCCTTCGCCAGTGGCCATCGCACCTTGACCGTTTCTGAATTGCTCAGGCTCAAGCGCACACGTCTCGATCAGCATGCGTGTTGATCGAGACGCTTTCATTTTCTCGGCAGCTCGCATTTCAGCGAATGCCCGCTGCATGCCGCAGCCATCACCCACCCCTTTGCGACGAACCGCAATACTAAGGGTGCTCTCTGGCGTCGGATGACCGCAGTTCGATGTCTCAAGATTGGATGGTCACAAAACGTTCATCTTAGTCTTGGATTGCGAATGAGAACATCTTGAGAATCGCCAAACGACTTCGAAGCCCTCAGTGAGACTTTTTGTTGAGGGTTACGAAGTGTCGTCATTCGTTCGACACGAAAGTGGCGACTCGCGACAGTTGCGTCGCGAGCTTTTCAATGTTCTCTCTTGAGGGTCTTACACATGAGGAAATGTCAGCGTGGCTTCACCTTGGTGGAGCTGCTGGTGGTCATTGCGATCATCGGTGTTTTGGTCGGGTTGCTGTTGCCAGCAGTGCAGCAGGCGCGCGAGGCGGCTCGCAGAATGAGTTGCTCAAGCAATATCCGGCAGATTGGATTAGCAGTTCTCAACTATGAATCGACTTACAAGATGCTCCCAACCGGAATCGGCGGAACGGAAGACATTGGTGGTCGAGGCTCCGATTGGTCGAACATGAATCGCATTAGCGGTTTCATTTCGCTTCTCCCGTTTATGGAGGAAACTCCCCTGTACAACTTGATTTGGAACACGTACGAGTACACGGAAGGGCGACACGCAGGTCTTCCCACTCCGTCAGGAGGACCTTGTCCATGGGATACCATTGATGGCGGATTCATTCCTTGGCGAACCCAGGTTAGCACGTTTCGCTGTCCGTCCGACCCAGGAAGAGTCGCCGCTCAAGCGACTTGGGCGGTTGCACGTACAAACTACGGTTTCAATCTCGGCGATACGATCGAGGGATCCCACTGGGATTGGAGCACCAACGCGAATCGAGGCATGTTCCAAGCGCGTTACAACCGAAGATTGGCGGACGCTACCGACGGATTGTCGAATACCATTCTCCTCGCTGAAGTTGGAACGAGTGATGGAGAGCGACGCGTGCAGGGGTGGGTTGTCAACGGAATCGCCAACATTCAGAACAATCCGCAGTTGTGCCGTAATCTTCAGGAAAACAACTACGTCCTTCCAGCTTTTCACGGTCAAATGGGAGACTGGCGAGGAGGCCGATGGACCGATGGAGCCACTGCATTTACAGGCGTGAATCCCATCCTGCCACCAAACTCGCCTTCATGCAGCCCATTCGGATATCCGAATGACTGGGATTGGGGAGTGTATTCAGCATCCAGCTACCATCCAGGCGGAGTCCATGTCGTTCTCGGAGACGTTGCAACCAAATTCATTACGGAAACCATCGACACTGGTAACCTCTCAGCACCTGCTCCGAACTTCGAACAGCAGAATCTAATTTTTGGTCGAAGTCCCTATGGAGCTTGGGGAGCAATGGGTACTCGAAATGGCGGCGAAGTAGACGTTGGGGCTTATGGAAGAGAATAACGATCGACCTAGCGGCTGAGTCGCTTGTCGATCACAGGTTTACCCAATTTACGGCCGCGATTCCAAGACTTGTTGGAATTGCGGCCTTTTTAGTTCCTTATCGCCTGGTGATCGATCTCATTCTAATTGCACGGGAATTCTCCGCTAAATAAAACAGCCTGTGGCGTAATCGCAACACGCAGTCCATCGATTGGAATCGCGTGCATCTTCGGCTGACGAGTAGTCGTAATGCCGCTTGATCAACATCATGCTGACGTGACTGCAATAGGATTCTTCTCTCAATTCGGGTCCAATCTCCGACTCTTCGATCTGGCGACCGCCACTTCGTATTACGAAAATGAGGTTCAGCCACCGCAGAATCTACGAATCGAAGGGAATTCGACAATCCGAGTCAACAATGCTCAAGAGCTAGAAGCCGGATTTGCTCAACCTAGTCTCATGTTGCGACACTTCCGGAAATGACCTCGGTTCTGGAAAGTTTTCCAACTTCAAATCGGTGTGTCATTTTCTGTAAATCACGATTTGAAGTTTATCGTTCTGGGTGGAATCTGGCAGCTGACTCTAGCTTTTGACTTCTGTGAATCGGCCCTCTAGGAATCTTTCTGTCGTTCCCTGGCGAATATTTGTCCTGCCCGTCAAGAGAAATCGAAAAAATGCCTATGTCAGTGGATGACTTGGTAAAATCCAAGCTTTTCTGGCAATTGACTCAACATCAGAGCTTTCAAAGATCGATATCATCAGGCACTTTTCTGACGGCACTGAACAAATTTTGTCACAAATCTGTGTACAAAAACTTGACGCATCGACCGAACTCGCTTAAAGTACATCAATGCTTGAAAGATGGCGCGAGTTAGAGGCGCTCCATTCGAGCGCATGTTTGGATCCACACTTCTTCTCTTTACTTGGTTTTTTGGAGGAATGCTTATGAAAAGAAGCGCAAAAGGCTTCACGCTTGTGGAGCTGCTGGTGGTCATCGCGATCATCGGTGTTTTGGTTGGCTTGTTGCTGCCTGCGGTTCAACAGGCCCGCGAAGCTGCTCGACGTATGTCCTGCTCGAGCAATATTCGCCAGATTGGCTTGGCCTGTCTCAACTACGAAATCACCTACAGGATGCTTCCGGCTGGTATTACCGGAACTGCGGACGTCGGTGGTCGTGGCCCAGACTGGTCGAACATGGGGCGTGCAAGCGCTATGGTGTCGTTGCTTCCATTTATGGAAGAGACCCCACTGTTCAACCAGATTTGGAATACATTCGTCTACACTTCTGGTCGTCACAATACATTGAACTCTCCATCCGGCGGTCCCTGCCCATGGGACACCATCGATGGTGCGTTCATTCCTTGGCGAACTCAAGTTGGCGTTATGCGATGCCCATCCGACCCAGGACGCGTTGCAGCTCAGGCGACTTGGTCGATCGCGCTAACCAATTATGGTTTCAACTTGGGTGACACGATCGAAGGTTCACACTGGGATTGGAGCACCAACGCGAACCGTGGTATGTTCCAAGCTCGATACAATCGTCGACTGGGTGATGCCACGGACGGATTGTCGAATACCATTCTGTTGGCCGAAATCGGAACGAATGACGGCGAGCGTCGCATTCAGGGTTGGGTCGTGAACGGCATTGCAAACGTTCAGAACAATCCTCGGTTGTGCCGAAACGTTCAGGAAAACAATCTCCTCCTACCTGCTGTTCACAATCAGAGTGGAGCTTGGCGTGGAAATCGGTGGGTTGACGGTGCAACAGCCTTTACGGGTGTGAATCCAATTCTTCCCCCGAACTCCGCTTCCTGCAATCCGTTCGGATTTCCGAATGATTGGGATTGGGGCGTGTACTCAGCATCCAGCTATCATCCAGGTGGTGTTCATGTGGTTCTGGGTGATAACGCTACTCGATTTATCACTGAAACCATTGATACGGGTAACATTTCAGCTCCCGCTCCTAACTTCGAAACTCAGAACGGCATCCGAGGTCGAAGCCGATACGGTGCTTGGGGAGCCATGGGAACCCGTAACGGTGGCGAAGTTGACGTCGGTGCCATGGGTCGTGAGTAATCTTTTGAGCAAACCTCACTGGGTTTCTTGAAATCTATTGCAGCCGCTGTCGGACATCGACAGCGGCTGTTTTACTTTTAATGCCCGTCGTTGTTAATCGCTTTCCTTCATGATCGATTTCGTTTATCTTTACAGCAGTCCTCAGCAGTTTTTGTGGGTTCCACACACCTCTAGACCAATCGCAAAGCGACCTCCACAATGGAGCAGTTCCTGCTTTACTATCAAAGGCCTGAGCCTGCGACCTGGGCGTTCCTATCAACGTTCCTGGTAATAGGCATCTATTTCATGTTCCATCGCATCCTGTGCGTGCGGAACATGGATATTGCCTTGCTTGTTCTTTTCGCGCCCGGATTAATGATGGTTTATGAGGGTCGCAAATTGCGACTCGCTGAGAAAGAAGCCAACATCTCCAAGATCGCGAATCTGTTGGTTTCGTATCAACAAAACGATCCAAGCGATTCTGACACGGCGGCTGCAAATCAACCTAGTTTGAAGGAAGTCACTCAAGATTCGGAAGACGTCAAGACCGGCCAAGTCCGGCAGAGATCATCGCCCGGCGAGCTGAATCGCCCTAAAACCGGTTGGACTGCAGATCGATTGGAGTATTGGGGATTCGTTTGGCTGCTGAGTGTTTGTGGAGCTTTGCTGCTTCGAATGCTTTTGGATACAGCTATGGTTCGACGCCCCCTTCTCGAACCGAATCTTTCGAGCGGCGGGCTGACCTTTATTGCTGTTTCACTTTTCCTGTTCTTGATGGCAAACATCCTCACCTGTACTCCTGACGAGCAACGGATAAGAGGAGGAAGGCTAGGCCCCGGCTACGTGTTACTCAATACCCTGCCGGACATTTCAACTTCCGATTTCGAAGAACGAAATGCTCGCGCAGCGTTGGAGGGAGAGCGGCGCTCATGGCGAGTCAGTACGGCTAGGCTTCTCGCGATTGCTGCCAATCTAACCATCGCGGTTGGAATGGTCCTCATCGGCTATTTCCATTATGAGAACTTGAAGATGGGTATTGGAGCCGCTGGCCTATTCCTTTTGTTACCATACACAGCTCAAATGACTGGTCGATTGGATCACATGATTCCCGGTGCATGTTTGATCGTGGCCTTGCTCTGCTTTCGTCTTCCCGTCCTTTCAGGGATTGCGATAGGCTGCACTGCCGGGCTGGTCTATTATCCGTTCTTTTTGCTTCCGTTGTGGCTCAGCTTTTATTGGCAGCGCGGTCTACGTCGGTTTTTGATTGGTTTCTTTTCGTCGCTTGCTGCCTTAACCGTGACGCTCTCCTTTCTCGGTGAAGGCTCATTGATTTCAAATTTACAGACGATGTATGGAATTTTCCCGCCGGCTATTGAAGGGCTTCAAGGCATTTGGGGACTCGGATGGCATCCTTATTTTCGATTGCCAGTCATGGTTGCATTCGTTCTGCTGGCCATTTCGTTTGTGTTTTGGCCCGCTCAGAAGAACTTGGCAACTCTAGGCAGTTGCTCAGCGGCCATCATGATTGCTGCCCAGTTTTGGCACGGCTACGGCGGGGGACTTTATGCAGCCTGGTTCCTTCCATTTGTCTTGCTGACTATTTTCCGTCCCAATCTTGACCACTCGGTCGCTCTTCACGCAGTGCGTCCCTTCCGCTCACGGGAATCGGAACTCGAAAGACGCGCAACGGAAGATTCGGTCAACTTGGCCCAAGCCGGTTAGCGTCGCCTGAAGACTTGCGTCCGAAAAGCATTGAACAATCATGATCTGCCGAGTGAGCGCGGGAGCAAGGTCAAGTTCCTCACCAATATTTCGAGACCAATATTTCGGGCTGTTCTAATTCGACTGCCAGTCACACTGTGACTCGATAGCATGATGCTTGAACGCGCCTCGCCATCGACGTGGAATTGCGAAGAGCTCTCCAGAGTTGCAGTCCGAAACTCCTCGTTCTCAAGCTTCGAAAATTCGAGAGCTCATTCATGCTTTCAAGCGAGGCCGTGTTCTAATCATGGGCGAATCGCCAGCTTGTTTTATAGTCCGCAGAGAGCGGAACATCCGTCAGCGCTGCGCGAATCATTTCGATCGGAATCGAATTCTGCTGGAGAACTGCATCATGAAACTCGCGGTTGGTCCACTTGCCGTTTTGAACCAACTGTCGGTGGAGTGATCGAATTTGGAGCCCACCCAGCATGTAAGCTGCTTGGTACAGCGGTCCGTATCCTCCCATGATCGATCGGCGGACCTCGGCGGCTGCCGCACTCGGTTCGTGCCCGACCTTTTCGCGAATGTACTCGACACACTGTTCCGGCGTCCACCTTCCGAGCTGATAGTTCAGCGAGAAGATGATTCTGGCGCAACGATGTTTTCGCCAAAAAAGCATCCCAATACGATCCTCTGGCCCTTGTGCGAATCCAAGGTCCCAAAGAAGCATCTCCCAATAGAGAGCCCAACCTTCCACCCAGAATGGCGTGTCAAAGAGCTGGCGATAAGGATGATAACGCGCGGTTGCGTAATGCTGCATGTGATGTCCGGGAATCAGTTCATGATGGACCGTCGCGCGACAGAAATGGATATTGTTGCTGCGAAGGCTCATCAGCTTTTCCTCATGACTCATGGCGTTGGTCGGAAAGGAGACGATGATGCGATCGCCACCGAGGAAATAGGGATTCACTCGCTGGGCATCTGCGGACATCATATCCATGCGCCAACCGTGAGCAGCCATGGGAGGAATCGTCAGTAAATCGTGCGCTTCAAGAAAGTGAATCGCTTCCCAAGCTAGTTCGCGAATTAAAGCCGGCTGCTGGCCTGGCTCAACATGGCGTCGCTTCACATGGGCGAGCGCCTTTAGCCAATCGCCTTCAAAGCCAAGCTCGTTGGCTGCCTTCTTTCCCTCTTCTTCGCACCAAGCGAATTCTCGTTCCGCCATGGCCACCAATTCTTCAGCAGAGTAGGGTATCATGGCGTACTCTAGTTCCGACTGGAGACCTTCACTTCCAATGGGTTGCCCAACAATCCGGTCTCGATCGGATTCATCGATCCCTGCCAATTTGCTTGAAATCAAACGAGCAAACTCGTCCATGGATTCGTAAAGCGCTTTGCAAGGTTGCTCGGTCCACCAATCGAATTCAGGATCGTAACCTTGATAGAAGCGCTGCATTTCTTCAAGACTACGTTTCAATCTTTTCGTCAACTGCGACGCCCGCAGCGCCATGGTAGGATCGATCAGACTGCCGTTTGCCTCATGGGCCTTCCCCTTCAACTTTCCGATCTCTTCCTTGCAGGATCGCTGAATCTGATGAATTCGTTCTGCCATCTCGTCAGCCCTCAGCGGCATGACATCCTCGCGGGCTTTGCAAATTTCAAGGATAGCGTGGGCAAAAGGAATGATTTTGGCGGCACTGCGGTCTCGCTCATTCTCTCGCCGAGATTTCGATAATCGATAATCAATCTCGTTGCGCAGCAGGATGTAATCGACCTGCTGCGTCCTGTTCAGTTTTTCGAACGAAACCGAGATCAACAACTTCCGCCAGTCGTCGAGCATGTTCTCGTACAGTTCAATAGCTTGCTCATCCAGAGGCACACGATAGCGGCTTTGGATGGTTTGCACATCGGCAGAAAACTGAGTGATCCAACGACTGATATCATCTTGCCGCATCGGCTGACTTCGAATTGGTCCGGGGACTTGCAATCCAGCGACGGGAGCCCGCAACTTTGAAGATTCATTCCCTGCTAAAGAATCCTGAGCGCTCACGTCGGCTCCAGTGAAGATCATCCAAAGCAGAATTGCCCTGCCTTGATGCCAAGTCGAAATTCTCATGCTGCCATTCCCAATCGTGTAGAAGGTTAAAAACACTCGAACAGGTCACCGCTGGAATCAAATTCCAAATCGGTTGGGTCGTTCAAGATCACCAATTCTGGTCGTCGATGAGCTTCCTCCCAGTATACTTCGCTGCATTGAATTTCTCGAAGTTTCAACGTGTTGCGTATCCACATGATCCTGCTGTCCACCGATTCTACCCAGCCACGTTGCGATAGTGCCGCCAAGATTGCATCCTTGTCCGTTGGGAAGGATAGGGGCATCATGGCTCCGGTTGCATGACCTGCCGTGAGGCAATTGATTCGGGTCTTCTGGAAATCGATTTGTTCGAGAATGCGTTGGTGACAGAACTCAGCGATCCCGATACCACTTGCGTTCCCGGCCGTACCCTCGGTGAGTCGCCGAACGTAGATGGAATGGATGGCTGGGGACTCCAATCCTTCAACATAATGATCGCTTTTTTTCCGGCCGATCACATTGGTATCCATTCCTGTGCCGCTAATCTCCTTACCGATCTCATCGACGATGAGCAATTCTGCCCGATCGAATGGAAGGCGGGGCAGCCACTCTCGCACTCGCTGGAGCAGGCTCGGCTCCGTCGTTTCGATTTCCCTTGCAGGAATACCGACCATTTCTGCCGTCTCCTCGTCCCCGTTCTCCAAGATCGCAATTCCTCCGCAAACTCGGCACTGGTCGATGACAATGCGCGCAACGCTACGGACGATTTGGTCGAACGAAAAGCTTTGGCTCGCGCGATGATAAACGATCGCGCCGGCATGTTTCCCAAGTCCGATCAGCATCATTTTCATCAAACCACTCTCGATCGCGCCGTGAAAGCGTGTGTGCGGCTTCACACGATTGACGACAAGCACATGATCCGCTTCCGAAGCGCACCGATCAAAATGAACCGGAAATCCTTCATCCGACTGACAGACAACGATCGTTTCCATCGAGGACTTGATTGGGCATCCTACAGCCCCCTCTGTCACCCCTAAGCTCGCAAGCAGGGCCACCTGTCCGTGAGCGGTCGCCCCACCGTGCGAACCCATTGCAGGAACCAAGAACGGTTTCACGCCGACTTGTCGCAATTGGTCGACGAGTTCCCGCAGAATCTGCGAAATATTATGAATACCACGGCTGCCGGCTGTGATGGCAATCGAATCCCCTGGATTCAATCGATCAAAGAGCCCAGCAGTATGGATTGCAGCGGAAACGGATCGTCTCAAGTCGCCAAGCCTTGGCGTAGGATATTCTTGTCTCACGCGAAAGAATCTAGGAAGCATTTGATTCGCTTGTTCGAGAGGCATGGCTTCATAGGTCAACGGTAATAAAGAACCTATCAATCATCACTCGCTACGTGAGGGAGATCACCGGCTCCTCCCTCACGAACGTATTCGGGCTGGTATAAGTTCGCCTTCCGTTCGCCTTACGAATTGAGGAAGGGAAAGGTACAGTATAGGTCTATCTATGTCGGTGCCTAGATTGTCTTTCTCAGACCAGGCTGGTTGATTGTCGATGTCACCAAAGCATTATCACAAACTGGAGCCGCGAGTCGATTGGGCCGACTTGGGGCACAGGTTCCTGGGCATGCTGCAGCGCGAGTCGGGCATGCTTTGGTTGGAGATAAAAAACGCTCTCTTTCCTCCAAGCTGCGCGCTTTGTGGCTCCTTGCAAGACGAGGCAAGTCGATATGCGCCGCTCTGTTCGTCTTGCAAGTCAAACTTCCAACGCTCAGCGGCAACTTGTACTCGATGTGATGCCAGTCTTCCCAAGTTCTCCGCCACGGATGGTGGCTGCTTCCATTGTAAGACGAAACGATGGAGCTTCTCGCGGGTCATCGCACTTGGAGAGTATCGAGGGCTGATTCGCGATGCCGTGATCGAGTCGAAGTCACCTCGCGGAGAAGCGTTGGCATTGCGCCTCGGACAGTTGCTTGCCCAACGTATCCAGGAAGCACAGATGGGACCGATCGACTTCTTGATTCCAACGCCGCAGCATTGGTTGCGTCGCATCACGCATCGAGCCAACAACACGGAACTGCTGGGAGAGGCTATTTCACGCGAGCTTGGAATACCCATGCGGCGGAGCTGCCTCAAGCGAGTTCGAGCGACTCGAAAGCAAGGTATGCTGTCCACGGCCCAGCGCAAAAGGAATGTCAAGCGAGCATTCTCCGTATCGCGATTTCAGAAAGTTGACGGTGCTAGTGTTCTCATCATCGATGATGTCCTTACCAGCGGCTCCACGGCCAGTGAAATGGCAAAAGCGCTTCGTCGCGCGGGAGCCAAGACTATCCAAGTTGCCGTGCTGGCTCGAGGCGTCGGCGGCTCGGTCTTACCGGGGTAACTGCAATCATGCATCGGTGCGCTATCAGCTTTGGAGCAAACCTCGGTAATCCCGCCCTGACCATCCGCAATGCTGCTCGCATGATCCTCGACCAATTGCAGCCAACTGCCTGCCAGCAAAGCCAGCTCTATCGTACTCCCGCCGTGGGAGGACCTCAGGGACAAGCCGATTTCCTGAATGCCGTCATGACGATGGAACTGAACGACAATGTGCTATCTGTCGCACAGACGCTGCGCGATGTCGAGTACCGTCTGGGTCGTCAGCGTCAAGAGCGATGGGAAGCTCGCGTCATCGATCTCGATGTCCTTCTCTTCGATCAATTACGTCTGCGAAGCGATCGCATGCAGATTCCGCATCCTAGGATGTGCTTGCGTTCCTTCATCCTTCGGCCAGCTTGTGATGTTGCGGCTGACTGGATTGAGCCCGTCACGGGGAAAACCATCTGTCAGCTTACAGAACATCTGAGAATAGAATCGGACCCAATATGTCTACTTGCCTCGACTGAACCCTGGAGAAAACAATTAGAAAATTCGTTGAGCCGGCTGGGCTTCGATCGCGGAGCAACGGCAAGCATCTTTGGCAACCAAAGGTTTCGCATCGGACAGACCGAAGTTGAACTTGCCGTTTGTTCTCATCCACAGGATGTGGCGAAAATCGCATCGAACCGTTTTCACAGCATCATCGTTTCATTGGAAGAGGCCGATTGGAAGCGTGCAGCCGCGAGGCCAGGGATAGGCGAGTGGGAGCGGTCCCTCGGCTTAATCGATGACTGCCCGACTGGAACGTTGGATGGTCGTCCGCGTTATCTGATACCTCCAAGTCGTTTGGAGTGGGCGATCCACGAAATTGTCGCTAACATCCAAGCTATGAAGAGTTTTGTCGAACCGTCCGGTCAGTGGCTGTGGTAGGTCCGTCCTTGCGACAAAGAATGTACGATGATGCGATTGATCCATGACCCGCAGAAGATGTTTGCCGAAGTCGCGTTCGCTCGCTCCCGAGGCAATCGCATTGGATTGGTACCGACCATGGGGGCGCTTCATGAAGGTCACTTGTCCTTGGTGCGCTCTGCGAGGGAACTCTGCGATCAAATTGTCGTTAGTATTTTTGTCAATCCGACTCAGTTTGCTCCTCATGAAGACTTCGATAAGTATCCTAGGACGCTGGAGAAAGATAGTGAACTACTTGCAGAACTAGGAGTGGATTGGATCTTCGCTCCCTCTGCTTCCTCGATGTTCCCCTCGGATTTCTCGACCTTCATTGAGCCGGGAGATATCGCAAAGCGTTGGGAAGGAGCCATTCGACCAACTCACTTTCGCGGGGTGGCAACGGTCGTCCTGAAGCTTCTTCAGATTGCCCCCGCCCAGGTCGCTTGCTTCGGCCAAAAGGATTTCCAGCAATGCTTGGTTGTTCGCCGCATGATCGAGGACCTGAATCTTCCAGTCCGATTCGAAATGCTTCCAATTGTGCGGGAACCGGATGGTCTCGCCATGAGCAGCCGCAATCGCTATCTTTCCGGGGATGATCGGCGACGAGCCGTCGGAATTTACCGAGCCCTCCGAAGTGCGGAAGAACGTTTTCAACAAGGCGAAACAAATGTCTGCGAACTTGAGAACAGCATCGTTGATACTCTTGCCAAGCATCAAATCACGGACATCGACTACGCCAAGATCGTCTCCGAAGCGACTCTCGAACCGTTGCAGCAAGCGTATGGGGGTTGTGTTGCTATGATCGCAGTACGAGTTGGAACGACGCGCCTAATCGATAATCTTATCCTGCATGAGGTCTGAGCGTGCGGTCGACGTTGTTTTATCTTCCGCATAGTCTTGGCCCGCTTCCTTTGTTTGGCTGGGGCTGGGCACTCATCGCTTTGTTTTTGGGTGTCATTCTCTGGATCGTCGTCGAAGCAGCGTACTTGCGAAAGCGAGTTTCCATTTTCGAGTGGCTGCCTTTCTTGGCGATCGCTGGCATTGTCATCATCTTCCTCTTGCCAAGAATGGAAACGACCGTCAGCACGGAGCACGGCGAGTGGAAGCTAGGAGTGCCGATCCGTGGGTACGGTTTGATGCTACTGTTGGGTGCCCTAAGTGGTATTGCGATAACGAACTACCGAGCTAAGAAGATCGGTGTCTCACTCGATCAAGTCCTATCTGTCGCTCTTTGGCAGTTCCTCCCTGGAATGGTTGGGGCCAGACTCTTTTACGTCATTCAAAAATGGGACGAGTTTCCGGGAGCGACGTTCGCAGAAAAACTACCTTCGTTCTTAAAATTCACCGAGGGTGGTTTGGTTGTTTACGGGGGCGTGATCGGGGGGCTCATCGGACTCTTGGCTTGGTGCCGCAAACATCGATTACCCGTTCTGCGGATCGCCGACTTGATCGCGCCAGGTTTTCTCCTTGGTCTAGCGTTCGGTCGATTGGGCTGCTTTCTCCATGGATGTTGTTTTGCAGGAGTCTGCTCGACGAGCTTGCCGGGCGTTACCTTCCCCATGGGCTCGCCCGCTTATGTCGAACAACTCGAGACGGGCTTGCTTCTTGGGCTCACTCTTGAGCAGGAAAAAGCGGCCGAAGGATTTCGGGTCATGGAAGTTCAATCAGAAAGTTGGGCTGCGAAGGTTGGCGTTCTCCCAGGTCAATTTGTTGAGTCCATTCGTACCGTGTTCTTACCCCCCCCTGAGGGAAGCGATCCCGCCGGTCCGACACCCATGGAGGCGATCGTCAAGATCAATGGCATGCAACGGATCGTTCCGTTGATCGAAATGCCGACGACGAGTTTGCGCGTTCATCCCATTCAGATCTACGCCTCGATCAATGCTCTCGTCATCTGTTGCATTCTGTTCTTTCTGTTCCCGCGCCGCACCTGCGACGGACAAGTTTTTGCGATCGGTTTGATGCTGATGGGAACCGCGCGATTTGTTGAAGAGATCATCCGAACCGACGAGCCGGGATTCGCGGGTACGAATTGGACAATCGCGCAATGGATCAGTATTGCTCTCATCATTCTAGGTTTAACGCTCTTGGCGTTTCGCTGGAAAACACGCACGCAAGCAATGAGTTAAAAAGGATACTTTGCGAGCATTGAGGAGATGGAGCCGCGAATCTCTGAAAATCGTCGGACCTAGCATCAATTCAGATACAGTCTACTTCTGCTTTTCTCTGTTTACGGCATTGGAGGATGCTCGGTTGCGAATCGCTCGAGTGCGGCTTGGAGTTCCTTTTCCCAAGCATGTTCCATCACTTCAAAGATTCCATGTTTACGCGTTCCCGCGACCAGTTTCCGGCCGTCGCCAGAAGCACCCAAGCACCAAATCGCGCTTCCAGGTCCTGGCAATTCCTTGATTCGCAACTTCGAGGGAAGGTGAAACAGATAGACTCGACCGTTCATACAACCGGCAGCAACAACATCAGATGGCAGAAGTTGAATCGCCGTTACCCAATCCGGCAAGACTCCTAAGGTCATGATGAGTCTTCCAGTTTCGGCATTGTGAAGCTGTAATCGACGGTCGGCACCGCCCGAGAGGAGGTAGCGATGGTCTGGACTCAGTATCGCTGACCAAATGGCGTTTGAAGTCAGTTTGTGTTCGCGAATCATGGTTAGGTCGTCGGCTGCCCAAAACTTAACGACCCCATCCGCACTGCAAGAGATCAACGCGTCGCCGAACATCGCAAGTTGCATGACCTGGGATGCATGGCCATCGAGGCGTGCGGTCTCGCTGTCCTTCTCAAGGTCGAACACAATGAGCTTTCCGTCTTCCGTTCCAACCACCAACCGGTTGTTTGGAATTTCGACCATGGCTCGAATCCATCGCAATCCAGTCGCAAGCTGCTTGGGCTCGCTCGCCGCTTCGAGCGACTTTCGCATAAGATTTCCGGCATAGTCGCTGACGATCAGTCCCGTTCCATTTCTAAGCACAACGATTTTCCACGCACTGGAGGCCGTTTCTCCGATCGCTTCGCCGTTCGCAAGATCTCCTCCTGGAAAATGATGAACGTTGCCTTGGCGGAGTAGCAAGCTGGTGGCTTCCGTGGCGTAAATCGAGTCATTCACTTCCGACTGTGCCAGACTGGTGATCCAAGGTCCCTGAACTTGGGTACTTCCAGATTGCGCACGAACAGCTGGGCTAAGTGGGAGCAGAAAACTGGACGCAAGGATCAAGGATGCAAACCAGAGTCTGATGCGAGCTTCTTGAGTCGTGGCGAGTTGCATGGTTGTAACCTTCGGCTGGCTGGAATTTCATACGCTGTTATCGTAAATGGACATCCATTCGTAAGCAAGCTTGCAATCGTTGAGCCCGCCACGAATCCGGCTGCTCGCGATCTAAGAACGTCCACATGTTTTATCAGCCGCGTTCTGATTGGCTCAAACACCAGCGGTTTGCGATTTCGCGAGCCGTCGCATTGAGCGGAAGATTGCCGAGCTGTTTGGACGCAATCCAGCGCGCGAATTTGGAATCGTTCCATCGATTGCCCGGAGACTCCAAGTAACCGAGGTAGACCTGCAGGGATATTCGATATCGGGTGACGCCGTGGCGTAATCGATCGACCGGCCCTTCGATGCATGCCGGCAAATCAAATGTCTTGGCAACCTGCTCCGCCAACCACGAGTTGGTTCCCTTTATCCTGCCAAGCTCCCATCGGGGAAAATCCCATAAACCCGCCCAGCGCTCGCCCTTTTGACAATGCCGAAACAGCCAACGGCCATGGTTATCTCGAATCACAACGGCAGCTTCGATTAACTCCGTATACTTCTTTTTGCCTTCGGAGGCAGGGACTTGATCGACGATATTTTCTCCATAGGCTCGGCAATAGCGCTGCAGAGGACATGTCGTGCACTCAGGATCGCGAACCCGACAGACTTGACTTCCTAATTCCATGAGTGCTTGGTTCAACTTACCGGGCTGCGCGTCATCGATCAGCCTTTCAGCGAATTCCCACAGCAGCTTCTCATTGCCTTGCTTTGACAACGGCTCTCGAATGCCAAGGAGCCTTGCGTACAACCGTTTCGTATTGGCCTCGACAATCGGAGCCCGCTCATTCCAAGCGAACGAGAGTATCGCTCCAGCGGTATAGCGCCCGATTCCAGGGAGCGACATAATCTCCTCCATCGTACGCGGAAAGGCTCCGCCATGTTCGCTTGCAATTTGCTTCGCGGCAACATGGAGCTGTTTGGCTCGCCGATAATAACCAAGTCCTTCCCAGTATCGTAAGACGGTCTTTTCCGTTGCCTTAGCCAAAGTTTGCACGTTTGGAAATCGGTGCAGGAATCGATCGTAATAAGGAATGACGGTCGCCACTTGCGTTTGCTGCAACATGACTTCGCTGACCCAAATGCGGTATGGGTCGGTTTGATTGCGCCACGGAAGTCCGCGTGCGTGATCGTCGTACCAAGCCAGCAAGTCGGACCTTAATCGACTCCAGCGAAACGACATCGCCACAGGCGGAGAGCGATTGCTTCTCCGAGAACTCACCCGCGCTCCCCTAGCACAATTTCCAGTTCAATCTTGGGTTGAGAGGGAAGGCTGGGCCGCTCGACGGTCACCTTCACCGTTTCGCCTGGCGCGAACTTCGATAACTCCGCACGGAGATCTTCAAATTTCGATAATGGCACCTGATTGACGTGTGTTAGACGATCCCCAGGAACGATACCGGCTCGGTCGGCTGCACCGTATGGCACCGCCTCAACGACCGTCACGCCGTTGTTATCATCGCGCGATCGAATGCCAAGGAATCCGCCTCCGTGATAGACGATCTCCATTTGCGGGGTCAAGG
This sequence comes from Pirellula sp., assembly GCA_037440405.1. Taxonomy (GTDB): domain Bacteria; phylum Planctomycetota; class Planctomycetia; order Pirellulales; family Pirellulaceae; genus JANMGV01. The sequence continues at coordinate 19,403 of JBBIUE010000031.1, read as the reverse complement.
TGCGGAGTTGTTCCACGGCAATAGAGGGTATTCCAGTACCAAAGAGCGCCAATTGCGAGAGTCCGTTCATGCCAGCAAACCGAGCCACGACATCGGGGTCGATCTTGCAATAGACGACTTCCAGCGTATCAAGCGGGCGAAAAAGCTCCAGTGCCCTCAATCGATCTTCATCGAGTCGAACTTTTTTCAATTGCAGAAACTTCAGGTGCGGCATCTTCGCGATCTGCTTGAGAACGCTCGCAGTGATCTTGTCCCCCGAAAGGCTCGCGAACTCGATGTCGGTCAAGTATTGCAATCGATCCAAATCCGCTGCTTTCCCCAGAAACTGATCATCAATGCGCACATGCAGTTCTGGATTCGGATAGCCAACGATCTGGATCGATTCAAACTGAAGCGATGCATTGACTTCACGCAACGATTGGATTGCTTCCTCTCGCAACCGATCTGCCAAGGACTGGAGCGAACGATGGGCCAAACTTCCGGCCAGTGTCCAGCGATCTTTTGAAAGCTCTTGCAGTGCGGAGAGTGCGGATTTACTCGTTGCGTTGATTCCCTCTGGCTTCATTTCCGTTAGGATGTAAATCAATGAATTCGCAGCTTCAAGGCTCGCCTGCGGCAGGTACTGGACAATCGCCGGAATCGCTTCCTCCCCCATCGCCAAAATCTGCTGCTTTGCTAACAACCTTTCTGAATACCGTTGAGAATCAGTCATCTTGACCCAGTGTTCCGCCGAGACCTCCTTATTCTCCAGCGATACTGAGTCCTCTTGCGCGGGAGCTCCGATCGCTAAGGTAAGTAAAACAAAGATCGATCGAAACAGGAGTCGCTGCATCGTCAAAGATCGTCACTCCACTTAAAGACCATTCAGCATGAATTGATAAACCTTGCATGTATTATCCGTCGATCATTCCAATGCTGCAACTAGCAAACGGCTTGACCGGATTTTAGCGGATCGATCATCGGATCCTGTCTGATGCATCCGTTCAGCTGGCTTCGCAGTAGCTGGCGAACCAAACATCCAGCACACTAATCCATCGTCATCAATGCTTGCAGAGTGATGCGAAGAAAGCGATCCCACTTCCTTGGATTCTCGACGCCCTTGGCAGCATCCTCGGCGTAACGTCACAACTGCGGAGCCTCAAGACTCAAACAAACTTTGTAGAAATCGCTTGGCTTTGGTGTAGATGCGCGGGGTAGTGCTGGCTCTGGGACCAGCAACATTGAGGACCTGAATCGATTCGTTCTTGAGCCAAGAGACGACATCTGAGAAGTCGATGGGAGAGTCAAGGCGCACGGAAAGATGGGGCTTTCCTGCTTCGATGGCATATTTCCTAGTCAGCGCGGTTCCTCCACTCATTGCGTTGCAATACAAGATGAGGGTTCCATCGGAATCGAGCACATTTTGCTTCGTTCGGTCAGCATAGTTTTCTGAGGGCATTTCTTGAAGATCGTACCTTTTGGGAATTCGGCCATCCTCGGCGAGACGGCCTTTGGGACACCATCCTCCGTGCTGGATCCCCAATTCGATGGCGACGTCCAGAGCGGCACGGTCAACTCCTGTTTGGCCTCCCGACATTATTCGTTGAGGTCTCCAAACTTGCTTACCCTGCTTACGTACCGTCTGCTGCATGCTCTCTTTATCTCCCAAACTCACGATCTATGATTCCCATTTTATCGAAGATTGCCATGCATCCGAGTGGGCGAGTTCCGTAAATCCAATCAACGATCGCCAAACTCGAGGCAACGCGGCCTCGATGTCCAAGGTCGCGGCTTTCGTTGGATGTCGGAACTGCAAACGGCGACAATGCAAAGCGATCCCCTGATCGAAAAGCGTAGGCGATCCATACTTTGCGTCCCCAACGATTGGACACTTCAACGCTTCGAATTGAGCACGAATTTGATGTTTCCCTCCGGTAAGTAAGTGGATCTCGATCCAATGAAACCGGCTCCAGGACTGACAGACGCGATATCGAAGTTCACAAGGATAGCTTCCTTCCAGAGGCGTCCTGATAGCTTGCGATTTTGAGCTTCGCTCAATGCGAACGAGAAAGTGCTTCAGCGTTCCGGTGGCGGGAATGTCTCCCTCCACGATCGCCCAGTAGATTTTGCTGACCGTTCGAGTCCGAAACTGAGCATTCAAACGCTCGGCGGCCTTCGAGGTCCTAGCGAATGGCACGACTCCTGAAACGGGCCGATCCAAGCGGCTGACAGCGGCCAAAAAGACCCGACCTGGTTTGGCATACTTCTCCGCAAGATAGTCCTTCGCTTCAGCCAACAAGCTCTCCAACGTGCTCGACGCCCCTTGCGTGACATACCCCGCCGGTTTGTTGACGATGAGAAGATGGTTGTCTTCGTAAATTACGGAGAGGATCATGGTTTCTTCTCTCCGCCCACTGTCAGCGCCCAATGATGTTGGACTGTGGCCAACACCTCACTCGATCTTGACCCTAAACCCTCGGCACAGATGGTTCGCGATCCCTGATGTTCCTCGAACGTTAGCTCAATGCGATCCTGCGGCAAGAACTCCGAGAATCGTTCTGGCCATTCGACAACGACAATCGCTGGCTGCTCAAACCATTCGTCAAGGCCTAAGTCCAAGAACTCGTCGCTCGTCTTGATGCGAAAGGCATCGACGTGAACAACGGTCGATGCACCCGAGTAAATGTGCATCAAGGTAAAGGTGGGGCTAGCGATGACTCCGGGGCGAATCTGTAATGCTTCGGCCAGAAACCGAGTCCATTGCGTCTTGCCAGAGCCTAGGGTGCCCATCAATGCAAGAACCATGGGTGGCTGAATATGACTCGCCATCAACTCCGCGAATCGTTTGCATTCTTCAAGCCGTGTTACTAAGTAGTGCATCGTCCGGAATCGCTCGCTGATGACTCTAATTCAGATTGGGGACAGAACTCATGCTCGCCCCCTCCATGGTATCGGCTTGGCGAAAAAGCCGCGTATCCAAGAGAACCACTGCAGAAGCAAGAACCAACCAACGCTAATAGGATGCAAGAGAGCGAACCACCAGGGTTGCTGCAACCTCCAACACAGTATCGCTCGAGCGAGAAAAACGAAGACGGACGCCACCACTGCTAGGCTCAATGCGGCGGGCGTCCGCGTTGTGCTCGCGAGAAACACCGTCAAAACCGGCGGCAACAGAACTCCTAGTCCCAGCAGCGTTGAAAAGATAAAGATGAGTCGTGGATTGGCGATGCCCTCGTCGGCGTTTTTGAGTACGCCCCGAATGACTTCCCGATAATTGCAATACATCCGACAAGACGCGATATCCATCGCATCGAACAAATCCGTGCGATAACCGTGCCGCCGAAAAATGCGGGGTAATTGAATGCCATCATGCCGGGATCCACGAATCGCACGGTGGCCATCAACGGCGAAGTAAGCCTTACGCTCCGCGACCATCATTTGCCCACAGCCTGCTGCGAATGCCGGTTGGGTCGTCGCCCGCATCCGCCACAGCGGCAAGTAACCCAGCAATAGAAAGTGCATCATCGGAATCAACATGCGTTCCGCTAAGGTCACGGTGATTTGCTTTGGGAAACCACTCACCAAGGAACATCGACTGGTCAGGTAGAAAGCTGCAATCCGCGTCAGTGCATCGGGAGTTAATCGAACATCGGCGTCCAGGAAAACCATCAGTTCGTTCTGGGCAAGATTCGCAAGGTGCCAACATGCATGCTGTTTGCCATTCCAACCTTCGGGCAGAGGAGGAGCTTGCTCCAACTTAAGTGTGGAAAACTCCGTTTGTAATCGCTGAACGATTTGAGACGTAGCGTCCTCCGAATGATCGTCGAGCACGATGACTTCGTAGATCGGGTGGTCAGAGGAAAAAATGGACCGGAGAGCTGGCTCGATACCCGAGGCTTCATTGCGAGCTGGCACCAAGACCGAAACAGGGATTTGGGAGGCTTGCTGGATCGTTCTGCCGTCCGCTTGAGATTTCGAGAACTCGCGAAGATTCCGCAGAATCATCAGCAACGGAAGGCTTGCGAATACAAGCGATACGACTGCCAACGCAAGCAACAATCTCTTACCCCTTAAATACGAAGAATCGATCCGCGCAAGGCACGATCAGTCGTTGACCTCCGAAGGCATCTGAAGGGTGAACAACACTCGCATTCCTTCGAGATCGCGCGATCTATTCTTCCGTTAGTTTTCTCTTGGGAACAGGGGAGTACAAGAGATCAGGCTAGCGTCATCGAGAAATACACGGACCCCTTCCTATTGGCATGATCAAGGCGAATGATCCTTGATCAGCGAAAAGGGATAGGCCCTGGCACTACGATCACTGCTGTACTTCAGCGATTGCCTGGGTTATCTGGAGCGCCAAATCCTCGAAATGGACTGGGGCTATACTCCGACTTTTCTCGAGGTGTCAATTCGGAGTAGCGCTGGGGCGAGCGCTCCACAAAATCCGAACTGCGAATCGCATCTCCGAGAGGAATGGTTCGATCTTCATCGAGCTTGCGAAGCAAACTGACCAACCGATCAAGCGTAATAACCGAAATCTCGTAGTTTCGCGCTCGATCTTCCATTTCCTTGAATGCTGCAGCTGAACTTCGTTGCGTGTCCGACAAACCTTCTTCAGGGTCGCCCGAAGTGCTCAATCGCAAGTCGCTCCCTCGAACCAAATAATGGGTCTCAATCGACATTCCAGTGGTTCCTGTTTTGGGATCTTTGAATTTTTGATTGCGACCATAAGCATCCGTGATTTCCACCACAAAACCACCGTTTTGCTCGATGAGCGTTCGTAAAACTTCCGTATCATCCGATCCGTTGTCGTCAATGTCCATTCTTCCCAACAAAGCAAACTGCTTGTTTCCTCCTCCCAACTTCCAGGTTGGAGAATAAACCAAATCACCTTTGATGACCGGAACGCTGTAACGGTTGTGAAGTACTCGGGCTTGCGAATAGGTGTCGTCAACCGAAGTGATCTCGATGCGGGCCTTCGGAGTACCTTCACTGATGCGAACGACATCTCGATTCATGATGCTAAATTGTAGCCCCGTTCGAAGTCCGTGACGCCGCCCAAGATTGATCCAGACCAGAGTTCCCCCCGCATCGACATCGATGATCTCGCCCTGATGGGCTTCAAAGTCCTCGCGCTCGACGTTCTTTTGAATGTCCCGAACGAGTTCACGCTTGAATTTCGTAAGGCTTGTGTTCTCGGCGATCAACTTGGAATTCTCCGCTTCGACTTTTTTGCGAGCCGATTCCATTTTGGCAAACTGTTGCTGATGATCCTTGGAAAGTGCTTCCAGTTTTCGCTGGTGCTCATCGAGCAACCGCTTGCTCTCATCGCGAGCTTGAGCAAGTTCCACTTCCAGTTTGGTGGCGGTCGCTTGCAATGCGGCAACAGCCTCATCCTTTTCTCGACGGACAGAAGCGACATCGGCACGCAATTGAGCAACTTCCTTCGTCATACTATCAATCGCCAAGTTGCGTTGGCGGACCGCTTGCATCAGGAAAGACACGAGCTTGTTGTAGTTTCGATCTTGTGCGGGAACATCCGCTCCAAACAAATCCATGTCGGTCTTATACATCTGCTGAATTCGATTCAACTCTTCATCGGCACCGATGGAATTGATGATTGCGTCAACTTCAGCAGCACTGAGCTGCTTTGCGCCCAAGAAGAACTGCATCGACTGCATCTTCTGAGTAGCCGTTCGCAGATCGTTCTCCGATTTCGTCGCTCGGGCTTGTGCTTCTTGTGCAAGCTTCGTATTGGTCCCGCTGGTGAAGAGAATCCAGCCGAGCGAACCCAGCAAGATCAGGCTGACGATGGTCGCCACCATGACATAAGCTTGCCAAGCCAGAAGATTCCTATCGCGTACCGCCATGTGCTAACCCCGAGACAAGAGCTGAAAGGTCCTGTGAGAAAAACGGGAACACTCGCCCCCCGAATGCCCCGCACCGATTTGAAGTCTAGCCTTTCATGGTAGATACGATGCCCCCGCTAGTCAAACAATTCCTCTAAACCCTTCAATTTTCCTTGCCTGCCACACGGGAATTCGTCCTGAGCTGATAAAATCCGGCTTTTCGTCATATTCGGCACCGGTCGGCAACTTTTCTACCGGTGTCATCCTGTGTTCACTGCGGAACCTTCCAAAACAAAAGCCGATGGCAAAAAAAACAAAACAACCACGGTTATTTCCCGAAGCGGATGAAGGAAACTCGACGGTCCCGGAAGTCGGCGTCCCGCGTGCCTCTTACCCCGCTGAACCATCGGGCTCCATGCACGTCGCGGAACCACCACGCATCATCGAAGTCCCGAACGATGGCTCCCAGGACCGGCGAAGTCCCAGTGATACGCTGCCAGGCCCTGAAGATACGATTGTCGTTGTTGATGCACACAGCCTGATCTATCAGGTTTTTCACGCTGTCCCGAATCTAACTAGCCCCAAAGGTCTGCCGGTCGGGGCGGTCCATGGTTTTCTTTCAGACATCGTAAGACTCCGCCAAAAGTGGCATCCGACGATGCTTCTTTGCGCATTCGATCTCTCGGAAGTCACGTTTCGCAATGAAATCTTCGAAGAGTACAAAGCGAATCGCGAATCGATGCCCGAAGAACTGCGATTGCAGATCCCAATCATTCGGAGCGTATTGATGGCCGCCGGCATTCCCATCCTGGAACTGGCTGGATTCGAAGCCGATGATATTCTCGCAACAATCGCAGAGGCCTCGGCACCAACCGGTGCGACCTGTCTGTTGGTGACCAATGACAAAGACTGTCGGCAACTTCTCAGCGATCGCGTCCTCATCTATCACATTCGCAAGGACGAAGTTTTCGGCACGAAAGAATTAGCCGAAGTGTGGGGAATCACACCCAGTCAAGTTGTCGATTTCCAGTCGCTTGTCGGGGATTCAACTGACAATATCCCCGGCGTTCCTTTAATTGGCCCCAAGTTGGCTCAGCAACTCCTTGAGAAGTTCGGATCGCTGGACGCGATCCTCGACCATCCGGAAGCCGTGTCCGGAGCCAAACGACAGGAGAACCTTCGGAACTATCGCCAGCAAGCGCTCATGAGTCGCGAGCTGTCGCGGCTACGACGCGATGTCCCCATCGATCTCCATTGGCAAGCGTGGGCGAACTCCAAAGCGGATTCAGAAACTCTGAAACGACTGATGGAGGAACTCGGTTTTCGCCGAATTGCCGAACAATTAATGGCGAGCAGCATCAGCGACGAGGCCGCAGGCCAGCACCAAGTTCCGAACCTACGACGCCTTAGCTACGAGCACTATCAACTGATCGACTCTCCGCAAAAGCTGGACGTGCTCGCTCACGAGCTGTCAAAAGCAAAGACTCTCTCCATCGACACCGAGACGACCGGATTGAACTCTCGAACTTCGGTGCCGGTCGGCATCAGCTTGTGTTGGAGCCCTGGGCATGCCGCCTACGTTCCGTTACGAGCCCCTTTCGGTCAAGCAACTCTTTCCACAGACTTGGTCCGTGATGTGCTCCAACCGGTACTGGAATCGGAGTCCATTGAGAAGCTCGGGCAGAACCTCAAATATGACATCGTTGTCCTTCGTGGCATGGGCATCTCGCTGCAGGGAGTTGCTTTCGATTCGATGGTCGCGGATTTTCTCATCAATGCAGGTGAGCGAAGTCACGGCCTCGGAGAATTGGCGAAAAAATGGCTTGATCTCGAATCCATTCCCATCTCGGATCTGATTGGAAGTGGCGCTAAGCAACGGCGCATGGACGAAGTCGATGAAAGCATCATTCGCGACTACGCTTGCGAAGACGCCGAGCTGCCGCTCTTGCTTCGCCCTGTCATGCAATCCAAATTGTCAGAAGAAGAACTGGATGAACTTTTTCATCAAATTGAAGTGCCCCTCTTGAGCGTTCTTGCCGAAATGGAGTTCAATGGAATTCGCGTCGATGTCGAAAAACTGAAAACTCTCGGAGACCGATTGGCTACACGCATCGATCAACTGCACGCCAACATCATGAACTTGGCGGGAAGGGAGCTAAATCCGGACAGCCCGAAACAACTTGCGAAGGTCCTGTTTGAAGAACTGAACTTGCCCGTCATCAAAAAAACGAAAACCGGTCCCAGTACCGATGTCGAAGTCTTAACCGAACTAGCGATGCAGCATCCTCTGCCCGCCGCCATCATTGAATATCGGCAGATGACGAAATTGAAGAGTACCTATATCGACGCCCTTCAAGAATTGGTATCGCCGATTACCGGACGTGTTCACACCTCGTTCCGGCAAGACGTAGCCGCGACCGGACGTTTGAGTAGCACCGATCCTAATCTGCAAAACATACCGGTGCGCACGGAAGAAGGTCGGAGCATTCGCTCAGCATTTATTCCGGGTGAGCCCGATTGGTCGATTCTTTGCGCCGACTATTCACAGATCGAATTGCGCGTCCTCGCGCACATCTGCCGCGATCCATCGCTTCAGCAAGCGTTTGCGGATGACCTCGACGTTCACGCCGCAGTGGCCAGCCAGGTCTTCGGCGTTCCACTCGAAGAGGTGACTTCCGCCATGCGGCGCAAAGCAAAGGCGGTCAACTTCGGGATCATTTACGGCCAAAGTCCCTTCGGATTAGCGAAGTCTCTTGGTATCTCACAAGAAGAAGCCTCCAAGTTCATCGACGACTATTTCGAAAAGTACGCTCACGTCAAAACATTCATTGCCGACACGTTGAAGATTTGCCGTCAACAGGGCTTCGTCCGCACCTTGCTGGGCCGCAAACGATGGTTGAAAGGTATTCGCGATTTTGAATCGCTCGATGAGAAGAAACGCAAATCGCTGCTTGAACCTGAACGGATGGCGGTCAATACCGTCATCCAAGGCACAGCCGCAGACATCATCAAGAAAGCCATGATCGATGTCCATCGCGTACTGAAGGAATCGGCACTGCGCGCCCGCTTGCTCCTGCAAATTCACGACGAGCTGTTGTTCGAGGTCCATCAAGCCGACATTCCGGAGCTAGCAGACCTCGTGCGGACCAAGATGTCGCAGGCTATTTCGCTCTCCGTTCCCCTAAAGGTCGACGTCAAAACCGGTCGCTCTTGGGCCGACTGCGAACCCATCCTCTGATTTTCTTGACCAGTACCTTATCGAGTTCTCGCTTCGATGCTGTCTTACGGTTGCGTGTTGAACAGCGAAACCAAATCGACTTTCAGTCGATGGATTGTCTAAGCTCGCTTCCGATCGCAAACTTTGGCAACTTGTTCATCCAACTTCGATTTTCAATGCGGTAACTTCGGCTTGAGAAACGCATACGACAACATGCCGATGAACGCCCCTACTAAAGTGAACCATGCCATCCAAGCTCCACCGCCGATTTGAGCATAAATCGGACCAGGGCAAGCACCCGTAATCGCCCAGCCTGCTCCAAATAGCATGCCTCCGAAGATGATCCCTTTTTGAAATGGTTTCGGCTGGTAGACGATCGGCTGTCCCTCGATCGTCTTGATCCGGAATGTCCTAATAACAAGCATTGAAATCATCGCGACCACGATCGCAACACTGATGATGAAATACATGTACGCCTCACGGAACAGGAACATGTCATGCACCCTCTGCCAACGCGCAACTTCCGATTTCGAAAAGAGGATTCCGAGATAGATGCCAACCAATAGGACGTTGAAATAGCCGAGCGGCGACATGCTGCTGTTGGACGAACCTGGCAACGAGCTGCGGGAAGAGGATGCTGGTTCTTGAACAGTTTCAGGATGCCTTGCTGTAGGATCTATCGGCTGATTTTGGTTACCCATAAAACTATGCCTTCTCTATGCGGAATAAGCTGCTAATGGTTAACGAAAGCGTTAAACTCGGTCACGCGACAAATCTCTTCATCGTTCAAAAAATCCAGTGTCCTAATCCCCAAGTCACCGCTAAGCCACCAGCAAAAAAGAAGATCGTGGCCACCAAACTGGGCCAATTGAGGTTGGCAATACCCGTGATCGAATGACCGGAAGTACAGCCATTGGCATAGCGGGTTCCAAAGCCAATCAAAAAACCTCCGATTAAGAGTTTGAGGGCTCCAGACCAACTACTGAATTCCGGCGGCAAGAATGCTTTCGGCTGGTCCGATAACCAATGCGTACCGACAAACGAACCGATCGCGATGCCGATCACAAATACGAGCAACCACATGTTCCCTCGACGATCGTATTTGCTCAGATATTCCAACTTGCATTTACCAAGACATAAGGCCCCCAGTTGTTGCAAGCTCGTCGATATACCGAATGGTTTGCCCGCCAAGATGTACAGAAGCGGCACGGTCAAACCGATCAATATCCCAGACAGCCACCATGGCCAAGGTTGCGTAATCCAGCTCATCGATTGGCGATGCTCCTTTTCAAGCGTGCTTTTCCAACAGATCGATTCCTGGTGCAGGACGAAGCTTCTTCCAACATCGTCCCGCTCATAGGCTCATCAATGGATCATGACTCGCAAGCGAATCATCGCTGGTCAGTTCGAAACCTGCTTGTATTGAGGCGGAAGATCGAATTTCTTACCGTTGGTATGAATCCTCGTCGTCGGTTCGCCATTGGCAGTCACTAACGGCTGCTTGTTTTGAGCCCATTCGATGATGCTCCCTCGGTAGCTCTTGACCTTCCAACCTGCCTCTGCAAGCTTCTTTGAGAACTCACCGCAGCGGCCACCGACCATGCAGTAAGGTATCACGATGCGGCCACGGTACTCTTCGATGTTCTCTTCGAATTCGGCTTTCGAGATCGCCGTCGGGAGGATGGAGACTTCCATCTCTCGTTCGGACCTCACGTCGACCAGCACGAAACTTGAAGGTGGTACTGGTTCGTTCAAGGCCTGATACTTCTCAATCTCCGCCTGTCGTTCCGCAATCAATTTGATGAGCTCCTCCGTTTCAATCACTTCGACTTTTCCATTGGCTTGCTTGATCCCTCCTGATTGGGCGGAGACAACCGCGCAATCAAGAAATAAACAAACCGCTGACAAAGCCACAGGAAACCAGGTAAGGGTAATCTTCTGAATCATCGTATCACTCCATTCTTCAAAAAAAATTCTTGACATCAATACAACGAACGGTTCATGGCGACATCAATCGCAAAGCCGATACTTCACTTGTAATCGCAGCTACCATTCCGCACTATCAATTTTCTTCATTCCCATGGGGTCGATCAATGAGACTCGGGGATTTCCATCCAAAACCACCCACGAACATCACCTTCTTGATATCCAGTCGCCTGATCGTGAGGATAGTACTTCGCAAGCTCCACTTTCACGTCATCCAAGATGGAATCTTTCGGACCATGACAGAGCAGGCAGGTCGCCTTCAAATGGATTGGCAGCAATGCTCCGACAAGGTTGTTCTCCAAGGTAAAAAACTGGGGCTCGTTGGGCTTCGACTCAATCAAGGCTTTGGCCCACAACGGCGGTTCGTTGGATGGGTTTCGCAATTTCAACGACGTTCGACCGATGCGAAGGTTGCGCTCTCGACCGACTGCCTCAGCGAACTTCGGAGCCTCCTGGCTGCAAATGCTGATTGCCGCCGCCGGTCCTTTTTCCTGCAACACTTGCATCAATCGACCTGATAACCGTTTGAACAACTCTTCGCTCGCCGCAACGGCTTGATCGCGCACGTCGGCAGGTACAACATCGAGTTTCGGAGTAGATTGCTGAACGATTGCATGGTCCGACGGAGAGCATCCCGTGAGTACAAGGATCGCAAAGCAAGTCAACACTCGCAACGGAGACGAAATGTTGTCCCTCATATTGCAACTTCCTCCCTGACGGCGCGTTCGACAGGAAGTTGATATTCGTTCCATGCCAAGAACCCGCCAGTCATATTGATGATGTCGAATCCCGCCGCTTGGAGGATGCTCGCGGCAATGGCTGAGCGTCCTCCTGCCTTGCATTGCGTGACGATCGTCTTGGTTCGATCTAGCTGATCAAGCTGACCAGGCAAGCGACCCAGAAATCGATGCTCCGCACCTGGTATTCGGCTCTCTTTCCACTCTTCATCGGAACGCACATCGAGAAGCAAGACTTTACCAGTCCGAATGCGGTCTGCCAGCTCCTTGGGAGAGGCTTCGAGATACCTTTCCGTCCGCAATCCAGCTGCTTGGACTTCCTGCGCATCGAAGTAGCCCCGAACGTCGTCGAGTCCAATTTTGCGCAGAACGCGAATGGCTTCCGGAAGATCAGCCGGCGCGGCGATCAAGTAAGTCGGTCGCGAATAGTCAACGACCCAACCAGCCCAGCCCGCCAACATCTTCGTGGGAATGTTGATCGTGCCTGAAACGTGCCCTTGGGCAAACTCCTTCGACGACGTCAGGTCAATCACCGTCGCCTTGGCGGCCGTTGCTTTCAAGTTTGCGACCGGCTGCTTGTCGGGAAGTCCTCGTTTCCCGATGATCGCCGGCCCCTCCTTATTGACGCGTTTCATCACCGCAAAGTACTTGGGGGCTTCTGGTTGATCCGCCAGAATATAACGAACGAACTGCTCTTCATCGGTGAACTGCAATGCCGGATTGAACAACTTCTCGTAGCCGACGGATGTCGAAGGAATGGCCCCCAGCCCTTTGCCGCAGGCGCTGCCCGCTCCGTGCGCCGGCCAGACTTGCAAATAATCAGGCAACTGTTTGAATCGTTCGGCACTCCGAAACAAATCCCGAGCTCCAGGTTCCGCTGTCCCCATCAACCCAGCCGCTTCCTCGAGCAGATCAGGTCGTCCAATCGACCCGACAAAAACGAAGTCGCCTGTAAAGATTCCCATGGGCCTATCCGCTCCTCCACCTCGGTCCGTGACCAAGAACGATATACTCTCCGGTGTATGCCCCGGAGTGTGCATCACGTCGAAGCGAATGTTTCCAACCTGGAATGAGTCACCGTCCTTCAGGAGCTGATGAGCGTACGGAGCTAGGTATTGGTACTTCCACTCCGCGGGCCCCTCATCGGACACATAAAGCTTGGCTCCAACCCGGTCCGCTAGCTCGCGAGCTCCCGAGACGTAATCGGCGTGGATATGCGTCTCAGCCACCGCAGTCACGCGAACGCCTTCCGAAGCAGCCGCTTCGAGATACTGCTCGATATCGCGGCCTGGATCGACCACAACAGCCTCACCGGTCCGCTGGCAACCAACCAAATAGGAAGCATGCGCAACCGACTTGTCGTAGAAGTACTTCAATAACATGGTCTTTTCTCCTCACATTCAAAGATAGTGATCTTGTACTGACATTCGATAGTCCGATGATTGCATCTCGATCCGAGCTTGCGGTTCCAAGTTGTTGGTCGCAAAGAGCTTACTCCCTTCATGAAAAATGACCCATCCGCCCAGTACCACAAGGAAGGTCGCGAAGACTCGTTTCAAAATACGTTGATTCATGCGAGCGTTAAGCATTCGCCCGATCAAACTCCCCGCAGTGCCGATCAAGGTGAATAAAACGATCGTCATCATATCGATCGACATGTTGTGGGACAGCAAGTAATGCTCATACTTGATAAACCCGATCGCGGATTTGAGGGCAATGATGACAAGACTGGTTCCAATGGCAATTCTCATCGGAAGTCGCCCCAGCACCACCAGCGCAGGGACGATTAAGAAACCGCCGCCTACACCAACGAATCCTGTAACGATACCGACCAACGTACCTTCAATCGCCACTTTCCAGATCGGTGAGCGATGGATGCGGTCGATTCCTTCCTCATCGGTAGCAGCGTCCGAAGGTGAGGGGCGCAACATAAAGATCGCGGCCGCGACAAGTACTCCTCCAAACACGACCAATTGAAGTGCCTCGCTTGTCATTCCTCCCAACCAGGCACCAAGAAAGGTTCCTATCATGCCAGGAATCCCAAAGTACCATACGCTGCGCCAATCAATCAGCTTCGAGCGACCATAAGGAATCGCCGCAACCATCGAAATCAATCCGACAATCGCCATCGATTCGGCAATGGACTGCTTAGCTTGATGCCCGACCAAGTACACCAGAACAGGAACCGTGATGGCCGATCCACCGGAACCGAGCAGCCCCAGCGTCAAACCAATCAATCCTGCTCCGATAACAATCCAGCCCATTTCAGCTTGTCCTCGACTCCACGTTCCTTGATCGCTCAATGCTCAACATGGCAACCTCACCAGCGATCCGGTTACCTCCGTCTCAATTGACTCCACAACAGGTCTTGGATTCCTTGACGTTGTTCCAAGGCATCTTCGCGAGGAGCATTCCTAACATGCAGCTATCCGTGAGTGCCGCAAAGACAAGTCCGGACCCCATGAACGCGGGAATGATGGACCACAGGACGTTTCCCGTGACTAAGCTCCCGATGCCCCCAATCGCACAGAACATTCCAACCACCAAACGAACCTGGCGTTCCAGGGACATCGTCTTCTTTCCTCGCACGACGGGTAACCCGGCTGCAACCCAAGAATCGGTCCCTCCTTCAACATTGATGACGTTGCTAAATCCGGATTCGATGAACTTCTGTTGAGCCTTAGCACCGCGACCTCCACTCTTACAAATGACGTAAAGCGGCTCGTCGACCGAACCAGTTCGTTGCTTCATCAAGTGACAAGGGTCTAACTGATCAAGGGGTACATTTCTTGCCAAGGTCGCATGAACTTCTCGATATTCCACCGGGGTTCGAACATCGATCAATTCAATCTTGTTCCCTTGAGCGATCAACTGAGAAAGTTGCTGAGCAGAGATCGTGCTAACTTGATTCATGGTTCGGACTCCTTTGTTATCTCGAAGGATTTTATCGTTATGTCGCTAGTTGACGATATTCAGTACAAAAAATTTTGCCGTTGTTAACGAAAGTTGGTTTGGGAGAGCATGTCGCCAAGGCGATCACCATTCGAGTTTGGCTGGTGCGACTGAGGACGCCCATCAAATGCCACTCGGACGCAGTGACTTCCTCATGCTCTGCCCTCCAAGAACCTTGCCTCGATACAAGCCATGATGTTCCGCAAGTGCGGTTCAGCGATCTGGTAATAAACTTGACGTCCATCCCGCTCGCTGGAGAGGAAACCACAACGCTGCATGAGCCGCAGGTGCTCCGAAGCAACATTGCTGGGAATGGAACAGTCATCAGCCAACTCGCCAACCGTATATTTTCCATGGAGCAACAACTGCACCATCCTCAGCCGGACCGGATGAGCCAAGGTCTTCAAACACTCGGCCGCCTCACTAAACAACTCCAGACTGCCGCGCGGTTTGTTGGTTCGATTGGTCTTGCTTGCTTTTCCGATCATGGCTTGTTCCTCAACTCTCACCAATTATATCGTCATCTCGCGACATGTCAATCCGTGATTTCGAAAAAAAAGCTCGTCACGAGCCCCTCGTTTTCGTAACCGGCAACAACCTAGTTCGTGCGAAGTGCCTGTATTTTCCCGTCGATCGTAAACGTCCGAATGGGCTCGCGATATTCACGCAAGACGATTCGTCAACCTGGGTATGGAAGAGCGACCGCGACATGCATCATGAACGCCTTGGCGATCGGCAGACAAAAAGCGGCCCGTCATGACCCACTGCACGAAGGTCGAATTTCCAAGTTTCGCCCTTCACTTACGTTATGGGATGGTATTTCCCCACGTGCCGCTCGCTGTCCTATCTACCAACAACGACATCAACAAGACCCCAGTGCAATCAACCAATACAGTCGGGAAGCCTGCTACGAGGACACGCATGCCTCCTTGTTTCGCTTCATGAAAACCCTTGATCTTCCAATCTGCTTCGCCAAATCGGAGGAACGTTTGCGATTCCCGCAGAGGAAGGTTATTGGATTCGTATTCGCTGCTACGCACATCCAGCGAGACCACGTTTTCGAGATCGCGGTCAGACATTTCGATCCGTAAACGCTCGCCATCTTGGCCCTTGCCGATGGTTTTGTCGGCCCGTTTCTCTTTGGATCGAATCAGGTCGCGAATTTGCTCTTCCAGTGTTCCACGACAGACAAACTAGTGGACTCGCTTGAATCTCCTTTGACCGACGCGAAAGACTCGGTCCGTCGCCTGATTTTTCACTGTAGGGTTCCACCAACGGTCAACGAGCATCATGCGTGAGGCTGCTGCTAAATTTGGTCGCGAGCCGCCAGCCTGGGGCGAGAAAACTAGGAACTCCAACTTTCAGCTTGAGCGAGGATCCTCGAAAGCATCAAATTCTGACAGAATTGGCTCGACAGAAATCGCTGGGCCGCATCCTTGAACATGATAAAACTCCTGAACGGACGACAATACACAGCCACTGCTTAGCGTTGTGCCAGACCGCGTTTTCCAGGTCGACTTAGCTCTCCCAGAGTTTGCGTCCTCGCTGATCTGCGGGCTGGTCTTTTGGTAATGAATGGCGAAAGGCGCAACTTCAAGACTCACGCCGAGCGTTGCGGAATTGCAACGTGTGGTCGCGAAACGAGCCATTTAGAAACGAATGCACGGATTTGGGGTGCTGTGCTTCAAAGAAGCATTTGAGAGCCGATTCGTACGGTCAACGTAGGCGTCGATTACATCATTGAGAAGTAGTTATCAACTGCGAAGTCCATGAATTCGCGTTTCATTTCTAAAGGGAGTTCGTTGAAGAAGCAATAGCTGCGGACTTGGAGCAGCAAATCTCGCGGATGACAATTGCGGAATGGGCGATTGACTGGGCGGTAGTGCGTTTCGATAAGATAGTCGACGACGTCCGGATCGTGGGGGATTTTCAATACTTTGCACATGATACCGAACAGTTTTCGGAAGGCCTCTTCGGAAGGATTGGGAACCTCGATTTTGTATGGAATTCGGCGGAGAAACGCATCATCGACGAGATCTTTCGGTTCGAGGTTGGTGCTGAAGATGACGAGCTGATCAAAAGGGACCTGAGTCTTCTTACCTCCGGCCACAGTCAAGAAGTCGTATCGTTTTTCCAAAGGAACAATCCAGCGGTTGAGTAATTCCGCAACACTGATTCGTTGACGACCAAAGTCATCGATGAGGAGGACGCCGCAATTACTTTTGATTTGAAGAGGCGCTTCGGCGATGTTCGTCTCCGAGTTCCGCTGAACTTCGAGCATTTCCATGGTCAGTTCACCACCGACGATGACGGTGGGACGGCGGATGCGAATCCAACGATGATCGTAATGAGTTTGGCGGAGCAACCCTTCTGCGGAATCACCTTCTTCGGGATGATGGACGAGCGGATCGAACACGCGCATCACTTCGCCTTCGACAAGAACGGCTCGTGGAATCCAGATGAACTCGCCGAAGGATCGCGTAATCCGCTCGGCGATGCTGGTCTTACCGTTTCCTGGATAACCGAACAAGAACATCCCGCGACCGCTATTGACGGCCGGACCAACTTTTTTGAGCATCTCATCGGTGATGAGCAGATCTGAGAACGCTTTGCGCAGTTGCTCTTGAGTTGGGTGTTGCATCTCGACGGATTGCATTTTCACCGAGCGAACATAGTCCTCTAAGCGAACGGGCGCGGCTCCGAAATAGGTTGTTTTCTGCATGGCACGGCGAGCTCGATCGCGCCCCGTCTCCGTTAATGTATAGATATAGTCGTTCATGCTCGTAGCTGAGGAATAGACGACCAGTTGTTGCGATTTAAGCCGAGTCAGGATGGGAGTCACGAGCCCGAACGGCAGGCGCGACTGGTCGGCGACGACGCGGCCCTCGGCTTCGCCGCGCGCATAGAGAAATTTGAGAACGAGCTCTTCGACGAGAGTTGCGGACAAACCAGCATCTTCAAGGGACTCTGGCTCCAGGGGGATCATCGGCTCATTAGGATCCTCGGTGGCGGAAAGCAGCTTGAATTTGCCGTCGTTTGGAAAGCTGAAGGTGGGTTTGGGTTGTGACACTGGAGCTGGAGGTATGGCTGGTACCGACGGAACGGCCGCAGGAGTTGCGCTAGGCTCCTTGGAATTTGCGACTTGATCCAAGGCCGAGGAGGAAGCACCTGAAGACGCAGATGAACCTCCAGGCATGTTTGATTTACTCGCCGCGACGGCTTCGGTGTCGTTGGCAGCACCGGTTAGTCTGCGAATTCTTGCCAATACTTCATCGATCGATCGGCTCTCGTTTTCCGCTTTCGGGGGAAGAGAACGATCCGCAGTCAGTGAGGAGGTTCGTCCAGATTCTGCCATGGTTTCAGAGCCATTCATTGAGGGTGGTGGTACGACGTCATCGAAGGTTATCGTCTAGAGGAGGGAGCCTGCTTTTGAGAAATGAGGTTAGCGGAGCAAGCAAATTCCAAGGCAGGATTGCCCAAAAAAGTTTTTTCAAAAAAATCCTCCGAAACGTCTTGCCTAGAAAGCGTTCACGAATACAATTCCTTCCCCGCAGTGCTAAGAACCGGTGAAGGGTTATGGCATTCTTCGGAAATAAGAAGAATTTTCGAAGTGCCACTTGACGATAACCGGTGTTCTGCGATACGATACGGGGCCCGCTGGGAAACGCTATCGATTGCGACAACTGCGGATAAATTGATCTTTGACAATTCGGTTGGCAAGCTCTTTCGAAACAATATGTTTCAGCTGAGCAAGATTGCGATACTGTTAATTTTTCGTGCTCTTTGACCAAAGGGCACAACCAAGGTAAGACCTTGAACAAGATTGTTATGAAACAGCGAAGTCGTAAGGCGACGTTGTAAAGCATACATTGAAGTGAAGGGTTTGATCCTGGCTCAGAATGAACGTTGGCGGCGTGGATTAGGCATGCAAGTCGAGCGCGAATCGTAGCAATACGAGGAGAGCGGCGAAAGGGAGAGTATAACGTGGGAACCTACCCCCTTGTCTGGGATAGCTTCGGGAAACTGATGGTAATACCAGATAACGTCTTCGGACCAAAGGTGTGATTCCGCTAGGGGAGGGGCCCACGCCCTATTAGCTAGTTGGCAGGGTAACGGCCTACCAAGGCAAAGATGGGTAGCGGGTGTGAGAGCACGACCCGCCTCACTGGGACTGAGAACTGCCCAGACACCTACGGGTGGCTGCAGTCGAGAATCTTCGGCAATGGGCGAAAGCCTGACCGAGCGACGCCGCGTGCGGGACGAAGGCCTTCGGGTTGTAAACCGCTGTCGTAGGGGATCAAGAAATGGGGGTTCTCCCCCAAATTTGAGTGATCCTAGGAGGAAGGAGAGGCTAAGCTCGTGCCAGCAGCCGCGGTAAGACGAGCTCTCCAAACGTTATTCGGTATCACTGGGCTTACAGAGTTCGTAGGCGGTCGCGCAGGTGAGGTGTGAAAGCCCTCGGCCTAACCGAGGAATTGCGCTTCAAACCGCGTGACTAGAGGGAGACAGAGGTGAGCGGAACTGATGGTGGAGCGGTGAAATGCGTTGATATCATCAGGAACACCGGTGGCGAAGGCGGCTCACTGGGTCTTTACTGACGCTGAGGAACGAAAGCTAGGGGAGCAAACGGGATTAGATACCCCGGTAGTCCTAGCCGTAAACGATGAGCACTAGTCTGTG
>JBBIUE010000030.1:17787-51822 GCA_037440405.1 Pirellula sp. | reverse complement strand
CTGGTTTCGGCATCGCCATGCGAGACCTGGAAATTCGAGGGGCAGGCAATCTACTCGGGAATCAGCAAAGTGGACATATCGCAGCCGTCGGTTATGAACTCTATTGCCAGCTGCTCGAGAATGCTGTTCGTCAGATGACGCACCAGCCACCCAAATTCTCGTTGGATGTGGAGATTCAAGTGCCCATCGAAGCTTACATTCCGACGGAGTACGTACCCGATCTTCGTCACAAGATCGATATTTATCGGCGTTTAACTCGTATCGACAGTGTTCAAGCCCTGAGCGATTTTGCAAGTGAAATCGAGGATCGATTTGGTAAGATCCCACCGTCGGTTCGCAATCTGCTTGAACTTGCCGAAATCCGCATGGACGCTGCCATTTGGTTGATCCGTCAAATTGGTCTCGAAAATGAATTCATTACTTTGACGTACACCGATCGGCGACGCATTGAACAGCTAGCAAAACTGCATCATGGGAAGCTCAAAGTTTTGGACCAACAAAAAGCGTATTGGCCGCGCCCCGAGAATGCCGACCTCATGCTTCAGGAGCTGCAATCGATCTTGCGGATGAAAGCTCGGTAGGCTATTCCCTTGGAGCAAGCGCGCACGACGTGCTCATTTCGTTCGTCAACATTGCCATTCAACGAATAGTTCGAATTGAGCGAAGTCAACGCCAACCACTTGGTTGCCTGACATGATTCCTGGCTAGCACTGGGTGAATGGCGTTGATGACCATTTCAGCTCAGGACAACATCGCGTTCAGCCAATACACGAATCAACGTATTGTCAGAACGTGATCCGTTCCAGTAGCCTACGAACGAATGATGGATCGTGCGAAAGGCACTTCATCATCGCATTTCGAGATTCCGTTCATGAACAGATCCCTCTTAGCTTTGCTGATGGCGATCAAGCTCATTGACGCCGCACATGCTCAGTTCGGCTATGGCCTTATCGACCCGCAGCCGCAAGCGTTGCCTGTTGAAGCGAATGAATGGTCGGCATCATCGACTCCGACTTTCGACTCAAGTGAACTCTCAAAAAATTCCCGAAATCCTCTGCCAAGCAACCAAGTTTCGTCGATGCCATCTGATCCGAATGTCGTCTACGAAGCGGGAGAACTCTTGGCCATCGTCGGAGACGAGCCCATTTTGCTCGGAAGCGTTTTGCCGCTCGTTGAATCGAAACTCGATCAGATCAAAGATCGCATTCCACCCAGTCAACTCGAGCAAGCTCGCCAACAATTGATTCGAAAAGTTCTGCAAGATGCCATTCTGACGAAAGCGTTGGCACAGCGTTTCGTGAGAGATAGCGTAGGAATCAAACCGCGAAAAGACTATATCGCGTTCCGTGAGCAAATGCTCCCACGCGCGACCAAAATTTTCTATACACAACATATCCCGAGCCTGATGAAACAACTGAAAGTAGAAACGGAGCAAGAGCTCGACGAACAGCTTCGATCCATGGGAACGTCGATCGCTGCTCAACACGCGGCATTTGCTGATCAGGTGTTGGCTGATGAAGCCATTCGTTCCCACGTACCCAAACGCCCTCACGTCGACTTGGACTCGATGCGAACCTACTATTCGCAGAATGAAGAGAAATACCGGCGTCCGGCCAGAGCAAAATGGCGACAATTGACGGTGTTGTTTGAAAAGCACTCCAATAAAGCCGAAGCGCTGCAAAAGATTAGTGAAATGGGAAATGAGATCCTCTTTGGCGGTACCTCATTCGAAGCCGTGGCCAAACGAAGTTCGGATGGTCCTATGGCATCCAAGGGTGGCCTGTTCGACTGGACCAGCAAAGGCGCGCTCAAGTCGAAGATCATCGACGAACATGTCTTTTCACTCCCGCTCAATCGACTAAGCCGGATTATTGAAGACGATGTCGGATATCACATCATCGAAGTCCTTGATCGCGAAAACGAATTCAAAATCCCTTTCTCGGAAACACAGGAGGAGATTCGCAAAGAAATCGAGCGAAGGAAGCAAACCGAACTTCGCCGTGAGTTCATCGATAAAGTCCTCGAAGAAACGAACATTTGGTCCCGCTGGCACCAGGACTTTCCCGGTTCACTTCCTCTCTCTGAGATTGTCAATCTGCCCGACGATATCGCTACGGCGTCTTTTAACTCCGCGTCGCCTCGTTGATCCGATCTTCCCGTCTCAGGCGTTCCAAATGGACCATCCTTCCGAGAAGACCGGGCGAGGAACTCGACTGAGGCCGAATCAAGGCTGATCGTTGGCAAACGCGATTGTTCGCAATCCACGCTTCTGAAGATGCGAGGATAAAGATAAAACTTTATGCCATGGCTAGGCTCGACAAAAAAGAGGGCATTTTAATACTATTTCAGTCTTCGCGTGCGAACCCACGATGAACGCGAACTACCCCGGCAAGTAATTGGATGCTATTGTGTATCGGCTGAAACAAATGGGACATGTGGGACGCAGCAGACGCGTGATTCACGATGAGGACATGACATGAAGAAAGTGAAGACGATTGAGGACTTCTTGGCTGAATCTACTTTGTGGCGGAGCGAGATTGAATTGCTGCGAGAGATATTGCTGCCGCTTGGTTTGGAAGAGACGATCAAATGGGGCGGCCCAGTTTACGTTCACGCTGGCAAGAATGTGGTCGGCATTGGGGCCTTCAAGTCTTACTTCGGTCTGTGGTTCTTTCAGGGTGGGTTGCTCGCTGACAAGCACAAGAAATTGCAGAATGCCCAGGAAGGGAGAACCAAAGCGCTGCGTCAAATGAGATTTCATTCCGTCAAGGATGTCTCCAAGAGAGTAATCGTGGCTTACGTCAAAGAGGCAATGAAACTTGCGGAAGAAGGCAAGGAAATTGGTTCATCGCCTCGACCGGCCATGGAAATGCCAACAGAATTGCAATTCGCGTTGAATAAGAAGAAGCTACAAAGCAGTTTCGCAAATCTGACTCCTGGAAGGCAGCGAGAGTATTGCGAATACGTTGCGGAAGCGAAGCAAGAGGCGACACGAATTCGCCGAGTTGAAAAGATACTACCGTTGATCGCCGCAGGTGTTGGAATCAATGACAAGTATCGCTCTTGATTCACACAGCTAATGAAGCCCCACCGAGACTATTGGGTGCAATCGATGGACCATTGCTCCTTCGATTGTGCCACGAAGTCACACGACGGGAAGTCACCCAAAGAGGACATTCTCCTTTTATTGTTTCCTTGGCCTGCCTTGAGTTCGCAGTGAAGATTCCATTCCAAGGTTTGCAACTGTCGTGATCAAGCATCGTTTTTCAACGATCCGAGCCTGAGAAGGCTGACGACTTTGGCTGGCACGATCCGACTAATCTCCCTACCGGTTCATCCGGCAGGACGGAAAGTTTGGAAAGCTAGAACACGCACTCGGCTTGACCGCGTCGTAGAGATGCTCCACTCGCTTGGTCGTCGCGCCGTTTTCAGAGGTCTTCTCGGCTCCATGGTCAAGCGTTTGCGATGATTCCAGAAGTAGTTGGTAAACTGGCCAACCGCGATGCGAGTGCGGCTGATCTGGTTCCCCTCGTCGTCATGCTCGTAACTATAAACGCAGTTGGTTTGCAAGCGACCTAGAGCGCCACGAGCATCACAAGTCAGCTTGTGTGAAGCAGCGCGCCACCCACCTAAATTTGACAGGCTTGGCGGATGGGGTAACCTGCCTTCAAAATCGTCGATGGGTTTTGAAAAGCGGAGAGTCTTCTGGTTTCGACGACTGCGCAGTTTCGATGAATTTTAGGTTTTGCTCGCGAATTCGTGCCCCGTCCTCATCGTACAAGAACGGCAAAAATGCGTAACGCGCACCTGAGGTTACAGGTGTTGCTTCGTGAAGCAGCGAACAGGAGAAGACGACAGCGCCACCGGCTGGTGCGACATAACGTTGACGGCCAAACTCCGGGAACCACAACTGGCCTCCTTCATAATCACCGGTATTCAAATTGAGGGAAACAGCGAACTTTCTGTGAGCTGTTCCTTTCGTCGTATTGTCGCGGTGAGCTCGGAAATGCCCTTTCGAGTCCGCGTCATAACAAGCGACGATGTAACGTTCGATTCGCGTCGCATGGAACTGAAACGCTTTTGCGATTTCAGGTACCAAGCGATCGTGAATGCGAAACATGCATGCTTTGCGAAGCTGTTCGTCTTGAATTTCTTGATCGCGACGTCGCTTGTGTCCATAGTCATGCACAGCGACCGTTTTTCCATCAATGTCCCGCATGAAGCCCGATTCCTTTCCTCCGTGCTGATCGTAGTAATGAATGAGCGTCTGGCAGAGCTCGCCCTCAAAGATCCTCGGTACAACGAGCACCGGTGCCGGCACACCTGACTGCGAGACTGGAGGCAACGGAGGAAGTGAATCCAGGGCGCGCATCACGGCCATGCGATGTTGTTCGATGTCCGTTACGTAAGGCACCGAGGCAACGCAACGCAATCGCTCATCCAACACGAACGTGTGCGGTTTGAAATTCGTCAATTCCGTACCTTGCACGCATCCATACAGTCCACTAACTTTCGCGTCGAAATCCCAAAATAGATGCACCCCAGGTAAATCTTCTTGAATGCGATTCTGTGATTCATCCATGGGATCAACGCTGACTCCGAATAGGGCAGTGTTCTCGTCATCGAATCGACTTCGATCGCGATAAAGACTTCGGAACGTCGAAACAGCCAATTCATTCGCTGCAGAGCCGAAAAAACTAATGACCACACGCCGACCAGCACAAGTGTCAAAATGAAATCGTGCGTTGATCGGCGACCGACATTCGAACCAAGGAGCTGGTTGTCCGTAAGAAGGCATAATGTCGTCCCCTTCTTGTTGCAGTTGGGATGAGCCAATCGGTTGTCTGCATCTACGCCTCGAACGCGATGTCAGTTCGCGAAAATGTAGCTCCAGCACAAATTTGCTTGCCCTGCAAGCTCGCTTGCGGAACTCCCAAAATCAGCTTAAATCGCAGGACTTAACCGTTCATCCAACGCAATTGAGCGCCTGAAAGTTGCGACAAACACTCGAAGTATTTGGGAAAAGTCTTTGCCGTGCAACTTGGATTGCTGATCTGGATGCCGGATCGCCGCAAGCCCGCCAAGGAAAATGCCATCGCCATGCGATGATCGTTGTAGGTTTCGATCCGTGCGGATTGCAATCGACCTGGTTCGATGGAAAGCCCGTCCTCAAATTCTTCGACTTTTGCACCGAGCTTGCGAAGCTCTCGCGCCAGATCGGAAATGCGGTCCGACTCCTTGAAACGGTTATGTCCCACACCTCGAATTCGAGTCGTTCCGTCTGCGAATAGTGCCACAACTGCAAGTGTTTGCACCATATCGCTCATGTCGCTCAAATCGACATCGATGCCTCGAAGTGTTTGACCTCGAACTTGGGTGCCGTTTTCGTTCTGGACGACGACGCAACCCATTTGCTCAAGTACTCGGCAGAATTGGGAGTCACCTTGGATCGAAGTCGAGCCAACTCCATCGACCGTGACATCTCCACCAGTGATTGCAGCTGCTGCCAAAAAGTAGCTGGCTGCAGATGCATCCGGCTCGATTGCGTATCGCGTTGCTTGGTAGACTTGATTGGCTTCGATCGTTACTCGCTCTTCAAACGAATCGGGTATGCGGATACCGAAATCCTTCATGCAGCGAAGAGTCATGTCCACGTAAGGTTTCGATACCAACGCACCCTCGATTGCAAGTTCGACGTTTGCTTTCGCGAGAGGAGCTGCCATCAGAAGGCCGCTTAGGAATTGGCTAGAAATACTCCCTCGGACCGACGCTTTTCCACCTGCAAGTCCCTGACCACGGACTTCAACTGGCGGACACTGTTCGTCGTCAGGATTCAAGCTGATGGCGGTCCCACCAAGTTGACGAATCCCGTCCAGCAAATCGGCGATCGGCCTCTGCCTCATACGAGGAATGCCGTCCAAAACGTATCGGCCTGTGCAAGCCGACAGAACGGCCGTGAGAAAGCGCATCGTAGTGCCACTGTTCCCGATGAACAGTTCCGACGAATCGTTAGGAATGCGCCCGCCGCAACCTGTGATATCGATTTCGGATCGCGACTTGTCCCAATCGACTCCCAGTCCAAGGTCTCGCCAAGCCTGCACCATGACCTCGGTATCTTCGCAATCGAGCGCCCCTTCGAGTTGCGATTCACCTACGGCAATCGCGGCGCAAACCAAAGCCCGATTGGTCAGACTCTTGGATCCAGGGACGCGAATAGCACCTCGCACTGAATCGACTGGCGTGACTTCGACGTGGTGGACGACCTGATTGCTCACGTTCTTTCGATCTTCCAAAGTCCGGTTGCACTGCGAACATAGATCGCGTCACCTGATACAGCGGGAGAGCCGTAGACGTTTTGCCCCAGTTCATTCGTGCCGACGATGGTTTCTTCTCGATCGTCAAGACGAACTACAAAGCACCGTCCTGTCTCCGAGAACAGGTAAAGGTGATTTCCTGCGACGACCGGCGTTGACCAAATGGATCCTGCATCGGGCAATCGCAACTGCGAGCGTACCTCTCCCGTCACCACATCGCCCCGAACAAGGACACTTCGATTCACCGCGATGATCGAGTCGCCAAAGATAACCGGAGACGAACTTGACGAACCAAGCTTATTGTTGTTCCAACCGACCGAAGGAGGTTGACCGTCGCTTGCAAGTTCGACTTGAGTGATCCCTCCCGCTGGCACAAAGAGTTTTCCGCCAGCTGTCGAGGTCGATGGAATAATCGAGCAGCTCATATTAAGGGACCAAACCTGATTACCAGATCGGATTTCAAACGCATCCAATTGTTCGCCGCACTGAACCACTGCAATGGAACCGCTGTTGGGAAGCTCGACGGCTAACGGTGATGACCAATTGGCAAGCTTTGGGCGATCCTTACGCCAGCGGATCGAACCCGTTTCCACGTCCAAACCGGCCACGAAGGAATCACCTTGGCATTCAATCTGAACGACGACAACTCCATCAGCGACGGCTGGCGAAGAACTCATGCCTACATCGTTGCCAGCCTTGGGAAAATCCGTTGCTAACGATCGATACCAAACTAGATTGCCGCTCAGGTCTAAGCAGAACAGGTCATTCGAGCTGAAGAATGCAAAGACACGTTTTCCGTCCGACGCGGGAGTCGGGGCCGCGTTCGCACTGGTGGGATGGCAATAGGGTCGGCCGCGAGCAACGAAGCCTTGCTCCCAGAGAATCTCTCCCGATTTCGCGGAAACCGACGTTACATAGACGCGCCGCTGTTCCAATCCGGAGCTGCTTGTCGTGATAACCTGATCGCCGATGATGATAGGCCCACCCACCCCTCGGCCTGGAAGCTCGATGTGCCAAGCGATATTTTTTCCCGTTTCACCAGAGAATTCGATTGGCGGGTTGGAATTCAGCGCCACCGCCGATGCGTTTTCGCCTCGAAACTGAGGCCAATCATTAGCTCGCACTGGCTGAGCATGCTTTGCTGTGAGAAACGTAGCCATTAGCACGCCGAAGTAACAGGTTTGTGCGTCGAACATTCGCGATTTCATGAGACAGTTCATTTCCTTTACGTTTCGAGTGGTTGCAAACTTTTCAAACAATCAGGACGGGTGAGGGAGGAATTCGACTAGGGCATTGAGTGAATTGCCCGTCCCCTATCGTCACAGATTCTGAGGAGGAAGGACCAATTCTGAGCCCAAGCCTCTGTTTGTTCATTCTGACAGACTTTAACTACGAGCACGTTCTCGCCTGACTTGAGTCGCCCTGAGTAAATGTACTGATCCATCTGCTGAGACGCATGATAGACCTCATTCGAAATGATCAATTCTCCATTCAACCAGGCTTTGTTGGCGTTGATCGATCCAAGCCGTACATCTGCAGGCATGTCGGACGCAACATGGAAAGTGGCGCGAGCGTAAACGATAGCACCCTTTTCATTGTTGAAGATCGGATTCAAATCGACCGTTCCATCTTCAGGGTTACATTCTGCCTTTTTCCACCGAACCTCCCCGTTCTTTCCCTGGTAGACGTCTGAGGTTGAAAATTTTCCTTGAATGAGATCCTTTTCAATCGGGTAAGCGACATCGAAACCTGCTTGGCCGACGTTATCGAATGGACCAATCACATCCCAATTCTTGAGGAACCCCATGAAGTCGCCAAGAACGATGCCCTCTCCCTGCGCATTGAGAAGCTTGATAATCTCGGAGACTTGCTCTGGATGCATCGCCGATTCCAAGAGCTGGCGCAGTCGTTCCAACTTATTTTCGCTGGAAGCTTCGAGCCGTTCTAGCGCTTGTTGAACCGCCGCATAACGAAGCTCAGGACTTGGATCATCGAGCATGGTCTCCAGCATGGACTGACGAAGCTTGTCCTTGTCGCGAGTCAACCAAAGAAATACGAGGGCCCGCGCTTCTCCATGGTGCTTGGTATTCTTAAGAAAATCCTGCAGCTCGGACTGACCTAAACTTGAATCCGTCTTGGTTCCATTGCGTCGGACGGTATGAGCGAGTCCCATCAACCAATTTCGTCCCAGCGGAGTCGCATCATTCATCGCTTCCAGAACCTGCGTCAATGAAATTGACCGACTCGCCTGCAACTCGCGAACAGCATCGAGTGCCATCGCATAACCGGAGTCCCCAGGCTCAACTCGCTTCAATGCCTCCAGAAGCTCGCGATCGCCCGCTGAAACTCTTGCTAACAGCAGGAGGCACAGCGCAGCAAAAATACAACACACCCATCCTGGTGCATTCAATACCGAAAAGATTCGATTCCGCAAGAGCGAACTAATCATGAAAAACGGTTCCTCTAGACATACTGGTTCAAGTCAACAAAGTGAGGCCTAGAGTATAGCGAAGATTCTCAGTTCTGACGATTCAACGCATTCGCCCGACAAGGAACCTAGCGAGCACGCCGCACTGTTGCTCCTCTTTTCAAAAATTGTGGGGCAGAACCCAACGGTCTGCCCGACATCTACAGAGGAATCCACTATTGTGGCTGGAAGATGTGAATTGAATGCGGATCAATCGAATGTCAAGGAAACATTAAGGAGTAGCAACTCCCAACTCTGGGCGTCCACGGATTTGTTGAATGGGAGTTGCTCCCACAACGATGTCCCATTCGCAAACGAGACCGCCATTCGATTTTTCGTCGGGCAAGAACTCGACTTGAACCAACTCACGATCCAGAAGGTTTCTTATCGCTGAAAACACAGGATCCTTTTCATTGTTTGGATGGTCACGCAAATAGAGAACAGTTGTTAGTCGATCCTTGTTATCGACCTTGACCCTAACTTCGATAACGGGAGCGCTCCGATCGGTCGACGGAACGGGCTTGATCGTCCGAAAAGCGAACCGGCCAAGCTCGTCCGTTTCGCAACGTCCGAATCCCTGAAAGTTGCGATCAAATCGAGATCGTTCACCAGCTTGGCCAAGTCTCGGCAGGGGAAAGCCATTCGCATCGCACTGCAGAATCTCCACGACAGCATTCTTCACAGGAGTCCCATTCTGGTTGAAGACTCGGCCGCGCAGCGAAACGACTTCTCCCAACGCAGTCGCGTTTCTGCCTTCAACAGTTACCAGATCGCTGTCCGTGTCCCCCTTGATTTCATCAGGAAAATCGCTCACAGCCAAATGCGGAGTCGGATCCAAAGGTTGCTGGCCCGCAACGCGAAGTTGAGTCACCGCCCAAAGGACTCCGACCAAAGCGAGGCCAACACATCGAAGCTTTTTCAAATCACCTTTGACATTCTTCATAAGTTGTCAGCCTCGATCTTAAAATCTTCATTCACAGACGCTGATCTCAACGTCGCAATAGGCGCTGTACAATCTCGCGGATCGTCGCGGTGGGAAGTCCGGCATCCGACATGATTCCAACCAAGTCACTCACTCCGATGCGTCTGTTGATCTGAACGAAGTTAATGACTTCTCGAACAATCCTCTCGAGCACGGCGGGGCGAATGTCGAGCTCGCGGATCAACGTCATTAGCCGGCGCGGATCAACGTCGAGATTATTTTGAGAGCCGTTGGGGAGTCCAGGCAAGACACGCCTCGGATCGATCCCAAGCTGTAGCACTCTTTCAGCGATAGCGTTCCACGCCAAAGGTCGACCTGATTCCGATCCGTTTCGAATGTCGCGCAGCAAGGCGGTCACTTGATCGGATTCGGCCCCCAGAGCTCGCAGGCGTTCGGCTATCTGATTCCAAAGCGCTTCTCGCTCTCTTTTGACAACCAACTTACCCAAATCGATGCCGCCATCAGATAGCGTCTGCCGAATCCATTCTCGAGGATTCAAATCGGGACTGGCAAGCAAATCCGCTCGAATCTTCTCAACGAGGGCGGCAGCTTCCGCTTCGACAAGGCCGATTCTCACAAGCCGCTGCTCAAGCGCATCCAACATTCGATCCACTGTTTGCTGCTGCACAAGTTCCTGCAACGATAGTTCGTGTTCCGAGAGCGCAGTTGCAATGGCAGCGCGAATATTCGATTCGCCGCCGTCCAAGATTTCTTGTGTTCGTGATGCAACACGCCGAGCCAACTCTGAATCGACCCCCAATCGTTCAAGGATTGACGGCAATCGTTCAATGACCGCAGACTCGCATTTCGACTCAATGAGTTCCTGGAAATGGATTCCCGATTCACGAAGGTGAAGCTCAACGAGGTCTCGCAATTCGCCATTCCCGGCTTCCAAATCGTCTCGGATGGCAGCGATTGCCCCATCGATTTGATCTTGGCCAACTCCTAAAGATGCGAGATGCTTCTCTAGCCGATCGAGTTTCTCATCAACATTGGCAAGCACATCATCGACGACGATTCTACCGCCCAGAGCGGACTCACCGAGCTCAGGTCTTCCTCCAGCTTTCAATGTACTTAGCAGGTGCCTAGCTCGATCGGCAGTCATGCCATTGGGCAAATGATCCGACGCCAATGCGGCCTCGATCGCACCGATACGCTTCGCGACCGGAACTAAACTCGCGACGTTTCGCATATCACCTGATAAATGACGATTGAGCGAATTGATAATCGTCAGAACATCGGACGGAGTAACCGAACCATCACCATTGACATCAAGCAACTTCCCCTCGGGAACAGAGGTCATGCCACTTCTTCGCGAATTTAGAAAATTGATCACGTGCAGAGCATCTGCTGGAGCAACCAGTCCATTCGAGTCAACGTCTTCGGGCATCACAAAATTCTGGAGACACTGTAAATCCGCAGCGAGCATCTGCCGCGATTCCAATTGTTCCGCAACAAGTCTACGTAACCGAAGACGTACTCTGCCCATCCTGTGTTTCCTCCCCGTTGGAACCCACCTCTAAAAGTCTCAATCCTCTGGCGATTTCAGATTTCCGAGCGCTCTAATGAAGTCCGAATGGGCGTTCTCAAGAAAAGTCCTTTTGAGCTCATGCTGTGAATAGTGTAACAAATGGCGTCGAACGGTTGTAGTAAAAAGTCACCAAAGTCAAATTGACCCTCGGATTGGTGGAAAGTTTGAGGATGATGAGCGTTTGGTAAGTTAGCCAATTTGCCTATTCGGTTTTAGATATCCCACAAGGGAAGAGTCGGCCAAGATAGCCCTGGCGACATGCGAGGCAGCGCCGAAAAGTCAAATTTTACTGATTAGACGGACTTTGACGGTCCGATACTAAAGCCAATTCACTTGGGTGTTCCGTTCTTAGCATTCCGGCGGTCTGGGACCGAGGGTTGAAAAACGATGAAGAAACTATCGTTAGCGTTAAGCGTCTTTGCTGCATTCATCGGTATGATTTCGGGGTGCTGCAATATGCAGCCGGTCGGCAACTGCCGAAGCTGCGGACCATTACGGAATTTGGCAGGAGTGTGCGGGGCTCCATGTGGTGGCTGCGGTTCATGCAATGATTGCGTTGGCGTGGGACTCAGTTGCTCCAGCGGCTGTGGCGAAACGTACGTCGGCGAACGGTACAATGTCCGTCCGACCTGCGATCCATGTGGGTATTCGGGTGACTACACTGGCGGCTCGTGTGGACCTTGCGGCACTCAATTGCCAATTCTTCATCGATTCGCGAGGCTTTTGGCAATCGGTTATTTTCCGTCTTGTGGAGGTTGTGGGGAATGCTCGGATTGCAGTTCCGGGCATGGGGGATGCGAGTCTTGCGGGATCTCTGAAAGCGTTCCAACGATCCCCTCACCACGTTCTGGAACAACGGATCGAAGTCTGATTCCCGTTCCATCTCAGGAAACGATACAGCCGATTCCTGACCCGAATGTGAGCCGCAGGACGGTACCGAACGCTCAATCCAGCCTGGCATCCTCGACGGTTAGCCGCATGTCGCCGGCCCGACAAAAACAACAAGGAGTTCGGTAAAGTCTCGGCCATGTGGTGCAAGATTCATGCGTACCTCTCCCCGCAGTCGCTGGACACGATACAATAAGGAGGGTCGTTCGGGTTACCGAAGATTCGGTCTCGAGCTCGAACCTATTCCGATTGGGGCGTGGTGTAATTGGCAGCACGACGGATTCTGGCTCCGTTAGTTGGGGTTCAAGTCCCTGCGCCCCAGTTTCTAACATCACATTTCCTGTTGTTTTTCGAAATCTCGATCGAACTGTTCGATTACGATATCATCCGAGCAGGAGCTTAACCGAATGCTTTCATCGGGTTGCAGGTTGAGTGTTATCTCAGTCTGATACGATTAGGTAATGAATTGCATTTGCGTCTGACTGTGTCAGCGCGTTGGTTCCGGTCCGGAGCATCGGCAAAGAGGCAAAACTCATCCCCTGAAGTCGGATGATCCCAGTCTACCAGCCTATGCGCCGAGCTTCTGCTGCTCGGGGTTCAACTGTACTCACGTGGTTTTGCAACGCTTCTCTTTTTCAGCTATGATAGCGGATTGAGTTAACTTCTCGCTGGAAATTTGCGGATGGGTCGCAGTGGGGCGCTGTACCCTCAGAAGAAAATCGCATGTCAGCCGTTTCCCTCTGTCAAGCAAACTTTTCGACACTTAGAACGGTGCAAATGATGTCGCGCATCAAGTGGATTGGACACCTGTGCTTGGTCTGCTGCCTCCTCTCGAAAACACAATCGACGTCATTGCTCTATGCTGAGGACTACTACCCCGATCATCCGGTTGTTGTGGACATGATCGATCGAGCCATCAAATACTTGGAGAATCCCACTTCAGGTCGTGCTGCAACAGGGATGTTCGATCCGGGATCGTCGATTCTCGCCGCTTATGCAGTTTTCAAAATTCGCGACGACTTAGAACATCCGCTCGTGGTCCGCGGTGAGTCGAAGGCCGTTGCATTTTTGAGGGGCGCTGATTCGGATGCTGTGCGCCGTACGAATGAGAAATACATCTACGACATTGCTGTAGCTTCGATTTTGCTGGCAACACTAGATGTCGATAAGCACCGAGCGTTGTGCACGCAGGCCCGCGATTTGCTAATTCGGTACTCGCGTTCGTTTGGCGGATGGGGATATCTTAATAGCTTGGTCGATCCAATTTCAAAGATCGATCACGCCAAGACTATCGACATTTCTCAAACTCAATATGCCATCCTGGCGTTGTGGACGCTTGATCAAATGGGAGTGCCGGTCGACCCTGATCCGATCGAGCGGGCGGTAAAGATGTTGATGGATGTACAGGATCCGAACGGAGCCTGGGGATATCAAGGTATGAACTCACAGGCTGGAAGGGAGCCGCAGTCACCGTTGACCCATTCACTCGCAGCGGCAGGATTGGGTTCTCTGTTGATCGCTGGTGATTTATTGGGGTTCTACCGCAACCGCATGGCGGAATCGCAGGAACCGGACATTCCGAAGGCGTTTCGATTGGTCGTTGCGGACGCTGCCAACGCTCGATCTACTACGATGGATCGCTCCGATACAGATGAATCGGTTAACCTTGGGGTGAGGTGGCACGACACGAACGTCTATCAGCGACCCCCGGGGCTCGATTGGCATTATTACTATCGCTATTCCGAAGAACGCTTTCGATCCTTCCATGAGATTGCTCGCCGACGTCCGGAAAAGAGTCCTGCTTGGTACAACCAAGCGGTGGAAGAGTTTCGAAAAAATCAACATGCGTCGGGCGGATGGGGTGTAGACATGCAGTCCGACGCAGACCACTGCCCCCCTGAACTTGCCACTGCATTTGCGATCCTCTATCTGAATCGAACGACACAAAAGGCGATTGGAGCTTTGAACGAAGGAATCGTTCGAGGTGGCGTTGGTCTGCCTGCCGACATTTCAGACATCACCGTCATGGATGGTCAGATCGTCGATAACGCCAAGGTCTCTTCATTCGACGAGATATTAAAGCTTCTTGAATCGGAGGACCCATCGCAGACTCAGGAAGTGGTAGTAACGGACAAGCTGAAACTTGAAAAGGACCCAAAACGAAGGAAAGATCAGTTGAATCGGCTGGCGCGCTTGATCCGCTCGAAGGATCCCCTTGCGAGGCGAGCGGCTGCTAAGCTTTTGGGGCGTGGAGATGACCTGGATTTCGTTCCAACCCTGATTTACGCCTTAACCGATGAAGATCGAGATGTTTGTCGAAATGCAGAAAGTTCGTTGAGGATTCTCTCGCGGCAACTGAATTCGAAATTCTTGGTGGACTTGGAGGGTGAGGCTCGACATTACACAAAGGCCGAGCGATTGATCGCGGTCGAAAAATGGAAGGACTGGTACAAATCGATTCGACCTGATTTCGTGTTCGCAGACGGTTAGCGGCTGGTCAACACTAAAAGCAAGGGTTGGCGAGACCGTTGAGGTTGCGCTCTACCGCTGAAAATGCCGCCGGAACGGCGTAGATTTTCCGGTTTCCACCCTAAAATTTTTGGCATGACAAAGCACTTGGTCGGAATGCATTCTATCCAATTTCGTTAGCTGGAACTAAAATAGGGTTCCCTTTTGGGGAGCTTGATCCTGAGTCGATTCTTTTCATAGATGGTGATTCGTATGAGTGTGAAAACGCAGAGCACATCCGCGCCGCTATTTGCCACTCCTAAGGATTTCGATGCACTTCAAACGCACCTATCCGATCGAGTTTCCAGCTTACTGATCAGTCTTGTCTTGATGGTTGGATTGTCAGTGGTGGTTCTGGGATCGATCTACTTATCGAACCGTCGAATTGCAGCTCCTTTGTCCGTTGTTTTAGTGCCAGAAGAACGTGCCGCTGGTCGTGGAGATCATGCAGCCGGTTTTGCGAAGGACTTCGCTGCCCCCGGCGAAGAAGAAATTGAACAAATTTCTGAACCCACATTACAGCAAAGCTTGGAAGCAGCAACCAGCATGGTGAGTACGATCATCGCATCCATGGATACGATTGAATCCCTCGCTTCTGAGGCTTCGCATGGCCAAGGTGGGTTAGGTGACTATCGTCCTCCCGGGCTATTAGGTGACGGAGAGGACATCATTCATCGGTCGCAACGATGGGAATTGAAGTTCACAGCGAGGAACTTACAAGCGTATGCCGCCCAGCTTGATTATTTCAACATCGAACTTGCGGCAATTGGCGGTGGAATTCGCACGGTTGATTATGCTTCCAAGTTTTCTGGTACCCCGCAACGAAAGAGTGGTAATAGTAAAGAAGAGGAGCGAATCTACTTCATATGGCGAAACGGAGGTGCCATGGAGCAGTACGATCGTCAACTTTTACAGCGCGCCGGTGTCCCTTTGCAGGGCAGACAGGTTCTCAAGTTTCTATCCAAGGCGTTCGAGGATCAACTGGCACAACTTGAATACGGCTACGCGCAGCAAGTTCTCGGTCGGCCAGCTTCGCCAATGGAGTTGGCGAAAACGATCTTCGAATGTCGTCCGCTTTCTTCCGGTGGCTATGAGTGGGTCGTCATTGATCAGAGGTACCGCAAAGTAGCTCCCAAAGCGGCAGGCGATCGCAAAAAGTGAAATGTAGGATACGGTTTAGGAAAGTTGGTTATCGTTGAAGGTTCATCCGAAGGCTTAATTCGAAAGCGGGGCACATGGCAGATTTTTTCAAGTTCGTTGGATTCCTGGACTACTTTTTTATCGCGGGGGTCGCGCTTTGGGGGTTGTACTGTGTCGTTCTGATTCTTTCGCGGGTTGCTTCAAAGCGTTTCAAGAATGAGGCCGCACAGAACGCGTTTCTCGAATCCATTGAACCGTCCTTAGCTCGAGGTGACTTTCAGTCCGTGGCCCAACAATGCGAAGGGGACGAACGAGCCTTGGCCATGATGGTCCATTTAGCAGTCCTTAACCATGAAATGGGCTATAAGAAAGTTCGCCAGTTCGTCATGGATCGATTTCAGCGCGACGTACTCGCTGAACTCGATAATCGAGTTGCATGGATCGCGACCTGCATCAAATCAGCCCCGATGCTTGGGTTGTTCGGGACGGTTCTCGGGATGTTGGGCGCGTTCGGAAATCTCGAGAAAGCCTCCAACGCAAATCCGGAAGCGTTGGCGGGAGATATTCGAATGGCGCTCGAACATACGGCCATGGGTTTGGCGGTTGCCATCCCATTTGTTCTCATTCTGGCGGGCGTTATGAATCGCATTCGAGAGATGGAACAATTAGTGGCAACGGGACTTTCTCGCTTCCTGGATGTCATGAAAGTCGGTTTGGAACGTGTCGAGGCATCGAACAAGTCGCGCAGTAGCTGATCGTAAAAAACCCCCGTCGTTTATCGAGAGTTGGCGGGGGTAAGGTAGATGTCTCCAATCCAACTTTGATTTTGAGGTTTCGGTATGGCGGGAGGTGGCGGTGGTCCTGCAGTTCCGGCGAGAAAAAAGAAGTCGCATGACGAAGATGGCGTTCAGCCTCGCGAGCCGCAGGCCATCGACGATGAAATCGACTTCACGCCAATGGTCGATATCGTCTTTTTGCTTCTCATCTTCTTCATTTTGACGACGAACATCAGCAACGCACGGCGGGTCGCTCTCCCAAGAGCTTTTCACGGTGAGAACATCGTTGAAAAAGACTGTGTCGTGGTCTACGTCCAAAATGTTTCCGGAGAAATTCCGACAGTAAGCCGAGAAGACGGCAGTCCATTTTCGACCGATATCGAGCAGCAAGAAGCGGAGTTGGTTGAATATGTCGAGGAAGGGTTGGGAAGCGGCAAGACAGACGTCATGATTAAATCTGAAGGAAACGTCCGCTATGGAGAAGTTGAGAGACTGAGACAAGCGATCTCTCAAGCGTGCGACGAAGGCCAAAGGATTCACCTGGGAGTGCATCAATGACGCAAAGTCAATCAATGGAGAAAAGGCCACGGGCATGAGTATCCGATTCCGTTGTCCAAACTGTCAAACCATTCGCTCTTTCAACCCCAGGCTGCTGGGAAGAGAGGTCCGCTGTCCTGAATGCGACAGCATGATTATGCTTCCCTCGGAAGAGCAACTGCGCGCGGCGCAGGAAGCCCGCGACAAAGCCAAGAGGTTGGAGGAGAGGCAGCGTGAAGAAGTGGCTCGTGCGTCGGTCGCGATTCCGCCTAAGTTGACCGACAAGCCTGCAGAAGAGGATGAAGACGACGAAGAGTCGTTTGTCGATCGGCGGCAGATGCCTCATGATCATATCGACATGACGGCCATGGTCGATATCACTTTCTTATTGCTCATTTTCTTCATGAGTACTGCGAATTTTACGCTGGTCAAGGCGTTTCAGGTTCCGGTCAAAAAGAACGATCAAGCCAGCACCAACGCGATTCCGGAACCTCAAGAGGTTTCGGATTCTGTCACCGTGCAAATCAATGAGTTCAATGCTTACACCGTTCTCATGGGAGATGGTACGGAACGGGATGCACCGAGCAAGCAAGATTTGATTATTGCGTTGGAGGAAGCCCGTTCCTTGAGCTCGAACATCGAGCCTCCGGAGAAGCTGATTGTGGAAGCTCATCGCGATTGCACTCATGCCGCCGTCGTTGCCGCGATTGATGCGGGAAGAGACAAACAATTCAGTTCATTTCAAGTCACTGTGGTCGAGTCCTTTGATTAGCGACGGATATTATGCAGGCAAAACTGTTCCTTGATTTACTTGAAAAGCAAGATTTGCTCGACCCAGAAATTCTGTCCGCGCTGCGCAAGCAGCTTGCGGAATCCCCTTCGAGGATCACACCGGAGAGCATCGTCAAACTACTGGTTGACAACGGTCATTTGTCTCGGTTTCAAGCGACCAAGTTGATTGCCAACTTCAAGGAGCGGATGGGCACGATGGAGCCAGAGCAGCCCCCCCCGCCTCCGCCAAAGAAGTACGAGGATGATCTTGGATTTGCCGATGATGTGCCGTCGAAGTCGGAGTCCAAGAATGGCGGCAAATCGAAGTCGAGTAGCATGGCATCTGCTGCCGTCATCGTTGGCGAAGATGACCTGGACGGGGAAACGGTAGACGTCGAAGTGGTCGATGCTGAGGTGGAGGAATTCGTCGAAGTCGAGGACTTGACACAAGTCGAGGTGGTCGACGATGTCGCTCCCGCAAATGATCGCGCACCGCGATTTCGTACGGATCACGATGGGCTCGACGAACCCATAGCAGGACTCCCCAAGGCTCCGGTCACGGTCGTTACGTCCAAAAAGAAAGCCAAGAGCAAATGGGATTCCTACAAGTTCTTGGCACCTTTGTTCGTCCTATTGTTCTTGCTCATACCTTTTGTTTTTCTCGTTTACTGGAAGCTGTCGGGGTCCGCCGAGGAAGCACTGGATCATGCCAAGAAGCTGTATGAGCAGCGAGATTACGATCAAGCTCAGAAGTGGTACGAGCGATTCGTCGAAGGCTATCCAACCGATAGTCGCGTCAGTTTTGCTAAGGTTCGGGTGGGACTGTCCAAGATGCGATCGAGCATCGAACGCCAATCCGATCCACGAAGAGCATTCGAAATCGTCAAGGATGTCTTGCCGACGATCGCCAATGAAAAAGGATTGTCATCGCAGCGCACGGACGTCGCCGGAGCTCTCTTAGCGCTTGCCGAAAAATTCATCAATAAAGCCGACTCTGAGAAAGTTGTAGCTGAGAAGAATGACTACATGGACCGCCTGGATGAGCATCTGGAGAACTTTCGCAATGCCACGTTCATGGGCAATCAAGAGCGAGCCCAGTTTGAGCAGCGTTTGACCAAGATTAGCGAAGATCAGCAGCGAATTCGTCAGGACATTCGACGTATCGAAGATTTGAATGCAACCAGCGCCCAGATTTCAGCAGCTCTCGATAACAATGAAGTCCTGACCGCGTTCCAATTGCGACGTGAGTTACTCCGACGCCATCCACAGCTGGAAGTCGCCCCGACAGTACTCGAACTTGTCAATCGCGCGACGGGGCTACTTCGCGAGCTCGTGACGGGAGCGACCGTTCGGCCCGTTCTTCGCGACAGCGATTCTGAAAATTTGGACCAGCAATCGGTATTGCTTACCAATCTCCGTGGACAAGTTGAGCTCGGAATCGAGGATGTCGCATTTCTGCGAATTCAGAATAGCATCTACGCGATCAAGGTAGGTGATGGGTCCGTTTTATGGCGCAGATTTGTAGGACCAGGACTTTCCGATCCTCTGCGAGTTAGCCGCGATCCGACGAGCGATCTCATTCTTGCAGTGCCTCACGAAGGAAAGGTGCTTCGAGTTCGGGCCGCCGACGGTTCGCTGGTATGGCAACTGAAATGGGAAA
Source organism: Pirellula sp. (assembly GCA_037440405.1). Taxonomy (GTDB): domain Bacteria; phylum Planctomycetota; class Planctomycetia; order Pirellulales; family Pirellulaceae; genus JANMGV01. The sequence goes on along the minus strand of JBBIUE010000030.1, from coordinate 32,248 downwards.
CCGAAATCGTGCAGCCAACTATCGACCGCGATGATGTTTTGGTTGCATTGAAGGACGGGCACCTGTTTTCGATCGAAGCAGCATCGGGAGAAATTCGTTGGGCCAAGAAGCTACCGCAAGCCATTGACGTCGGTCCATGTTTCGGTCCAGGCCAAGGTGCTTGTTATGTGCTTGCAGAGGACTCATCGATCTATGCGCTCTCCCGTATGGATGGACGTTGCATTGAGGTCTTTTACTTGGGCCATGCGAAATCGGCTGTTCGTGTTCCTCCAGTGTTCACATTGGGACACTTGTTCGTTTTCGATAACGGTGCAGGGTATTGCTATGCCCGAATCCTTCGCTCTGACGAAAAAGGGCAGGGGCTAACGATGGCAGAATCCCCAATGCGATTCCAGGGGAATATTGACGTTCCAATCGCGGCGGAAGGGCGTCGTGTAACGATCATGACCGATCGCGGTGAAATTGCAATTTTGGATATCGAGCCTTCCAGTGCGAACAAGCAGGTCTCGAAAATAGCGGCTATTGTTGCCAGCGATACTCAACCCCAAACCAATTGGATTCTGGTCGACCGCAACGAACTTTGGGTGGCCAGCTCGCGATTGATTCGATACGAAATTCAGGTCAGCCGCCAGGACTTAGTTCGCGAGTGGATACGCGAAGAGGGTGATACCTTCCTGTTCCGGCCGCAACGCTACGGTAATCGCATATTGGTAGGACGTTATGTTCGAGGAAGCGATGGTGTGCGCGTCAGCTTGCTCGATGGCAAATCGGCTGAGCCTACTTGGGAAACAGACTTAGCTTTGCCGACATCGATTCTCAAGCCGGGGCCTTCTGGGTCGCTTTTTGCAATGACGACTCAAGGAGCTCTATACGTGGTGGATCGTGCGGTTCGCGATGCGGGTCAAAAGAAGCCAGTTGAGAATCCGGGTCGAAATCAAAGGCTCCTTCGATTCCATAGTCCTGTCGAAATGGCGGATGGCAAATGGGCCGCCTTAAACTTTTCACAAAGCAATCAGCTCGCAGTGTTCGATCCTAAGGCTCCGTCGGGATCCATGCTCAAAGTCTTGGTTCTCGGCAGCAATCAACTCGATCCGTCGTGTGAGCCTATCGCGCTAGGGACGAATGTCTTGATTTGCAGCAACAACGGTCAGATTGTATTGATCAACGCTGCCACGGGTCAGCCAGCCGCCGAACCGTTTCAACCAGTGGTCGCTCCGGGAGAGAGATACCGTTGGAACCGCCCCACGGTACTTTCCGATCAGCAGACCGTCATTGCTGTCGACAATAACCAACGGTTGTTTCGAATTTCGACGCGGGGTCAATTGCGTGCCCTCAATGAAGTGTCCCTCCCGAGCCGTTGCAAAGGACCACTCGCTTCCATCGGCGATAGCGTCGTGGCCGTACTCGCGGGCGCCCCAAGTGACTCGGTCAACATTTACAACGGTCTTGACTTGTCGCTCGTCGCCGAGCTGCCATTGGAAGGAAGTCACTTGTCTGGCCCCTTCGTAGTAGATGGAAAGATTTATGTGTTGACGGATATCGGCGGCTTGGTTGCTGTCGATCCATCGGGAAAGAAGTTGTGGTCGTCTAAGATCGCACCCATGCGATTGATTGGGCCACCGTTAGCTTTCGGAGCAGACTTGCTACTCGCCGGAAGTGCAGGCCAAATCGTGCGTGTTTCCGCATCGACCGGTGAACTCGTCGGCGCTTCCAAGGTAGGTCGAGGACTGAGTGCCATTCCCATCGTCGATGGGAACCAGTTGATACTGGCGAGTGACGACGGTGCTATCTTTCAGAGAGAGATTCCTTCCACCGTCGAGGAGGATGATCGATGAGACTTCTACTAGTTCCCTGCGGTTATCGAGTCCTCATCCTTTTGCCGACGATTTGGGTTTCCTGTGTTGTTTTTGAAATCTCCGGTGACTCGCAAGCAAATGCACAAGACAAGTCGAAATTGCCAACGGTTCCTGCCGTTGTCTTCGACGACACAGTCCTCAATGAGCCACCATTCGACTTGATCACGGTCAAGGAAGATGCGGGAGGTGGACAAGCCAAAGTCTTTCCTTTGAGTGAGCAAGATCGTGCGAAGCGATCGAACCCCGATCAAGGAGCGAAGCTCGTTGTCAAAATGATCAACTACCCTGATCGCAATTACGAAGTGCGATGGAAGGATATCGAGCGAATCGATTTTTACGAGGAGTTGGTTCTTGCGCAAGCCAAGAAAAGAATGGAAGACCGAGAGTACGCTGCCGCTTTCGAGCATCTGCAGTATCTATTGAACTTCCATCCCAGCATGTCCGGGCTACGAGAACTGCGTTCTGAGTTTCTTTTGACAAGCGCTCAGGAGATGTTTCAGCAGAAGAGATACGAGCATACGTTAACGGTGCTTGAGGAGCATCTACGTATCTTCCCCAGCACGCGAACTTCGCAAGTGATCGGACGCATTTCCGATCTTGCTGACAAGATTATTCAGAAGTACATGGATCAAGGAGAATTGAAGTCGGCGAAGGAAATGATTGCCAGATTGGACAGGGATTACAAAAACAATCCGCTTCCATCTGTGCAAGCGTGGAAGGCTCGATTTCGCGCCGACGCGGAGGCCCTTCGGGATAAGGCGATTGCTTTTCGCGATCAGGGGGATTTGCGATCGGCGCGCGAGATTGCATCCAGCATCATGGCTCTCGATGACGAGTTGCCGGACGGTCGTGCCCTGCTTGAACAGTTAATCGATGCCTATCCGATGATCCGTATCGCGGTCTTTGAACCCAGTTTCAGCCCCGACCCTGCATCGTTGTTCGACTGGCCAGCCAGGCGAGCCGGAGCACTTATCAGCCGTCCATTATTCCAGTTCCGCAGCACAGGGTCCGAAGGGGGCCAGTATCGGTTCATGTTTGGATCGTTTTCTCAAAGCGAAGATCGCAAGTCCTTTGAAATGGACTTTCGCAAACCGATTCCAGGCATTACGGCCAACCCCTTCAACGTTTCTCAGTGGATGCTTAGAAAGGCCGATCCGAATCACACAGAATATCGAGCCAGTTGGGCTGCCATTCTGCGAGATGTGTCCGTCCCATCACCCGACCGGCTTGAAGTCCGACTTCGTCAACCGCACGTTCTGCCGCACGCGCTCGCTCAGTGGCAAATTGACGAATTGGTCGGTGATCCCAGCAGCCGTGTCGGACTGTACGAACGGCGGGATCGGGGCGAATTCGAAGTTTCCTACATGTGGACGGAACAGTCGCCGCGTCAGACGAGACAACCCATTGAAATCGTCGAACGCCGCTACACGGACCCACAGAAAGCGATATCCGATTTCATTCGTGGCGATCTCGAAATCATCGATCATCTTTACCCCGCGGATGCGGAAAAGTTGAAGGATAGTCGAGGAGTACAAGTCGATTATTACGCACTGCCGACCGTTCACATGTTGGTACCCTTTAGCGATCACGCCTACGTCAACGAAACCAATTTTCGGCGAGCACTGCTCTTAGCGGTGAATCGCCAAGCGTTATTGCAGGATGAACTCCTTGGAGGAAGGTCTGACGATCGCTGCAAACTCATCAGTGGACCTTTCCCATTAGGTGCTTCTGAAAAGGACCCTCTGAACTATGCTTACAATACGGCCATTTCCCCCCACCCGTTTGACCGAACAGTTGCCAAGTTTCTTGTGGAGTTGACTCAAAAGGAACTTGCCGAAGCCGCTAAACGACGAAAACAGCCCGAGCCCCAGTTGACTCCTATTCGCATTGGCGTCCCCGATTTCGAGTTAGCAAAGACTGCTGTCGAAGCGATGGTACAGCAGTGGCAGCTCCTTCAAATTCCTGCCGAAGTCCACACGTTCGAACCGGGGATCATGTCATGCCCACGAGGCGAGGTTGATTTACTCTACGTCTCGGCTGCCATCTGGGAGCCTGCTACCGATGCCGAACGCTTGCTCGGTGAGGATGGCATTGCCGCGACCACCAACCCCTATATTGTTCAGACCTTGGCTCGATTGCGATCCTCGCGAAACTGGAGAGAAGTGCGACAAAGCCTTCAGGATTTGCATTCGATGATCCATTATCACTTGCCCGTGCTTCCACTGTGGCAGATCGGCGATGCATTTGCCTATCGCCAAGGAATTCAGGGGATAGCGAGACAGCCTCTTAACCTCTATCAAGACCTAGAACAGTGGCGCAATCTCGTCAAATGAATTCATCTTCCGTTTCGATTTTCTTCAGACGCTTTCTGTGTGTCCTTGGTTCGACCATGCGAGCATCGAATCAACCGATCCATCGCGGTAGGCAACGGAAACACTGCATTCGGATTCCAAAGATTTGGCTGTATCTCGTAGTCGCTTCATGGTCGTCAATCGGCTCCATCGCGGTTGCTCAAGTTGCCGCACCTGAAAGCGTTTGGGATTACGACCCGTACCGAGTCAAGGTTTGGGTCAGCGTTGATCGGGGTCTCCCATTGCCTTGGAGGGATCAAGACTACTTGCTTCGAGAGGTTCAACAAAGGGCCGAAAATAGCTTCGGTGCAGCTTGGCGAGTTGAAGTCGAGTGGGCTCCCATCTGGCAGCACGAGCTGGTCATCGAAGAATTTGAGAAACTGAGCTTGGCCCAACTCTCTGAGCGTGATGCGATTCTTGTGTTGCCCAAAGAGAACAAGGAATTGAACGTCATTCGCAGCATCGATACTGCGGCAGACCGATTGGAAGAAATTCATCTCGGCCAGGGCGACTATGACACGATCTCTGACGCCCTAATAGGCTCCGAGGATCCAGTATTGAAATCCTTTTTTAGCAAGCTGAAACCGAGTCCACTTTCTGCAACTGAACTCACGAATCAAGTCGTATCGGGGAGCATCGAATGCGCTCTCGTGCGACATGCAAGTTTCAAAAAAGGGACCGAAAAACTGAGGATCGTGAATGCGCGTTTGCCATGGCAAATCGATGCGATCGAAAGAAACTACGATAAGCTCATGTTCGTTGCGGTAACCCAGGAGGATCAACACTGGGTTATTCGAACCAGAGAGTTCGACTGTCCCATGCAGAATATGGGAACGCCTGTGCGGCATGAAACCGCCCATGCTGATTTGCTTCCTCGCATCATCGACCATCATCTCGCAATGACGTTCACGCCAGTTGTGCGCATAGAAAATGTTCGGAATAAACGAGCCGCTCTGCGACTACGTGCGGGTGGGATGATCGTCGCTTCCGAACACCCGGCTCTCATTTACCCCGGCGACGTGCTCGTTCCGTTTGTGCGTTTGGATGACAAGTCGGGGGTGCCTTCGCTTCTCGACCGAGTTCCTTGGACCTACTTGGCTGCGATTGATGGGAATGGCATGGTCTACGATGGACTCGTCATCTCTGGAGTGCGAGGCGGTTTGGAAGGAAGAACCAATAGGCGAACTCAGCGAGTGGCGCTGCGTGTCCGCCCAACCTATGATTCTTCAAATCTACGCTTTACCATTCGAACGAATCAAAGCGAGATGTTGCCGGGGATCGCCGTGTACCGACGTGGACCGACCGGCGGAGATTTGAATCTCATTGGTCACAGCGATTGGCGGGGAGTTCTGAACGTGAACTTGGCCGATCGTTCCTCGATCGAATACGAGCTATCGAATCATCATGCTAACGACTTGGCATCCATCGAATCAGGGGGGACCGACCCATCGCTCGCTTCTCAAGATTCACCCACGGATTCCGATCCAAGCCAGGGTCAAGACCTTGCGGTCAGTTCTTCCAATCCGAGCGACCCTGCAACTTCGGATGGCTCGGCAGAGACTGCGCCAGTTCCCTCCAAAAAGCCGATGCAGTCGCTGGAACTGAATGTTCCGTTGTACCTCTACTATGTAAAGAATGGGAATAATGTGCTCGCGCGATTACCGATTGTTACTGGCCTATTCCAGGAAGAGATAGCGGATCTGCCCGACGATCGCCGTCGCTTGGAGGCGGAAGGGTTCATTCGGGGACTGGAACGTGAGATCCTCGACACGATCATGTACCGCAAGATCATGCAAAAGAGAATTGAGAAAATGATCGAATTGAAAAATGTGATCGCGGCGAAGACCTTATTAGCGGAATTGCGGACGGCACCAAGTTACGAGCGCATTTCTGAAAAATTGGAAGCGATTCAGCGGAAGGTATTCGATCCAGAAAAAGGCCCCATGCCGCAGGGAGTTAGCGTTCGCATCGATTCCCTGATATTACAAACGCGCAAAATTATGCAACAATATCTTCAGGATACGACGGACCGATCCCTAGAACTTCAGATCGACGAACTGGAAAGTTCGTCCTAGTTCACCATTCATTTGGTTGTTGCGAGTCAGTGCCATGAATTGTCAGCTAAGTATCGCCTTGTTGGCCATCGCGATTTCAGTCGCCATAGCTTTGCCCTGTGATGCCCAATCGGGTTCGAGGCAAATCGATCGCGCGGTTGTTGCTGTTGAGAAATCGGCCGAAGAAATCCAAAAGGAAGAGGAAGAAGCGAAAATACGAGAGGCGAACCGCAAGCGAGGCGAATACACCTTCGACGATCTTAAGTTCGACATCGAACGAGGCGGCGAATTCGAAAAGGAAATGTTAACCGAAATCATTCATGAAGCTGCCAAACGTCCAAGTTTGAAAATTCGAGGGTACATTCTCCCAACTTCGGTCTTCCAACAAACTGGAATCAAGCAGTTTGTGTTGGTCCGTGACAATCAGGAATGTTGTTTCGGACCCGGTGCTATGCTCTACGACTGCATCATGGTCGAGATGGCTGAAGGAAAGACGACCAAATTCTCAACCCGCCCAGTGATGGTCCAAGGCAAGTTCTCCCTCGATACCGAGACCTATAGATATCCGGATGGAGCACACTTCGCAGTTTTCAAAATGATCGCGACGGAAGTCAAATAATCGCCAATCCCTAGACGGCGTACCGCTTAAGGATGTCCAAATCGACGAATTCAACGGTCGATATGTGAGTCGATTCAAGAACTACGGGTGGGGCGACACCTGCATAATAGGCTTCTTTCCAGCGCTCGACGCAGACGCACCATCGATCTCCGGATTTCAGACCTGGAAACTCATATTCTGGAACAGGTGTTACGAGATCATTTCCACGAGAAACGGAAAATCGCAAGAAAGCGTCTGTCATGACAGAACAAACCAAATGCAGACCGTGATCATCCGAACCAGTGTTGCAGCATCCATCGCGAAAAAAGCCGGTCACTGGCGAATGGCTGCAGGGTTCGAGTTCGCCTCCAAGCACGTTCTTGGCATTTCCCATAATCGCTCGGATACTCCTATGTTGTTGGAAGTTTTGTCAACCTCAATGCTTTGTCAATGCTCAGAATCAGAGACGGACATTCCGGTGGTAGAGCCCTCGAATGCACAAACGTCGACACATCGGTAAGCGAACTTCCTTCCGTCAGAATGTTCAACGGAATCAGAGTCAACCTTCGGGTCACGTCTCGAAACTGCAGTCATGACGCAATACTAGTGCATTCGTTGTCGAACTCTCGAAATTAACCCTTCCGATTTTACATCCACACCCATGACCCGGCTGCGCAGTTGTTCTCGATTCGGAGCGTAATCTTCAGCCACCTTGAGATCGACGAACTGCTGGGTCACAAGACGATAGAGACTATCGTTGAAGGTGTGCATCCCCTCGTGGGTCGCGTCTGCCATGATGGCATGCAGATCCTCATCCTGTCCGGTCCGAATTCGATCGGCCACAATCGGCGTATTGAGAAGCACTTCGGTAGCTGGGACGACCGGAGCATCTGTGCGTGTTCCTGGCAGCAAGCGCTGAGCCATGACGGCACGTAGTCCGTTTGCTAAACACGATCGGACGAATCCCTGTTCCTCTGCCGGAAAAAACTCCAGGATTCTTGAAAAACTTTGCACCGAATCTGCCGTGTGCAGCGTGACGAACACAAGGTGACCCGTTTCGGCAGCCATCAGCCCAGCCAACAGAGTCTCCTTATCTCTCATTTCGCCGATGACAATGACATCTGGGTCCTGTCGAACCGCCCCGCGAAGAGCGGTCGGAAAATCCAATACATCCAAACCCACCTCTCGCTGGCTGATCACGCTCTTCTGAGCTCGAAAGAGGTACTCGACTGGGTCCTCGATAGTGATGATGTTATACGCGAAGGTTTGATTCATGTACTGGATCATCGACGCTAACGTCGAACTCTTTCCACTGCCCGTAACCCCGCAAATAATGACTAAACCGTCATGGAGGTGTTCGCACGTCCGCTCGTAAATCGGCGGCAAGTGCAACGAAGCAAAATCGGGGATCTTGGTGTTCACTCGCCGAATGGCAGCATGAAGGCCTCCGCCAGCTCGAAAGACGCTACAGCGGTATCGACCGCCTGCATCCGTGTGCGAGAAGTCAATGCCGCCCGTGCGATCCAGAGATTCTAAGAGCCTCTTGGGAACAATTGCCGTTAGTAACTTTTCCGTTTCTTCGCCACTTAGGGCCGGCACTTCAATTTTGTGCAATTCCGAAGCAATTCGCAGAACCGGTGGAGAGCCAATTTTGACGTGCAAATCGGAAGCTTGGACTTCCTCCATCTTGGTTAATAACCGATGGATCGTTAGTTCACCATGCATGAAGCAGGCCTCATTCTTTCATTCGCAGCCTTTGCTGCTTAACACAACTCGTCGCATCGCGTCATTAGGGACCAAAACAATAGATTACTCCCGCGTCGGAGGCGATCACCAAATGCTGATCCGCGAGCGCAGGAGAGCCAGCAAATCCTCCCTGCACTTCGAAGGACCATGTTTCTTCGCCCGACGCCAAGTCAACGGCCATGATTCTACCGTCGCTAGCTCCTATCCACACTCGACCATCCGCGATGGCAGGAGAACTGTCTGACCGCTTGCGGAGCACCGACTCCCAGCGAATTTTGCCATTGGCAGTATCCAACGCCAACAAGCGCCGATTACGTGTCGTTACGAATAGGGTCTGGTGGAACACAGCCGGACTGGATCGAATCTCTGGGCTTCGTTCGGAATCAGAAAACATCCACTTTCGCTCTCCAGTTTCCCAATCGAACGCCAAAACATTTCCCGATTGCGTCGGTACAAAGACAAGCGAACCTTGAACGGTGGGAGTGCTGCCCGTTGGACCGTCCAAGGGAAGCTTCTCCAAGACACTTTCACCGCGATCCAAATCAACGATGTGGAGTTTTCCGTCGCATCCCCCTAAAAACGTTCGATTTCCGACGATCGTCGCCGAGCAGCGCAATTGGTCGCCTGTTTCATACTTCCATGCCAAACTGCCATCTTCAATCTGAAACGCATACAAAAAACCGTCTTCGCTTGTCACCAGCACCAGGGACTTGTAGAAATTGGCCCCTGAATCAATTTGTCCCTTTGTCTCAACCTCCCAAAGTTTCTCTCCGTTGGTAACCGCCAGAGCATAGACTTTTCCGTCAAAGTCTCCTGCGATCACTCGATCCTCACGGACCGCGCAGGAAGCGATGAAACCAGAATCGGTCTCAAACTTCCAGGCCAAGTCTCCGGTGGACAAATCGAAACAGTACACTTCCCCATCAAGGTCGCACGCAAAGACCTTCCCATTCGAGATCACCGGGGTTGCTTCAAACGAACCTTTGGGCACCGAATACTCCCAGCGCAGTTTGGGTTCAGCGGGCATTTTTGAATCGCTGACACCTTGCGACGCACTATTGCCTCGGAAGACCGGCCATTCAGCTGCAGGGAGTGCTCGCAGCAAGAAGCCGGATAAATACCCGAAGAATACAAGTCGACTTATGATCTTCATCGATTCAGTCATGTTTTTCCTTGTAGGCTTCATGAAGGCGAGCCGCACTACTCAGCGAGCCTTGCTTACTAACCACGCAATGAATGGCGGTAGCTACCGACCAGAATTCGCGACACGAACAGATTGTACCCTCCGGCATACAATTCAGCCACAGTAAGCACTTCACGCATTCAGCTTCATTCTTTCCAGACTCCGTTCTCAACCAACTGCCTCACTGCTTTGCCTTCCCAATCTCGATTCGCCAATGGCGATGCAGGACTGGGATGCAAGATCGTAGCGATTCGGAAATCCACTTTTCGCTCATCGCGGATGGTTCGCCCAAAGGTGGCGGGAGCGATATCCATCATGCAGGCTCGCATTCGCTCGGCACGATCCGCAGCGAATGCCCCCACCCCCACAACCCACTCTGGCCGCATCAGCTCAATCAAGCGCAGAAGATGTTGCAAGCACAACTGGTCCATGGTTGAGCGCAACCCGACAGGAAGTTTGTCCGGTGTCAAATTGCGTCCGCTTGCTTCGAGAAATGCCACGGGACAGTAGTTCGCCACGAAGTGCTCTTGGAAGAATCGATTTGCATTTCCAAATCGACTGCGAAACAACCCCCAAAAGCGCTTACCCGAAACTTCAGATCGTTTGCAGTCCATCCCTTGAATCGGTCGCTTGGGATGAAACCGCTCCGGACATCCTACCATGCAGTCGATCTGAAGAAAGTCTCGAACGGCTGCGATTTCACCGAACGGGATGCCCGTTTGCATCATTCCCCAAGGCCCAGGATTCATCCCCAAAAACAGCACTCTTTTTGTTCCCGTTCCGTAGCGCAGCAAATATTCTGCGTGCGAATCCCAAGCATAGCTGAGCGGATGGTATACCCAAGCTACCGATTCTGAAAAATCGACCTGAATCAACGCATCCCGCAAATTCGAAGCAAGTTCAAGAAGAGGATTTGAATGGATACTTTGATTTGATGAAGACTGCGGTCGGCGTTTCGCGCTCATGGACAACCACGCTTACGAAGTACAAAGACGGCGTCCGAGAGACGATCATTAAAAGGCTGTGGCTCATCGATCTCGTACCAAAAGTCGAAGACTTCGCATAGTTCCAACTCAGGTACGCTTTCCAGCAAGGCTCGCATCTGGCGAGCTCGATAGGTCCTCAGGGCGAATTCATCGACGATGCGAAACGACTGGCCGTTGCGCCGTACTGTCATCGTCAGCCTAAGCTGCTCCCGTCGCTTCCGCAAATTCGTATCGATTACTCTTAGACAATAACTGATCGAAAGTCGCTTCGACTGGTACTTCCATCTCTCGACATCCAATAAGTCCGCATCCGACGGAAGCAGGTGCAGGCTGAGAATGTACAAGCCACCGTCCTCTATGTGCCTAGCCGCACACTTGAGATGCGATCTCGCGTCCTCTTCCGTCAACAGGTGGCGAAAGGTGTTCAGAATACAGACACCGGCTTGAAATCGCTGGCCGAGATCAAAAGATCGCATATCGGCGTTAACCATCCGAGCTGTCCTGCCATGCTTTTTTAGTCGGGCTGAACAGTAATCGAGCGCATTCTGATTCAGATCAAAGCCACAAACTTGATAACCTTTGGAAGCCAACGCACGCATCAACCTTCCGGAACCGCAACCTCCCTCAAAGACACTTCGGACCGGAATCTGGGAAAATCGCTGAAAGGCTTTAGGCAAAAATCTTATTTCCCGCTGCGTTTCATCGCGGAAACCGAGATCGTAACAATGAGGGAAATCGTACCAGCTGGTCTTCGATGTCGTCTGGTTGAGTGTTTTCGCAGTCATGAATTCTTGAAGAGGAAACTCCGTTTGGTCCTTGATTTGGTATCTTAAGTTCAATGCAAGATGCATCGGTAGTATCCTGATTGCACATGCATTGTCAATGTGATGATATCGGTGAAGAAAGGTTGGGCAACACAGCCGCACCACCAGCAGCGAAGGGGACGATCCTCGTACCTGCGCAATTGTCGAGTATCGATATTGCGAAGGATGGCTGAGGCATTAGACAGAAGAACAAGCACCAGCTCGAACTGTTAGAGAGGGTTAAGACATGGATCCCTAGCGTAAGCGGCGGGGCATGATTGACAGATTCGTACCTGAAGCTCGCAAAAATGCGTGTTGAAATGTTAGCCTGAGTCACCATTACCCAAGTCTTGCATCGAAACAACGAGCCAGCAGAACAAAAGTTGAGTTTCACTTTTTTACGACCGATTTTGGAGAGAGAGCACACCCATGAATCACTCATCCGAGCAAGGGGCCAATCGACGTCGATTCATTGCAGCGTCCGGCCTTGCATTCGCTACGAACCTATTGACGCACAGGGAGCTATCAGCGTCCATTTACAATGAGAGCGATTGGGAACGATTCTCCCTGCTGTCCGACACGCACATTCCGACGGACAAAGACGAGTCATACCGTGGCTTTCGTCCCTACTCGAATCTCGAACGGGCCTTGCAGCGAATGGCGGAAGCGCCTAGCGACGCTGCCTTTTTGTGCGGCGATGCTGCGCGCACTCAGGGACTTGAGGGCGATTATCGGAATCTGTCAGATTTGCTCCGACAACATCAAGCGCCGCCTACCAAGATCGCGCTTGGTAATCACGACGACCGCGATCAATTCCGCAAAGTTTTTGCAGAAGATGCGCTTTCTTCGCACTTGGCTCACAAGCATGTCACGATCGTCAATACCAAACATGTGCGTTGGATTATCCTCGATTCGCTGCTGTATGTTGACCGCGTCGCGGGATTGCTCGGAAAAGCCCAACGTTCTTGGCTTTCGGATTATCTCGCCAATCACGACGATCAACCAACGTTATTGATGGTGCACCACACGCTTGGTGATGAAGATGGTGAACTACTTGACGCAGCTTTCTTGAAAGACCTTGCGATCCAGCACGATCAGGTCCAAGCCATCTTCTATGGGCATTCGCATCGATTCGACATCGCTCGTGAAGGCCGAGTTCACATGGTCAATCTCCCGGCAATTGCGTACAACTTTCAAGATTCGCAACCGATCGGCTGGATGTCCGCTCATACGACGGAACGAAGCATGACACTTGTCCTGCATACTCTTGGAGGAGAACAAGAGCAGAACGGAAGGTCGTTTGAGCTCAGCTTTGCCTGAGTTCGTTGTTGCATTTCCGCAACGCATTCCGCCAAGCTCGTTCATCTTTCGCAACATGATTCAGCAAAATCGGCACCGAAAGAAACGAGAGCGCGGCATAACTTGACGCCGATGGCTGCGCAGCAAACCGATCGCATCCCGCAGTTTCTCTTGAATTTGGGGTTGCATCCTGAGTCGAGTCGACGCCATCCGGCCTCGCGCCTCAGATCTTAGATTCGATCGTCGTCCCCTTTGGCGCGCGACTTGCCTTTGCGTCCCTCCGAGATGTTGCTCGCAGCTTGGAACGAAACCAAAACGAATGGTCAGCGAGACCGGAGGTCCATGCCATCGCTGAAACTTCGGGAATCGGTGTTCTGGCTCGTTTGAGGCTGCACGCAGCTTGCACTTCCATACCGTTGTTTGGTGACTTGAGGAAGGCGGAGCCGTTTTTAAGGTTGTGCGTTTGGGGACCACCTCGTCGATCTTGCAGTGAGTTCCCACAGCGAGTCCCTGAAAGACCTAATGAAAAGTGTGGTCGATCCATGAAGCGGATGCGTTCTCATGGTTGGCTACCTGTTCTGCAAAAGCTTACGTCTACCAAACTCGCCCGATTCAAAAGACAAGCAGGCAGGTTCCACCGATGGTCAGCAATCAAGTCATGATCGCAATTTTTGTCACCGCGATTCTTGTGGCACCTTTTTCCTTTCATGAGTCACTCAGTCCCCCTCCGGCCGAGGCTGATCTGACTGCAGAGCAACTTGTATATCCAGTTTACGATTGGCGACGAACCAGCAGCGGTTGGGAGAAAGTGCGACTTCCCGCTCCCGGAGAAGATTTCATCGCCTCTTCCGACGCTGAATTTGTGTCCACTCCTCAGTTCATCGCTGTAGACCAACAGAACGTTCCCACGAACGCTTCGTCGGGCGGAACTCGACATCTCAATCCCATCCTGGCAACCATTGCCATCGCTCTACTTTCTCGACTGACGCTAAAGAGCGACTGACGCAATGCTCGAGCCAAACCATCGCACTTTATCCAAAGCATTAATAGCCGTGGAAATCGACATCTACAGTCGACGACAAGACTGCGAACCAGCAGCAGTGCAATCGAACTGAAGAATCGCCCTTTGCCCCGAGTACCCGCATACTCAACCTCGATTCAACGATCCTGTGAGGCTCGGCGACTCCTTCTTTGACCCGTTCCAAAGTTCATGAAGTCGAACTTGATCGCATCCCGAGCGTCAGGATATGGACCAAGCGCAACCGGCCCAAGACCATCCGACGCCGAAGCCGATGAGCATCGAGCGTTGCCCCGATTTTAATTCTCCCGACCTTCGCATTTGATCGATGAGTATAGGCAAGGTGCATGAAACCGTGTTGCCTCCGTCACTGAGCCGGATGGGCATTTTCTCAGGTGCAATTGCCAATCGAGGGCGGAGAACGTCGAGCATCTTGAAGGTGGCTTGGTGGAGAAGCAGCCAATCGTAATCCTGCGGACCTGACCTCCCATCCAATTCAGCTACCTCATTGACTAAACGAGGCACCGAGTCCTCCGCGAATTGAATCAGACTTGGGCCGTCCATGTA
>JBBIUE010000030.1:0-17725 GCA_037440405.1 Pirellula sp. | reverse complement strand
CTGACTTGGGCCGTCCATGTAAAGACGACTCTGCCATCTCTTGCGATGCCGTGGACGTAAAGCATCTTGGATCGGCCTCGCTCCTCCATCCTGCACCAATAGCGTGTCCGCACCGCTTCCGTCCGTTCCAAAACGAAATGCAGTCAACGTGGGCTCGGCAGCGTCACAAACCAACGTCGCGGCAGCAGCGTCTCCAAAAATAGTCCGCAAGGACCGATCCGTTGGATCGATGTACTTCGAGTAGGTCTCCGCGCACAAAAATAAAATGTTCTGCGCTTGTTCACTGCGTATGAGGCCTTCCGCGATCGAAAGACCGTAGATGAATCCCGAACATCCAAGATTGAAGTCGAGCGCTCCTACTCGCGTCGGTAACCCTAGCCGATCTTGGATCAAACAGGCGGTTGTCGGCAGCGGATAGTCCGGAGTCTGGGTGCAAAAGAGAACATAGTCGATGGCGGAAAGAGGAATGTGATTATTCGCGATCAACTTTTGGGCCGCCAGCACCGCTAAGTCGGCTGCGGTTTCGTTCGGTGCTGCGATATAACGTCGTTCGATTCCGGTCTTTTGACCAATCAACGGCATATCCCAGTCAGGGAATTCTCGCTTGAGGTCTTCGTTCGTTTCGCATCGCGAGGGATAATGTACGGCGATCGGTCCAATTTGTGCAAACGCCACAATAGCTTTCCTGGTTAGCTCACATTGTCAGAATACTGAATGTCTCTAGCATGGTCGGATCCGATCTCGCCGTTTTGGGGAACTGCTCCAACTCGATTCTTAGATTGCAAAATAACGATAACTTTCCTTTTCAAAATCGAAAACCCCGTCACATATCATCTCAGGCTGATTTCGCCGTTAGGATGCGAAATTCCGATGGTCAACTTTTCCTGAGCAAAAAGGGGACCATCAACTGCTTCAACGGAGTCATTCACCACTCATCGTGAAACGCGAAGGGTCCGGGTTATCCCAGCTTGTTCTCGCTCGTGTCCAGTGAGCTGATGGCTGTTGATCTCTGTTTTGGCTGGTTTCGACATTTCTTCCAACGGATTCATGGTACCTTATCTTAAGTCGATCGCGGATGTTCGCTTGGAGCTGAAATACTTCAGCAAATGGTGCCGTACTCCGAGCCCGCAGGCAAACGCACGATGCCCAACGTCCAACCGCGCGCTAGTGCATAACGGCCGATCCACCGATGGTCTTCAAGCGTAGTTGTTCGAACTTGCCCGTGACAAACCACCATGTATCCATCTTGCCAAACTGGTAACAGCATAGATACTCGACATGGTGTTTGAAGGTATGGAGCTATGGACCGTCTCCGAGTTCAGGAAAGATTTCCGGATTCAAGTTTTGACGCCCGACGAGTGTCTTGGTTCGAGCCAGGAAGTCAAACTTGAAATTGGCGACTTGCTGTTCCGAAATATTGAGAGCGACAGCCGCATCCTTATTGCTCATCCCCACCACAAACAACAATTCGATGCACTTCAGTTTTTGCCAGTCGCCACGTTCTTTCCATTTGTCGACCTGCTCCTTGAGTGCGGCGACAACGGCTTTCTCTTCGATCCCTTTTCGTTCGGCACTTCGAGCGATACTGCTTGCGGGCCTGCCGGATCCGGCAAGCTGCATGTCGGCGCTGGAATGCCCCCCCGAACTACTCAATGGAATCTTGGGCCTCCGGCCTTCACGTCGAAGGTAGTCCGTCAACTTATAGGCACAGATCGAAAACAGATAACTTTCTAGTGGTCGGCGACCATCGTAGTTCGGCAGGCTATTGAGAAAGCCAACAAACGTATCTTGCACGATGTCTTCGGCGGCCGCTCGAATGCCGACGCGATTCTCAGCAAAAGCCAACAATCGACCCTCAAACCGCTGAATTAGACTTTCCCAAGCATCGCTGTCGCCCAATCGAATCCTCTCGACGAGCATGTCTGTTACTTCGTCTCTGTTATCCACGCGATACTCCGAGCTGTTTGCATTCAAAATGAATGCGTCAAAAAAATTCGACGGCTGAAACCCGATCGACCATTGCTATGATTTTATCGTAAGCGATTCGTCTCGTGTCGCTCCGGTTTCGAGCGAAGGGAAATTTCACAAGAGTTCGCCGTTCAATTGCCGCTGCAATTCCCGAACGATGCCGCCAACAAGCTCGTCCACTTCCTCGCTGGTCAAGGTTCGAAGAGAACTCTGAAATTCCATACTGAACAAAATACGTTTCCGACCGTGGCCATCCTTTTTGGAGTCGCGGTAGGTCTCGACGTATTGAAGTTCGGAGAGCCAATCTCCCGAATTTGCGCCGACGATCGAAGCAATTTTGCTCCAGCGTGTTGCTTCAGGGAAAATGATATTCAAGTCGCGCTTGATCGACGGGAACGCCGAAATCGCTTTCAATTGAGGAACGCCGCAGAAATGCTCCATCACTTGCCCCAAGTCCAATTCCCCGACCGCTAAGTCTGCATCGAATTTCCAACGGTCTCGGACGGTACGATCAAGCACTCCAAACCAAGCAATCATTCGATCGCCAGCTAGAATTGCTTGGCCGGAATCAGAAGCAATACTTCGGAGCGCATAGTCGGCAAGCGCAGTGCGAACCTGCGTGCAGCGTGCGAGAATCGATTCAAATAGCCCCCGCACTTTTCGAAAGTCACTGTTTGTGACAACACCTAAGAGGAGTTTCTCCGTCGGGAGCTGGCCCGGTTCCGAGCTCGGCAAGTAGCAGGTCGAAGTCTCAAAGAAAGAACCGTCTGAGAATCCATGACTCTGATTGAATCGACGAACTTGCAACAAGCTTGGCACTAGACTTCGGCGCAGCAAGTTTGCTCCTTCGAGCAGTGGCGTTTGACTCCGAAGTGGTGCTTCCTTCGTCCAAGCATCCCATCCTGAGTCCAAGTCGGCAGTTACCACGCTGGGAGTCATCACCTCATCCAATCCGGTTGCATTGGCAAGCGAACGAACGCGCTCGACAAGGACATCCTTATCTCGTTTCATCGAGACCGTGATGGGCACTGGAACATCTTCCGGGATTTTATCGTATCCAAAGATTCGGGCCACTTCCTCGATGAGGTCAACTTCGCGTGTCAAATCGTGCCGCCATGACGGAGGCACCAATCTTGCATCAACCTCTGATTGTTCCTGCAGATGGCAACCTAACCGAACCAAAATATCGATCGCACTACTCCAAGGAACGTGAATTCCAAGGACACGTTTGATCTGAGCATGTCTAAGAGTTATCGGTTGGTGGGTGTCTGGAGCCGTGCCGTCCGAGACGACGCCGTGAAGCAACTTGCCACCAGCAACTTGCAAGATCAACTGGCAGCAACGGCGGCTGGCCCAATCGACTCTCACCGGGTCAACTTTACGCTCGAATCGGTGCGAGGACGGCGAATGCAGTTTAAGTGTCCGGGCCGCTTGGCGAATATGCATCGGTTGAAAATCTGCCGCCTCGATCAAAAGATCGACTGTATCGTCGCGAACCTCGGAAAGGACTCCCCCCATGATGCCTCCCAACGCGACCGCTTGCTGAGCATCGGCAATGACAACGGTTCCCTTTGGTAAAACGTAGGTGCGGTGATCGATCGCCGTAAAATTCTCCTGTGCCTCGGCTTCACGTACAATGATTTTGTTACCAGCGATCTCCGAAAGATCGAAGGCATGGAGCGGCTGTCCGCATTCAAACATCACGTAGTTCGTAACATCGACAATGTTATTGACGGAATGAACGCCAATCGCTTTGAGCCGTCGGCTCAGCCAGGCAGGACTTGGTCCCACCTTGACTCCGCGAATGATTCGCGCTGAGTAGTTCGGACATCCACTCTTAAACCGGTTTTCGACTTGAATAAAGTCCGAGGCTAGCTCGGTGCATTCGCTGAGTTCGATCGTGGGAACTCGAAGTTGTTGTTTGTAGAGAACGCTAACTTCACGGGCGATCCCGAGGTGACTCAAGCAGTCTCCTCGATTGCTAGTTACTTCCAGATCGATGGCCCAATCATCTTCGAGTTTGGTCGTGGATTCGTGATTCAATCCGGACAACGCCAACTGATTGACTAAGCTTTCGACCTCCATGTTCAGATCGACGTATTGGGAAAGCCATTCCCAGGAAACGAGCATCGCTGCCTCCCAAAATTTCAGAACTGCCGAAGGAAACGAACGTCGTTACGGTACAAATCGCGAATATCGGTGATCCCAAACCGCCGCATGCAAAGTCGCTCGACTCCCAGTCCGAACGCGAATCCAGACACTTCTTCCGGATCGTACCCAACGGCCCGAAGTACGTTGGGGTCGACCATGCCAGCTCCCCCGAATTCAACCCACCGGTCATTCCAGCGGAAGTCAACTTCTACGCTTGGCTCGGTGAAAGGAAAGAAGCTTGGGCGAAACTGCACTTGTACATCCGCGCCTAGATAATTGGTCGCGAATAGTCGCAGCACGCTTTTAAGCTGAGCCATGGTGACATCGCGGTCAACCCATAATCCTTCCATCTGGTGAAACATGGGAAAGTGAGTCGCATCGGCTTCGTCCGGTCGATAGACTCGCCCCAAGGAAATGATCCGTAAGGGTGGCTTGCTAGCTTCCATGGCGCGAATTTGAACGGTGCTCGTTTGGCTTCGAAGCAGCAACGGGGAAGCGGACTGCTTGGTCGCAACTTCGATGTAGAAATTGTCTAGTGGATCGCGAGCTGGATGGTCCGCCGGAATATTGAGAGCATCGAAGTTATGCCATTCATCTTCGACTTCTGGGCCTTCCAGGACAGAAAATCCAAGTCGCCCCATAATCTCCTTCAAGTGCTCCATCGTCTGAGTGACCGGATGAAGGTGACCGAAGTTCGTCGGTATGCCTGGCAACGTCGGATCGAACTGCGGTCCCGTTTCTACGCGGACTGTCGAATTCGCGATTCGCTCAGTTGCGTTGTCGAGAAGCCGCTGAAGCAACAATCGGACTTCGTTGAAATGCTTTCCGCCGGTTGGACGATCTTCAGCAGCAAGTTCCCCCATCAACTTTTGAACCGACTTGATACGCCCGTTCTTCGCACCAAGGTACTCGACGCGCGCTTCCTCCAGCTTCGATGGCGAATCGACTGCCGCAAACGACTGCTCGGCATCGGAGCTGAGTTTACGAATCTCCGATAGAAAGTCATCCAGCTTCATAACTGCTTATCCCTAGAACCTGTGCACGCGGTTCAGGAAGCGAGAACTTTCTTGACTTCTTCAACTACCTTGCCGAAGGCAGATGGGTCAGCAATCGCCATTTCCGAAAGCTGCTTTCGGTCAAGTTCGATATTCGCCTTCGCTAGGCCGTGAATGAACTGAGAGTACCGCAAGTCATGTTGCTGACAGGCTGCGGAGAGGCGGATAATCCACAATCGACGGAAGTCACGGCGGCGGCGGCGACGGTCGCGATAAGCGAATCTACCCGCCCGAACCAAGTTCTCCTTCATCGTCCGATAAAGACGACGACGACCACCTACATAGCCCTCAGCACGCTGAAACAAGCGGCGTTTTGCTTGACGACGCGCTGAACCCTTTCTCGTTCTCATCGAAATGAACCTTTCTTCATGTCGCCTCTCAGGTCACTGCATTCCCCCTTTCGTCCTTATCGAGATACGAAAAGGTGCGGGATTGATAAAATGCGAAATTAAGCTTCGCGTGCAGTCGTTGTACCCAGAGACTTGGACTAAGTATTCCCGCAAACGCCCATCCATCCGAACGAGCGTCACAATCATGCCAACGTCGAGATTAAAGCGAATTCCCGCGAAGACAAAGCTGAATTTGCCTCTCTCTCGATGGATCTACTGGTTTGGTGCCTCGAAGCTGGCGAATTTTTTTGCTTGATTTTCGGAACGCCAAATGGCTCGTCCCAGCCTTGCGATGCTTCGCTTTGCCGGTTGCCGTGAGCCGGAATCGCTTCCGAGTGGATTTATGTGTTTTTTGCTTGGTCATGTGAGTCTTGTCGATTGCAGCGAACAGGGTATTTTTTTTTCGAGCTCCTGAGTATATCGGTGGTTTGAATCGCCTCCAAGTGCTATTTTTCAAATTGCTTTGAGCTTCTTCGCCGATTTTCTCTTTTCAATTCGCGTTTCGGCTGGTAACGTTTTCAGTTTGATAAGTTTCAGTCAGCACGTCCCTTTCATCGGAAGATAACCATGGCTAAACCGCATCGCAAGTTAAAGAAAGCGAATCACGGCCAGAGGGCCGCGAACAGCAAAGCTCGTAAGCTAAAACGAAAGAAAGTTCGTACCTAGGCGGAGAGATATCGCCGTGGCGGCCTCTGAGTTCATCGTCGATCCATCTACTCTCGATTTCAGCAACATCATCGCCGATGTTGAAGAGATCAGGCGGCATAACGCCCAGCGCTTCGAAATGGAGCAGCTGACAGCGATCGTTTACGAGAATTTGGACAACATCTCTTGTGCTGGCTACAAGGACATTACCGAGACCGATTTCTGGGTTCGCGGCCACATGCCTGGAATGCCTCTGATGCCGGGAGTCGTTCAACTTGAAGCGGCGGCTCAATTGTGTAGCTATTTCGCCCACAAATACGATTTGCTCGGCGTTGAGATGCTCGGTTTTGGCGGACTCGAGGATGTGCGATTTCGCGATCCAGTCTTGCCTGGAGATCGGTTTGTCATCATGTGCCAGCAGATTCGGGTCCGAAAAGGACGGATGATTGTTTCACGATTCCAAGGATTCGTTCGCAACAATTTGGTCTTGGAAGGGGTTCTGAAGGGAGTTCCCATTCCGGTAGAGGCCCTCAAAGAGTTGCGAGAAAAACAGGCTACGGGAGCGAGAGCATGAATTGGAGGTCGCGATTGTTCAAATTACTTTCCGCGATAGGTATTTTGTGCCTAAGCCTTCCCTCGACTGCATCGGCTCATCCGGGACACGAAACAACCTCTGCTGATCCGTATTCGGTCCAACATTACATCCTTGAACCGCTACACTTGGTTCCAGTGGTCGCGTTGTTCGTCCTCGCTATTGTTGGTTATGTCGCCTTTGTGCGGTGGCACACGAATCGTGGTCCTCACTAGCAACTCTCGTCGAGCAAAGTCTCTCCGCAGAGCGGCCAATCCCGTCGCGGTCGGAAATCGTTAGCGCCGCTGCTGAAGCTCGGCTTGAACAGCGAAAAGCTTGTCGTGATCATTCTTGGAGCACTAGCTGCTATCTCCGATGAAAAGAGAAGGCGATCTGTACGATGTCGCGCTTGATTCAAAGCACGCAGAACCCTTTGGTGAAGTTCGCTTTGCAACTTCTCAAAGCCAACCATCGAGCCGAACAACGTCTGTTTCTCGTTTACGGATGGCGAGAGATCGCTTTGGCATTGAAGAATGGCCAAACGCCGAAAACGATCTTTTTGCCAACCCAGTATGACGATCGCAATTCGAACTGGAGCGGTACCATCCTTGAGTACGCCCCAACAAGTACGATCGTCTACGCATCGGATGAGGTCATCGAGAAGCTGTGCTACGGAGATATGCGAAATGAGCCAGTCGGAGTTTTCGTCAAGCCGGAATGGAACCTCGATCGGCTACCTTCTTCGGTACCGGCTCCACTGATCGCCATTCTGGACCAAATTGAAAAACCAGGCAACGTCGGGGCGATGTTGCGAACTGCTGATGCAAGTGGAGTGACAGCGGTCATCGCTACGAATCCTCGCTGTGATCCCCTGAACCCGAACGCGATTCGGTCGAGTCGAGGCTCGATCTTCACAGTCCCTGTGGCAGTCGCTTCATTAAGCGATACAAGCGAATGGCTCCAACGATTCGGCATTCGCGTCTACGCTACTCGCGTCGACGCAACGCGCACGTACAGCGACTTCGATTATCGCGGCCCGACTGCTTTCCTGTTCGGAAATGAGAGTCTCGGACTCTCGGATTCTTGGAACGATATTGCGACGGAATCGATCAAGCTTCCAATGTTGGGGCAAGCCGATAGCCTGAACGTCTCCAACACGGCTGCGGTCCTCTTCTATGAAGCTCTGCGGCAGAGATCGGTTGCTTCATGAGGGAACGAGACGATTCGAGCGTGGCAAGCCAACAATCGTAACGCGCTAGACAATCGTGACGCGCTAAACAATCGTGACGCGCTCAGAGAGCCCAAAAGAAGCATCTCGGCCCCGAAGAAACGCTTGGCCCTCTCTGTTGTGTAAACGTCCGCGGGTCATCAGCTTAAATGCGCTAACATCCGGTTGTTCGCTCTTAAATTCGATGAAACCGAACGCAAGTGCGCCTCGGCTCACTTCTGTGACGCGTAGGCCGCTCAACGGAAATTCAACTCCACGATACCGTTTTCCAAATTGCTCCAAAAACCTGATTCCATAGAACAGGGTGGTTTACTCAAATCGGACCAGCGAGCAAAAAGCTTTGCCTGTTCCCCAATGATCGCATAGCCAAACTTGCTCCGATGGACGAAATGAATATCCGAGGAAGTAAGTTGCTGATCCAAAAGATCATCGAGCTGAGTCGGCAAGCGCTGATGCTGCCTTGCGTATTTCTTGATGCCTACCGCACAACGAGCAAGCCTTCGAAGGTTTTCTTCGCAGACGAGTTCAACTGCAAAATTCTTCAAGAATTGTATCGACTGGTAGTTCGAGTCCAATTCCGAGTGAGGATTCGTCTGTTTAAGGATGTCACTAATCAAACACTGAAAGCTTGCGACGGGTTCCGGCGACTCAAACTCTTGGCTTAAGAGCACGTCGACTCTTTCCGCCGACGTGAGCATGTCTGATAAGAATGGTCGATGTAATTGACGTGTCTGAGAAGACTCGGACGAGTGCACGAATGATCGTATGCGAGACGTTTCATATTCAACAAAACTGCGAGCGCGCTGCCGCAGTTTTTCGGGGGGCACTGATTGTTTAAGGTATTGTCCATCGACGAAATCAACTTGCTCCTCCGTCCAAAGTTCTTGAGCAAGTGCAAATGCAATAATGAGAAACTTGATCTTGTTCAAACTCGCGTACGCTAAGTACTTGTCTATGCCGCCTCGTGCTTCGATCGACTGGATCAAATAATCCATTGCCTGGAGAGCTCGCAAACATCGATCCCCATCTCCCTTGTAGGCTGCAAAAGTACCTTCCAGAAACAGCAACTGTCTCAGTAAATAGGACTCGATGCCAAAAGATGGATCGTTCTCAGCAACTCGTGAATAGCCGCGTTTTCGCATAGGCGTCTCACCCCGCATGGCGAGTAGCCTCTCGATGAGAGGTCGCATCTCATCCAAATACTCCGAAACGGTTTTTTCAGGTGGCAAATCGACATCCCAGGTAGTGAGATCGGAAAGAAGACTTAATTCCTTTTGGCGCTCATAGACGCGAAGGACGCGTACGCTGGAGAAAATGCGCCCCCAACCAATCGTTTCTTGAATGCTTCGCCATTCCGCAGAAATCTCGGAAGGAGTGTTTGTCTCGATTGCATCAGGTTCGGTGCTCCGGTCGATCGCGAGACCTTTTCCTTGCCATTCCTCGAGTTTGGAGAGCAACCTTCTCTTGGTCAAGATGTCTGGAATTAAATTAATTCCAAGCATTGCTACGATGATCGCAATCAGAATGGCGAACGGTATGACAACCCAGATATTACCGCGTCGCGACCAGAATAGACGACGGCGCGAATGAGAATCGTTCATGCTTGAGCCACAGGCCTGCACGGAAGTTCGCATCTCGACTCGACCTTTTGAACTCCATCCGTTCGCGGGCGTGCTGCCGCATCGATCCATCTGAGTCGTCAACCAACTTGGTCGTTTGTGAATCACATTCTAGCTCCTATCGAATTCAAGTTGCTTGGCGAGCTCGACTGCTTGTTGTTCCCATGCAGTATGCCAGGTCGACCCGGGAATGTCTCGCTGATAACGTTGCTCGCCCAAGCCACCCAACTTCATCTCAAACATTGCGGCGACATCTTGAAACACAACGTCTGCTTCCGATGCATTCTGGCAGTCTGCAAGCTTCAAAAGACGAAAGGTCAACACCTCTCGAAATCGATGCAAAAAGTAATCGAAGGTTCGACGCTGATCCAGATTTTGAAAGATCACAAAACCGCCGAACGCATTCCGATCCAAATATCCTCCGCCTTCAGCATCGCCGTTTTCGTCCGCGCGATGGGGTCGCCAGGCAATCAAGACCGCGCGTCGACGTGCTTCGCGCCGAGCATTCATATCAGCCAGTTGAGTCACGAGATCCCGATAAAGAGATTCGCCCAAAAGTCCTCGTGTTTCGGGACGAGCGGCTGCATCGACAAGCTCTGCCTCCAGCTTGTCGATGACCACTTGCATCTGCAACGACGCACCGATGCGTGAACGCTGAATGATTTTTACCAATAGTCCCACCGCTTGGCGAAATCGCTGAAGAGCTTCTTGATCATCAGGATGGAACTCAAGATGCATGGATTTGAGCAAAGCTTCCTGAAGCACAGCTTCAATACACTCCCTGCTATGAAGAGGCCCGGCCTCGACGTCGAACGACTGATCCAATTCCCGCATAAACTGCTTCATGATTTCAGAGAGGGGAGGCAAGTTCTCATACTCCTTGCGTACCCCCTCGGAAAAAACTGCTTCAGAGACGCGATAGGGCTTTCGCGACAGCGAGAACTGCCACGACGCCGGAGGCATTGTGAGAGCTCTCCTCGCCTCCACAAGTTGCGACCGTTCCTGTTCCATGAGTCTGGGAAGAGACCAAGCGGCCACAAGCATCGGAATCCATGGAATGACTAAGGCGACGAGCAACATCACCAAATGCCCTAGGTAATACCGAAAACCCTGCCTTCCTTCCATCCAAGTTCGCGCCATGATTCGTGTCGCCAACAACGGCATCAGTCCCACTAACAGATATTGCCACCACGACGTAAGCAACGAAGATTGAGCGGACGAACCGAAATACACGGTGACGATGATTCCGATCGCAGGTACACCGATATAGGCAATGCTCGGACTGCGACAGACCTGCCCCCACCACATCGCAAAGAGGAACCAAAGAGAAGCGAGGGCAAGCGAGTGGAATTTGGTATTGCTTTGGTTCAGAAAGTAAGAAACGTCCGGGGATGACGCATTGCGGTACTTTCCAATTGCCCAGCAGATGGCCAAACCCAGCAGTACAATTAGGAAAGGCAGGATCCAACGAGTCAGCCAAATCAGACCGATCGACACTCCACGATCGGCCAAGAACCGAGAACGCAATTTCGATGAGTCACTTGCAAATGCGCTCGTCCCAAGCACCATGACACCCAACAAGGACAACCCAAACAAGGTAGATCCAAAGTTGCTGACAAGGACACGAGTATTCTGAGAAAGCTGAGATTGCGGCATGAGGAGAAGATCAAGAATCAGCAACAGGCCAAAACCAGTTGCCACACAGGAGATTACAGCCTCGTTCTGTCGCCAAACTTGCCAGATCAATGCGAAATAGGGCGAGGTTGGTGCGGGCGGAGTTCGAGCCACCTTTTTCGGAATCCATGCGCCTCGTATGCTTGGCCAAGTCAGCCATGCGGCCGACGACGTCACCCAAACATGACGAGCCCTAAGCCAAGCCATGACGAGGAATGCCAGAGCGCTGACCGAGTAGCACAACAACGAGGACGGTTCCATGAAATCGTTCATTTGATTTCGAGCACCGTTACCCAGAAGCGGAGCGACTTGAAGCACGGCAAGATTGATTGGGATCAATGCAAGGAGAGCAATCAGCGTTGTTCGAAAGATCCAAGCGGTTGAGAAGCTTAGTACAAACAGAACAACTGCCTGGAAGGCAAACGAATAGGTGGCAAGACGCGAACTCAGCCCTTCTGACGAGAAGTCGAGGACAACCTTACGGATACTCCAAACGTGGATGCCATAGGAAAGCAACCAAAACAGTACCAATCCCATGAGGCCCACGATCAGCTTGATCACAAAGATTTGTCGTCGACTGATGGGCAAGCTATCGTACCAATCCAGGGTCCGCTGATCGCGTTCCATGCTGACCAAGATGGAACCCGCTCCGATGGCGAACAGAATAGGAAGCAAAAAGTGTGGAAGCATTCGGGATTCGATATCTGCAGCTCGGCTGGCTATGTCGATGATCAAATGGGACACGACCGCAAGGATTAAGAGCGTCGCAAAAAGACGCCACAGTTGCCTTGATTCCTTCCACATCATGCGGAATACGACTTGTAATCGGCTCAATGTAGGCCGTGGCAGAGAGAAGGCCATCGATTCTGCTTGTCGGTTCATTATCTCGTTCCTCGACACCATGACCAATTACGACGCTTGTTTTTCTCGATCGTTCGTCACGTCGCTTATGCGACGAAGTTCGAAAGAATCTTTCCGTTCACTGCGCCGAGTGCAAGCGACGTAAACTTCCTCCAAGCTAGCCGAGCGAGCACGTACCGAAACGACGCCGGGCCATGCTTCCAAGGTAGCCGCTTCATCGCTCTTGATCCCACGAACGATCCTCCGAACTTGACGGCCACTTCGTTGCTCCATTAGCAAAGTTGCCGGTTCCATGACCTGAGGCAATTCAACCAGTGGATCCGATAGCGTGACCAGAACCTCAAACACGGACTCTCGCAGCTGAGAAATGCTCTCCGTCAATACGACACGTCCTGAGTGGATGACGGCTACATAATCGGCGACCCTCTCGACCTCGGCGATTTGGTGGCTGGCAATAAGCACTGTCTTGCCGGATGCCGCCCGATCAACCATGCTTTCCATAAACTCGCGCCGCACGAGGGGATCCAAACCTGATGTGGGCTCGTCGAGAATGAGTAGCTCAGGATCGTGGGCAGTCGCCAACGCCAAGGCAACTTTCGCCTTTTGGCCCTTGCTCAAAAGTCGAATCTTGCGATCCAAGGGTACTTCGTAGCGCTCGATGGCTTCCCGATAACAGGTCAAGTAGCCTTCGGGATAAAATGAGGATGCAAACCATCCAATCTCATCGACGCGCATCCAATCATAAAGAGCTGGTGCATCCGACACGTAACCAATACGACGACGAATCGCGACCGCATCCTTCCAGGGATGGAACCCAAGCACGCGGCATACACCACTGGTTGGTTTTTGATAGCCAGTCAAGATGCGAATCAGCGTCGTTTTCCCAGCCCCATTTTCACCCAGCAACGCGAAAACAGACCCGTTGGGAATGGTTAAATCAATTCCCCTCAAAGCCTCGCAATTGCGAAACTTCATCTCTAATCCTTGAATTGCGATGCACTCGTTCATTTGTTTACCTTCTCGAAAACCGTTTGAAATCGCTCCCGGCGCTGATCATCGTGATCCCTGGAAATAGGCTCAAGAAATCGTTTGATGAGATATGTTCGATGCAACCGTATTCACGGTAGGGACAAGTTGTTTCAGTTGCTTGCGCACTAATTCTTCGATCTCAACGGCGTCCAATCCGCTGTGCAATGCTTCACGAAGGACAGATGCAAGCCGCTCCGTTAGAATCGACTTACGTTCCTCCCGACAAACTTTTTCTGCCCCTTGCGAAACTGCAACGCCTCGACCTCGAACTAGCTCGAGAACTCCGTCTGATTGCAATTGCTGGTAAGCCCGAGCAACCGTATTCGGATTCAAAGTCAGTTGGCTGCTCAGGTTCCGCACGCTGGGCAGAAGTTGTTCAGCTCGCAGCGTTTTCTCGGCGATTGCAAACTTGATCTGACGAACGATCTGTTCGTAAATCGGAATGCCATTATTAACATCAATGGAAAAGAACATCAGCGACTCCCTCAAACCAAAGTCCACTGTTCTTGTGTACTAGTTACATAGTACAGCATGTTCGTGCATCGTCAAGTGAGAAGAAAAAAATTTTTTTTCCGGCGTGGCAGGAAGACTCGCCGCTTTCGGCTCAATCCATGGTGAGTTGACCGCGACGCATTGTTTCTTTCCCAAAACGGTCATGTCCAGTCACGAAGTTTTTGCGAGTTGATGCTGCTCGGATCGGTACTTTATACGAAGGTCATTTCGCAAACCATTTCACCTCGAAGCTGATTTGCGTATACTCACTGTGTCGCAATTGAGAGAATAGGATTCTCTCTGATTGTCTCATCTTTCAATTGCAACGCATTCTGTTCCGACCGACATTCAATTGCGAAAGGTTTGCGACATGGCGACGAGCGTCGATCAAGTGGCTGGTTACTTGGATGAAATGGGACTGAACTACACCCGGCAATCGGACAGTCCAACGATTATTACGGGCTTCCAAACGCAGAACTACGTGAACCGCAATGGTGATCATTCCATCATGATCGTGATCGCGATCGAGGAAAATGGCGAATTCATCAAGGTATTTGCACCATTAATGTACTCCTACCCACAAGGACCGCATACCGAGGCGATCATGCAGACGCTTCTTAATATCAGTTACTTGACGAAGATGCTGCAGTTCGAGTTCGATTCGAAGGACGGAGAAATCCGCGCCATGGTCGAATTTCCGATCGAGGACTCAACGTTGACCCTAAAACAACTCGCGCGATGTATTAGCGTCATCACTATGCTCGGCGACCACTACCACAGCATCATCTTCGAGGCGATCGATAAGGGGAAAAAGGCTGACGAAGAGTCATTCATAAAGGCAGAGTATGAACAAAAATTGGCAATGATTCGCCGCCAGAAGGGCGAGATCGGTTTGGAGGAGTAACGCTCTTTGTCTCGGTATAAGCGATACGATGAATCTGCCCTTGAATTGCTGAAAGCTGCCCGCGAGCGAGCCGCCCTGCGGCCCGACGCGGAGTTGAAAACAGAGGATTTGGCGTTCGCCGTCCTCAACAGTTCCATTCCCTGGTGGCGTCGCATGCTCGCGGCGAATGAACTGCAGGCCGAGCGAAGGCTTGATGAGCGCCGTGAGACCAAGTCGGAGGAAAAGCGAATTCCGCTTTGCGACGACGTTCGAAGGGTGCTGGATAGCGCGGAGCGGAGAGCGGGCGATAACCACAAAGTTAACGCAAGCTTGTTGATCTTATCGGCTTGGGAACAATTGGTTCCGATCCTCTCGCAGTATATTCGTCGGAAGGACGGCAGCGAAGTGGATTGGACGAACGTTCAACTGCCCGAACCCGATTTACCTTCTGCGGCTGACGATGCATCGAATTCGCTCTCGGTGGCCACTGCGGATCGGTCAGCGCCGGCCACGGTGAAAGCTCGGGGCGAGCAAAAGTTCCTGTCTGAGTTTGGACGCGATTTAACTGCAACTTCGATGGGTCATCGCATTGTAGGACGCGATGTCGAGATTCACAGCTTAGCAATGGTTCTCACGAAGTACTTCAAACCGAGTGCCATTTTGGTTGGAGAACCTGGCGTCGGAAAAACGGCAATTGTCGAGGGTCTAGCGCAACGGATTAGCGCCGGTGATGTCCCCGAACAACTCAAGAACCGCAGGATCATCGAGCTGTCCATGGGAGGTCTTGTCGCTGGAACGAAGTTTCGTGGGGAATTCGAAGAGCGCTTGAAAACAATCCTAGCGGAAGCTGAGAGCGATCCTTCCATCGTTCTTTTCATCGATGAATTTCACACGGTCTTGGGCGCAGGGGATGAAAGTGGCGGCGCAGGCGATGCAGCCAACATCCTCAAGCCTGCCTTGGCTCGCGGAGCACTTCGAGTCATCGGAGCGACGACTCTGGCGGAGTACCGAAAGCACATTGAGCGAGACGCGGCTTTGTCACGGCGGTTCACTGTGATCCGGGTCGACGAGCCAACGGAATCGGAAGTTGTGGCAATCCTTACCGACTTGAGCAATCGTCTTGCAGCGCACTACAAGATTCAGATCGCGAGTGAATTACTCGCTCCAGTGGTGGAAATGGCGGCCCGACACCTTCCTTTTCGTCGCTTTCCTGATAAAGCCATCGAAGTGTTGGACCGAGCTTGCTCTGCAGCTATTTTGGAAGGGAAGCAGACGCTGGCAAAGAGTCATATCCGACGCGTTGTTGCGGACCTTGCGGGAATCACCTTCGCGGATGATTCGGAGGCCTTCCGTCAGCGACTCGATTCTCTTGCCGCGTTTCTTAAAGAACGAATTATTGGTCAGGATCGAGCCATCGATCGCATCTGCAACGTCGTGCAGCTTTGCAAGAACCACATCGACTTAAAGCCTCAGCGGCCGGACGGCGTCTTCCTGCTGCTGGGTCCGAGCGGCGTTGGCAAAACCGCTTTGGCAGACGCGATGGGCGAAGCGCTCACCGGACGGACCGACAGCGTTATTCGCATTGATATGGGGGCATTCCATTCTCCGAATTCGATCTCCGGTTTGATCGGATCACCTCCAAGTTATGTTGGCTACAATGACGAACCCAGCTTAATTCGCGGCTTGAGGCGTTGCCCTTTTGGAGTGTTGCTTCTGGATGAAATCGAAAAAGCTCATCCGGATGTGCTCAAGATTTTTCTTCGGGCGTTCGATGAAGGACGCCTCGTCGATGCC
Source organism: Pirellula sp. (assembly GCA_037440405.1). GTDB lineage: Bacteria > Planctomycetota > Planctomycetia > Pirellulales > Pirellulaceae > JANMGV01. The sequence continues at coordinate 1,366 of JBBIUE010000030.1, read as the reverse complement.
CAGGGCAATGAGCACTCCCTCTCCAACCTAACAATCATCGCAACATCGAACTTCAACATCGAGAGAACTGAAAAGAGTTTCGGTTTCCACACCTTCGATCAAGATTCATCCGTTGGCGAAAGTGCGATCGATGAAATCCCAATAGAACAACTGACGGCTCACTTTTCCAATGAGCTGATCAATCGCTTCGATGAGATCATTCTTTTCCGTAGCTTGAGCCGAAAGGATCTGCTGCATATTTTGAACAAACAAATCGTTGCTCAGTTGAATAATTCTCTGCGCATGCAGTTCGGCAAGGAGGTGGCGCTCACGGAATCCAGCGAAAATCGACTCCTTGCACTTTGCGATTTCGATCGCTTTGGAGCACGAGAACTTCGCAAGGTTTTCGAAAAACAGTTGCTCGGCAAGATTCTCAACTGGTTTCAAAACCAGAAGCCAACTTCCGTCGATCTACCCATTCGCATCGAATGGAACGAAAGCTCACGCGAATTCACTTTCCATTAAGCCACTTCGAGTCAGCCAAATCACTTCGCTTCCGGCGGTTGAGGCTTCTCTTTGCCTGCCGCAGCAATAACTTCGGGTTGAACGAGATTGAAGTAATGACCGTGGTCGGCGGTGATGATAACCAGTGATTCTTGCCAGACCTGGTTCGCGTCGATCCAATCGAAGTTAGCTTGACACGCTTCATCACCGGCAAGAACAGCACCGATTGAGTTGTCCAGATTATTCGAGTGATTGGCCCAATCGACGTCGCCTGCTTCAACCATGAGCCAGAAACCGTTCTGCGACGAACCAAGCACGTTGAGAGCCGCTCGTGTCATGGAAGCCAGAGTTGGATTCTCATCGATATCCGCAGCGCTGTAGGATTCGGCATCGCGAGTATCTTGGACTGGTCGATAGTCTCCATTGGCCGTCGCATAGGGGAGGTGCCCGCCCCGCGTTCCAAAAAAACCGAAGAGTCTTTGGTCGCTCTTCGCAGCCACTTCAGCAGCTCGCTCGAGCAATTCTTTCCCCGGCTGACCTGGCGTGCGCTCGGCTATGACATATTTGCCGCCGGACGCAACCGCCAATTGGTGATGCACATTTGCTGCAAGATATCGATTCCCAGGAACGAAGTTGTCACCCTGTCCGGAAGGTTTCGATGTCTCCTCACCCCATCCGCACCCGATGACGACATCCATGCCCGGAAGGGGTTGGTTGCGGTGAGCAATCGACGCAAATCCAAGCATGTCGCGCGCGATATCTTGATAATCCTCTCGCCCCACATTATGAGCATAAGCGGCAGCCGGTGTGGCATGGGAAAAAGGGACGCTGGTGACGACACCCACCTTGAAGCCTTTCGTCGATTGCAGCCAATGCGCGATCG
>JBBIUE010000029.1:0-51926 GCA_037440405.1 Pirellula sp. | reverse complement strand
GCCGTCGTGCGTTAGCCCTGGCTTTTTCCATCTCAACCATGGCTAGCGCCAAGCGACTGACCCAACGATTTGGCTGTGACAAGGCACTATTGCGTTTTGGCTAATTTTGGGATTTGTTACCAGACAGTTCCATTCTCGCAGATTCGACGAAGCGTCGGACCGTGGCCTCAGGTATTACGTGAGTTTGGGTGCGGCTGTATCGTGCGATATTGATTCCTAAAAAGTGTCCGTCACTATCGAACACGGGGCCACCGCATTGTTCTGGGCGTATTGGGGCGTCGTGGCAGGACACCAATGGAAACCCATCTCGGCGCGAGCTTTTTCCACCGTCGAAATACTCTGCGACATGCGAAGGATTATTGACCACTTCCCCAACGCGAATCTTTTCTTCCTTCTTTTCTCCGTTGCGCTCGTAGACAATCGTGATCTTCTCGTTTGGAACGGTACCGCGAAGGTAGCCCTGTAGATCGCGGATCGACTTCACGTCGACCTCATTCACCTTCATGATCGTATCGCCTTCAAGTAGACCAGCCTTTTGCGCTGCGCCGCCACGTACCAAATTTGCGATAACCACCGCATTCTCAGTCTGACTGAGTTCGACACCTAGGTAACCACGACCCGAATCCTTGGGACTCCGATATTCGCACGAGGATACGACGCTAACCCAACCTTCACCCCGAGGGTCGGGAGTCACGAGAACTCGACCCATTTCTCGCGGCAACATGGTTTTTGTGGACTTGCCAAACTCGATCCCTTTCGAAATCGAGTCGCGAACGCGAATGAGAACTAGATCATTCTCCTTGTCACGCTTGACGACCTCACCGGACACGATGGTTCGGTCAATCAAGGTCATCCTCACGTCGTCGCCGACGCAAGAACTTTTCGATAGGACCCAACCGTCCCCAACGATCGTTCCCATGACGTACGACAACTCATCGAAGACTAGGCTTTCGATCGTCACGCAACTGTCATCCAGTCGATCTTCGAGTACGGAATAGCTGAACTTCCAATCGCGGTAAGGCAAGGGTACGACTTGCGATTCCGCTTCCGAAAGTAATGCGACCGACGGAATATAGTCTGCTCGGGCCGTGTTCGCTTCTTTGAACTCTAGCGTCAGCGTCTCGGACGTTCCGTTGCGTTGAACGACCATCGGAAACTCCCTAACACCCTCGTAATAGCCTTCGACGATGATGTTCCAAGGCGAATCACTATTCTGACCTCGGACGGAAACGATAATGTCGTCTTCTTCAAGACCGGCCATGGCGGCGGGACCATCGGTTGCGACCGAGACGACTCTTGTAACTCCGCGACGAGATCGTCTGGCTGTGAAGCCTGGATCTGGCAAACCGGGAATCGACGCGACTTGAAACTCCTCTGCGTTCTGAAGCTGATCCCAGCAAGCTCGAAAGCTGTCAATAGCAACGTCGTAATTCTCATCGAGACTGCGTTGAATTTGGCTTCGTATCCCAACAACCCGTCCCGTCAGGTCGAACAGCGGACCCCCCGAATCCCCCGGTTCCATAAGTACAGTTGACTGAATCATGCCAAGTGGGGCGGTAATGGGGCGCACCACGCGGCCAAAGCGAACCACGGCACCACGATCGCGTCGAAAAACTCCGGGGTGGCTGACGCTAAAGAGGTACTGATCCTTCCTCAGACTCGAAGAACTTCCCATCTCTGCAAACTGCAATGTCACAGGCTCTGAGATTTTGAGCATCGCGCAATCGATTTTTCGATTGGCTCCCAACGCCTTCGCGTGAAAGCTCCGACCGTCGTGCAGATGCACCGTGTACTGACCGCCAGGTTTGACCGCATGTGCCGCCGACAGGACGATTCCATCCTTGGACACAATTACTCCGCTGAACGACCCAAACCCTCCTGCGCGAGATTCAGTCACTGCAACGCAGGCAGGAATCACTCGCTGCACTGTCGAGTGGACTTGCGATTCAAACGCAGTGATTCTGTCCGACTCATGTCCCTGAAGTCGTCCGAGCTGGGTAAGAACGCCCATCAAAACCATCAGCACTCGAACCGAACGAACGCAGCTCCCAACTAGGTGAATTTGGGATGTAAAGCGAAGGGAAGTCAAATATCTTCCAATCGTCACTCGCGGCGTCAGCGAACGAGTAACGACCTGTCGCAAGCTGACCTTTCTGGTTGGTGTTCGTTCACCGGGTGTTGGCCGACGAGTCGTCTCTTGGCACTTAGGGGTCGATCTCTTCATAGAACTGACTTCTCACTTCGATGCGGATTCTCAGTTGCGTTGGCGATTTTGGACAGACTGCTGACCTTCATCACACGTCCGATCTCATTCTATCGGGAATGGAAATCGTTGCTGGCGAGTCACCGCGATCCATTCATTGAATCGGCAGCAACAGTCAGCGTCGCCAAAAGTATTGCTGGCAATCGATTATTCGATCTGCGGAGGACAGAGGGAAGTTGCCAATAGTGAGGAAAGCGGAACTTCTCGCATTCAATCCGAGTCGCCGCCCCGCTTGGGTGGGATTCTCGTTGCTTATTCTTGATTCCCAAGCGGTGCGACGACCCTTTTTCACAAAATGCGGTTAGAACCTTATCGAGTTTTACGGAGAGCCGCACTCAGTGCCCCTATTGACTATTTGCAGACTTTATTAGTTCCCGTTCGACTCAAAGTTTGTCAGAGTTTTGCGCGGTTTTGCCAAGCCAAGAATCGTTTTAGCATCCAATCTCAATGTCTGATTCGCCAAGCATCGCAACTTCAGAGAATTCGCAGTTTCTTCAATTCGCCCCTACTTTTCCTTCGCTTTTGCAAGATTCGAAACGAATCGGAGCCTCTTTGCTCAGACCGATTCTTCAAAAATTCTTGGCTTCTGCCTGCAAGAATTCCATTCCAGTAGCGTTTCTCTATCATCCAAAGTCTAGAAAATGAAATACTTGGGCGCGTGAAATGCGGGTTGCACCTACAAGCTATGGGAACCGACAGGTGAGTTTATCGGAGGACACACGGGCCAGTTTGCTTCTTCGGCTGCAAGATTCCGGCGACACAGAGGCTTGGACCGAATTCACGCAGATTTATGGACCGCTGATTCGACGAATCGCAAAGCGATTTGATTTGCAGCGAGCAGATGAGGAGGAGTTACAGCAAGATGTTTGGCTCGTCGTACATCAGAAATTGTCGAAGTTCCAGTCAAACGGGCAGCGGGGAGCCTTTCGCAAGTGGCTAATGACCGTTGCGAGAAACACGGCGATTGATCATCTTCGCAGCACAGCCACCAAGCATGTGATGCGACACTCGATGGGATGGTCGCAGCTCGTCGAACTCGCTGCACCACATTCCGACGCGCTGGAAAAGGAGTATTTGTATGAGGAGCAGAAGGCGCTCTTTGCTTGGGCGGCGGACCAAGTTCGGTCCACTTGCGAGCCTACAACCTGGTCGGCTTTTTGGGAAACTTCTGTTCGACAGCGAGACATTAACGCTGTAGCGGAAGAGCTTGGAATGTCCGTTGGACAAGTCTACGTGGCACGTTGTCGGATCCTCGCTCGGCTACGTTCAATGGTCGAACCGTTTCGGACGTAGGCCCCTGTCATCAAGTTTCGGAATGAGAACGCAATGATCATGTCTCGCACTGAATGTCGCCCTGATTTGCTGTCTGCATTGTTGCACGGTTCTTTGCCTGATGCACAATGTCGAACCTTGGAAGGGCATATAGGAATCTGCAAGCACTGCCAAGCGAAGCTCGATGATCTATCAGGTGGAAAGGAATGGAGAACCACAACGGAAGAAGCACTGCGTGAACTCGATGCAGACGAGCTAGGACTTCAAAAGTCGCCTTCGAAAGGGATCGAAAAGAGCCCCTCCATGCCGTCCATGGAGCATGGAACGTGGCTGCAAAAGGTCTCTGAAAATGGGATGATTGGCCCCTATCGACTGGAGTCGGTGATTGGCCATGGAGGGACGGGCGTAGTCGCGCTTGCGTTGGACACACAGTTGCAGCGGCGAATCGCCATCAAGGTTCTGTTTCCCCACTTGGCCTCGAATGGTGCCGCTAGGCAACGCTTTGCCAGAGAGGCTCAGGCAGCTGCGACGGTCGTGCATCCATCGGTCGTCCCGATCCACGCGGTCGACGCGCAGCATGATCCACCTTATCTCGTGATGGCGTATGTGCCGGGCGGTTCGCTGCAGCAGCGATTGGATCGTCAAGGACCGTTGAGTGTGTTGGAATCGCTTCGCATCGCGCTGCAAGTTTGCGAGGGGCTCGCTGCGGCTCATTCGCAGGGAATCGTTCACCGCGACATCAAGCCCGCCAATATTCTGCTTGAGGCTGGAACAGACCGCGTCTTATTGAGCGATTTTGGATTAGCACGAGCCTTGGACGATGCGACCTTGACCGCCAGTGGCTTTGTTGCCGGAACGCCTCCCTACATGTCTCCAGAACAAGCACGTGGTGATCAGATAGACCAGCGGAGCGACTTGTTCAGTGTCGGCAGCCTGCTATTTGCCATGCTGACCGGCCGTCCTCCTTTTCCTGGCAATTCGGCGCTATCGGTCCTGCAAAATGTCTGCCAGAAACCAACTCCTTCAGCAAAGCACTTCGTCGAAACGCTTCCGAGCTGGGTGGATCGACTCATCAGTTTGTGCCATGCCAAACATCCAAAGGATCGGATCGCCGACGCGAATCAACTGGCCGAAATGATGCGTCAGTGTCTCGCTCACGTTCAACGTCCTGGATTATTTCCGTTGCCCGTGGGACTTCGGCAGAGGACATGGAAGCCATTTGGTATCGGACTCGGACTGTTGTGTACTGGAATCGTCCTAGGAATGCTGCCCGGCTGGATGAATCGTTTCCCTCAACCAACTGGGATCGAATCACAAGAGACCAGCACTCCAAGCGTTTCCGCTGCAGAGCAGGCCATTCCGAACCTTGGCGAGATCATTCGCGAATCCGAACAAATTTCAGTGGAGCTGAGAATTTTGGAATCAGTTGTGAATCAGGATTGGTAGGGCTTCGAACTTTTTTGGAGGAATCAAATGAATTGGAAACAGAGTTTTGTTCCGGCGATTGGACTCGTCGGCGCAATCGCCATCGTCAGCGCCATGGTGCAGAACTGGTCCCTTGGACAACCCCCAACGCCGAATTCAGCCGAGGTGGAATATTCAGCCGTTGAGGTCCCGCTTGACGGAGATGTCTTTATGATGGCCACTGTGCCCACGATCGCGCCGTTAACAACTTCGATTGACGGCGATCAGGGATTGCCTAAGAACACGCGTTCCGCACCTTTCGCAGCGACTTATGGAATACCCGGTCCGGCGGCTTTCCCATACGCCGTTGCCCCTCCAGCACAGCCCGTGGCACCGTCGGCAGCGTCAGCGAGAAGCTATCAAGACTTTTTCATGTTCAATCAACGCTACCACGCGGTCGATCAGAAGGATGCTGAACGCACTCGAAAGTCGATTGCTCTTGCGAGAAAGATTGTCGCGGAGGGAAGTTCCTCGAACGATAAAGAAGAACTTCAAAAGCAATTGCGAGCAGTACTAAGGGAACAATTTGAAGAGCGTCAGAACGCCCGACGCAACGAGCTGCTAGAGCTCAAGGAACGGGTTGCCAAACTGGAGGACTCTCTTGCCATTCGAGATGGAAAGAAAGACGAAATCATCGAGCGACGATTCAACGAATTGCTGATGGTGCCCGACCCAACTGCCTGGGAAATCGCTCCCAACGGGCAGACGCTCCAACTTCGCTCCAGTTTCGCTCCGCGTCTGATGGAAGGTATGCCCGCAGAAGTTTCATCTCCGTTGTATGCGGGTGCCGCGCAAATTGAAATCGAGGCAATTCGAGCAGGCAAGGAGATGACACAAGCGATCCAAAAAGCAGAGCTTGCCAAGGAAAAGGCGTTACGCGAGGATGCCCGCGCAGAATCGATGCAGTTGACTAAAAGGCGTGCTCAAGAACTTCTACAAAAAATACAAGAGCTGGAACGATTGGTCGGTGAGAAAGATGACAATCGCAGTTCGGCGAGAAGTGAATTGGAACGGGTGCTTGAAAGTTTAAGAGCCCTTTTGGAATCTCAAGAGTTGAACGAAGCAGGTAACGCTGGCGTCCCTGAACGGCATGGCTTGCGATAAGTGCAATTCTCCATTGCTAGCTGCCTTATCGCCCACCCTTCGCGTCTCACCGAAGGGTGGGCTTTTTCAACCATCCTCGTCGTTTGCAAGCGATACAAAGATCCCGGGTGGAAGGTCAAATAACGAACTTCGGTTGACCATCCAAACGTGAAACCAAACCGAAGTGTAGTCGTTTCGAGCACCGATACTAAGTCGCTTTCATCATCGTCGATCGAGAATAGCTCCGTCTTGCAACAACGTTGCTCGTAGATTTTCGTAATCGAGGTTCTGGACAGTAGCGTTATGATCGATGGCTTGGGAAGCCGCAGTCGCAGCGGCTTGGCCCAAGACCATGAACACCGGTTCCATCCGAATGGAACCGAAGGCGATATGCGAAGCGGAAAGGCAGACGGGGACCAGCAAATTGCTGCACTGGTCCCCTTTGGGGACGATCGAACGATAGCTGATCGGATAAGGTGGAAAGCCCCCGACTTGAACGTCACCTTCATTTCTAACATAGCCATCTGGATCGACATGCCTTCGGACATGATGCGAGTCCATGGTGTACGCTGCCAAGCCAATCGCATCCTCGACCTTTTCGCGACCTTGGCAGTGATGCTGAGTCATGACCACGTCGGCCACCATGCGTCTTGCTTCTCGAATGTAAAGTTGGTCCTGCCAACCTTGCCCCTCAACAAACTCGTCTCGACACATTCCCCAGCGGGCAACTTCATTCCGCACGGCATCTGGGACGCGAGGGTGATTTGCCAGGGTCCACATGAGTCCCTGCTGATAAAGCCGATGTTGTTCTAGGATTTCTCTTCGCTTCTCGTAGGAAGCTTCGGGATACTCGTAGTTTTGCCCGATGAAGTCGGTGGAGAAACCAAAATTATTATTGGCGTCCGTTTTGCGGTTCGGCATCAGGCCGATGCTGAGAGGTACGCGATTCTCCCCGGCTTCGAAGTTTCGAAGAAGTAATTCATACCACTCCTCTTGATAACCATCTGGCTTGTGCCATGGAATTCGGTTTTCAGGATGGTCCGTCATGCACATGCGAAAGCAGTAAGCCTGCAAGCGATGATCACCCATGCCGTCGGCTTCGGGAGGTGAAGATTCGATGAATGGCAACAGTCCACTATCCCGATCTCCACGAATGCGAAACGGGTCAACGCCTCGAACAAACTGGTGATGGGTCGCATGCATCGTTTGAACGCCGTTCAACGATTCGCCAAACTGCGAGTTCGACTCGCGTCCGATGGTATACTGCACACCAGCGGCGGCCATGAGGTCGCCTTCATAGGTTGCATCGATAAACATCCTGCCTCGGTATACGTTGCCAGACTTCGTTGCAATTGAGACAATGCGCCAAGGCTTGGAACGAGTCGTCAGAACGCCTCTTGATCGATCGAGCCGCTCGTTCATTACGACTGGAATGTCCAGCTCATGGAGCCAATCGCGGAAAATCTTCAATGCCGCGTGAGGCTCAAAGGTCCACATGGTATCTTCATCTGGATTGGTTCGCGATTGCCCGATGCTCTGATACTCCTCCTTTCGTTGCCATCGCCAGGCTTCGGGTTGGTCGTAGTATTTTCGAACCCGTCGGTAGAATTCGCGAGATAGGCCACCGATGGCTTGTTTGTTCCCGATGTCGGTCTGCCCTAGCCCGCCGGTCGTTAGTCCACCGAGATGCGAAGTCGGCTCGATGATGACGACAGATTTGCCAAGACGCTTCGCCTGAATGGCAGCCACAATACCGGCAGAGGTTCCGCCATAGATAACGACATCGACCGGCTCGACGGGAGGCTGCGTCGCAAACGCTTTGGAATTGAAGGAAAGGGCGAAACAGGCCAGCATCGCGACTCGAAGCAGAGCCACCTGCATGAATCGGAGGTATGGAGTCATCTTGTTAAATGCAAATGAACGACATGACGTTGCCCAATCCGAAAACATTGCGCCGAGACCTTCGAGTGGCGTGAACTTCAATATTCTTTGCAACATCGTTTCCTCCTCCATATGCTCGTGCAATCAGCGATGCTGGATTTTAGCATATCGAACAACGGTTTTCGTGTATGCAGAGGCTGGAAATAGTGGAGCAACGTCAGCCTGAAAAAGCGTAAGCAACGAGCTTTTTTCAGCTTTTGGTGGGGGAGGTCTTGGAGTGTTAAAAGGCGTCGTTTCCGGACCATCGCATGGAAGCCCGAAGCGTAAGCGCGCTGTTGAACTTGGGATGCACTCTGCGCTTTACTTTGCTGACTGATAACGCTTTTGAACGCGTTGCAATGTTGGCAGGAGCGCGTTACCGCTGGCTTTCAGAGCTTGCACTTCCTTCGGCCACAGATCGAGTTCAATTCGGGCAACAGCTCCTTGAGCACCGACAATCGTAGGCACCGATAAAGCGACGTCCCGAATGCCGTAGCATCCACCATCCTGGACCGTGCTCACCGGAAGAATTCGATGTTGGTCTAAGGCGATTGCGTGGATAACATCGCGAATAGCGACCCCGACGGCGAACCCAGCTCCACCTTTCTTTGCCAAGCACTCCGCTCCTGAGTTCTTCGCTCGCTGAAAAATCTGGGTCGCGAGAGCTGGCGCCCAACCTGGATACTTCTCTAACGGCAGGGATCCGACGGTTGCGCTCGACCAAATCGGTACCATGCTGTCCCCATGTTCACCCAGAATCAGCGCGCGGACTTGGGTCGGAGCAATGCGAACTTGCTGTGCGATCAGCGAGCAGAACCGAATCGTGTCGAGCTGCGTTCCGAGTCCCAAGACTTGGGTTGTCGGCAAGCCAAGCTTTTCCGCCGCAACGTAGGTCAGAATATCGACGGGGTTCGAAACTACCAAACAGATTGCCGATTTTTTTAATCCAGCCGTTTTGACCTGATCCAAGATCGACAAGAACAAATCCGTATTGCGATCAATCAACTCCAGTCTGGATTCGTCGGGCTTCCGGCGAAGTCCTGCGGTGATGCAAATGACGTCGCTATCGGGGATGTGTTCATAGCTTCCGCTGGTGATGACTTGATCGGCAACGCTGGGGCCACCGTGTAATAAATCCAACGCATGTCCAGCAGCTAATTCGGCATTGAGATCGACTAACGCTATCTCTCGTATGATTCCGCCGAGTTGTAGCGCGAAGGCAGCACAAGAGCCTACCAGTCCTCCGCCACCAATGATGCTTACTTTCATGGGGTTCCTCCTGATTTGGATAGCTCTCGAATGACTTGATCGGTGATCAGTTTAACCAAACGCTCTTCATCAAGCCCTTCAACCGCTGAGGAGCCGGACTTCAAAACAGGGACTGCTTGAAGGACGGCGGCTTCTGCTGCCTTTGCTGCGGCAGGCATTGGCGGCGGTGCTGGGAAGGCACGTCGCTGGACCCCGCTGTCCTGCCATGTTTGTCGGAAGATATCGTTGGCACAGATATCGCAATTCTCGAATTCACTGGTGTTTCGCGGATCGGCGAATCCCCACTTTGCCTTGAGCTCTAAAAGTTCTCGTTCCTTCTGCTCATTAAAGTAAGTAACATTACCGAGTTGCTTCGCCAGCATCAAAATACGGCAGTAAGCGTCGAGGATTTCCGTCCACCAATAGGCACGCTCAACGTCTTCGCCAAAACTGACCGTGCCATGATTCGCGAGAATGATGACGTTGGTCTTATGAACGAATGGAATCACGGTGTCGGCGAACGCTTGACCGCCGGGCGTCTCATACTTGGTGATTGGGATATCACCAAGGAAGACTTCGACTTCGGGGAGCACGCACTGCGGGATGGGTTCGCGAGCCACGGCGAACGCCGTCGCGTGCGGCGGATGGCAATGGACGACGCTTCGAATATCCGCGCGTTGCTTGTAAATTTCCAGGTGAAGCAATGCTTCGCTGCTCCGCTTTTTTCTGCCGGCGATTTGCTTACCGGTCATGTCGACGACTGAAATGTCATCGGGTTTCAAAAAGCCTTTGGAGTGCATCGTGGGAGTACACAGCACTTCGTTTTCACTGATCCGCACAGTGATATTGCCGTCATTGGCCGCTGCAAATCCTTTGTTGTACAGCCGCCGACCAATTTCGCAGATGTCCTGTTTGATCTTATGAACGTTCATTCGTTTTCATTCCTCGGTGGATAAACTTCAATGTGATCCAAAATGGCAGCTAAGTACGCATCAACGGGCTTGAGCTCTGGGCGAAACGGCTGAGCGGCCTCGGCGCCATCACTCACCGCGATGAAGCTGCCATCGCCCGCTCCCAAGTCATCCCACACGATTACCAGGTCCGGCTCAGCCGATTCTCGACCCAATAACCTTTCTCCCGCACTTTCTGCTGCAATCAATCGAGCGCCACGAAAACTGTCATGGCAGCGCGATAGAGTAACTTTTCCAATGGCTTGATAGATTTGCATCGCTGATTCAACGCCCTCCCGTTAGTGTCATCCAGGATCGAATCAAGCCCACCAGGGCGCCCACGTTCCACTTGCCTGACTGAGCGATCAACAAATTGACAGGGACTTCACTCACCATCTGTTTCAATTCGCTGGGCTCCAAAACCATGAGTGCTCGCAGGTCCTCATGCCGGCCAGCTTGCCAGACCGTTCCGTAAGGATGATTGGTTAACAACAAAACGCGATGCGATCTCGATCGAAGGAGCGACTGGGACTCGCGTAGTTTGGCAGAGTCGCCTCCATCGTGCTGAATCACTTGTACTTGCTTCGGACAGAACCTGGACTGCAAATGCTTGACATCCTTGCTGCTTCCCAGCACAGCCATTTGTAATCGCGGAGAGTTTGAGCTTTGAGATGAATCAATCCATTGCTCGGTGCGATCGGGTCCGACCGAAGCTCGTTCTTCAAGCGAATGGTCCTCGCGTGTGAATTTCCAGCCTTGCGATCGAGCGAAATCCAACGCCGCCGGAGTGATGACCGCGCGTCGAGCAATCACCAGTGTCTTAGTTTTCGCAGAGCATTCTCTCAGCGTTTCAAGAGTGATTAGACGTCCATCGAGGCGAGTCGCTGAGGATCCTTCACTAAGGTTGTTCGATTCCGCAGCTCGATGCGAATCCTCGCCTGCGCGAGGCAATCGCCGCAGAACTTGCTTCACGATGGCTTGAATATCGGAGTCGATCTCGGTCATGGCTTTCCTCGACCTTCTTCCGATGGGGAGCTGTTGGGATCGACAATTCCGAGCACGGTCCAACGAATGGGAGAATTTTCGCGTCCGAGGTCGGATTTTACGACGCCACCGTCGCTAGTGATCATGACCCGATCGTTGGCTCCTGCACCGAGTCGGTCAACGACCAAGAGTGGTGGGCCGTCAGGGCCGCGATCGCCAATCAACATCGGTTGGACAAGCAAGAGCTTGAGCCCGTTCAAGGAATCATGCTTGGCGGTCGCGATGGCGTGCCCGACAACTTTTGCTTCCAGCATGATGATTTGGCCCTGAATACAATTCTCGGAAAGACGGAAACGGGATTGGCAACGACACGACACCTAACTGCATCGACGATTAAAGATTGGCACCACCTCCTAGAATCCAAAGATCATCCACCATCGAGCAGCGTCTTTCCCGCGTAAAGGTCAGAGGTGTCGTCACACCCTCACCAGTGGGACCGGCGATGGAGAATGACAGATAACCTTCACCGCCAAGTCCCAGTGCCGCCATGCAAGGACCGTTTTTGACGAACAAGGTCGTATCCATGATCCGTCCCATCTTGGTTAGATTCCGAACATTTCTGGAATGCATGATGCTGGTGTGCCGGAATCCATGTTCGTAGTGCTGAGCGAGACGTATTGCGTGATCGACATCTCGGCACCGAATAAACGGTACGAATGGCATCATTTGCTCCACCGAGACAAAGGGGTGATGCTCGTCCGTTTCTCCGAAGAGCAGCTCGACTCCGTCAGCGATCTTCTTTCCGGCAGCCAATGCGAGCACCGAAGCATCCTTGCCAAGAAAATCCTTTGAGGGAACGTGATGTCGATCTGCACCCTCACCGACGACAGGCAGGGCAGCCGTCGTCAGCCGTTGAATCTCTGAAGCGTTCAGCCGAACTGCACCGGCTCGTTCCATAGCATTCATCATCGCCTCGAAGACGGAGGCGACGACAAAGACTTCCTTCTCGGCAATGCACAAAAGATTATTGTCGTATGACGCACCTTGGATGATACAGCGAGCGGCATGATCCAAATCAGCGGATTCATCGACGACCACGGGCGGATTTCCTGGTCCAGCGACGATCGCTCGTTTGCCGCTGTTCAACGCTGCTCGAGCCACCGCAGGACCGCCGGTGACGCAGATGAGAGCGATGCCCCGGTGCTTGAAAAGCTGTCCCGCCGATTCAAGAGTTGGCTCCCGAATAATCGCGATCAAGTTATCGATTCCAATGTCGTTGTAGATGGCTTGGTTAAATCGACGAACGCCCTCCGCAGCCACGTGCTTACCACTTGGGTGCGGATTGACGACGACGGAGTTGCCAGCAGCAATCATATTGACGGCATTGCCAGTGATCGTGGGGAGCGAGTGCGTGACGGGAGTAATGGCACCGATCACTCCGAAGGGCGCGTGTTCGATTACCGCCAAGCCACGGTCGCCGCTATACGCTTGAGTGGAAAGGAACTCGACTCCCGGCGTCTTCTCACCGAGAACGCGTAGCTTTTCGATCTTGTGAGGAAGCCGACCGATTTTTGTTTCATTCATTTCCATGGTGCCGAGCTCGACACTCGCATCGATCGAAATGCGGCGAATGTGGTTAATCGCCTTCTTGCGGTCGGTAATCGGACGCTCGCGCAACTGCTCAAAGGCATTGCGAGCGGCTCTCACCGCTTCATCGACACAGTCGAACTGACCGAAGCGGCCAATACTCTGCTTTACGTCGCTACTGGGAATTATTTTTGACAAGCTTGGCGATTGTCCCCGGACTTCAGCCAAGACCTGCGTCACGACAGAACGTATGAGATTTTCGTCGACTTGCATGAGTTCTTACTGATCCTTTATCTGTTCGCTTCGAGCATAGACGGCTGTTTTGTCGATGTGGACGCTATCGACGATGCCGATGATGACGCAATCGACCGGCAGCTTGCTGGTTTCCGGCGTAAATCGTGCACTGCTTCCCTGAGTGATCAGAACAAAATCACCGACACCGGCACCGAGCATATCGACGGCCACAAACGATCGCCCTGTCGAGATCAAGCGGTCGCGATGCTGTGGTTCCAAGCGATAGGGTTCGACGATTAAGAGCTTACAGCCCTTCATCGTCTCGACCTTTTGAGTCGAAACGACGGAACCGGTTATTTGAGCGACAAACATGTTGGGGTAACTCCTAGGCAGGGCCTCTGAGGGTATTGGCGACATCGTCCAAGGAGCGAACGGCTGCCACGGTTTGCCTTGCGACAATCAGTTCTTCGTTCGTAGGCACGATCCAAATCTGCACGCGACTTCGGTCCGTTTCGATATGACACTCACCTTGCAGCGATTCGTTTTTGCCTGAATCGAGTTCAATCCCTAAGTCGCTGAGTCCGTCACATACCTGAGCGCGAATTCGAAATGCGTTCTCCCCGATGCCGCCGGTGAAGACAAGAGCATCTGCACCACCCAGAGCCACGAGCATCGAGCCGAGATGTCGGCGAATTTCGGCGACGTAAACATCCAGCGCCAGTCGCGCGTCGGCATTTCCTCCATCGGCAGCCGACTCGAGATCGCGAATGTCGCCACCTACGCCGCCACTCAAGCCGAGCAAGCCCCCCTCGGTCGCCAACTTCATCAAGACCGTCTCCAAATCGAATCCGGTGTACTTCATGATCAGCGGCAGGGCGAACGGATCAAAATCGCCAACACGATTATTTTGAGGCAGGCCTGTCTGAGGACTCATACCCATCGTGGTCGCAATACTTGAACCATTGCGAATCGCACACAGTGAACTGCTTCCTCCGAGATGAAGAGAAACGATTCGAGCATCGGTTCGACCCATGAGCTGACCCATCCGATAGCCGATGTATCGGTGAGAGGCCCCATGAAAGCCCCATCGTCGAATGGGCAAAGCTTCACGCCAAGCTTTCGGAATGGCATAGTGCTTTTGCGCTTCCGGAATCGTCTGGTGAAAGTCCGTCTCGAATGCTGCGATGAGGGGCGTTTCAGGAATAGCGGATGCCAACTGCCGCATCGCTGCCAAGTATGGTGGATTGTGGGCAGGAGCGACGGAGTTCATTTCTTCCATTCCATCCAGCACCGCTGAGTCAATGCGAAAGACTCCCTGCATTCTTCCGCCATGAACCGCTTTGAACCCGATGGCCGCAATCTCTGCCGAAGATTGCAAACAACCGAATTCGGGATTGGAAAGTTGCCGCAAGCAGGCACGCACGGCAGCACCATGTTCGGGAAAATGCTCAGAAGACTCTCGACGCACGCCAGCTATTTCCACGAAACAACGGCTCTCCGAGGAACCGATGCGTTCGGCACCTCCGCGAGCCAATTGTTGCTCGGATTCCATGTCGAATAGGCGATATTTAAAGCTGGTCGAGCCCAGATTGGCAACGAGAACTTTCATCGGCGCGGCTACTTGAAAAAAGCTTGTGCGAGTCCTTCAGCCGGTCGAGGGATGATGTGGCTGCTGATCAGCTCGCCGACTTGAGAAGCAGCAGCAGCGCCCGCTTCGACAGCAGCTCGCACGCTGCCCACATCGCCGCTAACGATCGTCGTGACATAGGCACCGCCGATGTCCACTCGCTTGACAATTTCTACATTGGCAGCTTTCGCCATCGCGTCAGTCGCCTCGACGAGAGCCAGCAGGCCTTTCGTCTCAATCAATCCAATTGCGTTTTGCATGGTGTACCTTTGGGATTCTAAGGTTAGGAAGATTCACTTCAATTTTCAGTTGAGGAACAGCGATTCAGGAATGTGCTTCGAGATTGGTTCGACGAGCTTCGTTGCGCTCCCCTACTCCAATCGAAGAAGGAACATCGAGGTTGCAATCTCGATCTACTTTGCCGATCCGACCTTGAGGACTTTGCCCAGATCATCGTGTGGTCGAGCGATCACTTGAACGCTGACGACCTCGCCGATCCGGCCAGCGGAAGCGGCACCCGCGTCTGTCGCGGCTTTCACAGCGGCGACGTCGCCGCTGACAAACGCCGAAACGAGACCACTGCCAACCTTGTCCCAGCCGAGAAACTGGACATTCGCAGCTTTCATCATCGCGTCGACCGCTTCGACCAAGGCCACGAAGCCTTTGGTCTCGATCATGCCGAGCGCTTCATTCGATTTTGCCATAAAAAATTCTCCCTTTGAAAAATGGAAATCTCGTGGCTACGTCGCCGCGAGAGTGGATTGTTGATGGATTCTCAAGAATGCGATTTGCATTTGCACGGCTCTCCCTGCGGCTTCAAAGCCAAGTAGGTTGCGTGATCCAAGTCGCAAGCGTTTCCTTCATCGGTATCGATGTGAACTTCCAGTTTGCTCGTAGCATCCGCGCGCACGAGCAAGTCTTCGAAGACAACCGAACAGGCTGGCGATTTGACGGTGAGACTCATCAGGTCCCCGTTCTTGACGCCATAAGCACTGGAATCATCGAGGCTCATGTGGACGTGCCGGGCAGCGCGGATGACACCTTCATGAAGCTCGACCGCGCCAGCCGGACCAACCAGCACGCATCCCGGCGTCCCCTTCAGATCGCCGCTATGCCGGACCGGTGCTTCGATGCCAAGTGATATCAGGTCCGTAATCGCCATTTCCACTTGCGATTGATTGCGAGTCGGTCCTAGAATGCGAACGTTCGGTAGCATTCGGCGACGTGGTCCGACAACCATTACTGTTTCCGCTGCGGCGTAAAAGCCGTCTTGATATAGTTCTTTTTCGGGTGTCAGTTTTTTGCCGGGACCGAACAGTTTCTCAACATGCTCGTCAGTTAGATGCACGTGTCGTGCCGAGATACTGACAACCAAGCGGTCATTCGGATCAGTGGAACGTTGACTTCCAAGCGTCGGCCCCGATGTCAAAGCATCGGGGTTGGCAAGTCTGCGAATCGCGGAACGCACCAGTTGTTCGATTTGAGCTCGATCTAGAGTTGAAGTGATCATGATGCCTCGCTCGGAATGTTATGTTGGTTCGCTGAAGCCGTCTGATCCTCCAAACGCTCCGCGATGATCAACTCTACGTCACTCTGCTCAAGACGCACTCGCCATGTAGCATCGAGCCCATCATCGACTACAGCAATGTCCGCTTCGTTGAGAGGACAAAGTCTTGCGAGACTGGAGCGGCCGAACTTGCTGCTATCGGCGACAATCATGGTATGATCGGCACACCGCATCATCGCTCGCTCGGTCTCCACCAACATCAAATTGCTGTTGTAGTAGCCCCTCTCGTCTGCACCAGCGATGCTGAGAACCGCTTTCTGAACGTTCAAGGACTCAAGCATCTGAACTGTGTAAGGCCCCAAGGTCACGCCAGTTCGTGAATGCAGGTAGCCTCCGAGAACAACCAAATCCGCTGCTTCCGAGGCTGCGAACAGATAGGCAACTGGCAGCGAGTTGGTGACAACTTGCAATGGCCGTCCGACAAGTCGTCGAGCCAATTCGTACGTCGTGCTGCCTCCGTCCAGTAAAACCGTGTCGTGATCTTCAATAAGCCGACTCGCCGCCGCAGCAATCTGGAGCTTCTTGTCCCATTGGCTTGCGCGTTTTCCTTCAAAAAGTCGAAGGGAAGCACTCGGACCTGAGCAGAAGACCCCGCCATGGGTGCGTTTGACTTCCCCTTGCTGTTCCATCCAGTCCAGGTCGCGACGAATCGTTGATTCGCTTACTTTCAGAGACTCTCGAAGCAAGGGAATCGATACGAAACCGTGGCTGCGGATCAGTTCCCGCAGTTTTTCCCTTCTCTGTTCCGTGCTAATTCCTAAGTTCAATTTCGATCCAGTCCGGTTACAGCTAGCTTTGAAGAAGTTGTGACTGATTATGATCAAAACGTAGAAAGATTTCAATCACACACTTCATTTGGAATCAATCGCTTGAGCAACGGAACTACATTGCCACCCCTCCTTGGGGTGGCAATGGCATGGTCGAATGAGCTTCCCTTTGAAGAGAAAGTCAAATTGAGGTTGGAACAGCGAAACAGACGAGGTCAGTTAACGTCAGAACGATGAAATGGTGCGAGATCATTGTTTAGCACGCGAAAAGCCACTTCGGACGAGGTACGGGCAAAGCAGTTAAGGCAAGGCCCCGCGCGAATTCCGCGAAGTGGATTCAGAGAGAGAAATCGCCCAGCCAACCGAAACTAAGTTCAGCTAAGCATGCCGAGCCATGGGTGGCCGTCAGCTCGCGGCTTCGGCCTTCATGCGATCTAGGAGTCGGCCGGGGCTGCCCATGGCGTTGTATCCGCCATCGACATGAAGGATTTCACCCGTGATGCCACTGCTATAGGGACTGAGCAGATACGCTCCGGCTCTCCCAACTTCTTCGTGGGTGATGTTACGGCCGAGGGGAGCCATGTGCTCATAAAGATCAAGCATTTCATCGACGCCGGCAGCTCGACCAGCTAACGTTCGGAGGGGACCGGCGCTGATCGCATTGACTCGTACGGCGTTTACTCCCAAGTCAAAAGCGAGATATCGGACGGTTGCGTCCAAAGCCGCTTTGCAAATACCCATCACGTTGTAGCCAGGCACGCATTTTTCGCCGCCAAAATAGGTCATGGCGGCGACGGCGGCATTCGGTTGAAACAGATGTCGAGCTGTGTTTGTGACCGCAATCAAGCTATAGACACTAACGTCCATGGCGAGTTTAAATCCATCTCGGCTCGTTTCAATCGTGTCACGTGAGAGGTCGTTGCGGTCGGCAAAAGCAATTGAATGGAGCAGAAAATCGATTTTTCCCATTCGCTGTTCCACCATCGCCATGAAATCAGCGATTTGCGAGTCTTGCTGGACATCGAGGGGCTCGAGAAATGCTACGCTCTCGGGTCGTTGGTCGGTCAATTGGCTGACGCGACGGCGATTTCGTTGGCGGTCATCATCGGGTCGATCGGGCAAGTGAGAGAATCCGCAAATCCCGCCTTGATTCATGATTTCATCAGCGATGGCCCAGGCGATCGAATTCTCGTTGGCAACACCAAGAATCAGACCTTTCTTGCCTTCAAACAGCTTCATGGAATTCTCACTTTTCGTCTAACAAATGTTGATGCGTTACGCTGGTCGGAAAACAGCAAAACTGAGCGTTTCGTAGGATATCCGACGTTGAAAAATTGTCCAGAGTGGCAAGAAACGGATCACTCACGTACTATAGAAGTATTCCGAGAGGGGATAAACTGAAACATCACTCGATTGTGACGACGTTTTGTCGGTAGGAATTGTTCCATGGGTTTGAAGCCCTCGCCGGACGAGTTCAAAACTGGAAGCCTCGTGCAAGCGACAACTTCTGAAGTGGATTGCATGCCGTCGAGCGTTTCTCGCCAATTGAGAGAAGTAGTGGAGAAGGTCCTTGAAGACGGTAGCAAGAGGCCCGAGGCGTATTTGGAGGGCTTTCCAGTTCTCCAAGAAGGCGAATAAGAACCGAATTCTCGACCGCCTGATGGGACTGGAGACAGAGTACGCCCTGCATCTGACGTCTTCGGATGATGCGGTTGGCAACGGCTTAGATCCAGTCGAGAACTGGTTTCACGACTTGATTGATCGTGTTGCGGGCGAAGTACCTGTTGCTCCGTCGTTGAACGATCTCAACAAATTTTTTCTCGCGAACGGTAGTTGTCTGTCACTTGAACCCAACTCGCGAGGAGTGATCGGCCAAGGCATGATCGAGTCCGGGACAGCCGAGAGTGCTTCCCCTCGAGCTGTGGTTGCGTCGCAACGTGGATTGGATGACTTGTTGGTAAGGCATATTCAGGATGTTTTCCCAGAAGACGATCCCCGTTTGGTTAAGAACTCGGAAGATAGCTTTGGGAATACCTACGGCCAACAAGAGAATTATACAACAACCATCGCCTCTGGTTGGAGGCTGTTCGGCTGGCGCTTGGGATTGATTCTCTTGCTGCCGCTGTTGGTGTTCTACAAGTTTTCCGCTTTTGTCTGGCTGCGGTCCGTCTTTGGATTCGAACAGCTGCAGCAAAGGATGCGCGAGAGCTTCAGCAGACGAAAAATAACGCAAGACGTTGATCTGGGGGAGGCTTTGCTCGATCCGACTCTTCAAGAAGGCGTTTTTTATGCTGAGAGTGATTCGGATGTCGATGTGACGACAAGACCTGAGACGATACGCTTTGCTGCCCGAGGATTACGAATAATGCATCTGCCGCTGGCCATTGCTCTTGATCTCAACGTACAACTGTTCGCGTTGATTCGGCAGCGACGCAATTTGATTCCTTTTCTCGCATCGCGAATGATATGGGATGGAGGCGGGAGACTGGATGAACACGGGCGCTTTTGGGTAAGTGCCCGAGGAACTCGAACAGAACGTTTGATTGGAACCGGACGGCGACGACATGAGTATTCGATATTGTCGGTGCATCATTGGCTTTTGGAGTTGTGTTCCGAACCTTGGTACTCGTTTCGAAGCTGGCGAAAACTCTTCAGATCGAGACAGAGGGTTCAGATTTCATGCGGGGATTCCGTCCCTTCATCGATGATTGAGTTCCTTCGACTGGGAGCGACATCGTTGGTCCTGGACGTGATCGAGCAACATTCCGAAGCTGAGTTGCCGACGCTTAGGAAGCCGATCGAGTCGATCCATCGACTCTCCAAGGATTGGATGATGTTGACAAAGATCGTCGATCAAACAGGTGCGAGACGAACGGCGATCGAGTTACAGCGACTCTATTTGGCGGCGGTGAGAGTTCTCCTCTCGAAATCGACGGTCGTACCAAAGGAGGCATGGGAAATTGTAAGTCGTTGGAGTGAACTCTTGGATAAACTTGAGAACTGCAATCATGACGAAGAGTCCCAATACTGGCTTCTGGGCCGAGTCCACTGGTTTAGCAAGAAATGGCTGCTGGATCAGGCACCTGCAGATGCTTCGCTCGCGACCAGAAAAAAAGTGGATATACGCTACCACGAACTTTCACGCGATGGCTATTATTCGCAGCTAGCATCGGCCCTTGACCTTGACGTGATTGTCGACGAAAGGCTGCGTGAGCGCTCGCTTCGCCTGCCGCCGGAGAATTCGCCGGCGAAAAAACGCGGCTATCTGATTAGGGAGTTTGGTTCCCAACAGGATACCATCCGAGTTACTTGGGATCGCGCCGAGATCGTGATCGACGACGTTTGGAATGAGATCAAGCTGTGAAGCTCTAACGGTTAAGGGAGCGGTGGGGCTAAGGCATGTTTCGCTCGATTGCCGAGCAATAGGGGACGATGGAATGAAAGTTGTTATGCAACCTATCGGGATCAAACGGCTTCTGAGTTTTACGCTATGGCATCCGACGTTCGCTTAAAGGAACAGCTTCCGCGACTGACGGAAGCAATTGTAGCCACGTACACGCCCTCCGACCGAATCAATCATCTCGGCCACTGTCCCCTCCCCAAATATGATGTCGTTGTTCAAATACTCGAAGACTTGAAGGATATCCTCTATCCTGGCTTCCGACGCCGTGAAGGCTTGCACATAGGCAATGTTTGCTATCACGTGGGGAACTTGATTGATGGGCTGCACGACAAGTTGACCACGCAGATTGCTCGCGCGTTGCGACACGAGCACCGAGTGCGACGAATGAAGAGTGAATGTGTCGATGACGTCGACTTTGAGGCCAAGGGACAGGCGATCGCAATCGCCTTCCTCCATAAGATCCCCGAATTGCGAACGATTCTGGCGACCGATGTGGAAGCAGCTTACGAAGGTGACCCCGCCGTTTCCAATCGCGATGAGATCATTTTTTGCTATCCTGGTTTGGAAGCAATCACCATCTATCGAATTGCGCATGAACTACATTTGCTTCAGGTTCCATTCATCCCACGCATGATGTCTGAATGGGCTCACAAAGAAACGGGTATTGATATCCATCCCGGCGCAACAATTGGAAGGCGATTCTTTATCGATCATGGTACGGGTGTCGTGATCGGAGAGACCTGTGAGATCGGCGAGCGAGTGAAAATTTATCAAGGCGT
Organism: Pirellula sp.; assembly: GCA_037440405.1. Lineage (GTDB taxonomy): Bacteria > Planctomycetota > Planctomycetia > Pirellulales > Pirellulaceae > JANMGV01. The sequence continues at coordinate 30,778 of JBBIUE010000029.1, read as the reverse complement.
CACTCTCGGTGCTCTAAGCTTCCAAACTGATTCTGATGGTCAGTTGATTCGCGGAACGAAGCGGCATCCCACTATCGAGGATCGTGTGGTAATTTACGCGAATGCGACCATACTTGGCGGCAAGACGATCATTGGCCACGACAGCGTGATCGGTTCAAGCGTCTGGATTACATCGAGTGTCGCCCCGGGAACGACGGTCGTTCTTGAAAAACCAAAACTGCGCATTCGCGGTGGAGTACCTGACGAACTGCTGCCAGAGGCGAATTACCAGATCTAGGAACTTGGCTCTCGATCAAGAAGCGGCCAAGACCAAGTTCTATCGCGAACGCAGCGGGTTACCTAAATCTCGCAATCTCAAAGGCCGCGATAGATGCCATGCCCTGTTGGCATCGCTTTGTTCATGCCACGACAGGGCGAAGTGCCGTTGGACATTCTCCGGCCCGAAATGCTAGCAAGGATCGGCCGTTGATCCCTCGCTGGTATAGCGCCGTATGGATTGGGTCGATTCGAATCTGCCGTTCGCGTTATAGCTTGATTCGTCCTTTCGTTATGGTGAATATCTCAATCGCGTTGGAATGGTAATATTCCGACGGGAACATTGCGCATCTTGCAGAAACAAGAAGCTGTTCGCCGGCGGCTGAGTGCGGCGACACCAACGAAAAGATTCTTAGCCCAGCAGCTTTTCCGATTCCAGGTGTGGGTCCAGCTCGAAAATAGCTCGTTCCAATTGGGATCGATCGCCGAGCAAGATTGCAATGTCATTGACCTCGAATCGAAAATCGGGAGGGGGATTGGCAATTACTTCGAGACCGCGTCGTACACCGATGACGGTCGCTCCGGTGGCTGCTCTCAAGTTGATTTCTTTAATAGACTTGCCAATAGCTGAGGCCTTCGCATGCAACGCGCAGGTTTCGACTTCGATTTTCGAAAGAAAGTCAACGGGAAGCTCCACGCTGATGGAAGATCGCTCGAGTCCGCGCAGGACGCCATAGTGATCGTTTCGCAATCGGTTGATCAGATCGAGAACCATGTTTCTAGGAATTCCATAGTGCCGGAGTACCCGCGAGAAGATCTCGACTGAGGTTTCAAATTCTTCAGGAATGATTTCATTGGCCCCAAGGCGTCTCAGATCATCCATGTCGGCGAGATAGCGAGTCCGTACGATAATATGGACGCTGGGATTGAGTTCTCTCGCAAGCTGAACCGATCGCCGTGTCGTTGCGGGGTCCGAGATCGCTATGACTAGCGTGTTGGCATCGTGAATTCCTGCTTTTTCGAGAATTGCTTCTCGCGAGCAATCGCCAAAGAAAATCGGCTCACCAAGCGCCCTATTCCTTCGAACCGTGGAGGGATTCATCTCAAGGACAATATATTCAATGTCGATCGAACGTAACGTCTTTGCGACGTTCTTGCCATTCAGCCCGTATCCACAGATGATGACGTGATTCGACAACTGGCCTTCAACATTAGCGGTCGTGAGATGATGGTCGTCGATCTGGCTCCGATCGGGAAACCAGGCTGCTACGCGGGGTGCGACTCCAATCAGCAACGGTGTTACAGCCATCGTGACGACGGCCGATGCCAAAAAGATCTGTGAATCTTCTTCGCCGAGCAGACCGAGTTCGATTCCGCGACTGGCCATGACAAATGAGAATTCTCCGACCTGTGCTAAAGCCAAACCGGTGATGATCGCCGTTCGTAGAGGGTAGCCCGCGACGATCATCGGTACCACAATTGCTAGAATTTTTAGCACGATCATGGCGACGACTGTCAGAGAGACGATCGCGACATGCTCTGCCACAAAGTTCAGGTTCAACAACATGCCGACGGACACAAAGAACAAGCTGCTTAGAATGTCCCGAAAAGGAAGCGCTTCGGCGAGCGTCTGCTGAGCATATTCCGAATCACTTAAAGCTAGGCCAGCCAGAAATGCTCCAAGGGCCAGCGACAATCCAGTGGAAGCAGTCGCCAGCGCAGTACCCAGGCACAATGCAACCACGTGCAGCAAGAACAACTCTCGATTTCGAGTCTTCACGACGTAATAAAGAATCTGTGGAATCACATAGCGAGTCGCCAGGAGAACGGCAAGCATAGCGATGGTACCCTTCAGCAGTTCTTTCCAAAGGGACACATCGGATTCTGGATCGGGAGCCAACATGGGTAGGATCAACATGCTGACGAGTACCAATAAATCTTGAAACAGGAGCACAGCCGTCGCAACACGACCGTGCGGAGCCCCTAACTCTCCTCGATCGATGAGTAGTTTGAGCACAACGGCCGTGCTGGACATGGCGATCAGCATTCCAGCGAGGATGGCCGGTCCAATCGTTGAGAAATGAAGCGCGGTTGCCGCGAAGCCTACAAGTCCACAAATAAGAACCTGTGGAACTCCGACGCTGAGCATCGATGTCCACATGGTCGCGAAACGTGATAGGGAAAACTCTAGCCCTACGGTAAACAAGAGGACGACGACTCCCACTTCCGCCAACAGCTTGACGTGATCAATGTCCTTGACCAATTGCAAACCGTACGGCCCCATGATGACGCCGGCAAGCAATAACCCAACCATAGGAGGAAACTTGACGAGATGGACGATATAGACCACCACGCTCGATACGACGAAAATGATCAGCAATTCCTGAAGGAGGCTAAACTCTTCCATGGTTCAATCCTTGATGTACATTGGGCCGTCGAGCGGTCTTTTGAAATGAGGCGATTGAGCAAATGACAGAAGGGGCGCATGGCGAAAGGAAAGTAATCCTGTACCGGCCCGAAACGTTGGTGAGGAACGGGACGTTGCTCCCTCGATCTCGCAGGGGGCTACGATTGGTAAGAAATTATCTGCCGCTTGCCTAAAGAGGCCATCTGTAACCCCAATCGCTCGCGCGTCGAGCTTGGTTCGATATGAGCTCATTTGAAGTGTGCTTTCGAGGGAGTTTCAATCGATGCGATACTCTTCTGCAATGAAGAATTCGTGAAAGTAAACGGATTCACGACGCGAGTTTCCAATCCTGTTACCAACATTCTAGACCGACGCAATTTTGCTCCCGCCAATAGGGACTTGTCGCGATCGTCCAAACTATTCATAGTGGTTGGCGGTTTGTCTGCCCGACAAATGACTTTCCATTGCGAATTAGAAACAAGTTGTTCTCTGCCTTCAACCTTCATTTCAAGAACTCTTCTAAGCTCTGATGAAAATGGTCAAAGACACATGAAACGTCAACCCTCTGCAATTGCTGTCATCGTTCTCAGCTGCATTCCCGCGATTTGGCTTCTTGGCAACTCCCTAGCGAATACCGTTTTCGGTGGAGGGCCACCTACATTGGTCGTGGTCGTGAGTGTGGACCAGCTAGCCTATGAATACCTGGTACGGTTTCGACAGAACTTCGACGAGCATGGCTATTTTCGTCAGGTCGAAAGAAGCGGCTATTGGTTTTCGAATTGCCACCATCCCCACGCCTTTACCTATACAGCACCGGGTCATGCCGTCCTGCTGACGGGAGCGAATCCATGTCATTCCGGAATCATCGATAATGACTGGTATGATCGCAAGTCAGGCAAAACCATGTATTGCGTTACCGATTCTGATGTGACCATGATTGGAGCTAGCAGTGATGACAAACCCGTTTCGCCCAGAAATTTGCTTTGCGACACACTCGGTGACCAGTTGATCTTATCAAGTAATGGAAAGTCGAAAGTTTTCGGAGTTGCGATCAAGGACCGGGCGTCGATTTTGATGGTGGGAAGAGCGGGTACGGCTTATTGGATGAGCAATGCCGGTGAATGGATGACCTGCGATTATTACCGACCGGATGTCCCGGGCTACCTGCGATCGCTGAATTCATCAATCGCTGATTATGCCGGGAAGACTTGGGATCGCCTGCTGCCCGCAGAAAAGTACTTGCACGGTATTCAAGAGGACAGTTTTGGGGAAATGCCTGTCTACGGAGTTACCAAGGATTTTCCCCACGTTTTGGCTTCGGCATCGGACAAGAACTTTATTCGTCAACTTGCAGGTTCACCGTACGGCAACGATGCAACGTTAGCGGCGGCCATGGCTGTCATTGTTGGAGAGGACTTGGGCCAAGACGACCATGCCGATTTACTGGCCATCAATTTTTCTTCGAACGACTACGTTGGCCACTCGTTTGGGCCGCAGAGTTTGGAGGTCGAGGACATGACGTATCGGACGGACATCGCCTTGGGCAATTTCGTGGCAGCAGTCAACGATCAGTTGCAAGGCCGATCGTGGATGATGGTCGTAACGGCAGATCATGGTGTCGCGCCGATTCCGGAACTTGCAGCGAAACGACTGAAACTGGATGCGGTACGAAATCCGCTGGGTCGAGCTTCATCCGACACCGGAAATATTGAGGAACTTCGCGCGGCTCTAGAAAAGAGCCTGCGCCAGCAGCTTGGGGTGACCGATACCGATAAGTCATTGATCCTTGCGGCAACCGAGAATCAAGTCTACTTTGATTTGGAGCATCCTTCCTTGGTTGGCGAAAATTTGTCGGTTGCCCAGAAAATTGTCTGTGAATCGCTGCTGTCTCACCCATCGATTGCCGTCGCCGTGACGCGCGACGAAGTTCGGGCGGGCGCGAGTTCGACGCCGATCGAAATGGCGTTAGGGAGATCATTTCATCCGAAGCGGTCCGGTGAGGTACTTTTCGCTCTGAAACCGTACTCTATGCAATCTACGGCGGGAACAACTCACGGAAGCCCTTGGCGATATGACACCCACGTTCCGATGCTTATCCTGCCGCAAGGAGATGTTCTATCCAGTGTCCGTAAACCTCCTTTCTTGTGCGACGAGCCGGTAACTGCTACTTCGCTAACACCAACGCTGGCACGGTGGTTAAGCGTCCCCGCTCCATCCGCGGCCTTGGATCCGCCTTTCCCACACATCTTTGAAGACCGTTGAGGTAGCTCGAACACGTCACCAGTTAGCACGTGTTACTTCCAATCGAGCGTTTTCTCTCAGGCGTAACTTTGATGCTCGAAACGGTAAACGAACAAGCGAGAGCACTAATTGTTATCGCTTCCTCGGATCTTGCACACTTGCGACCAGCGAGTATTGACTCATTTTCTTGATCTCAATAGGCCATTCAGAATGGGCATCATGGTGCTGTTCTGGTCGCTAGTAATTGCTTGCCAAACCTTCTCGTACTTATCCAATTGCCGCTGGCTCAAACTCCAATTCAGGGGGGGCGGTTCGTTGTCTTCCGCTGATATGTAGGTGAATGGTACAACGGTAATTGTGGGGCCCTCTGTGTCTTCCTCGTCAGACGCCTCGATCACCTCTGGAGCCTCGAACGATTTCGGTACTCCATCATCGGCTATGACAACATCCTCTGACTCTTGCGGTCCTTCCGTAGGAGAGACTGACGGGATCCCTTTTCCCAAAATGGATTCCTGAAGCATTTGGCTTCGTTGGTAAATCTGCGTTTGGAGATCGTAGCTCGTTCTCGGAGGCTGCGTGAAGTTGCCTTTCTTCGCTTGCTGATTCGTTGTAACGTACCGCCACAATTCCTGTGGTGCTGGAGACGATGGAAATGAACTCGAAATGAGAGAACTGACCGCGTACTTTTCGCGAAACTGGGCCAGATCGATCTCTATCTGGCCTCTTTCCACTTGAGAACTGGATCGCATCGAGACCAGAGCTTCGATCGGTCCGCTCAACCATCGCATCGAAGCAAAGAGATTGTTTGAAGGAGGTGAAACCTTTGGGGCAATGTCTGGTGATGGTTGAATCCGAATCAGGAGAATGCGTCTGATTCTAGGCTGTTTCTGTTCGTCCACCATAGTCTTATCCAGAGCCACAGAACGGATTAAATCGATCCAGTCGATCGCCGTCACGACCCCCTCGTTATCAATGTAACCTCCGTCGCCAATTGCAACGGTCTTGCCAAGTAAAGTCGGCTGATCGGGTTGCGTGAAGGGGCTAACGAAGGGAAAGCTCGCCGATGCGCGGGCGGCGGTCGCGACATGCATGTCTGAAGTAGAAGGAATGAGTTCGCGATGCTCGATTGGCTTCCCAATTCTTCGAATTAATGTTTCGCGGGAAGGCGACGGCAATGACCCGAACAGGATTCGCCTTCCCGATACGGCATCCGTGGCGTTGAAGACGACCACTGGCATCTTGCCCTCCAAGGCAAGTTGTCCCCAGTTGTTTAGGGTAGGTTGTCGATTCGATAGTTTCAATCGACTCTGAAGTGCTGATTCCAAACGCAGCCCTCGATCTTGACCGCGCAAAAAAGGAAAAATCAGCGATGGCAGATCATGAAAAACAACTCCGCGAGCGACGGAGTCAAGAGACGATTCGGCTGCAAGCTTCCATGTTCCATTGTCAAGCTTTTGCGAAATTGGTCTCAGAGGGTCGTCATACCGAGCTGCTGAAAAGAACATGCTTCCCACACTACCGCCCGAAACGCCACTGATAACGCATACGGAATCGGAGAAATCGCAAAACGCTTGATCCAGTTTCTCAAGAACGAGAGATGACCATGCCGCAGCGTGAATGCCTCCGCCGGGACATGTAACGACGATGGCCGTGCCAGTCTTGTTGCTTGATGCTTGCATTCGTGCGCCAATCGCGGCTTTCGCCAGCTGGCGCGTCCGTTCGATATGTTGTATCTCGATCTGCTGATCCTCTCTTTCTCGAAAATCCCAAGTGGACTTGAGAAGCTCAAGGCCAGAGGCCAAGCCATCGTCCAACTGGGAACTCTCGAGAACATCAGTATCGACTGCAACTGCGTTGGTCTTCCCGGCCGATGGTTTCATCGTTGGCAGCAGATAATGGTTCGCGCCAAAGAAGCGAGCCACCAATACTAAAACGATGAAGAGAAATGTAATCGGGATGCGAGTTCCATCCAGCCAAAATGCTGCGAAAGAGGCAATCAGACCAGTCAGAAGCAACAGGTGAACAACCGCAAATGGAATCGATAGCCACTGAGATATTGAATTCTCGAAAAATGGCAATGCGATGAAGCCAACCAAGAGCAGCATGGAAAAGAAGGTCATCTCGTGATGAAAGTATCGTAAGTCGTGTGGAAGATGCTCCGTCTTCAGAGTCCGTTTGCGGATGGGAAGACTCTCGCCAGGGAAGAAATTGAGGTCCTCGCGCGGCGTGGCCCAAATGAGGTTCATCAAGAAGCCACATGAGAACATGACAACAATTGCGGAAAAGAGGCCAGCAATTGTCAAAAATGCCTTCTGCACCATAAAAAAAGCGATTGAGTGTTCTCGTCCAAACATGCCTTCATGGTAAGAAAATATGGCTGAAGACATTGGAGTCAATGACCCAACTGCGATCACGATCATGTAGTCGAGGAATCGCCATCCCCCGGTATGATATCGCAAGCTCGCTTCGTGGTCCGTGCTCACTCTTTCTGAAGTACGAATCTGATTCTGATCCGTCGAGGCATCTCGGCTCGTTCGAAAGCGATGGTGCAATGCTCGCAGGACGCCAACGAGAAAGATGATTGCAATCCCATTGAGAAGCGCAAGTGGATAGAAGGTGTAGGTACTGTTCGTAAGCAGAACATTTGCAGCAATCGAGTGAATACCGGGCAGGCGAATGGCCGCAATACCCCAGACAAGTAGGAGAGCAAGAAATAAAAGTGGAAATCGCAATTCAACCAAATGGGCAAGAAACGATCGGGCCAGTTGAAAGACTCTCCTTAGGGTTCTTCGTCCGTTATTTCGAAGTGAACGAACAAATCTGTAGAGCGGAACGAGAAGCAAAGCCAGCATCATGATCAATAGAACCGTAACGCTGGTCCATTTCATGATGCTTGCCACGATGCCGATCCAGGCCAAAACTTGTGCCCAACTCAATTCCAAGATTTGGATTACAGCTATCGCCATCGCGTTCTCGACAAAATCAGTAATGACCGTCACAAGGATCATCGTGAACACTGTTTTGCGGAAATGTCGCTTCGCACGATGCACTCTAGGAGAAGAGGATGTTTCTGAATCGCCTGGATGCTCACTCTTCCTTTTTGCAAGCTTGAGCAAGATGCGAAAGACACTCAGGAACAAGATTCCATACGCTATAGGAAATACAAAATCGAGTGCTAACTGTGAAACGACATACCAGGTACGATCTTCATTGCTCCACGTACGAAGTAGCTTGACATATTCTTCACCCGTCCAAACCGGAAGGGCATCTGGAACGGCCCTCGCCGTTGAAAAGCCGACGTTGCGAACTTGAAAGAGCAATGCCAAACTGAGAACAATGACGAAATGTTTGATGATCTGGATTGGACCGAACTTCCACCGTAAGAGTTTTCTGAACATCCTTCGAAACTCAAGATCGATCCGTGCCATGACGCCACCTCTTTCTTTGGTAAAAGCAAATCCCTGCATTAAGCCCAATCGCGCACGCAAAGCTGAAGATTTATTCTAGTGGATCGGTTGGCAATTCTGCGGTTACGACTAAACTGTCATCAATTCGGGTTCCATAATCTCTCCTTGGAGTTACTGCGATGGTTTTCTCTCGAACAATTGATTTCTTCATTCGCTCCCTTTCGAAAGCGCTAGTCGTTCTCTGCATTCTTTCTTCGATGAGCGGCGCTCAGGAATCCAAGGACGATGAGTATCAGACAATTTTTAATGGTGCGGACCTGGCGGGCTGGGAAGGTCTCGACTCATTGTGGAGCGTCGAAGACGGAGCAATTACCGGAACGACAGTCGAAGATGCACCCATTCGAGAGAACACGTTCCTCGTTTGGAAGGATCGAAAGATTCGTGATTTCGTGCTTGAGCTGGACTACAAGATCCGGGGAGGAAATTCCGGTATTCAATATCGAAGCACACTGATTCATCCCGACCGGTTCGTCGTCGGGGGATACCAAGCGGATATCGATTCGGGAACCCGGTACACCGGCATCAACTACGAGGAACGTGGACGTGGGATTTTAGCAGAACGTGGTCAACGGGTTCGTATCGATGCCAGTGGCGCCAAATCAACCGAGCCCATCGGCGATGCTGATGAACTCTCAAAATTGATCAAAGACGGCGATTGGAATCACTATCGTGTCGAAGCCATTGGCAATCGACTTCAACATTGGATCAATGACAACTTGATGTCGGAAGTCGTCGATGATCAAGTCGATAAAGCTGCTTCGGAAGGTATTCTGGCGTTCCAACTACACGCGGGCCCGCCGATGAAAGTTCAGTTCAAGAATATTCGAATACGTCTGATCGACGAACAAGAATGAACCACATCAGTTCGTTGAGCAGGATGTTTGCTCCGGCGGGCGTGTATATTCCTTAACGTGTTTGACGGGGACTACATTCGGGAATGTCTAGTAACGTATCCGAGTGCAAACATGTGACCAATCAAACCAGTTGGTGGATCTCCATCGTAACCGACTAATGTTCTTGCGGCCCGATGCGCATTTTCGGTGATTCTCGTCAGAGCAATTAGCAGTTGCTATTCTGCAAACAACACCCTGCGTCCTCCATGACTACATCGCTTCCGGAGGAGCTTCGATGATTGTTGAGGCGTTATCCTTTTCCTCTTATGCAGCACCATTGGTTGAGTGGGTCTTGTCCCAGTGCTTCATCGCGACGCGGATTTCTTTCATCCGAAGCCAATGCCCGTGCGTCTTGGTTGTGCTCGACATGAGAGTCTCGGGCGTTATCTCTCCCTTCTCGATCTTCTTGCAAAGCTCTGGTTCAGAAATCGGACCAACGGTCTTTGTGTTACCAAAGAATCCTATCTTCATGTAGTACCAGTCAGCAGACATACATCTCATCTCCCATCGCGGTGTGTGGATCGGGCATAGAGACTTCACGAATCGCCTTACCCGTTTAGGATATCGAAAATCCTTCGCCAATGTTAGGAAATTTGTCGAACAAACGCCAAGTTCAATTTTTCTTGGCTCGATTTATTCAAAAATCCCCTCTTTTGGCACTTAAACAAAGGAAAATGGGCGGTTCACCAACTTTGGGCGGTTTCGCGAGACAGATTCGACACACTTTCGACCCCAGCCCTGTTCCTATGAACTCGCCCCCTCTCGCTGTCTGTCCCAAACCGATGGCTCCCACAGAACTTGCTTTATCTTTTTCCTATACCAACCCTCGCGCGGCGCCATCGTTCTGGAGGAGTTCTGGACATTTTTGAAGTTGCTATAATCCTCCTTTCTTTCATACGAACTCAGGGAATTCTTAATGATGGAACCCGAAGCAAAAGCCAGCAACGCATTTCAACCGTTCATTCCGGACGCAGAGACGCCACCCGAATTCACGCTTCGCGCCGTGATCCTGGGTGCTTTGCTCGGCATTATTTTTGGAGCTTCGTCGCTTTATCTATTTCTGAAAGTAGGAATGACGGTTTCTGCTTCCGTCCCCATTGCGGTTCTTTCGATCACTGTGTTTCGAGCATTGAGCAACGTCGTTCGCTCTCGTCGCGCTACGATTCTTGAAAACAACATCGTTCAGACGGCAGGCTCCGCTGGAGAGTCCCTCGCGTTTGGTGTTGGAGTTACGATGCCGGCACTATTCTTGCTTGGCTTCGAAATGGATGTAACGCGAGTAATGACGGTTGCCATTCTCGGTGGGATGTTGGGAATCTTGATGATGATTCCTCTCCGCCGAGCTTTCATTGTTAATCAGCACGGAAGGCTGGCTTATCCTGAGGGAACGGCTTGTGCGGAAGTGCTGAAAGCTGGCGAGCGGAGCGGCAACAGTGCCCGTTTTGTTTTCATTGGTTTTGCAGTTGCTTTTGTCCACAAGCTGATGTCTCGGGGCCTGAAACTTTGGGCGGAAGAGCCGGTGCAGCCGCTTTATGCTACCACTGCTGAAGGAACAAAGGTTGGGCTGAAGGGTGCGGCGATCTCCGGAGAGCTGGCACCCGAACTGCTGGGAGTGGGATACATTATCGGGCCGCGAATTGCTTCGATCATGATGGCTGGCGCAGTGCTTTCCTACTTCATTCTTGGCCCAACAATCGCAACTTTCGGGGAGAAATTGACCGAGGCAATTCCGCCCGCTGCCGAAGGTTCACTGATTGGAAACATGGGCCCCGGAGAGATTAAGGGGAATTATCTGAGGTTCATCGGCGCGGGCGCAGTGGCCGCTGGCGGAATTTGGGGCATGTTCAAAGCTCTCCCGATGATATTGGCTTCGATTTCCGCCGGCTTGAGAGATTTGCGTCCCAGTTCGAGTTCGACCAATCGAAAACTGAGAACTCAGCGCGATATGCCATTTGCGTTTGTGATCTTTGGATGTTTGGTTTTGGTCGCCGTACTCATGGTCATTCCATCGCTAGGTTTGGGATTAAACGTGCAAGGCCTGCTCGGTGCGATTCTCATCCTGTGTTTCGGGTTTATTTTTGTAACCGTGTCTTCCCGCTTAACTGGCGAAGTCGGCGCATCGTCCAATCCGATTTCGGGCATGACCATTGCGACGCTGCTGATGACATGTTTGATATTCTGGATTCTCGGCAGAACAGGCCCCTCCGCTATGCTCACGGCGCTGACGATTGCAGCCGTTGTCTGTATCGCTTCTTCGAATGGAGGTACGACGTCACAGGACCTCAAGACGGGGCACCTTGTCGGCGCGACCCCCAGTTCTCAGCAGTGGGCAATTTTGGTCGGCACCGTCCTTTCCTCGACTGTCATCGGCTTAACGCTTTTGGCATTGAATATCGCTCAAACGCATTACACCAAGCAGGGCCTGCCCACGGTTACGATGCAAGTCCCAGAGGATGTACCGCGTGAACGTCCTGGAAAACCGTATGCTAGTGAAAGCGGGAAGCTTGCTATGGACAACAAGCTGTACCGTGTGGTTCACGTTCGGCGCGACGATGCGTTGAATCCCAACATCGAACCTGGACGATACTTGGTTGACGATGATGGCAAAGCGGCCTACCGCACCGATTTGCCCATTGATCGTCGTTTGACAACCATGGACGACGGCAAGGAGGCACCGAAGGCATTTGCCGCACCCCAACCTCAGCTGTTCGCCTCAATCATCGAGGGAATTCTTGGAGGAAAGTTGGAGTGGGGACTGATCATCATCGGTGCGTTGGTCGCCCTCTGTGCTGAATTGGCTGGCGTTTCGTCGCTGCCGTTTGCCGTTGGCATGTACATTCCGCTCGCTGCGACAACACCAATCTTTGCCGGAGGTGCGGTGCGATGGATTGTGGATCGCACGATGAAGAAGAGGACTGAAGAAGATGCTGACACAAGCCCAGGCGTGCTTCTGTCCAGCGGATATATTGCTGGCGGAACTCTTTGCGGATTGCTTATTACGTTCCTCGCCTTCATTCCCGAGAGCTTCATCGAAAAGCTACCCAACAACTTGAAAGTATTGGAGGATGAAGAAGGTCTGGGTGGGAAGCTGTGGAGCATGCTCGACCCTGGGAACACGGTGCAAACATCGAATGCCGTTGCGGTCATCGTGTTTTTCTTCCTTGCACTGTTGCTGGTTCGATTCGGCTCCATGCGTTCCAAGAGCTAGGCAAAAAGGTCGACACCAGTCCCATTTCTGAATACCGTCGGACATTTTCGGGAATCAAGCGTGGCAAAACAAATTGTTGAAGTCGATGGAATGTCTGTATCATTGCGACGGCCCGAGGTTGCTGCCGTGCTCGCATGGTTGTTTCCAGGTGCTGGACATTTCTACCAGGGAAGGCAAGCCAAGGCACTGATCTTTTGTGTGTCGATCATGACGATCTACATTCTTGGAATGCTGATGGGAGCCGGAAAAGTCGTCTATTTCAGCTGGCTCAAGGAGGACCGACGTTGGCAGTATTTTTGTCAGGTCGGTGTTGGCGTTCCGGCATTACCCGCGTTGGTTCAGGCTTGGCATCTGAGCCGTGCTCCAACTCCGCTTTGGTCAGGATTCATGGCCCGACCTCAGGACAAGAACGTTCTCTCGAAGTGGCATTCGAGCCTTTCTGCTGGGTTTGATTTGGGTTCGTTGTACACCATGATTGCTGGACTCCTAAATTACTTAGTGGTTTTCGATGCCTATGGAGGTCCTTTACCTCCACCGATCAGCGAGAGAAAGAAGCGGAAAAGGGATGACGCTCCAAACAACGAAGCGAATGACGAAAGCTCTAAGTCCGCATCGGCGAACCAATAAGAAGAACTTTGAAACGACTTTGATAAGATGCAAATATTGAATCTGATTCGCTCGCGGTTTCGGGACGCTCTCCAAAATCTTGTTGCGGACGTTGATCCGCATCTTCAACGGGTCGCTATGGCGCGCGATCCGAAGCATGGTGATTACCAAGCTAACTTCGTGATGGGCTTGTCGAAACAGCTTGGAATGTCTGAAGACGCTCTCGCGCAGACAATTGTCGACAAACTCGAATGGCACGACTTTTGCGAGTCTGTGGAGGTCGCCGGTCGCGGCTTCATCAACCTTCGACTGAGTTCTGCGTGGATTGCTGAGCGACTGATCAAGCTGTTGCAAAATGAACGATGCGACGTTTCCTTGGTTGAACAGGCGAAAACGTTTGTCATCGACTATTCGTCCCCCAATGTTGCCAAGCCCCTGCATGTCGGACATATCCGATCCACAGTCATCGGCGATGCCCTGGTGCGAATGCTCAGGTTCGTAGGGCATAAGGTCGTTTCCGACAATCACCTCGGAGACTGGGGAACTCAATTCGGCATGGTGATTTATGGCTACAAGCACTTTGTGAACCGCGAGGCATACGTTCAAAAGCCGGTGGATGAATTGGGCCGCATGTATCGACTCGTTCGTTCCATCATGGATTATCAAGCGACCCTGGAACAACTCCCCAGACTTGAGAAGGCCTTTGAGAATCAGCAAAAGCGACTTGCCGAATTGCAGACAGCGACTGTGCCCAGCGAAGGGTCACCGGAATACAAGAAGTTCCAAAAGCAAGTAACAACACTACGAAATCAATTGCAAGCAGCAGCGGCAGCTTTGGTGTCCGCCCGCGAGACCATTGCCTCCCCTGAGAAGGATGCTTGGTTGGCCGAGGCGGCGCGCGAGCATCCGAGTATTGAAAAAAGGGTCCTGCAGGAAACGGTACTGCTACATGAAGGGGACTCAACGAACGTTGATCTCTGGAAGGAATTCCTCCCACATTGTCTTGCTGAAATACATCACATCTACAGGCGACTGGGAGTACAGTTTGATTTGGAACTCGGCGAGAGCTTTTACCATGATCGCTTGGCATCCGTTGTCGAGGACTTGCTCCGGCGTGGGCTGGCTATCGAAAGTGACGGTGCCGTGTGCGTCTTTCTTGAAGAGTACGACGCTCCGATGATCATCCGCAAAAAGGACGGTGCGTTTCTCTATGCAACCACTGACCTAGCCACTATCTTTTATCGCCTAGAGAACTTCAACCCAGACTCGATTCTCTATGTTGTCGATCATCGGCAACACGAGCATTTCGCGAAGTTATTTGCGACGGCGCGAAAGATTGGCATTACGGACGTCGAGTTACGGCACATCGGCTTTGGTACGGTTCTGGGAACGGATGGGAAGCCATTCAAAACGCGATCGGGTAGCGTTGTCGGACTGGAATATCTCTTGGATGAAGCGATCGAGCGAGCTTGGCAGGTTGTCTGCAATCCCGACCGGCTCAAGTCTCAGGAACTTGCGCTGTCCGAAGAAGAAATGAAGCATATCGCCCAAGTCGTCGGCATCGGAGCGATCAAGTACGCTGACTTAGCTCACAATCGCACAAGCGATTACGTTTTTGATTTGGACAAGATGGTAAGACTCGACGGCAACACAGCCGCTTACATTCAATATAGCTACGCACGAACGAGCGGAATTCTTCGCAAAGCCGGCATCGAGCTACTCAACTTGAGAAACCAATTCACTGAGATTCAGTTGGTTCACCCTGCCGAGCGCGCACTCGCGTCGCAAATCATTCGCTTTGACGAAACACTTCATCAAAGCTTAGTCGACTACCTGCCGAGTGCCATCGCAGACTACTTGTACGACCTCGCGAAGCTATTTGCGTCCTTTTTCGATCAGTGTTCTGTGCTTCGAGCGGAAACGGAGATATCTCGTTCCACCCGTCTAGCATTGGTCGCCGCGACGCGGGCAGTGCTTCGACAGGGACTGGGGCTGCTCGGAATCGAAGTCGTCGAGAAAATGTAGCCGTTCACGGATATCCTGCTGGACTTCACAAGGTTGGCAATCAAGATTCATTCGAACAACCATCGTGAAGCTGCCTAAGTCGCAAGTGTCCGACGACTATCAGAACTTTCACACCAAGATTCCTCACGTCCAACGCCTCGAACATCGGGCCAAACTATCGAGAGAGCAGCTACGAACTGACGTAGCTGCAAAGGCTCGGTTGCTGCGTCTTAACGACTTGCGACTGCCAAGAATGGATCACGGTGAAGTAACCCTGATCCAATCCTCAACTTCGCGTTAGACTGCGGTCCGAATTGGCACGGAGTAACCGAGCATCGATTCGCGAACCACTGGCGGAGCAATCTTCTGCACCAACTCCTCTCGAACAACTCGAACGTGCTTCGGTGCCTCAATTCCAAGCGTCACGCGATTGCCGTGAACTTTGGTAATGACGACGGTAATATCGTCACCGATGACAATGCGCTCTCCCTCTTTGCGGCTCAAAACGAGCATGGCTCTTCCTCCTGTTTGCTAAGACATCCATCCGAGACACCTTGTCGAATACGCTAGCACTTACTGATCGTGCTGAACTCTCCTGCATTCATGGCAGTTTCTACGAATGAAACTTCTTCTTGGATGCAATCGGTGTTCCGAAATTTACGAAAAATCTGAAAAACTTTCCAAATTGGACTAAAGTTGTCATTGTCATGTTCGTCGGCTTTTCGCAGTTCTTGTAAAGGCAATGCAATTCAAGGACTCGAGGGACTGATTCACTATTGATTGGAATCGAGCCCCTGCCCTTGAATTACCTCACCTACGAACATGACAACCAACAAGCTTAGGTCGAAAGTCAATTGGAACAGACGACGAAGACACGTTTGGTCAACGCTTGGATTCGAGAGCTCGAATGCGAGAAATTTCTAGATTGCTATCAAAGCGGCGAGGTCGAGTTCATTGCAATCGATGCAATCTACAGGATTAGTCGCGAATGATTTTCCATCAATCGTTGCAAGCGGAAAATGTACGATCCCTCCGGTCTTTTGGCACACCGAACGGCTAACAACGTTATGCCAAAAGCGGGAAGTAATTTTGGGACAGTTCCATTCTCAACTCGGTCCAACGGAAGCCTGCTTCAAATCATTCCAAACAAGTTCGGAGGCCATCGGTAGACGGAGCGATGAACTTCGACTAACACAGGAGACTCGCTCTTGAGTTGTGAGTACAACATTTTTCGCTTGAGCCTTTGAATCAGAACCAGCGAGTTTGGAGGAACGGAAGTTTCGAACAGTCGCTCCATCGATATGCTTGTTTCACATTCAAAGAAAAAATTGATTCAAAGTTCGCTTGTTCGCTGATTCTTGTGGATGCCGATTGCCTGACAAATTCCCAGCCCCGTCCCATCGAAAGTCAGAAGAACACTCGGACGACTCGGAGTGCCGATGAACCAATCGCTTGGCCTTATTCCTTGGAACATGTCCTCGAATTGAGTTCCCATGAATCCTTTGAATTGGTTTTGTCCCTGGACTAGTGTTCGAGTTTTGAATTATGCTATACTTTGATGGAGGTAGGCGTTCAGCCCATACGGCTGAGTTCCACCCAATCCCACCTAACCTGTCCTTGCCGGTTTTGCCACGAAGGCGAGCGGCACTCCCACCTTGATGGCAGGACGAACACATGCGTTCGATATTTCGACAAAGCGATTGTACGGGCGACCGCTACTCGAGGCGAAATGTTTTGGCGCTCGGCGGCCTTACTTTTGGCTTTGGTGGTTTCGGCTTGGCGGATTTATTCCGAGCGGAAGCTGCCAATGGTCGTGGCAGTTCGCACAAAGCCCTGATCAACATTTTTCTAGGTGGCGGCCCACCGCATCAAGACATGTGGGAGGTCAAGACAGAGGCCCCCTCGGAAGTTCGCGGAGAATTTCGCCCAATCGAAACCAGTGTACCCGGCATCCAAATCTGCGAGGTGTTCCCGCGAATTGCAAAGTTCGACATGAATCGTCGCAGTGTATGAGTGGTTGGTTTCCCGAAGATCTTCGCTCGCTAGGTGGTCGGCCCTGCATCGGTGCTGCGATCTCGAAGTTGAATGGACCGGTGGATCCTTCCGTTCCTCCTTTCGTCGGTTTGGCAGCACGAACCCAGCACGTCCCGTGGTCCTATTCCGGACACTCAGGATTCCTGGGACCAGCATTCTCGCCGTTCAAACCCGACGGTCCTGGAATGCAGAATATGAAACTGCAAGGTATTTCGATCGATCGATTGCAAGACCGACGCAGTCTTCTCACGAGTTTGGATCAATTCCGTCGTGATCTTGACGCCACGGGCATGATGGCCGGTATGGATGCGTTTGAAACGCGCGCTCTGGAGGTCCTTTCCAGTAGCAAGCTTCTCGATGCCCTGGATTTGAGCAAAGAAGATCCCGCGATCGTGGAACGCTATGGCGACGGAAAGCCCTACAAATATCAATACGATGGAGCGCCGACTTGTAATGATCAATTGTTGATCGCACGCCGTTTGGTCGAGGCTGGTGTGCGCGTGGTAAGCTTGAGCTACGGACGTTGGGATAGCCACGGCGCGAATTTCGATCTCGTTCGAGATCACGGCGGCAAGTTGGATCAGTGCCTTTCGGCTCTGATCGAAGATCTCGACCAACGTGGAATGCTTCAGGATGTATCCATCGTTGTTTGGGGGGAGTTCGGGAGAACGCCAAAAATCAATAGCAGTGCCGGGCGGGATCACTGGCCTCAAGTGAGCTGCGCGTTCCTGGCCGGTGGCGGTATCCGCTCGGGGCAAGCCATCGGAAAAACGAATCGGTTGGGTGAGTACGCTGCGGAACGCCCCGTTCACATGCAGGAGATTATTGCAACCCTTTACCACAATCTGGGAATTAACGTTGCGACGACAACCATTCAGGACCCAACTGGACGCCCTCAATACTTGGTCGATCATGAACCGATTGCTGAACTTATCTGATTCGATCCATCACAACTTTGTTTTGGTTGTATGCGTTATCTGCCTTTCCTTCGCGGTATCGATCGCTGAGAATGCGCGTGCGTCGGCGACATCGGACGACGTTATCGAACGCATCCAATTTGTACTCCGGAGTACGGATGAGCATTCAGACTCAGTGTTGAGGATTACGAGTATCGATGCGCGAGAACAAATGCTCGTCGATGCGATTACATGGAAAGGAAAGCGCATCGACGTAACGCGCGATGTTGAGTTCGAAGTTCAGCCGATTGGAATCGTATCCATCGACTCCACGGGACTGGTCACTCCCCTGAGTCGCGGAACGGCAGAGATCCATGCAACTCTCGCTGGTGTTCTTGTGTCGAAATTGCGAGTCATTGTCGAGTCCGATGACTCCGAACCTCCCGTTAGCTTTTCGAATCAGATCATTCCTGTCTTTACCAAATTTGGATGCAACAGCGGAGGTTGCCATGGGAAAATTGCCGGTCAGAACGGCTTTCGGCTTTCGCTATTGGGTTCGGAACCGTTGGAGGACTTCGAACATCTGGTGAAAGAATCGCGTGGTCGCCGATTATTTCCTGCAGCACCTGATCAAAGCTTGCTTCTCACGAAGGGAATAAACGACGTACCGCACGGTGGAGGGCAGCGATTTCTAAAGGAATCAACAGAGTATCGACTGCTCCGGCGATGGATTGCTCAAGGAATGCCTTTCGGAAGCAGCGATGAGCCCAAAGTGGACCGCATTATTGTTCAACCCGAAGAGCGAATGATGGATGCGCAGTCGAGCCAACAACTCCGGGTTCTTGCAGTTTATTCTGATGGTCGATCCGAGGATGTGACACAGGGGACGCAGTTCGAATCAAATGACGTCGATGTAGTAGAAGTGTCTGCATCCGGACTGGTCGTCTGCAAAGAGTTGACGGGGGATGCGGCCGTGATGGCCCGATTTCAGGGAAAGGTGGACGTTTTTCGCGCATCGATTCCACTCCAAGAGCAAGTAGCCTTCGAGTTCCAGCCGCGAAATGAGATCGACGTTGCCGTTCTTGACAAGTTGGCCACACTGCGAATTCCCCCATCGGCGCCGTGCGACGACGCAACCTTCTTGAGGCGCGTGACCATCGATATCGCAGGACGGTTGCCAACTCTTGAAGAGGTCGAAGCATTCCTCGCCGATTCGTCCTTGGAAAAACGTCGGCTTCTGATCGACCGTCTTCTCAATTCTCCGGAATACGCTGACCACTTTGCCAACAAATGGATGACCGTACTTCGAAATCGACGTCCAAGCCAAGCTCATCAGTACGCCAGTTTTGCATTCCATGGTTGGATCTGGTCCAGCCTACATGAAAACAAACCATACGATCAGTTCGTAAAAGAGCTGATCACTGCTTCTGGTAGTATGGAGACCAATCCAGCGGTAGCTTGGTATCGAGAGGTTTCGGATGCGACAGGTCGAGTTGAAGACGTTGCCCAGCTATTCTTGGGTCAACGAATCCAATGTGCTCGTTGTCACCATCATCCATTCGAGAAGTGGAGTCAGGAAGACTATGTTCGGATGACGGCCTTCTATTCTTTGGTTTCCCGAAAGGAGGGACGTACCGGCGAGGAACCGATATTCTTCTCAAGGACTGGGGGAGCTTCCGCCTCCCATCCGAAATCGGGAGTCGGACTGAAGCCCGCTGGGCTTGACGGATCGCCCGTCGAACAAGCGATCTATGAGGATCCTCGTCACTATTTGGCCTCGTGGATGACCTCCGATGAAAATCCATTTTTCGCGAAATCTCTGGTCAATCGTTACTGGAAACATTTCTTTGGCCGTGGCATCGTCGATCCAGAAGACGACATGAGAATCACCAATCCTCCAACCAATCCGAAGCTGCTGGATGCGCTCGCCGAGAATTTCATTCGAAGTGGCTATGACCTGAAACAATTGATTCGCGAAATCTGCAATTCGCAGACGTACCAGCTTCATTCCATTGCGTCCGACACGAATCTGAAAGATCGCAAGTGTTTTTCAAGATACTATCCGAAGAGAATGACCGCTGAAGTGCTTTTGGATTCGCTTGATCAAGTCATGTTGACCACGACGTCTTTCGCCGGAATGCCACGCGGGACCAAAGCGATGCAACTCCCTGATGCGGGATTCCAAACCTACTTCTTGACTGTTTTTGGCAGGCCAGAAGCTTCGACCGCCTGCGAATGCGAGCGAGGGCAGGAATCAAATTTAGCCCAATCGTTGCATCTCCTGAATTCCGATGAGATTCAGAAAAAGCTGAGCGATGAGGGGGGCTTAGCTGCCCAATTTGCTTCTACGAGCTCGCGCCCGATTTCTGAAAAAGTTCGCGAGCTCTACTTGAGGGCTCTTGCTAGAGAACCAAACGCAGACGAATCGTTCCGATCCATCAACTATATCGAGAGCAAGTCGGCTTCACGAGAAGCGTACGAGGACTTGGTTTGGGCTGTCGTCAATAGTAAAGAATTCCTGTTTAATCATTGAAGCGTGTGACGATTGTTGGATGCCCTCCGTACTGACGGTCAGAAGCCCCAAATGAAGAAGCTGCCGCATGATGTTACGCTTCTCTCAATGTTCGAGATGATTGCGGCCCCAGCCTAAAACTGTGAAAATCATCAGCTCGATTTTGCCTTACGAACGCTTCTTGAAGTTGCAGTTTTCGTCATTTAGTTTGCAGGATTGCGAACCTTAGCGTGAGCAAGGGAGGGGGCAGACTCAAAATCTCCTCGCCAAAGCGCGGATCAGATGAAAAGCGCAACTTCAAACCCAACGCTTCGGGCTACCGACCGCTTGCGAATGCAAAACCACTTACCAAAGGCAAATTGACTTTGATCGCTCGTGTCTTCTAAGACTCTCGTCATTTCAGAACATCTGCGTTACGATTTGCAGGAACACTGCAACTTCAAACGATCCGCCTAAGGTTCACCTGCCTGGCTTCAAATAGCTTAGGGTGAGCAAAGCATAGCCGGAAACGAGATTAGCATCCCCCTCTAACCATCGAGCATCTGCATTCACCCAAGAGCCATTCGTTGCTTGGTTCGCTCTAAGTTTAGCGAATAGTTCCTCTCGCCAATGATGCACTCCATCCGACGATTCGAATGACTCAACATTGAGCGCATCCAGTGCTTTGGCCATCGTGTGATAGTAATAGTACAACCCGGACTGACCGAGGCCGGGGTTCATTTCAATCGAGTAGTTATTTTTTAAGAATCGAAGTGCCGCTTGGACACGCTGATCGTCCTGATCTACTCCCGCAAAAATCATACTCTTCAGGCCGGCATAGGTCATCGACGCATAGCTTCTTAAACCTCCATTGTCCGTTTTGCCGGCTTGACTCTCGCCACCGGCAGCGACGGTGTAATAGAAGCCGCCATCATTAACGAGAGCTGCAAAAGGCGAAGCGTTTTCTGACGATTCCAAATTTTGGCAACGTGTGACGAACAGCAAAGCTTTCTGAATGGCTTCGTCATCTTCACCACGCCCCATGCTTTTCAGCGCATCGATCATAAAGCTCGTATTGGATAGGTCCGGACGTGATTTACTGCCGTAGCCCGCTCCACCATAGGCTAAATCCTCCTTTTGCAATTCCTCCGTCTCGTCCCACTGCAATCCTTTTACGTAACGCTCGGCCTGCTGAAGTATGCGGTCGTACTTGCCATTCTGGTTAAGCCGACTCAATGCCATGATTGCGAGGCAGGTCTCGTAGTTTGAATGCCGAGACCCTGGTTGATAGATGCCGCCGTCGGGTTGCTGGAACTGAAGAATGAATCCGAGGCTCTTTGCCACAATGGGGTCCGTTTCGGAGACGCCAACATTTGCCAATCCTGCGACGACAACTGCCGTTATTCCAATACCGTTCTGCTTGCTGAAAGATCCGTCCTCCGCCTGCCCTTGCGTCCGCAGGAATTCAACGCCCTTCGCAACGACTCGATCCCAATCGGACCTAGAATAATCTCCCTGCGCAAGAGCGAAACGCGAAGTAATTGTGAATCCGGCCAGTAGAACCAATAACGCAATTACCCGTTTCACCAGCATGATTTCATGTCTCCGTGTATGTTCCTTGGCACAATTTCCGATCCTGACAACCATCATTTCCAGCCAATACAAGTATTCTAGCTTGAAACTGTTCCTTCGTGAAGGGATTCTGCGAGGGCCCTCTGATGCCTCTTTTTCAATTGCCGATAGCGGTAGTTCAGCAAGAGAATGATTCCGCCAACAACAGCGATTCCGCCGATCAACAAAATTGGATTGTCGCGATCGACGTAGCGTGTGATCAAATTGCTACCAAAGTACATTAACATGCATCCTAGGAGATTGCCAATGCAGATCGCAAGAAACGTTCCCAGGCGGCTCATCCCCAGCAATCGGCCGAAAATGGACCCACCGATGCTACCTGTCGCGGCCAATGGAAACATGACGAAGGCAATGACGCCGATGAACGTCACCCGCTTCATCCATGGGTTGGTCTTCAAGATGAAATGCCCATCATCAACTAAAGCGCGCAACCGCTCGCCGAGGAATGGAATCCTAAAGAGAAAACCCATGTGAAACGTCAACAAGCATGCGGTCATGGTGTCCATGAAGAGCACCATGGTGAACAGTTGCTCGGTGGTAAAAAAGGCGTGGGTCTCCGCTAGCTGACCGTCGCTTCCTCCTAGAATGACAAACTTTCCGAAGAAGAAAAAGGTGGCCGCTGCGGTCGTCAGAAGTCGAACAACCATGTTCCAGCCTGCCGCTTCCCAAATAACCACCAAGGTCCAAATCGTCAAAACGAACGGGCCAAGCAACGTCACCCACCAAACGACCGGGTAGCGTCTGCGGAAAGTGACTTCATCCTGCCTAGATCGCTCACCCAAGTCCAATGACGATTCAACGGCAACCGCGTCGGATGTTGCCTGAGACTTCTGGTTCAGCATGCCAGTCAGTGTTTCATTCCGAGTTAAATCCATCGAGTCATCTCAATCCGTTCGCAAATCTACCTTGTTTTCCTGATGTCGTTAGCCTTGAGGATATCAACTATGATCCCGATAGCGATTCCACCATGCCTTGTGAATTTCGATCACGGGGATCACGGTCAAGCTGACCAATATTGCCACGAGCCAGGTTTGCGCGTCAACTGGGCTGCACTTGAGAATGTTTTGCATAAAGGGTGTGTACATTGCGAAAATGTGCAGCAGCAGGGCCGTTCCAGAACCGAAAAACAGCAACGGATTTCGAAGCGGAGAGAGGGCGAAAGCCGAATGCCGTTCCGACCGACAATTACCTATGTGGGTTAATTCAAAAAGGACCATCACGAGCAGTAACAGGTTTCTGGCTGCGTCTTCCGACCACCCCATCTGTAGTGCGATGAAGAACGTCAGAAATCCACCAATTCCAATCACGAGAACGGCAAAGATAACCCGTTGAGTCATGAGCCGATTGAAGATCGATTCATCGCGAGGACGGGGCCTTCTTTGAAGAGAGTCTCCTTCTCCAGGTTCGAACGCCAAGGCCGCGCCCTGAATGCCATTGGTGACTAAGTTGAGCCATAACAATTGAACCGGAAAAAGGGGAATCGGCTGTCGGGTAAGTACAGCCATCAGAACCATAAACAGCTCTGCTGCGCCGGTGGACACCAGCAAATAGATGACTTTTCGAATGTTGTCGTAAGCGATTCGGCCCTCTTCGATCCCCGCAACGATCGAAGTAAAGTTGTCGTCGCTCACAACCAGTTCAGCCGCTTCGCGAGCAACATCGGTTCCGGACTTCCCCATCGCAACCCCAATGTTGGCAGCTCTTAGTGCTGGAGCGTCGTTCACGCCATCTCCGGTGACGGCCACAAAGTGGCCAGCATCGCGCGCGGCATTGACAATTTCCAATTTTTGACGTGGTGTGACTCGAGCAAAGACGCGCACTTTCTCAACGATTTTTATCAGTTCTTCGTGCGACTTGTCCTGGATATCGACCGCCGCCAAGACCTCCTGTTCGGATTCGGCCAACTTGAGGTCCTTGGCAATGGCTAAAGCGGTTACGCGATGGTCACCCGTGATCATCGAAACGAGAACCCCAGCATCGCGGCAACTTGATATGGCTTCGCGAACACCTGCTCTCGGTGGATCAATCATTCCGATAAAACCGAGCAAGGTTAGGTCTTTCGGCTCGGGAGGGAGCGCGTCATGCGATACTTGCTCATCGCATTCTCCGGATGCAACCGCAATGACGCGGAGTCCGCGTTCTGCCATTCGATCCGTCAATTCCGAAAGCTCTTTTCTTCGATCTGCGATGGAGAGATCAGAACACAACTCCATGATTTTTTCTGGAGCGCCCTTTGCAAAAACGCGAGTACGACCGTCGAAGCGATGATAGGTTGCTGCGAACTGTCGTTCGGACTCAAACGGAATCTGCGCGATCTGCGGTTGATCGTCGAGAAGCCGTTCTCGAATTACGTTGAGCTTTCTGCCGAGACTGAGCAGAGCGATGTCGACAGCATCTCCCCGCCACGTCCACTCTGCTCCTTTGTGGAGCAAGTCGGCTTCATTGCAAAGCACAACGCAATGGGCTAGCTCGATCAATCCATTCTCCGCTTCTACTTCCACCGCTCGGCCATCTTGCGTGACCTCACCAACGGGCGCAAAGCCCTCTCCAGTGACGGAATAACGTTCGCCGTTTACCAGTGCGATTTCCCGAACGGTCAATTCATTGCAAGTCAGCGTCCCTGTCTTGTCGGTCGCGATCATTGTGCAGCTTCCAAGACCCTCAACGGCCGTTAGGCGACGGACAATGACATTTCTCCTCGCCATCCGAGTGGTTGCGACCGACAGCGCAACGGTCATAGCGACGGGAAGCCCCTCGGGAATAGCGGAAACTGCCAGGGCGATGGCAAAGAAGAACGTATCCGTCCAACTGTAGTTCCCCATCCACTTCGCCAAGATGCCAATGAATACCGAACTGATCAGTGTTGCGATGGCAATTTGGTTCGTGAAGCGCTCCATGCGGTCGAGCAATGGTGGCTTGCCCTCGGCGCTTCCCATCACATCAACCGCAAGCTGACCTACCGCTGTGGAAGTTCCCGTTCCGATCACCAACCCTTTGCCACGACCTCGCGCGACGATCGATCCGGCAAATCCAATGTTCCTGCGGTCAGACATCTGATCTGCGGCATCCCCTATCCAATTCCCATCTTTTTCAACGGCGATCGATTCTCCGGTTAGGAGCGATTCGTCCACTTCCAATCCCTGGGTGGATAGCAATCGAAGATCGGCAGGAACTCGATTCCCTGACTCCAGCCACACAATGTCGCCAGGTACGAGGTCTTCCGCGAGGATTTCGGAGACATCGCCATCTCGCTCCACATGAGCATGAACACGGAGCATTTTGCGCAATGCTTGGCTGCTCTTCTCAGCTTGCAGTTCTTGATATGCTCCGATTCCTGCGTTGATGATCAATACTGCAGCGATAAAGAGAGCATCCTTCAAGTCTCCCACCATGGCCGAAACAACCGCCGCCAGTATCAGCACATAAATGAGCGGGCTAACAAATTGAGCAAGTAAAATCTTCCAGAGAGGGACCATTCCTTGTTCAGGAAGCAAGTTTGGCCCATACTCCTTCTTTCGTCGTTCGACTTCCGACTCGGAAAGTCCTTGCGGGCGCGACTGAAGCGCTTCCAAGACTGCTTCTGCCGCTTGCGCATGCCACGGGAGTTTGAGCTGCTCTTTGAAAATCGAAGTCTTTGCCATCAATTGCTTCCTGAAATCGTCTAGAAATCGAACACCCGAATCCGGGGTGAACTCGGTTCCCTTTACTCACCTGCAGCCGTTTTCGTTAGAGCCTTAAAATCATACCGAAGTTGTCGAACACTGACAAGATTTTACACATGAATCAGATGCCCTGCCTCCAATAACTGAAGACAGAAATTGCGATCAGCCAGGATTCACTTTTCTCGAGAGCTGGGAACCATCAATTGATTGGACCGACTCCATTCGGTACGAATGGCTGCATTGAGAATCAAGCAGAACAAGTTATGAATGCGCCACTTCCTCATCTTCCTGTTGGTGGAGCGCCTGAGCAGCAACGGCATGATCTGAACCATCGTGAATGACCCGTCCGTCGCGCAGGACTATGTTCCTTGTTGCGTGCCGCGCTACGGCAAGATCATGCGTGACCAGGATGACCGTTAGCCGATTCTGTTCATTAAGATTCCGAAAAAGTTCGATGACTTCGCGACTGGTCTTGGAGTCAAGATTCCCTGTGGGTTCGTCCCCCATCAGAATCGAAGGATTCATCGAAAGTGCTCTCGCAATCGCCACTCGTTGCTGTTGTCCCCCTGAAAGCTGTCCTGGATGATGGTCCAAACGGTCTCCTAAACCGACCATGTTCAGCAGTTCTTTAGCTCGGTCGCGACGCTGTCGCGTTGATAGGCCGGATCCGTAGAGCAAGGGTAACTCGACATTCTCCAAGGCGGAGGTTCTAGCGAGCAAATTAAAGTTCTGAAACACAAATCCGATCTGTCGATTGCGAATCCTCGCGCGCTCGTCTCGGCTCATCACCACAACCTCTTGACCTTGAAGCAGATAGCTACCGGAACTTGGCCGATCCAGACAGCCAATGGTGTTCATGAGCGTCGATTTTCCGGAACCGCTGGGGCCGATCAATGCGATATACTCTCCTTGCTCCATGGTGAGAGATACATCGACGAGCGCATTGACCTCGACTTCTCCTAGATGGTATGTCTTGCATACATTGCTCAGGATGATGAGCGACATCGCTTTTTCCCGTTCCTCTAAAAACAAAGGACTGGCGAATTGCCAGTCCTTCCAAGATAGTTCCATACCAAAATAATTGGAGCGAGTCTCAGCGCTTTGAGAACTGAACTCCGCGACGTGCGCCTCGAAGCCCGTACTTCTTCCGTTCTTTCATTCGGGAATCGCGAGTTAAGAAACCGCCGTCTCGTAGAGGACCAAAGGCTTCTTCGTCGAGTGCGACCAATGCCCGCGCCAATCCCATTCGGATGGCTCCGGCCTGACCGATCATCCCGCCCCCCGAAACGTTAACGTGAACGTCGACGGAATCGCGCTTTCCAACTTGATCGAGCGTATCCGTTACAATGCGTATTTCGCGTTCCGTCAAAAAATATTCGGCCAGTTCGCGACCATTGACAATGAATTTCCCATTTCCAGGTCGAATGCGAACACGAGCAACGCTTGTCTTGCGTCTTCCAGTTCCCAGACAATCACCCGTTAACTTGTCCTTCTTAATGGCTACCATGGTTCTTGCAGTTCTCTGTCAATCCTTGAAAAATTGGGGTCAATGGGTCTATCGGCTGAGTTCAAGAGGCTGTGGATTCTGTGCCTGATGTGGATGTTCGGAGCCAGCATATATCTTCAGCTTGTCCAACATGTGGCGGGCCAAGGCGTTTTTGGGCAGCATCCGCTTGACGGCAAAGACGACCAAATCCTCCGGCTTACGTTCTTTGCGCTCGGCATAGCTTTCCATCTTTTGGCGAGGATACTTGTTGTACCATGCGTAATGACGAACATTCAATTTCTCGCCGGTCATCACGACCTTCTCTGCATTGATCACAACAACGTAATCGCCAGTGTCCACGTGCGGCGTGTAGGTTGGACGATGCTTGCCCATCAGTATCACCGCAATCTCGCTTGCCAGACGACCGAGAATGCAGTCCGTCGCATCGACGACAAACCACTGTTTTTCGACCTCGCCAGGCTTGGCCATAAAACTCTTCTTTTGTAACACCGTCATATCTATCGCCTCAAACCAAAAACGCTTCCATTCCGGGGTGATTCATTTAGAAACACGCAGGGTTGCCGTCCCTGGGAAAGCCCGCTAATTTACATGAGAACCTGCAAGCGAGCAAGTCGTTATCTGAGCTCTTCGACCACGAAAACTAAACTTTCAGCTCACAGAATTCGCGGAGCTGACCGATAACACCGGGTCCATCTCCTCGAAAATATCCCCAGCTCCATCATAGAACACTCTGCCAATCAGCAAATCCGTAAGATTTCCGCGAAATTCAGGGTGTTCACGCATGAAAGAGCCAAAACTAAAATCCTTTGTGTAAAAAGCGTCGACGAGTTTACGAATCCAATTCGCGCCGTTCCTAAATTCACCGCACCAGGCTCCGAGCTTCGAGCCGCTGCATTCGTTCGAGTTCAGGCAATCAATGACGGTATCGGCAGCGCGTTCGGCCATCGCCATCGCAAAGTATACTCCCGAAGAATAAATCGGATCGATAAATCCTAGAGCGTCACCAATAAGGACCCATCCATCGCCTGCTTGCTGAGTTGTCCAGTAACTGTACTCCTTGGCGACATGAATTTTTCCCACACGAGTCGCGCTCGCGAGCCGAGGTTGCAAGCCAGGACAAATTGAAATCTCTTCAGCATAAGTGTCTTCGGTCGATGAGTCTCGCTTCAATAAATAGTCATTGTCGCCCACCACGCCGACACTGGTCACATCTCCAGACAGGGGGATGAACCAAAACCAACTATTCTTTTCGACGGTATGCAAAATCAGGGTGGCTCCGGCGTGGATTCCTTCTTCGCGAATCGCACCTTTCCAATACCCCCAAATCGCAGCCTTCTTGAGTTTAGGGTCAACGCGTTTGAGACCGAGAGAATGAGCAATCAACGCCTGCTGACCGGTAGCATCGATAACAACGCGAGAGGAAACAACCTGTTCCATGTTGTCTCGTGTTCGAAGGCGGACTCCCTTCGCAACCTGGGACTCATCGAAAACCACTTCAAGAACGCGCGTCTCGTCGAAACAATCGGCCCCTAACTCTCCGGCCCTATCGAAAAGCATTTTGTCGAAGTCAGCTCGCTCGACCTGCCAAGTAACGCTGCTCTCTCTCGGATCGTGATCTTGAAAGCGAAATGGCTCTGAGTCTCGTCCATTCGAAGTCACAAACTGCACACTGTGCTTGGGCACAAATTGGCTTTTGCCCATACGCTCCAATAATCCCAAACGTTGCAGTGGCCAGTAGGTTTCTGGCATTAGAGATTCGCCGACGTGGAATCGCGGAAACTTCTCTCGTTCTAGCAAGAGAACGGAATGACCCGACTGAGCAATGAGACCGGCAGCAGTCGCTCCTGCTGGTCCGGCACCGATAACCACTACGTCATAGGAATCTCTCATGGACCTACCTTCCAAAAGCAATGAGCTAACCAATAGCTTTGGAGCGATCAGCACGAACATGCAGACGTTTCAAGACGGTCTGTATCGTCCCAAAAGGCTCTTTTTCATTTTAGTCGGTGCTCAAGGGCGCAATCACTTCAAGCAATTCCAATGCTGGCTCTCCCTCGATCAGCATACATGCAGTGCGACCATAAGTCACTGACCTGACGGGACTATCGAAAAGTCGAGCCAACTCACGTCCACATTCAATTTCGTACAGTTCTTCGCAATGGACTTCACGAAGAACGTCATTCTCGATCAATATCCGTCCCAGTGGCACTCGCTCCGAGTAAATTGCTTCCTTGACCGATTCCGAAAGTCCGCCAACAAATAGTTTCACGATTCCAAATAAAACGACGCGACGATCGCTGGTCCGCCGCAGAATGATTTCGCGACAATACAAATCGCCTCGCCGAGATCTGCGAAGGACTTCGACCTCGACCGCCGAACCGTGAAAAGCTTCTAAAGTCACCGTCATGTGCGAGGAGTGAGCGAGCAACTGTCGTGCGAGCTCAGTCATTTGGCTCGGCTCACATTCGTTAAAGTCACCCAACGCCCCGGCTTCGCGTGGAAACAGATTCAGCAAGTCATCAAGGAGGCTAGCGATCATTTTGGAAGACTATACCGGATTCTGCACTGCCGCACTACACACATCCCGGGGCTGCGGTCCCATGGGAGCGACGCTTATCGACTTGGATGCCTGCAATACTGTCAATGAGACGTAATGGAGTAACTGCTGGAGTTCGCTTTGATCGATACTGTCTGCGACCGCGTGAGCTCTCGATCGACATTCCTCAACAAGTCGCAAAGCTCGTTCGAATACTCCTGACGCAACAAGACGACACCGCAACCACTCGATTTGCTGAAGCTGCGGCCGAGAATCGGATGACTCAATGAGATTGAGTAAGTCCCGACGATCGACGCTTCCAAACATTTCCAATGCAAAGGCTAACAACAAGGTGGGGCGTCCCCCAAGCATGTCTCCAGCGACAACTTTCTTGTTCGATGGGTCAACTGTCCAATCCGACAAATCGTTCAGAATCTGAAAGCCAATGCCAATCGCATCCGAAAATTGACGGATTTGGACGCGGTTTGCAGAACACGACAAGTCGGCAAGTCGAATTCCGGAAAACAGAGCAGCCTCGAAAGCTGGCGCTGTCTTCAACGTGTAGATTTGAAGTGCGTCGCGAACGGATAGGTCTTTGCCGAGATGATCCCGCCAGTGCAACTCAGCACCTTGACCTTCTGTTAGCCGCAGATGGGCTCTTGAAAGGCACGAAAGGATGTCCGCCACCACGGCACCGCCGAGGACATCGGTTTCGCGCGAAACAAGATCATAACCGAGTCCAATTAAATAATCGCCGATGTTGATCGCTGACGCGATGCCGAATCTCTCATGCAGCGTTGGTTCTCCGTAGCGAAATTCGTCGCTATCTTGGATGTCGTCGTGAACCAAACTCGCCTTGTGGAACGCTTCGATACTGACCGCTGTTCGGAGCACACCATCGGAAAAAAAACCGTTGAACTCCCCGCGGCGATTTTGAAA
>JBBIUE010000028.1:50391-52715 GCA_037440405.1 Pirellula sp. | reverse complement strand
GTCGGGGCTGGCGGCTGTTGTGTAGATCGGCTGAAGTGATGTTGGAACGCTTTGCCAATTCTTGGAACGCATGTCGGCCGGTGTTCCAGCTGGCGCACCCAATTCGACCCAACGACGCAGAATCGCGATTTCGGACTCCGATAGCGATGTTGCTCCGACCGAATTCGACTTTGGTGGCATGTGGCGATCGTCCATGGCAGTAACCCGGACGAGCAATTCGCTTTCATCTAGAGCCGCACTGGTGAACAAAGGTCCCGAATCGCCACCTTTCTGAATGGCATCGAGCGACTCAAGAGAGAGATTGCCTTCGGACTTTCCAGCATGATGGCATGCAACGCAGCTGCGCTTGAACACAGGCTCAACATGAGCGTGGTAGGTAACCTCTGGTTCTTGCGCGAAGGTTGGAATGATCGCTGCAGTTAACCATGCGATCGTCACCACCAGCCACAGCCAATTCCATGATGGATTCATTCGGTCGGTTCCTCGTCCTTTTTTCATCTGCGTCATTGAACTTGAACTCCTGCCTCATTCCGATTTCACCGGCTCGACGATCTCGATCGCGATCAGCGAGCTTGGAACAAATACGGTGAACTCTCGTTCAGAAGAATTCTTTTTGGCTTGTTCGACTTGTTCGGAGAGAGCTCGTAGAGCTTGCTCGATGGCACCTCGGTTTTCCGTATGCTCAGGAGAATCGAGATACTGCGTTAATTGATCTTTCCGGGCCTGCAAACGTTCGACTGCTTGTGGGTTCCACGGCATTTTGATCTTCGTCTCTCCGCTCAGCCAAAACGAATACTTTCCGAGAGGAGCATCAGCAGCGATTTGGACTTCCAAACTACCTTCGTTGGCGTTTCCCTCGATGGCCAATTCACCGGCAGTCCACTTGGGCGGTACTTGCTGAGGTCGAAGTACGCAGCGGTCGTTTCCGCCTGGCCTTCGGCGGAGTGCGATCGGAAGTGTCAATTTATCTCCCTTGGCTACTGTTCGAACCGCATCTCCTGGAAGATCAATGGTCAAGGGAAAATCGTCCAGGGCATTGACTGCGACGGTGATGCTTGCGCCGAGCCGACTGACAACCGAGTTTCGGAAGCCGTCCGGTCCATCGGTGACACTGACGGGTATTGCGTAGTGTCGATGCTCGCGATTCGTTCCGGCTGTTCCAGAGATGGAAAGGGCTCCCACCCACGATTCCGCTTCGTCCGCCGTGCAAAGCTGCACATTCGTTGAGTTCTGATTCGGTGCGATCCAGGAGGAACTTGCAAGCAATCCAGTTGGTAATCCTTCAGCGCGAACTTCAATCGGTTCATCGAATCCATCGTGACGAATCGCCAGAACGCGAATCATCTCGCAGCCATAGCGGCTCATTGAATTGCCGTAAGGCCTCGCGGCGCTCGGGTTATTGGCAGGGAAGGGGAGGTACGCGATCAATGTGAAATCAGGCTTCGGAGGACGAACGGATAGCAACCAAGTATTTTCGTGAGGACTGCCTTCATCAGCTTGCAAGTCAAGAATCAACACTCGATAGATTCCATCGGCAGGGGCTTGAAATCGATAGATCGGATCACGAGATCGAATTCGAACCTCTTCATTACCCAAATCCCATCCATCATCCTGCTCTCCGATCAACTGAATCGATTCATTCCCATCATTCGAACGATCGACGCGAAAAACAGTGAGGTGAGGGTCGGTTCGATATCCCAAACGTTGCGACATGACTTCAAAAAAAAGAACCTCACCTTCAGTCGCTGAGAGCTCGATCCAGTCTTCATCGCCATTGCGATCGAATCGACCTTCAACGAGGCAGGGAGTCGCTAACATCATCGCCTTGCGGCGAGGGTATGCTGTTTCGTCGTGAAGGAAGATGGGCATCCCCTCATCGACGCCTCGAAGCGTACCGCTTTCGACGAGACGCACGCAAGGGATCAACCCATAGGTGGGTGGATTCACGCGAGCGCGTTCGAGAAGATCGAACTGGGACCGTAAGAGTTCGAACGGAGCTGGGGCGTCCGAATCCTTTGACAATCGCAAAATGGCAAAGGAATACTCCCAACCACCTCGGTAGAGATGATCGTGAACCTCGAGTCTGTAGTTGCCGGTCTCGAGACAATCGAAAGACAGACTCGCTTCGCGATAGCCGAGATTACGAACGCGTTGAAGAAGTTTCCCGCTTGGGCCGAACAAATGAAGGACCAACGCCGCCTTCGAGTCGATCATCGTACTGAGCGTGTTCAGCACGATCCGCTCGCCGGCCTCTGCGGGAATGATAAACGCTCGAACGGCTTGAGGCTCGCCCAGTTGTTGGGGATGTCGGGCGCCACCACGCA
>JBBIUE010000028.1:0-50381 GCA_037440405.1 Pirellula sp. | reverse complement strand
CTGCGATCGATGATGGCGGTCGGGTCTGCGGATGATGATCCTTCGCGCGTCGTATGGCGACCGGGAACGACCCAAAATGGAAGAGGATTGGAGACTCCCCAGCGGCCAATCGCCCGAACTTCATAGCAGCCTGTCGCTACCATGGGATCGATCGTGATTGAGAATTGCCCCGACAGGTTTTCGCTGCCATGCACTTGGTCGTCCCACGGCTCCGCGTTCTTCGTTTTTACTTTCGCGTGGATGACCGGATTCGTGAATCGTAATTCATCGACTTCGTCGAGCTGACTCCCCGCTGTGACCCGCAAATCAAACTTCGTTCCAGCCGCGCCACCATGCCTAGAAATACCGCGCAGTTCGATCATCGGAACCTGGCACCAAGCGGAAACACTTGGGTCCGTGAAAAACAGCAACGTGAGGAAAGCGACTCGAAGGGGAAAACTCAGTTTGACTGCGAACATCGGCGACTGAAGGAGGGATACAAGGCGGGGAGTTGGAAGGCGGGTTGGAAACTATTATAGCAGTTCACTGGCAGACCATTCGTCGCACGATTGCGTATTCGTCTGAGTTGACGAGACGACGTCTGGCAACCGTGAAGAACACTTTCTGAAAGTGCGAGTTTCGTGATTGGTCGGGTATATCCCGCACCGCAAAGTGAATAGGGGAGGGATACGATTTACTGTCCCCTTGCATACTTTGCGGGCTCGTTCCCTTACTTACGCAGCAGGCAACGCATAATAACGCAATTTCAAAACGGACGCCGGACGGCTATTCGAATCGTACGTTCGAAGCTGTTAACAAGCGTGAACGCATCCTCACCATTTTATTCTGGGAACTTCAAAACTCTAGGTTGTTGGGACTCCGGTCGGACCGTGACACTCGACCGGCCACCGAACCTAGGATTTTTCGTATCGGTTCAGGGGGGCGTGTTAGATCTACGATTTCTGTGAAGTTGCGGCATGGTTAACCCGTCAGCCAAGGGCGTAAAGCCGACTGCTGTCTAGGGATCGCAATCGTGAACTTCGTCGGTCGGCGAATAAATGGTCCATCCCATTGAACGGTTATGATTTTCCTTCTTCACAGAACTGGCAATGTTGGGTACGTTTAGTTAGGTGATTCTGTTGCCCAATTGGCGGGTAATCCTCTGTTATGTCTGGACGAGACCTCGATATCGATCAGCTCGCTCGTTACTTACGGCTTCCGTGGGAGGAAGTCGAGCGGCTAGCGGTACGCGGTAAGATTCCAGGACGCAAGGTGAATGGCAGATGGCGATTTTCCGAGTCGGATGTCCATCATTGGATGGAAGAAAGAATCGGCCAGGGCGATGCCGCCGAACTCGGGCGCATGGAATCGATTCTCGATCAAAAGTTGGTCGATGCCGAGCACGTTCGACTCGCGGATATCCTTCGCCCTGAGTCGACAGCTGTTCCATTAGATGCCAGAACCCGAGGCTCGGTCATTCGAGAGATGTGCCAGCTCGTATCCAATACTGGAATGCTTTGGGATTTCGATCGGATGCTCGAGGCAGTTCAAACGCGAGAAGATCAAAGTCCGACAGCCATGGATTGCGGAGTTGCATTATTGCATCCCAAGCGTCCCCAGTCGACTATTCTGGGAGATTCCGTCCTTGCATTGGGAATTACGACACAACCTCTCCCATTCGGAAACAACGTCGGCAATCCATCGGATATTTTTTTCCTCATTGCTTCCGCGAATGAACACGTTCATTTACGCATCCTGACCCGACTCAGCCGACTGTTGAAGGATTCCAATTTCTTGTTGAGCCTTCGGCAATGTTCATCATCTACCGAAGCTTTGCACTTGATACGCGATGCAGAAGCCGAATTACTGTCTGCTGCCGCGAGCTAGACAAGCAAGGGCGTTTGATCGAGTTTAGCGAGGGCAGCGTTTAATCGCTCAGTTGAAATGGTCGAAAAAACGGGCATGACACCCTCTCCGAAATCGATCGCAGTGTGGCTGGGCGACAGAGATGAAGAGCTGGAATTCTGTCGTCGCCAATTGAGAACCGAGTGTCATCTCGTTGACTTACAAGAGGACTGGCTGCGCGATGCCAACTGGAGATCGCTCCGCCCGTACGTTGGCTTCATCGGAGCCAGCACTCGCCTAAGCGACTACCGAAGGCAGATCGAATTTGTTCGCCAACAGTGGCCGACGTGTCCGGTGCAATTGATCTTGGGAAGCTGGCATCGCGGACATCGTCGCACGAACCCGATCGATGAAAGCATCGATGTCGCCTATTGGTATCAAGTCTGGGATCAAATTCTTCCTCGTTTCCGAAACCATCGCATGCATCGCATGCGTTCCCGAAGCAACAAACGCACGGAGAGATTGATTGCAGCGATTCCCTCCGTGGGAGAATCCATCTCCAACACCTTGAGCTTGATGATCGTCGATTCCTCGGCGAGACGATCGATGTGGCTGGATGTTTCCACATGGATGAGACTGCAACCCATTTTCATTCGATCGGAAGATGCATTTCCGAGAGGCGATTTTCGACTGATCGTACTTGACGATAGTGTTGCCAGCGGTGAACTCGATGAAGAATGCGATCTTTCGACCTCCGCAGTTCCAATCCAAAGGTTGCGTCGGCTGCGGTCCTCCTTCCCGAAGGCGACCATTCTCAAGGTCGATTCGCTTCCTGAAATCGATCGCTGGAATCATTTTGTTGAAAACGGAATGGATATCTTACTGAGCGCCCCGTTCAGTTGTCACGGAATTGCGGCGGCGAAATCCTGACTTACTTTTCGGGAATCCGCCCCATTCGGTAACCGTCCTCTCGCATTCGCCTTGTTCCTCAATTGGACGAAGGTTGCCTGGGATCCCAACGACGCCCGATCCAGCTTATCCTGAATGAACAACGATGAGTTTCCCCAAATCGGCCACATAACTTCGGTCTGTAACAACTTCGATCATTCAATGCATTGGTCACCCAAGATACCTTCATCAAGGAACGCCGTTTAGGCCGCGGATTGCCGAAGTCGATTGACCAGGGGGTTGGCTCTAGCCATGATAGAGCTTGTTTCTATCCGTTCTGTACGGTCAGCATGTTCTAGCTCGAAACGATGGAATCCCGCCATGCGAATTGCTCACCTTTTTCAGCTCCGATCCAGGCAAGTGTACCTCACCTTCTCAGTGGCGATTGTTATCGGTGCAAGCAGTGCAGTGTTAGCACCTTTGTACAGCCAAGATGCGGTGCAAGAACCGTCGCCCGCTGAACCGATGGCCACGAAAGAACCCACGGCTGAAGAACCGGTCTCTCAACCGCCTGCCTCTGAATCGCCACAAGTAGAGCCACCGATTGCCGAGGTGCCTCAAGTCGAGCCTCCACAAGTCGAACCACCCACTGCTCCGGCCGAACCTCCAGCTCCCGATACGAAGAAGGAGGGAGGGCAAGAAACGACTTCAACTCCAAGCCCGCAGGAGACTCACGAATCTACGGCGACGGTCGCCACCGTCCAACAGTCCGCTGAAACAAAAGCTACGATTGACGACGAATTTAGGACGAAGACCAATGATCGCTTGGATCAGATCGAGAAATCTCTATCGGAGATCGCCAAGTCCCTCTCTGAATTGCGTTCAGGCAAAACGACACCGGTTGAGGTCACATCGGACACCGCCGCGCAACCTCAGACGAGCGCGACAGCCAAGCCTCTTCCAGAGAAGTTTGTTCTCGATCCGGCATGGTTATCCGAAATCCCGTGGCGTTCCCTTGGGCCTGCGAATATGGGGGGAAGGATCACGGACTTGGCTGTGCATGAACAAGACACATCGTTATGGTGGGTGGCCACTGCTTCCGGTGGACTTCTCAAAACCAAGAATCATGGTGTCACCGTCGAGCATCAATTTGATCGCGAAGCCACCGTATCGATCGGCGCCATTGCGACGGACCCGCAGAACAAAGAGATTGTGTGGGTGGGGACCGGTGAGGCGAATCCCAGGAACTCCGTCTCCTACGGGGATGGCGTTTACAAATCCACCGACGGTGGTGCGACATGGAAGAACATGGGTCTAAAGGAGAGTTTTCAGATCGGGAAAATTCTTGTTCATCCTAAGAACTCCGACATCGTTTACGTGGGAGCGCTGGGAAGACTGTATGGGCCCAATCCAGAACGTGGCGTGTTTAAGACTTCGGATGGTGGAAATTCATGGGAAAAGGTTCTTTTCGTGGACGAGCAGTCAGGCTGCATCGACCTGATCATGCACCCAGAGAATCCGGACATCATCATCGCCGCGATGTGGGATCGTCTACGCGATGGGTTTGACTCTTGGCCAGGTTCGGTACCCAAGCCTGATGGCATTGATGGCTATGATCCGATTCGTAAATGGGGCCCTGGAGGTGGATTGTACAAGACGACCGACGGTGGCAAATCGTGGAAAAAACTCTCTCAAGGTTTGCCTTCCAGCATGACCGGACGAATCGGCTTGGACTGGCAATCGAAGTCGCCGCACGTCATTTACGCCATCATCGATTGTGAGGACATCGGCAAGGGGCCCTCGCCCTTCGATGCTTTTCTCGGTCTGGTGACCAAGGATGAAAACGAGCGGACCGTGGCCTTCCAGGTTTATCCGGATAGTCCCGCCGAAAAGGCTGGGCTCAAAGTCGGAGATGTGATTCAAAGCGTCGATCAGCAGGCAGTGACCACCTTTGATCAAATCCTCGATGTACTTCGCAAGAAAAAGGTCGGTGAAAAATTGTCTGTCGCCGTTTTACGCGGTGAGGAATCGCTAACCATCGAGGCTACGTTGACAGGTCGTCCGGGGACACAACAAGCTCAGCCCGCTGCGGTGTGGCTTGGTCTGAACGCGGAGAGTCGCGAAGGCAAAATCGTGTTGAGCCAAGTTGTGGAAAACGGCCCGGCGGCGAAAGCAGGTTTGCAAGTGGGCGATGTCGTCCACAAGTTGAATGACCAGGATATTTCGGATTTCACTGCAGTTACTCAACAGATTCGAGGTATGACCTCAGGTGCTTCCGTGAAGCTGACGGTGCTTCGAGGAGAGGAAACCAAAGAGCTGACAATCGTGCTGGAGGAGCGACCAGGACAACGACCTCGGCAACCGGAGGTGAGCAATTCGTATCTAGGAATCCAAGGCGAAGATGCCACGGGAGGCGGTACGATCTTAACGGTCATCACCGAAGGAGGGCCTGCGGCAAAAGCAGGTCTGAAAGCTCAAGATGTCGTTACCAAGGTCGACGGAAACGATCTGGCTGGCTATGAGGCCTTTACCGAGCAAATTCGGAGCCGACAGCCGGGAGACAAAATGAAATTAGTCGTTCGCCGAGCCAATACGACCATGGAAGTGGAAGTGACGGTGGGCGATCGGCGCGAGAGTCAAACGAGCTCGCGTCCATACACCTACTCCTACTTTGGCCAAAGTCCAAACGTTCAAGACCAACAAGGCTCGAAGGGTCAGGAATACGGTGGCATCTACAAATCGACGGACGGTGGCGAAACTTGGCAGCGAGTCAATTCGTTGAACACTCGCCCCATGTACTTCAGCGTCGTGCGGGTCGATCCAAGCAACGAGCAGAAAGTCTATGTGCTCGGTGTCAATCAGTTCCAGTCAACCAACGGCGGCACCACATTCACAACGGATTTTGGCCGTGGAATTCATGCGGACGCTCATGATCTGTGGATCAATCCGAACGATGGACGCCACATGGTCGTCGGTTGTGATGGCGGATTCTATGTTTCCTTCGACTATGGGCAAAACTGGGATCACATCAACACAGCGGCCGTTGGCCAGTTCTATCATGTCGCCATCAGTTTGCGGCAACCGTATTGGGTCATCGGTGGACTGCAAGACAATGGCTCGTGGGCTGGTCCTGCGATCAGTAAATCTGGAGGAGCCATTAACGAAGACTGGTTGTCGATCGGAGGTGGCGATGGCTTCGTTTGTCGAGTAGATCCGAACGATCCTGATTTGTTCTACTACGAGAGCCAAGGAGGAGTGATGGGACGTCGAAACTTGCGCACGGGCGAGTCGGCACAAATTCGGCCACGCCGCGTCGAAGGAACGACTTACCGGTTCAATTGGAACACCCCCTTTATCCTCTCGCAGCACAACTCGAAAATCTTCTATTGCGGTGGGGACTACGTTTTTCGGTCTCTCGATCGAGGAGATAACTTGCGCCCCATCTCTCCTGAAATCACGCTGACCAAACGAGGTTCAGCCACCGCCCTCGCTGAGTCGCCGAGGGACGCAGAAGTGCTCTATGTCGGTACGGATGATGGTGCCCTCTGGGTGACTCGCAATGGTGGCCGCGATTGGAAACCCATTCACAAGAACTTGGAGCTCGCGGAACCACGCTGGATCGCTACCATCGAGCCTTCTCGATTCGAGGATGGACGAGTCTACGTCTGCGTCGATGCCCATCGATCGAACGATGATCAACCGTACATTTTCGTCTCGGAAGATTTTGGTGAGACCTTCACGCCGCTTCACAAAGACCTGCCGTGGGGATCGACTCGCTGTTTACGCGAAGATATTGTCAACGAAAATATCCTTTATCTTGGAACCGAGTTTGCGTTGTGGCTCTCCTTGGATCGCGGACAATCCTGGACAAAATTCAACCAGAAGCTTCCGACGGTAGCCGTCCACGATCTTGCGCAACATCCCGTCAATGGGGAGATCGTACTGGCTACCCATGGACGCAGCTTGTGGGCCTTCGACGCGACTCCGCTCCGCTCGCTCACGCAGGTAAACACGAAGACCGACATCGCCTTTTTCAAGCCGAACGATGTTGTACGATGGCGATCGGAACCCAATCGTGGTCGAACGAATCGTCGATTCGCAGCTCAAAATCCGCCGACTGGAGCCGCGTTTTGGTACACGCTTCCTGAGAAGACAGATCAAGTGGTCGTGCGCATTGAAAGCGTCGAGGGTCAACGACTCGCGGAGTTGCCAGCTTCCGGCGAGCCTGGTTTGCATCGCGTCGGTTGGAACTTGATGCGAACGATTTCACCGCCACGGCAAGGAGCCGGCTCTCCACAAGGAGCGGCTGCTGGCCGGCCTCCCCGAGTCGAAGATGCTACTGGAGCGAATCCAGCAGCGTCCGGTGAGAACGCCCCGGCAGGCGGGGCTCGATCCCGCCCGGGCGCGAGGCGACAACCTCCTGTAGGAGAGAGAAGCGCAGGCTCGGCCCCTCCAGAATCTCAAGCTTCCGAAGTTGCTGATCGAACCAGCCAAGAAGCTGAACGGGAGTCCGAAGGGGAGGAAACATCTAGCACTCCTAGCGAATCCACAGAAAGTACGGCACCCCGTCGCGGACCTCCCGGGCAGTTG
Organism: Pirellula sp.; assembly: GCA_037440405.1. Lineage (GTDB taxonomy): Bacteria > Planctomycetota > Planctomycetia > Pirellulales > Pirellulaceae > JANMGV01. The sequence goes on along the minus strand of JBBIUE010000028.1, from coordinate 43,079 downwards.
GGTGGAGCGGGAACACCAGGCGGTCGCGCCGCACAGTTCGCCGGTGGCGGATTCGGACGCGGAGGACAGGGAGTAATGCAGCCTGTTCCGAACGGCAGCTACCGAGTCACCTTGGTAGTTCAAGGCAAAGAAGTACAATCTCACTCCGTTTCGATCGAACGGGACCCGACGCTGGCGGCAAGTGCAGTCTCCGACGAAGAGTACGAGCTTTCTTTGATGTTTTCTGAGGAAGAAGATGACGCAGAGGATGATTCGGCGTCGCTTCTAGGTCGAAAGCCCAAAGTCGAAGAAAACGCTGCGGTCGATCGATGAGTTTTTGAAATTTTGTGAGATCACCATTCTATGTTCAAGCTGATTGGACTGTCGGGGAGTTTGCGCCGCTCGTCCTTCAACACCGGACTTCTGAACGCTGCTGTCGGGCTCATGCCTTCGGATAGCGAGCTCGTTGTCAGAACGATTGAAGGAATCCCTGTTTATGACGCAGACTTCGAAGCGGAGCAGGGGATACCGCCATCGGTGGAAGAGCTCAAGAATCTTATTGCGAATGCCGACGGACTCGTCATCGCAACACCGGAGTACAATAACTCCATTCCTGGTCCTCTCAAGAACACCATCGACTGGTTGACGCGTCCCCCAGCGGACATTCCACGAGTCTTTCGAGGTAAGCCTGTCGCGATCATAGGGGCGACTCCAGGAGGTTTGGGGACCGCGCTGAGCCAAATCGCTTGGCTGCCCGTCCTGCGATTCTTGGAAACGCGATTATGGAATTCTGGTCGCTTGACCGTTTCCAAGGCTGGAACGCTCTTTGACGCACAAGGGCAACTTACCGACGCCAAGACAATCGAACAGCTTCAGCAGTTTTTCCGTGGCTTTGTCGACTTCGTCCGCAGTAGCAAGCAGCAATAGTGTCCCTTCCCCATTGGTCGGGCGGATCGCAGCATGAAACCCGATGATGAACTCTGCTTGTGTTTCCACGTGAGCTGGCGAAAAGTCGTCAATTATCTTCGAGTTCACCGAATTCGACGAGCCAGCCAATTGAGTGAATGCCATGGCGCAGGAACTGGCTGCGGTTGGTGCCGGAAGCAATTGAGCAGATTAGCCCAGATCGCTCAGGAATCACCGATCCAGCAATTTGATGTCGAACAGTGGCTTCGGGAACACGGTCCCACCAACGATGAATACCGACAAGGCCGCCAAAAGCATATCGCGGACGGCAAGGGCCGACCACCAGAATGATTCGTTGTATCCGAACGCAGGGGACGAGTTTATCGTCATCCGAAGGCGTAACTTTTCAAATTCAATCGAGTCCAACTTCGGCTGTCGGTTAAGCCACTGTGGTTTCGACGAATCGAGCGGACCATCAACGACTCGCGAACAGTTGTAATTCTTTTAGTTGATGCCTTGCAAGCCAACGTCCGTGGTCATCGCGGTAAACTGCCTTGTTCCGTAAGCGTTCACGAATGGAGTCAGGCTCTTCGTTTAACCGCAGGGCCAGAGCAATTTTGGCGAATGACAACTTGGCGAAACATATCCGTTCCAACCGCCAAAATTGCGGCGGCCCGCGCGTGAGTCGTGAACGGTTACCTTGATCCTTTCAAATCACATTCGCGACCGCCGCTTTCATTTTCTCAAGCCCGGTCTTTGCAACCAATCGCGGGTCTTGAGCCCAATAGGTTCGGTTGAACAGCTCGAGCGAAAGAACTCCCTGAAATCCATTCGTGGCCATCTTTTGAAGAATGTACGAAATCGGACTAGTACCATCTCCAGGATAGACTCGGTCGGCGTCATTGATGTTCGAACGGGGAATATCCGGGCAGTCGTTCATGTGGAAAACATGAACCCGGTTCCCTTCGAGGAATTGGACATCGGTCGGATGGGTGCCGCCTTTATACAAGTGATAAATATCAGGAAGGATACAAGCATCGGGATGGTGGGATTCCGTCGCAACGTATAAGACTTCGCTGAGTCGCGAAAGATTCTTAGAAAAACCCCAAACCTCCAGTTGAGGAATAACTTCGGTTTGATGTCCGATCTCCAGAAGCGTTCGATAGCGTTCAGCGACGACATCTAGATCAAGTTTCTCACCATCGACGGCTCCTGCCGGCGGGGCGGCAATTCTTCGACCTCCAAGAGCTCGAACGATTTCCATGTCTCGTTGGCATTGCTGAAGCCCCCGCTTGCGAGCCGACTCGTCATCGACAATCCACGCACCGAAGGCGATCGCACCTTCGACTTGCAAGTTCAGATCGATTAACATTCGGCGAATCTCTGGCAGCTTACCTCCCGACTGCAAGAATCGTTCGATGTCTCGCAGCCACAGCTCGATACCGTCATAGCCCGCTTCCGAAGCGATCCGAAGCTGCTCGACAAGTTCAATCTTTTCTCCCTGAATCGTGCTGGTATTCAAACTGAATCGGAAACCAGAGGACATGCTTGCCGCCTCGCTCATCGAAACCTGAGTGGATAATGAAGTAAGGACAGTTATGCCGGCTCCCGTCTGCAGGAGTCGGCGGCGAAAATGAAAATCATCCCTTTCGGGCATGGTGGATGTCTCATCGATTCGTTAGGGTTAAGAAATACACAAGCTTCGATTTAAGGACGCTTTGCTCCTTGCAATCCATTCCGCACGCTCACACCGTTTTTGCTATCTTGCCTTGCCTGGTCGGATTCCGCAAGTGCTTCGATGACATCACGCTTCACGTCCAGAGGCAAGTTGGCCCAGAGTTGCTCATACATGACTTGAACCGAAGCCCATTTACGCATCGACCGCGCTTGCTGGGCCTTATCGAGATAGAATTGAACCTCACCAGCCAAGTCTTTCTTGATGGTAGCATCATCCGGATGACTGATCACCGCCAAGTATGCATAATCAGGCGTTCGATGAGGAATCGCAGTCCGCCGAAGCGCATGCTCTACTTCCGCCAAAGCTCGATTAGGAGCGATCGCCGATTGGTCGGGACTCGAGCTGGCCGAAGCTCTTGACAAGCTATCTGGTACGCCAGCCGCCTGGCTACCTCGATCAGTAAGACTGGCAAGGATCGCTCGGTCGAGGGCATCCAGGTCAATAATCGTTACGTGAGCGGATACTCCGTTCGACGATCGCGAGGCACCGTAGCTCAATCCCGGCACGCCCCCCAAGCGGCTAACTTGCCCGCTTTGCGACCGCGAATTGCCGCCCAGATAAGTTGATCCGCGATCTGGTACCGCTACGGCCGTATCAATCGAGAAGACGCCGACGGTCGGCAACATGACCGTTTGGCCAAAAAGGCTTTGAGTCGAGAGTACAAAGAAAATGACGCAGATCAATCCAAAGGACACCCATGCACGCATCGAAACCTCGTGAAGTAGACAATCCTGAAAAGAAAGGGCAGGGCAGGGGAGGGCCGTCGTATTAGGTAGCGGCCGCCGAGCCCGACAGAATGGACTAGAATAACAAAAAAGAAACGGGTGCGCCGAACGCCGACGCTCCCGTTTCCTTTTTTTTCAAACTTCTGTGCTAGTGCGGCGTCATTTGGACAATCGTGGATCGTCGGCCTGAGCTGATTTACTTTGCGAGCGTTTGTTTCGTGAATAGCAAGTGCACTTATACCCGCCCAAAAAGTTAGTGAGGGACAGTGCGTCGCTGCCTCACTCACGCATTTCGAAGTTGCGATTCTCGTTCTTTACCGCGAACAATCGAAATCCGCAGCGTGAGCAAGGGAGAGGTCAAGATCCAGATTCCCTTGCTCACCGGCGGGTTACATGAAAAACGCAACTTCAAATCTCGCGCAGCGGGTAATGATCGATCGATTCCTGTCTGCCGCTTGTCACAGCGATCGAACCGCATGCTTGCGCACAACGACTGATGGACACTGCTGACGATGAAAATGCACCTGACGTTCTTGATACGATCTCGAAGCAACCCAAAGCGGATGGTTATCGGCTTTCCTTAGAAGTTGTAGGCTCCCCCGAAGTAGACGCCATGCAGAATCAAGCTATCGGAAGCATTGATGCGCTCGATGGCATTGATGGCCGAGAAATTGTACGGAATCTGGCCAACCCCGGTTGCCACTCCCGTCGCTCCGATGACTCGGTAACCCGCATAGGCGGAGAAGCAACGACTCAACCGAACACCCAAACCGGCGTTCAACTCTCCGAGGAACGCGACATTGCTGTTCTCGAAAGTGTAGTTGAAAGGCATTCCGTTGTAAGCATTCGCACTGACAATGGTTGCAGGCACCATTTCTGTTCCAGCATAGGTTCGGTACTGGACATGGTTACCGTAGATACCAAATTTCGGTCCGAAATAGAGATTGACTCGTTGGGTCAAGCAATACGAAGCAAGTGTCCCTAACTGAAATCCGTACAAGTTGTTGGTAACATAGTTGCGGTAGTAGAAATCATCCGCGCCGGCACCAAAGAAGTGGTCGGTTTCGCTGGTTGCATATTCGAAGTTGTCATTGAATTGAAACCAACGGAATCCAGCCAGCCAAGTAAACCGGAGACGTGAGCAAGGAGCAGGGACAAACATGGCTCCGGGGCCACCGAGGCAGGTTCGGCAGCTGCCACACGATCCGCATCCACCACATCCACCAAAACCACCCGCGCCACATCCGCCAAATCCAGCTCCACGTGATAAGCAATGACCGCCGCAGCCAAATCCGCCGCCGCAACCGCCACCGCACCCACCGCCGAAGCCAGCTAGGGAGGCGCCTCCCAGGCCGAATCCGAGCAAGTTGATTTCGATGTTGTGGAACTCATTCCAGCGTCGCAGGCGATGAACCGTGGCTCCGTCATACCAATCGTAGACGTTCTGGCCAGGCATGGTCAGACCGTTCAACGTGGAGGGATGTCCACCCGGTCCGAGAGTTGTGAACGGCAGGTCGGAACGGAGGTTCTCTCCAGGTCCAGCAGCAGCTCGCGCCATCGCTGAGTTTTCGAATATCGACCAGTAGTTCACCATGATCGCATTGCGACCGCAATTGATATAGCGACCAATGAATCCTTCAACTCCAGGGCCGAAACCAGGCATGGCGTGATTGGTCGCAAGCAACGCCGGTGTTGGCATGTTGCTGTCATAGGTCAGTCGAACATAGCGGGAATCGACGGCCCGCATGAAGAGTGCATTCGCGCCCCCGAACCAAAGACTCGGACTCGCCCAGCCCGTGTTCATGGTCCAGGGCTGCTGCAAGCTAAGTCCGCAATCCCCTCCACCTTGGCCGTATCCGCCTGCGTATGGCAAGGCAGAATGTCCATGGGATGGAGCAACAGCATACGGAGACCAGCCACCTTGCTGGCAACCTACACAGCCCGAACCCGTCTCCGCGCTGTAAGGAATCTGTGGTACTTGTGTTGCCGGTGCTTGATGGCCATAGTATTGCGGTTGGCCGATTGCGGGTGCCGGCGGGTATCCAGGATCAACTGGAGGAAGCGGGGATACGTTTCCTGGCTGTTGGTAGTTTGGGATAGGAACATGCTGATGTAATTGATTCGGAATCAGGTTGGCCGGGTTTGGAACCACCGGCTCAGGTTGCTGGGCATAAGCGACGTATGGGTTCGTCTGAATCGGCGAACCGTATGCGGAATACTGGGCCGGGACCCCTAACGACGTGCCTCGGTAAAGCGAACCAGGACCGTAGGGAGCAGTCGGACCATACGCGACCTGTCCAAAAACTGCTTCTCCGCTGCCTGACAATGCAAGCGTTAGGAAGCATCCTTTGAGCCATTTCTTATTCACTGCTAACACTCCTTGTAGCATGAAATTCTTTACGGGTCGCGGAACGACGGTTATCCCTAACCTCGCTACCTGTGCCTACTATGATCACCGCTGTCCGCATAACCCAACCGGAATTGGAAGAAATGCTCGCATTCGGTGCAGTTTTTTCCGACCGCAGACCAAATCGTAGTTTTAGGTTCGTCCGAAATAGCGGCGAAGGGACGATGAAACAAGCTGCACGATGCGAATTTTCGTTCGGACCGATTTTACAATCGTTACGAACCGACCAAGCGGTAATCGCCGCAATGACGGTACGGGCAGGAGAAAGCTTCCATTCGACAAGTCGCTGGGTAATGAACTTCGCAGCTCAATGCACTACATCGATACGAAGCGGCCAAAACCACCAAGAGGTTCAGAACCAAATTTGGAAGAGGAATAGCACCGCTTGAGCCACCCCGCACAGCGATTTTCCAATGGTACCGAATAGTCTCCCCCAAAAGGCTCCGACGCCGACGTCAATGCTGCCCTCCCAGTTTTTTCCAACCCAACGTTCGCCGAGAATGGCTCCTCCGGCAGCACCGATGCCAGCAAACAACACCGCTCCCACGACATTTCCAATCACTGGAATCGGCGAGCCAACGACCAAACCGAAGATGCCACCCAAGAGTGACCCCACCACGGCCAACGCTGCCGATCGTTTCGCTCCACCTTTTTTGCCAACACCTGCTGCTCCCGCAGCGAATTCAATCACTTCGCCGAGGATCGCGATCGCGATTAGGATAGCGACTGCCCAAAGCGGAATATGGAGGGACGACTCCTCAGGATTGAACCAAAAAAGAGCGATTCCTAAACCCACCATCATCCAGTTTCCTGGCAGGCCCAACACCGTTGCAAGCAGAAAGCCCAATGACGCAATGCTCGCTCCGACAGATATCAAAATGGAAGTCATGGGTGGTTTGATCGACAAAAATGAGGAAGCTTCACATATTCTTCAATTCGATGTTCGTCCAAAATTATTTAGGTGAACCTGACCGAACGTCCGCTACTCCCAATTGGAATATGTCAGCAACCTCCGCTAGAATTGGAAAGGTCGGAGATGCCAAGGGATTGTCCTGAAATAACTTCACGATCTTAGCGGTGCGGCGCAAGCTGTCCGGAAAGGTTCATTCAAGCGGTAAGGTGAAGGCCGTCCAGTAAGATCAACGCCCGTGGGCTCGCCCCTTCCGCTTCCGACGATAACGAAACTTATTTCTCGATAAATCCTAAGACTAAGATTCTACCCGTCGATGGAAGGGAGTAGTGATGCCTGAACAGAGTTCCCTAGATTGCACCGTACTCGTTCTCAATCGCTTTTACATGGCGATTCGAGTGGTCGACGTTCGACGCGCCATGACTCTGCTTTATCGAGGTTGTGAGGAAGTCATCACCATCGATGGCGATCGTTACTCCAACTATGACTTCGATAGTTGGTGCGAATTATCGCTGCTCCAAGCATTAGACAAGCAAAAAGGCGAGGACTACATGAGGACTCCACAACAGGAGATTCAGGTGCCTCGGATCGTTCGGCTCGTCTTGTATGATAAAGTCCCTCGATCGTGTGTCCGGTTCAATCGCAAGAATTTGTTTGCTCGCGACGGATACCGTTGTCAGTACTGCGGTCAAACTCGGCCGATGAGTCAATTGAGTTTAGACCATGTGGTTCCGCGATCCCTGGGTGGACGAACCACTTGGGAAAACGTTGTATGTTGCTGCTTGGTCTGCAACTCAAGAAAGGGAGGCCGAACTCCGGTGCAGGCAGGAATGCGATTGCTGACCATCCCCGTTCAGCCACGTGCGAATCCTGCGATCGCCGTCTCCATGCGCGACGAACGCTACGCGGTGTGGAAGGCGTTCTTGCCAGCAACCGTCGGATAAGCAAGCAGAAGCTTGCGAATGGTCCGAAGCTAACTTCGCGATCTCCGTTGCTCGACTCTCCGAGTCGAGCATTTTCGAATTCGATTGCCGGAGATGACGAGGCGAAAACGTCCCTGATTTCGTGACACTTCCGAACTTACGAAAGTCGCCCACGGTCACCCATTCAATGCGACCAACGAATTGCCGTTCGCAAGCCTAGCTATCGGCAAGGGGCTTTTTCTTTTGCGTGATGACTTCACATTCCAAGGACATCTTGGCGTTGAGTTCAATGTAGCTCTGCCATTCTTCCGGAACGTTATCCTGATGGAAAATGGCTTCAACCGGACACTCCGGAACGCACGCTTCACAGTCGATGCACTCGTCTGGGTGGATGTAAAGCATCTTCTCACCCTCGTAGAAGCACTCCACGGGGCAAACAACAACGCAATCGGTATAGCGACATCCAAAGCACGGTTGCGTCACAACGTGAGCCATGGCCGAAGCCTTTCTTTTCTAGAACTGTAAAGTCAATCAAGCAGCGTCGAAGTAAGGAATCGTAGAATTTGCAAGTGGGGGTGTCAAGCATCCCTTCAGGGCGATTTCACTTGAAGTTGCCACATATCTGACCTAAGATAGAAATCGGTCAACTTGGTCTCGAAGCTCGTGTCAAAATGAGCCGAACGCTACCTTTTGGCCGATGGCACCGTCGATTTGATCAGTCGGAATGCGCTAGCGGCCCGGTTCTACGACTCAAGCCGCTTACCAGTGCATTGCGGTTGATCGTAAGCGGTGCGACTTCATTTCATCGACAGTTCGCGATATCCTCCTGAATGGAAAATCCAGTGGCTCTGTCCCCTCGCGACCGAGAAATTCTTCAAGATTGCCTCGAAGATCAACCCGCAGGTTGGGAAGCCTTCGTTGATCGCTTCGTTGGACTGATCGTCCACGTCGTGCGTGAAGCGGCAAAAAGCTGCGGGGTGTCCCTGCAGAAAGCTCAAGAAGACGATCTTGTCGCCGAAATCTTTCGTCGCTTGCAGGGGAACAACAAAGCGATTTTGAGACGATTCGCGGGCGCGAGCTCCTTGGCAACTTACCTCGCCGTCGTCAGCCGTCGCATCGCCATCAAGCAGCTACTTTCCAAACGATGAGTTGCTTGCCGGTTGACATAACCTCAACTCGCACTTCTTGCGGCAATCAAACAGCATTTTTCACAACAATCGTTCGGCCCCGGCCTGACGATTCGAGTTCCGATAACGTTCGCTGATTCCATGTTCCCAGACCGAAGCGTCAGCGAGCGATCGTTGTATCCATAGCAGCAACGGGGTTTGCGACGTCACAGGGTTGTTCTCCTAGCCCGAACCGGCAACGAGCGATCACTGGCACCCATTCATCGTGAAACATAATCGCCGATTTTTCAGGCCGCTCCTGATTGGTTCTTTGATTGAGTACATGCTCTCAGCGCGCGGCGGCAAGTCCGGCGTCGGGAAATCTTGCTTGTCGCTGAAATGTCGGTCGCCAATGATGCTCTGGCTATGCGGTCAATGGACGACATCGGAACCTTCATGAAGGGTGCCCCTATCAAGATCTTTGGGGATCGCGGGTAGCTCAAATGGAGTTTGCCCCTGCCGAGTTCGTGAGTACCTAACATTCGGCGGAAAGTGCTCAGGCGGATGGCAGTCGTACATCGACCAGCTCGACGTGTGGATGAGTAGGTATTTGTAACTTGAGGCGGCTATCCAGTAGGACATTGATGTTCAAGGGACCTAACGCTTTTCGACTCTTCTTTCCGCCGTAATTCCAGGCGAACTGGAGTTAGAAGGCTACATCAGCCTGACCGAACTTGCGACTCTGAAAGCCCCGGCTTGATGTTTGTGCGCTCTTATGCTTGCAATTCGAGCTCGTTTGAGCGCGAGGCGACTGTGGCGGTCCGTCTACGACCTCTGCCGATGCATTCACTTACGTACGCACAATAGAGGGGGTTAAAATACTGCGAAGTTCTTAGGCAGGCACTTGTCTATTCACTGCCAAGTTCTGTACTATTGTAGCGAGTAGAGTCGATTTGCGTTTCAAGTCGACAGCAAGACCCCTCCTTTTAGCTACTGGAATTCCAAATGATTAATGTGAGATTCGGATCGAAAGATGATGACAGTTTCGAACTCGAGCAGAGCCAGGATCTAATCGCTATTCGAACTCGGAGCCAATTATCGTTGCGACAATTCGGGACGATTCTCGAACCGCAGACAAGGCAGCTTGAAGATGCCGAATTGGTGCTCGAGTTTCCCGATGCTGGCGTTGAGGTCTATCGAGTGCCATTAGGAAAGGGAAGCGCCGACGAACGCAAGTCGGCTTTGCGTTCTCTTCCCGACGTGCGATTTGCGGGGTCCGTACTGATCATGCCCAAATCAGGGGTTCCGGTGATTTATACCGAGAATCTATACGTTCGCTTCGATGAGTCACTTTCCGATGATCAATGCGAAAGAGTTCTTCAGGATTCAGGGCTGACGATCAAACGGATTCTGAGTTTCGCTTCCAACGCCTATTTCGTGTCCGCTCCCGAGGGAATTGGGCAAGAGATTTTCAGCATCGCCGAGAAACTTCTGCAACGCGACGATGTAGTCTACTGTCATCCGGAGTTGGTGACGAAGCGGGAAGTGAAGGCGATTTACTCAGCGCAGTGGCATCTCATTTCAACAGTTATCAATGGACTCAATATCAACGCCCATGCGAATGTGCTGGCGGCGCACCAAACGACCGAAGGCGAAGGCATCACCATTGCCGTGATCGATGACGGAGTTGATGTCGAACATCCCGAGTTTGTCGCAGCGGGAAAGGTAGTTGCACCACGTGATGCTACGTTGGGCACCAACGACGGTCGCCCCAAGAGCATTTGGGATAAACACGGAACGGCCTGTGCTGGGGTGGCATGCGCGCAGGGAACGGACAAGGCTTCGGGAGTTGCGCCGCAATCGCGACTGATGCCGATTCGCCTGAATTCGGCGTTAGGTTCGATCAATGAAGCGGAAGCCTTTCGATGGGCGGTCGATCATGGTGCGGATATCATATCGTGTAGTTGGGGACCTGAAGATGGTCCTTGGTATGATCCGACACACCCTCTGCATCAACAGTCTTTTCCATTACCGGCTAGTACTCGGGATGCCATCGACTACGCGATATCCCATGGTCGGAACGGCAAGGGATGTGTCATCTGCTGGGCTGCTGGGAATGGAAACGAGTCGGTCGATCTGGACGGCTACGCAAGTTACCATCGAGTGATTGCTGTAGCGGCTTGCAACGACACTGGACGCCGGAGTGCTTACAGTGATTTTGGCGACGCGATCTGGTGTAGTTTTCCCAGCAGCGACGTCTCACAACCTCCGCCAGGTCATCCCGTTCCATTGACAAAGGGTATTTGGACGACGGATGTCCGAGGCAATTTGGGATACAACCCCGGCAATTCTCTGCTCGGAGATGCCGCCGGTGACTACACCATTCAGTTTGGCGGTACGTCGAGCGCCTGTCCTGGAGCCGCCGGTGTGGCAGCGCTCATTCTCTCAGCGAATCCGAATCTCCGCTACTTTGAAGTTCGTAGTATTCTCGCCAGATGTTGTGATCAAATCGATCCGTCCAATGGCAATTACGACCCTCAAACGGGGCGAAGCCCATTTTATGGTCATGGGCGCCTAAATGCGGCGACTGCTGTTCAACTTGCGACTTCCAATCGTGGACGGTTATTGATCATTCGTAAAGCAGTCAACGAAGCGATTCCGGATCTAGGAACTGTGGAAGCGACGGTCGAAGTAGCGAATGACCTGCCGGTTGACGACCTAGCTGTTCACATTCGTCTCAAGCACACGTATATCGGTGATTTACTGATCACCCTGATTCCTCCCGATGGTGCTGGCGGGCCACCGTTGGTTCTTCATCGACGCTCTGGAGGAACTCGAAACAATCTCGATCGCCAATACGACTCGGAAGGCGTACCCGAGTTCATGAGGTTTCGTGGGCAGACGTGTGCCGGGACTTGGACCTTCCGAATTGAAGATAAGGCCCGAGAAGATTCTGGATTGCTCGAGCAAGTTTCTCTGATGCTCACCTTACCTGGTATGCACAGTCCGGTGCCGGCTGCTGGGGGAAAGTCGATTGAAGAGACTCCGGTCCTCGAGTCGAGGACGCATCGGTCTCGAAAATCGAAAAGTACGAAACGCAAGCGCAAAGCTTCCTGATGGAATTCTCGGCGATGTCGATGGTTTTTAGTTTGAAGCAAGGAGAAAAGAAGATGTTCCGATTATGGTCGCACTTGGCAGGAATCGCTCTTTCAGTAGTTGGGACTGCGGCAACCGTCAGCCAAAGTTGTTACGGAAACTCAGCAAGCCCTTTTCCCGTGGAAGTCAGTCAGCCATCGGGTGAGAAACTGTTGCTATACATTCGCGGATCCGAATTCGTCCATTGGTACGAATTCGTTCCGGAAGTACAGGGGATGAATCGAGAGATGTTGGTGACGCCCGCGGGGCTTGGACTCGGTCGCGATCTTGGATTTACGGTTGTCAAGAATGAGACGGGGACCTATGTCTTCGCCGCACTGGATGACAACGGTGATCTTCGGGCGATGGACTTAGTGGTTGGTCGCGACCTACCTCCTGAAAATCTGCCGCGTCGTGTTCTTCCATCGCCGGAACGACTCGATGCACGTGCAAAGGAATGGATGCCCGGAATGGAGCAAGGGCCAGCCCGCGTGGGTGCGTCTGGCAACGTGGCCAACCTTGTCATTCTCATGAGATTTCGTGACCACCGACAGCGACCTCTTCCTTCTCCGTCGGACTTCGATGTCTTGTTCAATGCGCCGGGAGGACACTCAACGCTAGCTCCCACCGGCAGCGTTGCAGATGTCTATCGCGAAAATTCCTACGGTCAATTACAACTCCAATCGAAGATCGTGGGCTGGATTGATCTTCCGAAGACCGAGAAAGAATATGCAGGAGGCAACAGCGGCCTGAACACTGCTATTTGGGCGGCCATCCAAGATGCACTCGATGGTGTCGTCGCGGGTGGGATGGTAAATTTCAGCGACTTCGACAATGAGCAGGGCGGGGCAGGGGACGGGCACATTGATGCGATCACCTTTGTGCATTCAGGTTTCGCTGCCGAGTTCGGAGGAGTTGACGCTTCGGGGGCCGACTACAAAGATCGAATTTGGTCGCATCGTTGGTCGATTCCTACATGGTCGGCGAACCCCGCGGGAGTCAAGGTCAGCAACTACAATATCAACCCTGGACTTTGGGGCCTGAGCGGATCAACGATCGGTCGGATTGGCGTGATCTCGCATGAACTAGGGCATTTCTTCGGGCTACCCGATCTTTACGACACGAGCCACGCGGGATCAGGGATCGGTTCGTGGTGCTTGATGGCCAATAGCTGGGGGTTCGACGGCACACAATTGCGACCACCGCATATGAGTGCTTGGTGCAAAATGAAACTGGGTTGGGCCCATCCTACTGTGATCACGAGTCCAGGAACTTATTCTGTCCAAAACACGGCCACGAGCGGAGCAAATTTCTTTAGGATCAACTACGCAGGAGGCGCATCGACGGAGTATCTACTAGTCGAGAATCGTCAAGCAATTGGCAATTTCGAAGGTGGCATCCCGGCTGGGACGGACGGTGTGAAAGGGGGATTGGCAGTGTGGCATATTGATGAGGCCAAGCCCGCCAACAACGACCCTGGATATCCCGGACAACCCGGTTGGCCATCCAACGGAAAGCACTACAAAGTTGCACTGCTGCAAGCCGATGGAGCCTACGATTTGGAAAAGGGGACAAATCGAGGAGATGGCAACGATCTCTTCCGCAAAGGTTTTAAGGATCAACTGACATCACTGACCGTTCCATCGTCTGACTCGTACTCAGGTCCCAAAATTTCGGACATTCATTCCGTTTCAGCCTCTGCCGGTACCATGACCTTTGCATTTGGTTTGCCAACCGATGACGAGAAAGGGGGAGGGGGATCGGCATCCTGCTGTAGTGTGGTCGCGCACGGGATCGTTCCCTATGGTCAAATGGACGGTGGTAATGCGGTGATTGCATCGGCGTCCATCGAATTGGAAAGCGATAGCGTTGTGCAAATCATCGCGAACGGAAGTGCGATGTGTAATAGCTCTGGTCCGATCACCTTCACAACCGGATTTTTCGATCAAGACCTTCCGACCGACCCTTCTTTGGACGAAATGTGGTTTGAGTCCCTACGCTTCATAACGCTCCACCAGCATTCATGGTCCAATTTCGGATCGACTCAGTCCGTAGAGCTTCCGAAAGGAACTCACACCTTGTATTGGAAAATATGGGCCGGTTCAGACCAGATTCAACTGGATTGCGGAGTCATGTTGATAACAGCTGTCCCGCGAACAACTTCGTCCGTCAGCGTCGGTTCCCCCAGGTCGCTGAAGCACTTTGAACGACGGTCGCAGCAGGCAGACAGCCAAGGAGCAGCTCAATCATTGGCTACGAATTCCGGAGGCCAAACGGCTGTTTCGAATGAGCCGTTCAACTCCATCATGGAAATCTTGTCGAACTCCGAAGAGTTAGTCAACGTACGACTGGCTGCCCTTGATTGTGCTTTTCGCTTCAGTCGAGGTAGCGCGGAACGAAGTCAAGAGCTGAACCAAGTTCTTTCGAAAATCGTCTCGAACATGAACGATCAAGATCACGTTCGAATTGCTTGCCTAAAGATACTCCATCCATAGTGGCGAACCGCCACGTCAAGCGACCACGACAGACTTGAAAGGATCAGACTTGTATGCTTTAGAGATAGCTTGGCGTATGGGTTCTCTCATTCCTTCGTTACACTAAAGAGCCTGTCCCAAAACCACTAGCTCGCTTACGCTTCGGGCTTTGACGTGACGTGTTTGGGATAGGCTCTCAAGGATTCGATCAGGTCCTTTAATTTGGTGAATGGAAGCGAAATGGGTGGCTCGTTGCGGATTGCGCATGTCATTACGCGAATGATCGTTGGGGGTGCGCAAGAGAATACGCTCTACAATTGTCTGGACTTGATCCGCAACTATGGCGACGAAGTCCGGCTTTACTGTGGGCCGACGGATGGACCCGAGGGGCGGTTGCTGGAGCAGGGCAGGGGAGAGGGGCTGCCTGTGGTTCAAATCGACTCGCTTCGAAGGAATTTGAATCCGATTCATGATTGGCAGGCTTATCGCGAGTTACTACACCACCTCCGAGAGTTTCAGCCCGAAGTCGTGCATACCCATAGCGCCAAGGGTGGATTGCTCGGCAGGGCAGCAGCCAGCGCCATCAAAGTTCCGGCAATCGTACACACGGTTCACGGCGCGCCGTTCCACGAATATCAACCTAGAATGGCTCGCTGGTTTTTCCGAGCCTGTGAACGCTGGGCCGCGAAACGCTGCCACCAGCTGATTTCCGTGGCAGACGCGATGACCGAGTTACTGGTTGCGAATCAAGTAGCTTCTAAAGAAAAGTGCGTCACCATCTACAGCGGCATGGACGTCGAACCGTTCCTAAGGGCCAATGAGCAACGTGATGAAACTCGTAAGCGATTGGGAATCAAGAGCGATGAAGTCGTCGTTGGCAAAATTGCTAGGTTGTTTCATTTGAAAGGTCACGAGTACGTTATCGAAGCAGCCCGAACCGTACTTCAGAAGTGTCCCCAAGTTCGCTTCTTGTTCGTAGGAGACGGAATCCTGCGAAGACAGTGGGAAGAGACCATCGACCGCTATGGACTCACTTCGAGATTCGTATTTACTGGCTTGGTCTCTCCTGAAGACATCCCAGCTCTCATCGGCGGCATGGATATGTTGGTCCATACCAGTCTTCGCGAGGGCTTGGCACGTGCTCTGCCTCAAGCGTTACTCGCCGGAAAACCCGTGATTAGCTACGACATCGACGGTGCGAGGGAAGTTGTCATCGAAGGTCAAACCGGGTTCTTACTCACTCCAAAATCGACAGACGAACTAAGTGCTGCCATCATTCGACTTGCTCAGGACGCAGATCTGCGGTGTCTGTTTGGCCTGCAAGGGAGAACTCGCTTTGAGCAGCAATTCCGCCACGAGTACATGACCGAACGAATCAGGCAAATTTATCTGATGTTGTTGCAGCGAAGTTAGGATGGCTTCAATCTCTTGAATAAGCTCAGTGAACTGTGGGAATCCAGGGAGCGATGGATGGGAATCTTCGCTTCCTTGTCCGCGCGCGAGTCGTGAGTCGAGCACACGAGATCTTCCCAAGGCATGCATGTTGGCTCTGCAGAGCAGGGGACGTCTGACCGCTTACGCAGGCATTTGTCAATGCCGTACTGCCAGCCCGACGTGTTAGCGAGTGTTCATGTCGTGGCCATCCATCATGGTATCTGCCCGCCAATACGTCAGGCCAGAGCAGGGGAGGGGACAACATCTCGATGACGATTCGTGTAAACTGGGTGATTCGACTCGATAAGGAGAACGTATGACCAAGGTTCGCGATTTTTTAGGTCCGTTCAGGCTGGCTCGCTTGATTCGCATGGGGAACTCGTGCCAAGTCTGGGAAGCGATTCATACGACTGAGGGCAAGCGATATGCACTCAAGGTGCTTCGTCCAGATATGCGCGGAAACAAAGAAGAAATCCAGTTCCTGAAGAATGAATTTGAAGTGGCTTCGCAGCTTTCGCACAAGAATCTCATTAAGGTTTACGACTTGGTTATGGACGCGCAATCGCCGTTTATCGTGCTGGAGTTGTTCAGTGAATTGAACATGAAACAAGCACTACGCCGCGGGCCGGATTCGCTAGCATATATGCTTGACAAGATTCTCGAACAATGCGTCGAGTCTCTTTACTACATGCACAGCAAGGGATTTGTTCATTGCGATGTAAAGCCTGACAATTTTTTGGTGAGTAGAGAAGGGGAGATCAAGCTGATCGACTTCACGATCTCTCAGAAGATTCGAACGGGACTTGCCAAGTTGTTTCGAACCAAGAGCAAGACGCAAGGGACACGAAGTTACATGTCGCCAGAGCAGATTCGTGGGCAACCGCTAACGGCTCAATCGGATATCTACAGTTTGGGGTGCGTTCTATTCGAGTTAGTAACGGGCAAACCTCCCTTCAGCGGTGAGACGCCGAACGACTTGCTAAACAAACACGTCTCCGCTTCCATTCCTAGTCCCTTAGTGGCCAATGACAATGTGACCAATGAATACGCGAATTTGGTGCGGCAAATGATGGCAAAGAAGCAAGAACACCGTCCAGCCTCGATGTGGGATGTTCTCAAAATGATTCGTGGTATTAAGATATTCAAGAAGCCGCCGCGCATTCCCGAAAAGTCGATCTTCGATGACTTCCAGAGTGGCGGACGAATCGAAACACCTACCTAATTAGTTACTACGTCAATGCAGAACCATTCTCCTGGCTTAGAGTTCGAGACTCCGATTCTGGAAATCGAATCGAAAATTCGAAGCTACGAACAAACAACGGAACGAACAGAAGAAACCAACGCCAGAATACGAGAGTTGCTTCAGGAACGAGCTGAGGTTATTCAGCAAATTTATGGCCGATTGACGCCGTGGCAGATTGTCCAAGTATCTCGGCATCGAGATCGTCCCTACACGCGAGACTACCTTCAGCTAGCATTCGATGAATTTGTGGAATTGCATGGCGATCGGTTTTACGGAGACGATCGGGCGATGCTGACCGGGTTCGCTAAGTTGGACCGACGTAAAGTGATGGTGGTTGGCCATCAGAAGGGAAGGACGTACAAGGAACGCGCGGAATGCAACTTTGGCTGTGCTCATCCCGAGGGTTATCGCAAGGCGATGGCCAAAATGAAGCTCGCGGAGAAGTATGGACTTCCCATCATTTGCTTCATCGATACGCCGGGAGCCTATCCCGGAATCGGCGCTGAAGAACGCGGACAGGCTCAGGTTATCGCCGAAAGCATGTTCCTCATGAGCCAACTGCGGGTTCCAATCATTTGTGTCGTGATCGGTGAAGGTGGTTCTGGAGGAGCGTTGGGAATCGGTGTCGGGGATCGAATGGCAATGCTGCAGTATTCGTACTATTCCGTGATCAGCCCCGAAGGCTGTGCTGGTATTCTTTGGAAGAGCCACCAATATGCTCCCCAAGCGGCGGATGTCCTCAAGTTCACCGCACAGGATTTGTTGCGGTTGGGGGTGATCAACGACGTCGTTAACGAGCCGTTGGGCGGAGCCCATCGAGATCATCATCAGATGGCGCAGAGATTAAAGTCCTACTTGGTTCGAACGCTCGAGCAACTTCGCAAATCTTCAGGCGAAGCTTTGGTTCAGAAACGCTACGAAATGTTCCGCCGCATGGGCGCTTACCTTGAGCGATTGCAAAACGGCGAATCACAGTTGGTCGGCTCTGTGATCGAGTGAGGATTCTGACAGATCGGCTCGATCAGTTGGATCGGACGGATCAGAGTGATCGAATCGATGCTGACAATTCGATCGACGCTCTAGGACGCGATTAAACGCGAAAACGGGGGTCAGTTCGAGGGTTGAGTCGCCCATAGTTTTGGCGGCATCTGTCGAGCATGTGGGTGATTTCTCGATTCGGATTTTCATTGGCCAGCAACGTCCGATAATGTTTATTATGTTCGGTTAAATGTCCGGTTTTGCCTCGAAATTCCAGGGATTCTCTAGCAACTGCTCCCGCACAGGCCATGCACCATTAGGCCCCCTGGTCGAGTTCCTCAAGCCATGCTCTCGAGCGAAGCCTTCTCCCCGTCGTCCCAGCTAGAACGTCCAGGCTGCGATGCTGATTTGGTGTGACGGGAACTTCTGTCCACTGGTTGTCGTTTCTCCGGACAGCTCGCGTCGTTCCGCAAAAACGGCGATGTTCCGCTCAATTGGCGGAGCGCCGGTAAGTTGGGAGAATTTTTCCGAACAAGTTGCACTTGTCGAATTGGTGTCCCCAGGCCGCTAGCGTGGAATGCCGGGAGGTAGCACTCCGCCGTCCGTCGGTGTCGAAAATACCGGTTGGCGAGGCTGGCTGTTTCCTCTGAGTAGTCCCTCGGTGCTCGGCATGACCGGACCTGGAATGACGACCGGAATGCCGGTCGGAGTGGCTGGAATCCCATTTGACAAGCCCGCTGTCCCGTTGTTCTGAACTCTGCCAAACCACTCGGAGGCTTCCGATCGTAGTGTTTCCGTCAAGTTTCCGGTCGGACTGGCTGGACCCGTTGATGGAAGATTCCCAAGTCCATGATTCGGACTGAGCCAATTGTCGGCCTGAGGAGTCGGCTCACCGGTCCTTCGAGCCTGCAACTGTTGCTCGAGGCGATTGAGGAACGGCCCAACGACCTGCTCAACCTCTTTGGGTAGAACGCCGTTGGCGTTTGCTAGCAATTTACTGATGTAATAGCCGCTTCGTGATTCGCAAATCGCTTGTTGCTTGGCAGAATCCAGTAAAGTCATGGCGAACATGGTGATGATCACGCACAACAGCACTCCCTTGGCAAAACCAAGCAATCCTCCCATGTGCCGATCGAACTCCTTAAGGCGAACTTTGTCGATTGAATTGCTTATCAATCGGAATGCTATCCAAATCGCGAAGGATACAACTGCATACAGCAGCAACATCGCCAGGAACACGTTCCAAGGATGTCTGGCATCGATATGGGCCGCGACATCATTTCGGTAGCGATACGCGACGACGTAGCTCACAACGATGGATGCGAGGGATGCGATTTGCCAGGCGAATCCCTTGATGATTCCCAAAATTGTGGCTGATGCTAGCACAACCAACATCAGCATATCGTAGACCGCCATTCCTTCAGCCTCTCATAGGAAACTTCGTGTTCTGAGCTTTATTTCAATATGTTTTCAATTGGTTTGATCTAATTCAATTGTCTTCTCGCTGGAAGAAGAAATGCCGACGAATATCTTTCAGTCGCAACCAGCTGTGTCAGCGAGGACAAAACGTCCGGCACTCTTTACGTTTCGCGCTAAGGTGCGTTGATCGTCCGCGTGTCCAAGCTCTCATGCTTCGTCGTAAACAACGCACTTCAGCCCTACAGGCAAAACTATAGAGCTTGACATTTCATGAGTCGAGTTCATTCCCGTGATTGTTGAATGAATCCACGCGATGGATCAGCAATCGCAAACCATCGATGACGCGCATGAAGCGGTTCCTGGCTCGGTCGATGGCATCGGTAGCGAGATTGTCGCGTACTCGTTTTGCTTGCAATTCCCGTGGCGACATTTTGATTTTCCCGGCAGCTATGTCGGCATCCTCCCGAAGAAGTCGTTGTGCTCGCTGGCTTGCAGCACCGCTAAACGAAGCAAACATCGACTCCATGATTTGGAGGGCTAACTGATACTTGCCCAATCGAAATTCACAGTCTCGGACTTGGAGAATGGTGGCAATTCCCGGGACGATCCCAGAGCGTTGAGCTGCTTCAACGAGTTGGCTAAATGCTCCGGTATCCAAAATCGTGTCTCGTTCCGCCAGAGTCAGGTTGCCGGGCAGTGAAGCGGTATTGTCGTCAACCATCACGTCCCCCGTGCTGGCCAATGGAGAATCCTCTACCCTGCTCTCGCCTTTTTGTTGATCCATGTTTGAGTCCGGCTGGATGCATCCTGTCGGTGACGATTCGACCTGCGGAACTTTCGTCGTGAGCTTGGGTCTCAGCCACGTGATCTTCCGCTCTTTGCCTTTTCTCAGTAGCGTTGTTAACGGAATTGACTTAGCCCGCGATTGATCGTGGACAAATCGCCACAACACCTGCCCATTTTGAATCGCCGGAGCATCAGTAAAAACGAAATAGCTCTCATCGTCGGAAGGTGCGACGAGGTAGTACTGATTGGGTTCGACCTGATGGTCTTCCTCGATCGTGCCGAGATCGAAGTGCTTTCGCAACAATAGCAATCTCTCCAACGTGTCTGACGGGCGGAGAACCACATCAACGAATCCACTCGGAAACGGATGGTTTATCTCCGATTGACTTTCCGATTCGTTAGCGTTCACGATGATGCCTGGTTCCCCAAAGGACTGAAATTGGATAACAGCGCAACTCTGACAAAAAGACAACCAAACGTTGTCTTCATTTTCGGAGGATAGTGAATTCATTCAGTTATAACCTCGATGGAAACCGAATAAATAGCATTTGTTTTGCAATTCGACTGCTCTTGGCATAGTGGACTTTCACTTGCTACCATCCTCCTACCCTTTGTTCTACCATCCGCCGACCGGAATCCATCGCATGTATGGCATTCGGAGGCAAAGGTAAGCACCTTCAATTCCGCCGTTGTTGAGAACCCCATGGCTGATTTTCGCTCTCATATTACGGTCAGTTCCATAGCTGGGGCGGCTTTTGGTTTTGCAGGCTATCGAATGGGCGTTCCCGTCGAGACGGCCATTCTCGCTGGCGGACTGTGCAGCATCAGTGGAATGTTGCCAGATTTGGACAGCGATTCCGGTGTTCCCTTGCGAGAGGCGGTTGGATTCGCATCGGCCTTGGTTCCCATGTTGATGGTCGATCGACTCCACCGGATGGGGCTGAACTTCGAGTACATGGTGATTGTCTCCGCAGGAATCTATTTGTTTATCAGGTTCGTGGTCGCTGAGATATTTCGGCGTTTCACGGTGCATCGCGGGATGTGGCATAGCGTCCCCGCAGCGCTTTCGATTGGAATGTTCTCATTCCTGGTGTGCTCGTCTGAAGACGTAAGTATACGGTTATTCAAAACGTTAGCGGTCGTACTTGGCTTTATGTCGCACTTGTTGCTGGACGAGGTTTGGTCTGTGGACTTCAAGAAGGGGCGTTCTCAATTCAAACGAAGTTTTGGTACGGCACTCAAGTTTTGGGGGAACAATCCGCGAGCGAACATCGCAAGCTATGCGATTCTGATCGTGCTTGGATTTTTGGTTTACAGCGACGAGGGTTTTATGGCGCGGTATGGTTACACAAGGCACGATGTACCGCACACTACGATTCAGTTGATTCATCGCCTGCGGCAGTCGGTCGAGTATCCGGATACTCAATGATCAGCGTCACCGGCCCGTCGTTAATTAGCTGTACTGCCATGTCTGCTTGAAATACACCGGTTTCCACTGGGACGTATTGTTTGGCTTCTTGACAGAACAATTGATACAAGCGGTCTGCGGTAGCGGGTGCTGCGGCAGAAGAAAAGCTGGGACGCCGCCCTTTGCGGCAATCCCCGTAAAGAGTGAATTGACTGACGACCAGCATCTTTCCGCCAACATCGACCAAGGAGCGATTCATCTTGCCCTGCTCATCGGAAAAAATTCGGAGCAGAGCGATCTTTTCAGCGAGGTAAGCTGCGGCTCGATCATCATCCCCCTGCCCTACTCCGAGCAGTACCAGTAAACCTTGGTCGATGGCACCGACGATCTTTCCACCGACTTCCACATGACTTTTTGTAACTCGCTGCACAACTGCTCGCATACCAACGCGAATCCATCAAGAGTACATTAAAAACACGTTGAGAAAACGCCCACGTTCGCGAGGAATTGTAACCCGAATTGTCAGCGAACAGGATTCGTTTTAGTCACTTGCAACAGAATGTTGAGAGATCGAACGGCATGGAATCACGCCCGCGTATAGCGATTTGCATGGGGGACCCAACAGGGGTTGGTCCCGAGATCATCGTAGCAGCCTTGCAATCGCAGGAGGTTCATCATTACTGTCGCCCTCTGGTTGTTGGTCGATCGGAAATTCTCCGCGATGCGCAAAAGCTGCTTGGGTTGCCTGATCGGGTGATGAACTGGACGGGAGAGTTCGATGCGATCGACGTCGATACGATTGCTTGCTTGGATGCCACGGGAGCCGACTCGCTCAAGGCGGTTCGTGGCCAGATTGATCCTCGCGGTGGACAAGCCGCGTATGACTGTCTGCTGATGGGGGCGGAGTTGGTTCGACGAGGAGCTGCGGATGCATTGGTCACAGCACCGTTGCATAAAGCGGCATTACAAGCTGCTGGTCATCACTGGCCAGGGCACACAGAACTCCTTGCGCACCTTTGCGGCGTGAGTGAATTTGCGATGATGCTCTACTTGCCCCCCTGCCCTGCACTGGCTCCGATGCCCGTTGATCGAAACGTTCGCCGTGGCGGCCCCGTCGGCATGGGAGTGATTCACGTCACGCTCCATGCTGCACTTCGCGACGTTTTCGATCGAATTACTGTTCAATCTGTTTTAGAGAAAACAAGGTTGGCCGATCACGTTTTTCGACGCATCCGAGCCGCCCAGAACCTGCCTTCTGCTCCGGCATTAGCAGTCGCGGCCCTTAATCCCCATGCGGGGGAAAGTGGACTTTTTGGAAAGGAAGAATCGGAGATTATCGCTCCAGCAGTGAGGGCCGCCGTCGACGAAGGAATCCAAGTCGTCGGTCCCCTGGCGGTGGATACGCTGTTTCCTCGATTGCTTCGTGGTGACTTTGACGCCGTTGTGGCCATGTACCATGACCAAGGCCACATCGCTTTTAAGTTGCTCGACATGTTTGATGCCGTCAACATCACGCTTGGGCTTCCCATCGTTCGCACTAGTGTCGCCCACGGTACAGCGCACGACATTGCCTGGAAGGGTTGCGCTCGTCAGACGGGAATGATTCAGGCCATCCTTACGGCCGCTCGGTTGACGTCTCTTGCTCGGTAGGTCGCCGCCGGACAATCCTTTCCCCGAGCACGACAGGTGGGAAGTAAAGATTTTGCTCGGATTCCGTTCTTGAGCCACCCGAGAATCAATCGATCAGATTTGCAAAACAGATCGAAGAGCGATGGACCATTCCTACTTAGCGGTGCCAAGGTAGTCCTGGAGACGCTTGATGTAGTCGTCGTACACTTTGTCCAAGCTTGTATCCTCGTTTGGAAGGGTTCGGACTTCGGGCCACGGCGACTCGAAATTTGCAAGGGCATTGAGTGCCGCAAGAGCGACCAATAATCCGTGCTGGCGAAGATCGGAGAGTTTCATGAGCGCTTCCGTTGCTTCACCCCGATGTATTCCCTCATCGAATCGAGCCATGAGTTCTGCGGCGACAATGCGGACCTCGGGTGCGGTATCCTCGAGAAGAGGCCGAGACTTCTCGGCCAGCGACGGTCCTTGCCTTGGATCGCGAACCGCGAAGGCCAGTCGCTTTTGCATGCCCCAATAGCGTGCAACAGGATTGCTGGAATGGATGAGTGCGGGCCAATCTTCGACTTCGTCTGAAGCCCAAGCAGCGTCGATCATCTCACGCAAATTCCCTCGTAAGTGATCTCCAGATTGGATGATCGACTCAGGGATGACACCGTGGTCGCGGTGGTCGATCATCCACTGCTTGAGAGCCGCCGCCATCGTATCTTTTGTCTCTTGAAAAGGAGGCTGATCGGCAAGGTTATGAATTTGATAAGGATCGTTCTCGAGATCGTATAGTTCTTCGACCGGTTTTGTCTTCCAAAAGCTTGATTGCATCGAGTTGAGTTGGCCTTGATCGAAGGCGTCCTTCCAGACTTGAGAGGTCGGAGTTTCGAACATGTAGCTCAAGAAAGCCCCTTGCGGGCGATAGGGCATGAAATTGCGGATGTAAAGAAAGCGGTGGCTGCGGATTGATCGAGACATATCGATGCGTTCGTCCATGCGATCGCGGAATCCGAAAACGTACTTGGGGGACTCGCCCAGGTCATGTCCGAGAAAAGGTTGCCCCTGCAGGTAGTTCGGAAGCGGCGCGCCCGCGAGGCGAAGTACGGTGGGGGCCAGATCGACAAAACTGATCAGCCGCTCGCTGGTGCCTCCGGGCACATACTCTGGGCCAGCCAGATGGCGCCACTTCGCGGGAATCGAAACGATCATTGGGACGTGGAGCCCACTCTGATAAAGCCAACGCTTACTGCGGGGCATCCCGCTTCCATGATCGCCGTAATAGAAGATGATGGTCGATTCCCGCAAACCGTCGCTATCGAGCTGGGCTAGAATCTCGCCGACCTGCTGGTCCATTTCTTCGATCTTGTCGTAATACTGAGCCCAATCTCTTCGGACTTCGGGAAGATCCGGATGATAGGGTGGCACTTGAATCCGGCTCGGATCGGTTCGCAATTGATGAGGCCGAATGCGGATTTGGCTTTCGTGTGTCGTCGTGAGATTGAAGACAGAGAAAAAGGGTGTATTCGCCGAACGATTTCGCCAGTGAGCCGTTCGACTCGACTGATTCCACGGGCTTTGAGCATAAGCGAAGTTGTAATCTTCCTTCACGTTGTTGGTGCAGTAGTAGCCCGCATCGCGGAGCAATTCTGGAAGCAACATCGTCTCCGGGATGCGCTGAGCTCGACACCGCATGAAGGAAGCGCCAAAGCTGGAAGCGTACATCCCGGTGATGATGGTGGTTCGTGCCGGAGCACAAACCGGTGCGTTCGACCAACAATGAAGATACCGAAGTCCATCCCGAGCGAGTCGATCGATGTTCGGACTCACTGCCAGGCTATCACCGTAGCATCCAAGTTCCGGACCATTGTCTTCCGATGTAATCCAAAGAATATTGGGACGATCCGTCGCCTGCGCCATCACTCCACAGAAGAGCAATTGAGCTGCGACGGTGCCGAGAAGGCTGGCAAGTTGATAAAATGAAATCCATTCGGATACGATCGACCATATATGTTGAAAGCTTCGAACTTCGGCGAGTTTGAATGTCATGCCGTTTCCCTTTGTCTGTCCTTATTGCCACAACAAGACGCTAGTGGACGATCAATATGCTGGCAAGTCGGGGCGATGCGTCAACTGTGGAAAGCCAATTCTAGTTCCCGCAATTCCCGGACGTTTCGATGGTCAGACGATTCCATCTTCAGCGCGGATTCGTACCGCGCTGCCCTGGGCTCGTTGGTTGCAATGGTTAGCTGCCGTAACTGTCTTCTCGATCACGTCCGGTATTGGTTTCTATTACATGATTCCGACGATACGCTCGGGGCTTGAGAGTCGTCATCGAAATCTGTGCATTCAAAACATGCGGCAGATCGTACTCGCGCTGGAAGTCTATTCTCAAATTCACGGTTCTTATCCTCCCCCTTATGTCTCGGATGATCAAGGAACACCTCTCTACAGTTGGCGAGTCTTGATTCTTCCGCAACTTGGCTACAAGAATCTTTATGACCAATTCGAGAAAGATCAGCCGTGGAATTCGAACTCGAATATCAGTTTAGTAACTCGCATGCCCCCTATCTTTAAGTGCCCATCGGATATCGAGCAAGTCGGGAATTGTTCGAATTATGACTTGATCGTTGGCCCTGGTACGTTATTTCCTCCTGAAGGAGCTATGAGATCAACAAGCGTCCGAGATGGAGTGGATCAAACGTTGCTTCTTGTCGAAACAACCTTCCCAGCGATTTGGACTGATCCCTCAGTGACTTTGACCACGACCACCGGTGTCAGCTTGGGAAAGAAATCCAAACAGATCGGATCGTATCATGGCGATTCTGCCATTGGGCTGACGATTGATGGTACGCCGTTGCAGTTGCCTTTCAATCTATCTCCTGCCATTCTCGATGCGCTCATTTCACCCAATGGTGGCGAGAGTATCGATGCCTCTGGTCTAAAGATCTTGAAATAAGAACGATTCGAGTAGCAGACAGCGGATTTGTCGACGACGATGCATCGGTGTCGACTGCCACTTTACTGATCACTTTCCGGACGGAACATGTCATATATTTGCGGTCAGCAATCGCATCGAAGCAAGACCGACTCGTTTACTTGACCGAAACGCCCGCATCGAACTCATCAGGCTTCCCACTCCTTCAGTTTGTTGGCGATTTGATGTAGTTCTTCTCTGCGTTTTTCAAACCAGCCGAAGAGCACCAGGATGCCGACACCGAGCGAAATCCCGAAGGCCCACCAAGGCCAAGTGTGCTGCAAACTTTGCTGGGCATGGGTGACCATCGCGAACATGGCCACCAGAAGGAAGAGAACTCCGCTGAAAAGGTAGGACCGAACCCGGAACCCAATTCCAAGGAGAACCGCCAGAACGCTGAGGAACAACAGGATCATCGGCGGCCACAATTGTTGACCGAGACCTTGCACCAAGATTTCGCTTGAAGAACTCAAGAAGATGGTTGCGACCGCAAGATAACGCACCCAATTCAGAACGGCTGGCGGGAGGCTCCTCTTCTCGAAGTGAGTCGCGATCAAGACCGATATTGCGGGAGGCACCAACCATAGCTGCGGATGTTTTGAGAATCGAAACATCCCTTCGTGCGACCAGAAAACCAGAAGAGCGGCATTGACGAACACACCTCCAAGAATGGCAAATCGCCTTGACTCCCCTGCCCCTCCCATCGCGAAATAGAAAATCCCACCCAGCAAAAGGACCAAATCAGATCTCGCATCAGTAGCGATAAAGAGCAATCCCACCGCTGCCGCGACCGGAAAGGCGAGACTGGTCAACCTCAACGGCGTGGAAACGGCCTCCACGCCGGATCTCGCCAACAGTTGCCCAACGCCTTGAAATACGACGGCCACGATCAACAGGATGATCGGCCAATATGCTCGGAACGGCAAATCAAACCAGTTCGGTCGAATGAAGTAAAGCAGTATGGCGGCACTGCAAAAGACGAATTCCGAAAGAAAGATGTAGCTGCACTTGGAGCGCGGTTGCAACCTCGCGATATTCCATCGGTCGCGTAAGGCTTGTACGACTAGGCAAGGCAACCATAGCCCGCTCAAGCAAACGCATACGAAAACCTCACGATCGATTGGACCTGCAGCGCCAACATGTTGAACGCGCAGATCGGACTTCAGAAGCAGTCGCATCAAACAGATATCGACGATGAGACTGATCACCACGATGATCGAACTCAATAGCCAGATTTGAGAGAGGCGCTCTCGCCCCTCACCATGTTCCCACCATCGCGGCCGCAACCCAAGGATGCGATCGACCAACGAACCGAGTGGTCTATCGGTCTGATCGAAATCCGGTGTCAAAGCGTAGTAGACCGATGCTCCCAGGGAAGCCAGCAACCCGAGTACCGTGATGCGAAGCGATCGGCTCGTCCAAACGGTTTCCCAATTCGCGGGATCGATAAAACTCCAAGCAATCAACACAACTGCGAGTGCGAATGATGCCACGTGCAACCATGGATACGATTGCTCGCGACCAGCAGATTTCGACGATGTGAGACGGAACAACCATAGCCCAAGAGCGTTGCAAACGTTGGCTGAGGCCGCTAGTTGCAAAGAGGCGTTGTCGCGCTGAAGGAGACTGAGGCCCAAGCATCCCACGAACGTAACCATAGCAATAATGGCGGCGAAGAATTCATGAACTGTCCAATGAGCAGACAGAGGCTGGCCGTCGAATTGCTCTCGGGATGCCAACGCTGGGATGGTTCTCCACCTCCGTATCAGGAACGGCAGCATCCCGGAAAGTGAAACGTAAACGCCCATGGCTAAGAACAGCAAAGATGGAACGGTGGTTGTCGCGAATCGAAACGAGAAGAGCCTTTCGACAGCAATTGGTAAGTGGAGGCAGACACAAAACGCGGCCAAGTTTCCAAAGCTTGTTGGTAAGGTGTCTCGTGCTAATGGAAAATGAATGGCCAGGAAGATTGCCATGATGCCCACCCAAACGAAACCGATGGGAGTGGCCAGACCCCACAATTCGAACGTTTCATTCGCGAAACGTGAAAACCAAGCAATCGAAGTGATCAGGCACCATATCAGCGTCGTGCCGATCAGTAGAAAATTATCGAAGGCTTTGATGCTGTCATCTTGAGTCGCTCCAACGTTCGTTGTTTCTACATTCGACCATCGTCTGCGTTGGAGATGGCTCGCGATCGCCAATCCAATGGAAAGGAGTAGCGGTGAGCTCGCAGTTAGGTAGAACAGTGCCGTTACATCACTTCCCGATGGGAACCAAGTAATCAACAATTGAGCAGTTGTGATACAACAGTAAAATCCGGCGATCCAGACATAGAGGCTGGCCGAACGAACAATCGTCATTGCGATCAATGAAACGAGGACGGCACAGTGCAGGCAACTCCAGGCGATCGCGTCGCCATAAAGTCCCAGTTGCACGGTTCGTCCCCAACTGACACTTGCTGTCCAGATCGAAACCTGCTGGTACGCCAGGAACAAAAGGTATAGGCCATCACCCAACTTCGTTCGCCAACCGTCAAGAAACGGCCATCGAGCGATTCGTTGACTCAAGCAGGTCATTACCGTCGATGCGATCAAGATCAGGGTGGCGGATGACGAAAAGGCTAATTGAGCATCGATAGCTGGAATGGCAACACGGTTAAGCTCTGCGAATGCGAACAAGGTCGCAAATAGTGCAGACAACTGAGTTACCAGTCCGAGAGTTGGAGAAGTTGAACCATCGGCCAACTCCTTTTGCCCTTCGAATCGAGACCGAGCGAAATAATGCGTGATCAATAGGGCCGACAGCGACGCTAACCAGCCCGCCGACCAAGACCAAAATAGTGGATCGGTTCTTAAAATGATCCAAAAAACGGAAATCAGTGCAACGGAAACTCCAAGCCAACTGATGCTCAGGCGAGTGTCCCACGTCGCTCGTTTGTGGCTTCGGATGGGAATAAACGATAAAAGATGAAACATGCCGAAACAGATGACGGCGTACGAGCTCGTATGCAAAATCGCGCGCGACCACCAACCCCAATCTCCGAAATGAAAAGTTCTTTCGACATAGGTTCCAGGCCGGACAAGCACGTAGGTCAACAAAAGCAAGCCAAGAGCAAATATCAGGAAGGCGGGCTGATAGGCTGCACGATGAGCGACAACGCAGCTAAAAAGGATCGCGGTCGTTAAAATGCAAATCGACGTTGTAATCTGTGCATCCGTATTCGCAAAGAGGCCGAAATAGACCGCTAGGCCGACAGCGATAACAGCTTGAGGAATGGCCGCTAAACTCGCCAGACCGTCAAGTTTCAGCTCACCGCGCGTTTGCATGTTCCGAAGGCTTAATGACTTGGACTCCCCTTCTCTGCTCCTGTCGACGGCCACCTTGGATTGTTTGAAAACGAGCCAACTGAAAAATCCGAAGCCCACTGCCAAGAATGACGCCGTCCAGGCGGTCGTCGTCGTAGGTAGAACACTCAACAACCAACGGCGAGAGATTCCTTCTGCCGAGGCTAGTTCGGCGAATCGAAGCGCCTGCAGCCAAACCGCCAATTGCGTTAGAACCATCGAAATGGCGGCGAGCGATATTTCCCTCCAAACGACAGCGAATACGACGCAACTCGCAAGTCCCAGCATCACGACTTGCTGGAACCGGCTAAAATCCGAATGCGAGGCAAGAAGGCCCGCAAGAAAAGCCAAACCAGCCAGAATAGAAATCGACGTGCCCACCAATCGAATGGCAGGCGGCATATCCGTGGTTGGTCGGCCATCAAGCGTGTCGTTCGCACGCGCGCGTTTCGAAAAGTAACCTCCGATCCAGCAACAAAGTGTTCCCAGTAGCCATGCTGGAATCGCAATCTTCAGCGGGCGTTCCATGCTTACTTCAGCTTGGAAAAGCAAATAGACAACTGCGACAGTCGCAGCAAATCCGCTCGATCCCAACAGTCGCAATGGTTCGTAGGGCAGGATCCTTCGATTCGTACGGGATTCCAACCATGAACTCAAGCTCAACGTCAAGGCTGTCGCTAGGAGGGGCGAGAGTGCTCCCGCTGCCAGTGACAGAAAGGCCATTTCCGAGTGCGAAACGTCAGGGTGGTGACGAGTCACAAGAATCGCTAAGCCGCTCAGGACAGGTGGGAAGCTCCACGCAAGTGGAGCTGAGGGAAACAAATGGCGACCGGCAAGAAAGGCAAGTGTCCCCAGCCCCAATCCTCCAAGAATCGCTGGAAGTATGAAGGTCTGCGACTGGAGCCCAGACGAAGCATCACCCTTCAAGAGTAGACTGCTGGCAAGAGCGCTGATCGGAATCATGATCGCACCGAGGAAAAGCAATCCTCGCGAAGTCGAGGGCAGCTTCCATCGCGTTAAGGTGTAGAACCCCGCCAAATGAATGGCGAGTACCACTAGCGAAAATATCACTGCAGGGAACATGGGGATGATGCGGGACAGCTCCGTGCGGAGGCTCAAGATCAAGCCTACGGCACTGCCTACGATGAGTAGCGCACTAAGCAATTCTCCCCAGTGGATGTTCCTTGCACTGAGGAATTGCTTTAAGACGTCGCCGAGTGCGCGTTTAGCGGTGGCTCGTGACTGAGCTGCTATCGATGGAGGTTGTATCGAGTACTCGCGGTCGAGTGCATGGGGTTCGGCTGATGGAGAAATTTCAATTGCCGTTTTCTGCGGAAGCGATGCTGCGGCTCTTTCTTGCGGAACGGGAGGTTGGACGAGTGTTGCTTCGATGACTTCTGAATCGATGCGACTCTCGGCAACGAACAGCATCCGAGAAAACTGGCCCGATTCCTGGTCGGTCAGGATCCCCAGCTTTCTTAGCTTCTCAACGGATGCGAGCATGTCATGGATGACATCCTGCCCAGATTTCTCTGAGGACCGATCAGGTGATGGGGTTGAGTTGCTCAATCGTTTGCACCACTCCCTCTATCTCACTAATGCGAAGATGAGACTTTGAAGCTGAATCGATAACTCAACATCGCCCGCAGCAAAAAGTGCTTCTACTTTCGACTTCGGCGATTTGATTGCTTGGAATGTCGCCCCAGTTCCTTGTTTGTGGACCTAGAGCTTTTACACGAGAATGCATTGATAGGAACCCTAATGCTCGAGCTCTAGGGTGGATTGCTGACGAAGGATCGCTTTCGCGAGTAAGCTCAGACCGAAGACATAGGATTGTCCACGTGATGAGGCCCAAGCTAGAATATCCATTAGTTTCAGGACGTTTTCAATATTCTAGATCATCAGAATCGATTTTATTTACAAATTCAGCGTGCCTATGGTCCAAGCACATTGCCGAGATGGGCTGCGGAGGTATCGAAGGAATTTCGAGTTGCCGATGCCATACCTTGAACGGCTCCAAGACAAGCGAGGAGGATCAAGGCGAGCATGACCGCATACTCGACGGCGGTCGGTCCATCCTCGGATCGAAGAAGGCGGACTAGCCGTGATGATAGTCCTCGCATTGCACGTTCCTTAATGATGTAGACGCTTCGTTTATTAGCACTCACTGTGGACGATGTAGCCGAAACTCTTCGAGCTGCACCGCTGGCCTGGGCTACCCATACATGCTTCAGCTGTTCTAAGAGAGTCTAGGGTTCAGTTTAGCTCGTCACCGGCTGAACAGGTCGAGATTCGGCTTTCCCCTACAAGTGAATAGGGGCAAATCGTGATCGAACGGAACAACCCATCCAACCGGACCCGCACGGCAACCAGCTTTTTGGTTAAAATGGTGTCTGAAATACCCACGGATTTGGATGACCGATCAAAAATCAGTTCGACCTGATGCAACCTTGGAAATCAGCCTCATCCGCTCCGGAGTGCCGTTTTCAGCCGCGTCGTTCCGCCGTATCCGATGGGAATGAGAGGGTGCGACTGGCTTCACGATACCCTTCGTCCGAGCAGGGTTGCAAATCTTCGTTGGCGAAGCACATTCGAGTTTAGAGGAAGTTGTAGTTATTCATGTTGGGACCGATTTTTCAACGAGAATATGTCGTTCTTCCGCGGCGAGCCAAGCATTTTGTCGCTCGGTTGATCTTCGTAGCCATGCTTTTCTCGATTGTCTGTACGACATGGCTGTTGCTAGCAGGCATTCAGCTTGTGCGCAATGTCGGTGACTACGCACGATTCGGAACATTGGTCTTCCAGTTTCTTGCACCCCTGCAACTTTGCATTGTTGCGTTCGTGGCAGCTCTAGCTGGAGCCAACGCGGTGGCCCACGAGAAGGATCGCAAAACGCTCGTCCTGTTGCTGATGACATCATTAACCAATCGTGAATTTGTTCTTGGAAAAATTTCTGCTGGAGTCCTCCCCGCCCTCAATCTTTTTCTGTCGGGTCTTCCAGTCTTGGTATTGGTCACCCTCTTCGGCGGCGTTTCGGTGTCGCAAGTTCTCGCTGTTGGATGGATCACGGCGACCACGATTCTCGCATGCGGTGCGCTCGGGGCGACGGTTGCCTTTTGGCGCGAAAAAACGTTTCAAGCGATCGCGGTGACTTTGTTAGCGATTGTGCTCTGGTTGACCTTTTGTGAATTGATTCATTTTGGCTTCGTTCCTTATGTTCCTCCGATCGCTGCATCCTTTCTCAATCCAGCTCGTGGCGTGTGGGTGAGTTGCCAGCCCATTCCTGCGGTATTGCCTGGACTAGGAGCCTTTGGAGTCGCCTGGGTTGCAAGTGGTACCATGATGCTCATCGCTATCGGATTGACCGCTACTTCCATCAGCTTTCTGCGGATCTGGAATCCTTCCCGCGAAGCTCGTCCCACCAACCAAGAGGACGAAAACCCAAATGCCGCTCGGGTGGCTCAAGGTGACAACGTCGGGGAAGGAAAACGCACCGTCCAGGTTTGGAAGTCCCGCAGGTCGAAGCAGGTTTGGAACAACCCAGTGCTCTGGCGAGAAGTCTGTACCTGGGCTTATGGACGTAAAGTCCTCATCATTCGGTTCGCTTATCTACTGTTTGTTGCCATCGCGGCGATTGCCCTGCATCGAAGCATCGAAAGCGGCCAAGCATTGGGGCGCAGTGTCTTAGCTGAGGAGCTCATCCCGGAAGTGGCCAAGTTTCTCGGACCGTTGTTTGTCGTGTCGCTGGTGATCATCAACGCTCTCGCGGTCAATTCCATCACCAATGAACGAGACGGACAAGCCATCGATTTGCTCATGGTTACGGAGATCACGCCATTTCAGTTTTTAGTCGGTAAAATTGTTGGAGTGGCTTATGTTGCCAAGGAGATCCTTGTGTTGCCGCTCGCACTTTGTGTCTACTTGTGGTGGCGAGGCGGGGTCAGCTCGGAGAACTTGATTTTCACTATGACAACGTTGATCGTTCTCGATATTTTCGTCATTGCGCTGGGAATCCATTGCGGGATGATCTATGCCCAGTCGAGGCATGCCATCGCGGTCAGTTTAGCAACCGTGTTCTTTCTTTTCCTAGGCGTGGTGACGTGCATGTTGATCATGATCAGTTTTCGTGGGTCCTTTGGACGTCAGTTGGCACCATTCTTGGCGATCATTTTGGGAGGGGGAACGGGCTTGTACATGGCTTTAGGACACCGCAATCCTTCACCCGCGATTACCTTGGCAGCATTCTCACTTCCATTTTTAACCTTTTTCGCGATTACCAGTTTTATCCTTCGCGATCAGGAAATGACCGTTTGTTCCGTGCTCACCGTCGCTTATGGCTTCACGACTGCAGCCATGCTCGTACCCGCGCTGAGTGAGTTCGATTTCGCGACGACGCGATCGAAAACCGTAGAAGAAGGGTGAACTGGAACGCGGCTGTATGCTCGAGTATGCGATGGAAAGCGTGATCGTCGCGAATGCGGATTGGATCGTCTTAACGTATTTGCCGGCGCTTGTCTTGTTGATCGCCGTGTCTGGATTTTTCTCGGCTAGCGAGGCGGCACTCTTTTCGCTGAGTTGGACCCAGCGGAAGCATCTTCATCCGTCGCGTCCAGCGGATCAACGCGCGCTCGACTTATTGGCTGAACCGGAGAAGCTCCTCTCGGCAATTCTATTTTGGAATTTGACGGTGAACATGAGCTTCTTCGCAGTTTCGGGAGCGACTTCCGCTCGCCTACTAAGACTTCCCAATGGCGAACCGTGGGCAGCCGCATTTGCTCTTGGATCGATGCTTGCCATCATTTTTTTGGGAGAGTTAGTGCCGAAAAGCTTTGGGGTACTGCATCCACTCAGACTAACGAGAGCGGTGTCTTGGCCCATGCAGCAGCTCGTCCGTATCGTTCAACCAGTAACTGGATTTCTGCGAACGATGAGTGAACTGTCTCGACGGGTGATCTGGCCAGGACTCGATAAAGAGAATTATTTGGATATCGAGGACCTGGAAAAGGCCATCGAACTGTCGACGGAAGACGCCGACCTAATCGAACAAGAGAAGTGCGTTTTGCAAAACATCATTCGACTTTCCGACACACGAGCGGAAGAGTGGATGCAACCCAGGTCTCAGTTTCCCAGCTTCGCTTGGCCGCTGCGATTGTCGGATCTTCGCGGGGAGTTGCCACCTGGTGGCTATTTGCTTATCCATGATCGTGACTATCAGGAAATCCAGTACGCGATTCGACTTTCCGATATTACGGCTCGTTTTGCGAATGAGCTCGATCTGCTTCGCAAATCGGTCCTCGTTGTTCCCTGGTGTGCGACGTTGGCGGATGTCTATCAACGCATGGTTCGGCAGTCGAGACCTGTTGCCGTCGTGGTGAACGAATACGGTGAGACCATTGGACTTCTAACCTTTGAGGATTTGATGGAGGCAGCTTTCGATGTGCAAAATCGACTGACCACCACGGAGTTGAACCGCCCCTCGGTGGTCTCGGTCGGCGAAGATCAATGGGAAGTCACGGGAACGACGAGTATTCGCCGACTGGAGCGAGCCATTGGGAGAAGATTGCCGCAAGGAGATTTCGTGACCTTAGCCGGAGTCATTCATGATCAGCTTCGCCGATTAGCCGTTCCGGGAGATCGCTGCCCATGGGGCGAATTTCTCTTGGAAGTGCTTGAGTCTCCAAGACGCGGTGAGATGCTGGTACGAATGACGAAAATCCCAAGAGAAGGGACTGAGGTATGATGATCGCTCTTGCCTTCATCGCACTGGGGCTCCTCTTCTCTGCTTTCTTCAGCGGAATGGAAACGGGTTTCTATCGAGCGACGCGCGTCCGACTCGTGCTATCGAGCAAATCGGGTTCGCGCACCTCCCGTGGCCTGTTGTGG
Organism: Pirellula sp.; assembly: GCA_037440405.1. GTDB lineage: Bacteria > Planctomycetota > Planctomycetia > Pirellulales > Pirellulaceae > JANMGV01. The sequence goes on along the minus strand of JBBIUE010000028.1, from coordinate 7,690 downwards.
CTGACCAATCATCCCACCGCGTTCGTGAGCACGGGATTAATCGGCAACAATCTAGCGAATTACTCGATCTCGCTTGGGCTCATTCTCATCGTTGGGCAATTTACCCAAGAGCCCTCAAGAATCCTAGAGCTCCTCATACCCATCCTTTCCACGCCCTTCGTATTTGTGTATGGAGAGCTGCTCCCTAAGTATTTGTTCTATCAGAGTCCCAATCGACTGTTGTCCCTTGGAGGTCCGCTATTCTTGGTTTTTGTTGTTCTGTTAGCTCCCATATCGATTGCACTCTACGGATTTTGTTGGCTGCTGCAACGCTGGACGGGAACGATGCCATTGCGCATCAAACCCGAATTGGCACGCAAGGAACTGCAACAAGTGCTTCAAGAAGGGGCTGACGCCGGATTGTTGTTGCCTCTTCAACGGGATATGGCCAAGAATGTCTTCGATTATGGAGGACAGCAGATCATCCAATCCTGTATGCCCGTTCGAGGACTCCGTTGCGTCGAATCCAATACACCGCTCACCGATATCGTCCACTTGGCGCAACGCAATTCGCAACCGATCATCGCTGTGCTTCATCCTCGCGCCGCCCGGCTGGTCGGCTACATTCGGACCATCGATGTTCTGCTCGCGCCAAGCAAACAACCCAAGCTCCATCCCGTTCTTTCCTTCCGCCAAAACGAATCGCAAATTCATGCCGTGACGGAAATGGTGGCGAAACGCTGTGAACTCGCTCGCATTCTCGATCAAGATGGACGGATGATCGGAGTCGTACTAAAGCAGCGATTGCTTTATCAAATGACACAAGCGGCTTGAAATAAACTAGAATCGAACTCTTCCTTCCTTCACTTGTTCAAGGTAGCGATCATGCGTACTCGAAATGTTCTTATCTCCACATTCGTGTGTCTTGTTTTTGCTGGCGCTTCACTACGAGCTGATGAGCCGATCATTACTCCCGACGTAGTCTACGGTCATAAAGATGGCATGGCCCTGACTTACGATATCGTCCGCCCCAAAGAGAATGCCAACGGTTCCGGTATCTTGTTCGTTGTGAGCGGCGGTTGGGTATCGGCCTGGGCACCACCGGAACAGATCCGATTCTTCTTCCAGCCGCTGTTGGATCGCGGTTTCACCATCTATTGTGTCCGCCACGGCAGTAGCCCTCGCTACGTTATACCGGAGATTGTGACAGATGTTCGAAAAGCGTTGAGCCACATCTGGGAACATGCGTCGGAAATTGATGTCGACCGAAATCGACTGGGAGTCTTTGGTTTCAGTGCTGGTGGCCACTTATCATTGATGCTTGGCACCGTCGGCGGAGAAGAAACGAAAGCCAATGGAAAGGAGTTGCCGCGAGTCCGAGCTGTTGCGGCTGTATTTCCACCCACCGATTTGAACCCTTATGTCGAACCAAGCAACCCACTACGCGAGCAGTTCCCAGCGCTGAAGTTCGAACCTGAACGTGCAAACGATTTTTCGCCGCTGATGCAAGTTACTTCGGACGACTCCCCTACCCTGCTCGTTCACGGCGATCGCGATGAACTCGTTCCGCTTTGGCATAGCGAAAAGATTCACCAAGCCTTCGAAAAGAACCAAGTTGAGAGCCGACTTGTTGTCATCTCCGGAGCTGGGCATGGATTCGACGCCGAAGGCAATAAGAGAATGTTCGACAACATGGTCGAGTGGTTCGAGCGATTCTTGCTCGAGAAGCCAAACAACCTCAAATCGCCAAGCGACGATTGATGAGTGTCGATCCCTCGTCCATAGAATTGCCTAAGCTCCCCGAGCGCTCTGAAGCTAGCCACAAGGGGAACTATGGCCATGCTTTGTTGATTGGCGGCAGCCGTGGTATGGCTGGCTCGATCGTATTGGCTGGTATGGCAGCGATCCGATCTGGGGCTGGACTGACGACTCTAGCGGTTCCTGACCGCATCGTCGAGACGGTTGCAGGTTTCTGCCCAAACTATATGACTTTCCCAATCCCCTGTGACGATCGTGGGCAGATTGTTCGCCAAGCTCTTGAGCCACTGGAGGAGAAGCTTGAGCAGGTTACAGCCGTCGCCCTCGGGCCTGGACTGGGGAGATCAAATGAAATCAATGAGTTCGTGAATCAACTCGTTTTGACGTGCGCGAAACCCATGGTCATCGACGCTGACGCTTTGCGAGCGATGGCGGGACTTTTGCAATCTGTGGAGTGCCAATTTCCAGCACCACGAATTCTCACTCCACACCCAGGGGAATTCGAAGCCATCTCCGACTGCCCAGCAAAAAATCGTGACGTCCAAGTGCAGGCTGCACTGCGACTTGCAGAACGATGCGATCTGACGATTGTTCTGAAAGGTCATCGAACGTTGGTTACCGATGGTCGCCGAACTGACTACAATCAAACTGGGAACCCCGGTATGGCAACTGGAGGCAGCGGTGATTGTCTCACCGGAATCATCGCGGCGCTGTTGTGCCAAAAGATGAAAGCATGGGATGCCGCCCGATTGGGTGCGCATCTTCATGGCTTGGCCGGCGATTTTGCCCTAGCGCGCCTCGGCGGTCATGTCGTCGCGCCAACCGATTTAATTGAGTCCCTTCCTGACGCCTTCCAAGAGATTTTAGAACGTTCGCGAATCGCATGACATTCATCTGTCGACACGAGGGCCCCTACCCGCCGCAAATGCTTGAAGGTGCCGTTTCTATTGGCAATTTTGACGGCGTTCATGCTGGGCACCGGTCATTGTTGCAGGCATTGCAGTGCCGAGCTAAATCCGTTCGCGGTCCTTCGATCGTTCTGACCTTCCATCCGTCGCCAGCCGAACTGCTGTATCCCGGCCATGTCCCCCCTACCCTAACCTGGCCAGAGCGGCGCATCGAACTACTGAAACAAGTTGGCGTCGACGGTATCATCGTCTACCCTACCAATTTGAATCTCCTTGCCCTGACCGCTCCTGAATTCTTTCAGAAGATCATCGTCGAGCAATTACAAGCCAGAGCAATGGTTGAGGGCCCAAACTTCCGGTTCGGCAAAAATCGCGAAGGGGATGTTCGCTTCCTGAAGCGCGTTTGCATGGAACGATCGATTCAATTCGAAATCGTTGAGCCCATTTGTGGCGATCATGGCGAAGTTATATCCAGCAGCAGCATTCGGTCCGCTATTGTCAACGGCGAAATCGAGAATGCTAATCGTTGGTTGGAGCAGCCCTACAGCATCCGGGGAGTCGTCTCGCGAGGAGTTCAGCGCGGCAGACTCATTGGGTTCCCTACGGCTAATCTCGAATCGGTGGCCAACCTCGTTCCAGCCTGCGGAGTCTACGCTGGTCAAACGATAGTCGATGACCGATTGTACTCATGCGCTATCCATCTTGGAGCAAATCCGACCTTTGGAGAGACCACGTCCAAAATCGAAGTTCACCTGATCGACTTCGACGCCGACTTGTACGGACGAACGCTAGAGGTTACATTCCTCAATCGCATTCGCGATGTTCAAACCTTTGATTCTCGAGATAGCTTGATTCGGCAACTGCATCTCGATGTCGAGCAAGCTCGATCGACTGCAGTCATCTCACGTTGAGGCCTCATGACGAGTCGCTCGATCGTCCCTGGAAGCGAACCCGGACTGAGCATCTCTCGACGTGAATTACGGCGGCCTATACAGCCCCCGAGATCGCAAAGCAGCAAGAAGCTTTTTCCTCACCTAGCCACGACGTCGCTCGAGCAAGATCATCATGATTAAAGCGAGCAATCCGCGAAGCTCATCGTCCTCGGGCATATCGGCAATCTTTTCGATCACGAATCTTCCCTCAAGAAACGTGCGCTTCTTGAGTACTCGCCACAATAGTTCACCATTCGGGCGGGTAACCAAGTAGGTCGGATTGATCATGATGACGGCCGCGATACCCACGATGGGAATCTCTCCGAGTAACGACTCGACCAATCGCTTCCAAGGTTTCTCTTCCCGAATGGTCATGTCGACGCGTCCATCTTGGATGACATCATAGTGCGCAGACCAAAGGGATTTGCGACCCTGACGTCGGACTGCCCCCCACGGGACGCCATCCGATGATGTAAATGAATAGTTTGCCGAGAAATCGATCATCCGATCCGCTTTAATCTCAAAGATCGGTTGCTGATGCTCCGCGTCGCTGTAAACAACGACATGTTCCTTGAGTTTGAACATCTTCTGCTTCACAAACATCAATGGTTGTCCCGTCGCATCGCGCACCGAGATCTGAGATGCTAAGGCGAATATCTTAAATCGAACATCCAGCGGGTATTGCATGAAACTCTCGAAAAGAAGGCATAGAGAATGGTCATGGGCAAAATCATAAGATATTCAATGACCGTTTTCAATAGGTGGTTACAATGAGCCATTGCGACATTCGGGTCGAGCGACTTGGGCGGTAGTTCATCGGTCTTGAGGCTTCTTCAGACATTCCTGATGTTGGAGCGAACTTGTTTCCTTTACATCGAATCACTGCCCTCCCCGCTGGGCAGCTCACAACGATAGGCCGAGTTATGAATATTGGTAACGATTCACGGACGGCGTGAATCGTCATCAAAAATACGGAAGATGCCGGAACTCGCTTGAGTCCGGTTTCTTGGTTCTTAACGATTGCTTCTCGCCTGCCACAATCGATTGGCCCAGCGGACGAAGTGCACGATATTCGGATCGTCAGTGTGGCCACCTTCGTGTTGTCGCCACGCAAGTTCGCCTTCAAGCAGCTCCATGTTGACATCCGGCATTTTCTCGGTCATGAAATCGTCGCTGCAACCCAAATCGCGAGCTCCCAACAATCGAAAAACGGGTTGAGCTGCAATTGCCGCCATGAAGCTTCCTTGATGATCCAACCATAATGCATCGCCTCGTTCAGGAATGCCGTGACTGATGAAAGTCAGCCGGGGGGCGCATAGCGCGATCAGCATGTGCGAATCGACCGGTAAGTCGTTAGCGTCTTTGCGCCCGAACGACGATTCCTCTGCGCCGTACTTCAGGAAGTTACCCGCCATCCAATGATATTGACCAGATCCGGTCAAGTTTTCGACCGACTCACCGAAGTTTCGACGATAGAGACTCGTCCCCCCTTCGCCGCTTGAAGCAATCAAACCCGCTGCAAACCTTTGGTCGAATGCCAAGGTCACCAAGGCCGCTTTGCCATAGCGAGAAACTCCGTCGATGGCAACTTGCTTTGAGTTCACCTCGGGAACCGTTTCCAAATAGTCCAAGGCACGTGATGCACCCCAAGCCCAAGCTCGTAGTGCCCCCCACTGCTCCGGCTTTCGAGGTTGCCCCAAATTCGTCAGTCCGATGATGCCGCGCGTCAATCCGGCTCCCGTGGGCTGCGCTGCTTCAGAACTCGTAGATGCATTTGGATTGCGGAAGGGTGCGGGTCGCCATCCTCCAGCGTCTGCCTGTATCGAACCCGGATTCAATATTGCGTAGCCCCAACCAGCCTCGAACAAACGATCGTATTTGCTTGGTCCTTGCGACCCGCGCCCCTGTCCAAACCCTTGCCCAAAACCGGGCCCAAAGGGCGACGGATCAAATGGAGTCCAACCAAACAAGATCAGCACAGGTACGGGCTGGTCGACCTGTTTTGGAAGTGCGAGCGACATCGAAATGTTGACTTCAATTTCTGGACAAGCCGTGTTATCAACGACTCCCACGATGTGCTTCTCCATCGCATCCCTACCTCCGATCGTTCTGTCCCGAGTCTCGCGAACTTCCCATCGCACTGTAGGGACGTTTTCAGGAATACGACCTACGACTTCTCTTTCAAACAGTTCAACGATTTCGGGGCGGCGTTTGGCCCACCATGCTTCGACAGTTGCTACTTCCTCTCCATTCTCTGAGACCAGCGGATTAGGTAAATGAGTGAACGTGTTTGCTTTCGCCTCGTCGTAGTTGGCTGCATTCGGTCCAGTGGCATTGGCACTGCCATCCCGACCTGGTCTCAATTTGGTTATCCCTAACTGATCCATCATGTTTTGATGGTCTTGTTGTACAGTAAAGACGACCGGAGGCGACCTGTTTCCCTCAATCTCTTCAAACAAGGACGCAGCGACCAAGGGATTCGCGAGGGTAAAGACAAATAGTGAGAACAGCCCAGTTCGATGCGGGCTGAAACGGCACAACGGCTTTCGAGCGGAATGAAACAAGCTCATTTGCACACCTTTTCGCTAGTGACAAGAGTTTGGTGCTTAGACATTGCCAGGATAAGATTCGCTTCGGCGATGGCTAGATGCAGGAATTGCCAGCATTGGAAACACGAACCACTATTGGAACCTCTGCTAGTTGCGTGTCAACTTCCAGGTTTCTAAACGTCCCGTCGGCAACTCAATTTTCGACAAACTCTGCCTGATCGACTTCACGGATACGCTAGCGATAGCAGAATAAAGTCACATCACGATTCGCAGATTCTTCTGGTCGATTTTGGCCGATATCGAGAACATCGATGTAAGCACCTCAATATCGGTTCTGCTTGGAGCCTAGCGCAATACCGTCCGATCGTAGCCCGAAGCGTTAACGAATAGACGGCATTGGGATAGGCACATAGTTGAAGGGTACTCCCAAAGCATTCTCGGTGGATACTACCTGATGTGATGCCTGTCTCGATCTGGGCGATAGCAGCCTGCAGTGCAACCGCTCGACGGGTCGAGGTCGATCATTCCTCGCTTTGTGAAGAGTGTTGTCTCGAGAACTGCAAACTCACAACTAACGCTACTGAAGTACCGTACCGAGGATGTAAAGACTCTATCAGTCCGTCTCTCTCGACTCAAAGCTAATCATGAGCAAATCAAGATTTCTATGGTTCATCCTACTTGCAGCGACTGTCGCGAATTCGGATGTCTTTGCGTCGTGGCCCTATGGCTGGCGAGTCGGTCCGGATGGGGACCCGAGATCTGATATCTTACCCCATCCGCTCTACGATGCTTGGGTACCCTATCGCAAAGAATACAATCGGCCTCGCTATGTCGGAGGTTGGCTCGCCCAAAAGATCGAGCCTACAAGTCAAGAGGCAATGGCTTGGGAAGAAAACCATCGCTGGGGCATGTATCGGACTCATCACTGCCCTACAGCGATTCCTCATTATTATTATCCGAAACCTTGGGAAGTCATTCCAACGGGCGCTCGAAGGAACGCATCTGCATTTAGTGTGTCAGAAGAAATCGTTCCAGCAGTTTTACCGAGCATTCAACAACCTTAATTCGCTTCGATCTTCGACTACCCAGTCCTTTTCAAGCAAGACCTCGGTCGTCGTTCGCTAAACCGGCTACAGCAACGCTGGCAACTGACAACTTGGGGGATAAGCAGCAATTTCGTGCGCTAAATTCATTGTGGCCAGCGCTTTGATCGCGAACAATTCCAATTCCTTACACATGTCGATTCCGAAGGCGGCTTTGTAAGTCGGCGACCATTTTTTGAAGGTCGTCTTTTCCGGTAGATAATAGATCGTCCCGGTTGCTCTGAGGAATTCCCAGCAGCTCCTGCAATGCCAAAACCTTACCAACCAGTTCCCCTTCTTCACGTCCTTCTTGACGTGCCGAGGCGATCGCCCACTCGTAGTCTCGTTGCGCTTTTTCCCGTTGATCGTACATTTGCTTGTCCTCCGATTTGTGCGAGATGACTTCGATCACTTGAATCGCCTCTTCGAACTCGATCCCTGGCAACAGACTCCTCAGGTTTTCCGCGTCGTAGTCCTGCGCC
>JBBIUE010000027.1:0-54199 GCA_037440405.1 Pirellula sp. | reverse complement strand
CAAAAAACGCTCACCGATACCCTTCCAGCTATCGCCATCCGGTAATCAATTACCCTGCCATCAAACACGATCGGCATCGATGGCGTATCGTCACGAGCGACGCAAGTAACCCCCAGCGTCAAAACGGAACGATTCCAATCCTTTGCTCACGCAATACATGGCAACTCCGAGCCTTTACCAACAGTGAGCTGCCATTTGACGCTCGTGTCCGAATCGCCGGCTCATGACGAGAGCAAATTCAGCGCATCACAGTTCGTCATACTCGGTTTCGAACGGTTCCATCATGCGGCTGAGATTTCCGGTTTGGAGACCTAGTCGGAGCCAATATTCGCGCTGTTTCGCCGTCCCGTGAGTGAAGGCATCCGGGCGAACCGTTCCAGTCGCTGCTTTCTGAAGGATGTCATCACCAATCCGAGTGGCTGCGTGAAGGGCCTCTTTGAGATCACCTTCTTCGAGGACGTTCTTCATTTGCTGATTTTTGGCAGCCCAAACGCCTGCAAGATAATCAGCCTGCAATTCGAGGCGAACGCTCCACTGGTTCGCTTCGACCTTGGAACTACGCGCCTGTCGATTTTGCACTTCGCGTGATATCCCCATGACGTTTTGAACGTGATGTCCAACTTCATGAGCAACCACGTAGGCCATCGCGAAATCTCCGGGAGCTTTGAAACGCTTTTGAAGTTCATCGAAGAACTCGAGGTCGATGTACACCTTCTGGTCGGCCGGGCAGTAAAACGGCCCAACAGCGGCACTCGCCATGCCGCAAGCAGAATCAACGCTGTGAGTGAACAAGACCAATGTTGGCTTACTGTAGCGTAGTTGAGGATTGCCGCTGATCTTCCGCAGCTCTGGCTCAAGAGCGGTAAACACATCTTCCGTGTCTTTCAGGGTAACCGCGACGTATTCGGCGAGCTTTTCCTGCGCCTGAATGATCTGTTTGCGTTTTGCTTCATCGACAGGCTGCAGTTGTTGCTGCTGCTGTTGGCCCGCTTGTTGGAGCAAAGCACGTGGATCTCCCCCCAACAACATGACGATTATGGCCAGCACCAGCACGCCCAAGCCGCCTCCGATGGCGACGCCACCAGCCGCCGGCCGCCCGCGACGATCCTCGATGTTCTTGCTTTGTTCTCGACCCTCGTACTTCATGATCCTCTCCGCTTACCCAGCATTCAGTCTTCCGTCGTTCATCGAATTTACGATCATCTTACATGGAAGACAGAAGTCTATACAGTAGCAAGCAGGTCGAGTATGCTTAAAAGGCTAATTGCATATAGAATCATTATGATTCAGTTTTCCTATCCAACCTCGCCACGCTTGTTCGTATTGGAGCCTCCCCATGACCAGAGCGAATTCTAATCGTCGTCGATTCCTATTAACCACTTCTGCGGTGGCCGCTGCAACTGCATGGCCGGTCACTCGATCTCTATCCGCTGGGTTTCGTTCCGCAAACGACCGACCTCGAATCGGCTGCATCGGCATGGGAGGCATGGGGACCGGTGATGCTTGGGACCATCGCAATCATGCCGATATCTTGGCAGTCTGCGACGTCGATAAAAACCACTTGGAGCGCGCCAACGCCAGCGATGGTGTCGGTCAAGGAAAAGCGGATACCTATACCGACTACCGCCGCATCCTCGACCGGAACGATATTGATGTGGTCAGCATCGTTACGCCGGATCACTGGCATACAAAGATGTGCGTCGAAGCTTTGCAAGCTGGCAAGCATGTTTTCTGTCAGAAGCCCCTCACACTGACCCTCGAAGAGAACCTCTTGATCCGAGCGGCTGTACAGAAGTATCCCGACCGAGTCTTCTGTGTGGGGACGCAACAGCGATCGGACCGGGATCGTTTTCTGCGAGCGGTCAATATGGTCCACAAAGGTCTACTCGGTGATATCGTCAAGATCACCGTGGGAATCAATGGTGGGGACGTTGGCGGGCCGTTCGAAAAAATGGATCCACCCAGCCACCTTGATTGGGACGCCTATCTTGGTCAAGCTCCGATGGTGGATTACATTCCCCAGAGAACGCACGGAAGCTTCCGCTGGTGGTACGAGTATTCCGGCGGCAAGTTCACGGACTGGGGAGCACATCATGTGGATATCGCTCTTTGGGCGGCAAAGCTCACCGAAAAAGGTACCGGTCCAATCGAAATCGATGGAACCGATTCCAAGCACCCCGTTGAGTTTGTGGATGGTTACCCAACCAAGGACAATTACTTTAATACGTCGCACGACTTCGCCGTTATTTGCAAATTCCCTTCCGGTATGGTCGTCAACGTTACCAGCCGCGGTGACAATGGGCTGCTCATTGAAGGGACGAAGGGCCGAATCTTCGTGAACCGCGAGCGCATTACTGGCAAGCCAATTGAAGAGGAATGGGATAAGGGAAAATTCACCGACGATGACGTCGTCGCCCTTTACAAGGGCAAGCCATTCGAGTGGCACAAGAACAATTTTTATCGTTGCATCATGGAAGGCGGACTACCGGTTTCGGATGTCCATTCGCACTTGCAAACGATGCACGTTTGCCATTTAACCGCCATCGCAGCGCGGCTGAAGCGGTCGATGCGCTGGGACCCGGTGGCCGAAAAAATCGTCGGGGACGATCAGGCCGCATCGTTTTTTGCTCGAACTCCCCGTAGCGGATTCGAAATTCCCAATCTCTCTTGAGACTTGCCGCTTGCCGGATCGAATCTTCAAGCACCTTCATTAGCCAGCCCCGCCGTACAAGTGTGGCTTTATTGGAGTTGCGCATTACCAAACCGGACGCCGCTAGCGAGTGTTCTTTTCCTGTCCCTTCGCTCCACCCGCTCGCGGTTCGAGCTTGTAATCTGAATGCAGCAAACCGAGGATTCACATCGAAAGCTGCGGTGAAAACAATCAAACGGCGCAACCTTTGAAAGCGAAAGCACGTGTTTGTTCCGAGGCGATTTATCTCGGAACATGGCTGCAGATCCGCCAAGCCGCAACTACCGGATGTTCCTTCACAGCAATTCGCAACCAAGCTTTGATCCGGAAAAAGCAACTGCCTGGATCGTTTGCAAGCATTCATGCTCGCCTCTGAAGTATCGAAGCTGATCTTGAGCTCAACGCGACTTTTTCCGATAGTCCGCAGATGTTGTTTAGCTACTGCTTGAACTTGCTGCTCGGAAACGAGCAATTCTCAGTTTTGAATATTATCGGCCCAATGACACGTCGCCCCATCTTCGATAGCGCAGACTGGCTCTTAGGAACCGAAGTGAACAAGCCGGTGGTCGGCCGCACGCCTTCACGCAAACCATGGTTCGCGGTCGTCGGAATCATGGCGCTGTGCTTCGTGTTGGTCGCGAGGACAGCATATTCCAACCGCTTCGTCAACAACGCAGAGCAAGCGAGTCCCCAACTTCACGAAGGTTCGCAAGTTCCAAAGCATCCGAGATGCTCGGAAACAAGTTTGGTTGCAAAGCCACGGTCCGTGAGCTCGCGCAAGCAACTGGATCGATGCAATCAGTACATGGCAATGTCGAGCTTGGCAGAGCAGTTGCCGATCGTCCCATATCGTTTTCGAGTCAGTTTCGAAGCCGACCGATCGTTTGAGGAAATCGTTTTCGATGAGTCGCATGAAGATGCTTTCCTCGCGGTCGCAACACGACACTGAGCTGGACCTATCATTCTGGCAGGAGGCCGAATCATGATCGCCAAGGATGCAAGACAAGATGTGGACGGAATTTTGAAACCATGGTTCTCGCAGATAGGGATCATTGCTTTCTTGGTTGCCATCGCAATGGTATCCAACGATTCGTCGGCACAATCACCGAAAAGTCACACTCGGTTTATTCGAACAGAGGATGCCAAAGTTTATTGCGGTCCCTCGGAGTCCCTGTACGCAACGACGGTGCTGAAACAGGGAGAGGCTGTCGAAATCTACCATATCACTGATGATGGATGGGCCGGCATTCGACCACCCGAATCGAGTTTTGACTGGCTGGAGGCAGAGCATGCCTACTTGCTTCCAGGCGGGAAGCTGGCAGAAGTGGTGGGAAAACCGATTCCGTGCTGGATCGGTTCATCTGTGGAGTCCCCGACCAAGTATCGATGGCAGATCGAATTGCAACCAACGCAGCAAGTTCGCGTCATCGGCGAAGCAAGGCAGGTCATTGACAACGGAACGGAACGCCTCTGGTACAAGATCGCGCCGCCTCCAGGTGAGTTTCGATGGTTACGTCTGGTCGAGTTGGACAAACAACCTGTCGCAACTGCCGACACATCGAGTCTCAAAGGCAATTCAAGGCGCGGCGGAGCAAACGCTGAGCTACAAGAATCGCAAACCGAAGCTGTGAGAACGGCACAGTTCTTAGCAGATGGCGAGTGGATCGTTGAAGATACGTTTGATGAAGAGACTCTCCCATCCCCGACGTCCATCAAACAAAGTCAGCCTGGACCAATCGTTTTGGGCGAAGGTTCTTTCGATGACGACGTCCTAATCGGCGAAGGCTGCGATGAATGTGGAAGCGCCCCTTGTTGTTGCCACCGATGTTTTCTTTCACGATTTGGCCTTCCATGCGGTTGCCGAACCAATCCGAATGAAGGCATGGTGGTTCAGAGACTGAATGGAATCTTGGGGCTGGTTGGATTCGGCGTCGCTCGTCTTCCAGTTGACCCGTCACCGGTCGAGCCGGGGGTATTCCGAACCAAGTTGGAGCCAGTGCCATCGCGACTCGACCATTTACCGAGACCCGGCGGCAGAACTCGATTGCGGTACCTCCGTAGTCCGTTTCCTCGAGACGGCTATTTTCCGATGTTCTCGGCTCAGTCTGGAGAAGACAGCGACCCATCGTGGTCTGCAAAATCGCTTGCATCGAGTAACACAGCAGAGGTTGGAACTGGATTAGCTCATGCGAGTCCTCAGCATCCTCGAATGCCTGACTTCACACTTTTTGCTGCGTCCCTTGGAACCAATTACCCCCACGGAAGTCCGCCCGAACCGTCCTGGCATGGAATCCCAACCATCGACGCACCCCCGAGTGGAAATCGACCCGGGTTCGTTGAACCGCTTCGAGAAGTTCCCAGGTCCCCAACCATCGATCGAATGGATGGAGTTGTGCCCGCAGCAAGTTGGACATCGACTGCGTCATCAATTCCTTCTCGGATTCCCTTGGATGATGCGACAACCTTGGAACTTACGACACCGACTCTCCAACAGGGACTCGTCGAGCTTTCGATGATTGTGGCAAAACCTGTCGAACAGTGGGACATGAGCCGCGTCAAGGAATTGTCTCTTCGATCGATTGAGTACGGTACCAGCGCTGTCGAACGTGGCGAAGCCAGATTATTGTTGCAGCGCGTTGAGCAGTTCGAATCGATGCGAAATCGAACGCTCGGCTCAGTACCGCAATTAGCGAGCTCGGCAGCACCAACAAGCATGGCAGCCGCGAATACGGATATTCGCTCCGTGCCCGCTGCTGATGGTGACGCCTCCGGTTGGCTGGTACAGATTCACAAGACGCTTCCCAATCAGCCTGAGTTTGCATTGACCGACTTAGCCGGTAACGTGATTGCGTACGTCGACCCGGCGCCTGGAGTAAATCTTCGACGTTTCAATCGTGAAGCGGTTGTCGTCTACGGTTCGCGGGGCTATTTGCCCGCATTAGCAGCGAGGCACATCACCGCCGAACGTGTGGTCCGGATTCGTTGAAGAAGTGCCCCTGATTCACCAACGCAGATATCCGCAGCGATATCGCATAGCCAACAATCCAACCGACACAAAAGGTGATTTCGACACATCTCGATGAGTTCGCCGATATGAGATGAAACTCCTCGACGCACTTGGGCAATCAGATGGTAAACTTGCTCGAACCCGAATGGTAAGTGGGGCGGGAAACGATGATTCCTCGCTGACGCAGCGGGTTACTTTTGTCGCTCGTGGCTGGAGTAGGTCGTCGGTGCGTGGCTGACTCTGACTCGGCGGCTGATGACTAGGCGTGCGTGGCTGGCTCCGTCTAGGCACCCATTGCTGGCGCTGTCTAGGCACCCATTGCTGGCGCTGACCAGGCACCGGATGGCACGGACTAGGCTGCTAATTCAACGCGATGTGTTTGGTCGGTTTGCTGGTTCTACACGTTCGATCCGCTAGCGGGATTGGTTCAACAACCGAATCGAACAACCGAGATGATCAGGACTCTTCCACCACGGGGTTGACAAGCGATCCGATGCCCTCGATTTCAACCGCCACAATGTCTCCGGGTTTCAGGTAAACAGGTGGCTTGCGTGCCGCGCCAACGCCGTGAGGGGTTCCGGTCAGAATCACGGTACCCGGTTCGAGAACTGTGCTACCGCTCAGAAATTCTATTAACGCCGCAACGTCAAAGATCATGTCATTCGTATTCCAATCCTGCATGATTTCGTCGTTAAGAACCGTTCGAATGGTCAATGCATTGGGATTGGGTATATCGTCCTTGGTGACGATCCGGGGGCCGAGTGGGCAAAAAGTTGCAAACGTTTTGCCTCGGCACCATTGCGTTCCACCCCATTTGAACTGCCAGTCGCGCGCGCTGACATCGTTAGCGCATGTATAACCCAATACATAGTCGAGCGCTTCATGGCGAGAGACGTTGTAACATCGCTTTCCGAGAACGACTGCCAATTCGCACTCGAAGTCGACCGCATCGCTTCGGAGCTTTCGCGGTAGACGAATGGGTTCTCCTGGATGTTGAATACTGCCCGTGTTCTTCATGAACACAATCGGCTGTTCGGGAATGGTTTGTTTCCCTTCTTCCGCGTGTCTTCGATAGTTCAGTCCAATACAGAAAATATCGCTGGGAACCAGGGGTGCCAGCAATCGTTGTACGCGGACCACCTCACCAGTCCTTCGGATGCGGTTCTCATCCCAATTCAGTTCGACGACCTCTGCGGAATCGGGACCTTGCGAGGCACCGAATTGGATGTTACCGTCTTTGGCCTCGAATCGAATCAGTCTCATTCACTCTCCCAACTAGCTCAGCGGATTTCGCAAAACTTCATTGGATAGAGTACCGAAAACACTGTCAACGGCCTGCAGATTCCTTGAACTTATGCTAACTGGAGCGAGAAGGGCAGGATTTTGCGAGGTGACCAAGGATGAAAATGGGTTCAAGTTGGAAGGCGTGGTTCGATCATTAAACACGGGAGTGGTTAATCGGCTCGGACCGATGCCGCTGGTCGGCGATATGGCGTTCGAGCCTCCAGTAACCAGATCGGACGGGGCAACTTTATTACCGCTCGATCCGGGCGGGGCGAAGATGCGCCCATCCGTGCTCTTGTTGATGCGCAGCCGAATGTGTCCCGAGGCGCCAGCGTATCCGTCCACGAGAATCTGATACCAAAATCCGGCCGTGGCATTGATTCGAACTCGGCTGGTAAAAACGCCAGCCTGAAAATTCTCGTCGTCGTTGACAGCGACCGTTGTCAACGCCTTGTAATCGAATCCCCGGTACACACCGAGCGTCGTATCGAATGAGCTACCGGTTGTGAAAACGTTATAGGCGCCTGTCTCGGGAGCTTGCCAGGTCCACCATACCGATTTGCCTCCGCTGACGTTGAGGATGTTAGGCTCGCCCGCCTGTCGAGTTGCAAGTGAATTGTTGCCAACGACGTTGACAGTCGTGCCGGACACAAGCACTCGCTTTTCAAAATGATCATTGGCCGAAGCATTTTGGGGATCATTGTCAAGGATCGTGACTCGACCGTCCTTCAGCTCCGAGTGAACCACATAGTTTGTCCTTGGTCGCAGAGCTAAAATAACCGTCTCAGCTCCTTCGTAGACAGCGTCATCGATGGGCAGAACATGAATGGTCGTCGAACCTTGTCCTGCCGGAATGACGACAACGCCCGATAGGGCCTGATAGTCGACACCATTGGTTGCGGTACCACCGATGGAGTAAGCAACTTCCATAGGTAACTGCTGCGGACCTGACCTTTCGATGCGGAAAACTCCCCGATCAACCGTTTGACCCAGTAAAGTCTCTCGAGCTGTATTGTCTGGGACGGATACGCTAACCACGGGCAGGTTGGGAGACTCATTATCCAGAATGGACACGACCGCAGAACCAAGGTCGATCGAATAGCCACTTCCTTCCACAATGGTGAGTCGAACGGTCTCAGTACCTTCAACCAAGTTATCATCGATCGGACGAACAAGGATCTTTGTCTGACGTGTACCCGCAAGAATGATCGCCGTTCCACTCAGCGATTGAAAGTCAGTACCGTTTCTAGCAGTACCGGAAAGTTGATAGCTTACGATGACATTCCGAGTCTGGGCCTTTGGGATCGAGATCGTGAACTCGCCGGTATTGACTGGTTCTGCCGCAAGTGTTTCAGCAGCAACCGCATCGGATGCTACGACCGAGACAACCACACTGCCGATGATTCCCTCGATCCAGTCCTGATAGTAGTCGACGCGAGTATCAAACGAATGATCACCCAGCCCTGCATTTGGCTGGAAGCCTCCTGAGACGACTCCTGCCACGGTCAACACGTCCCCTTCCATCACGAAAGCTGGGCCGCCCGAATCTCCGGGAGCCGTATTGCTCTCCGCTGGATCATCATAGTCCCACTCAATCAAGCGCTGGGAAACTTTATCGATGGGGGTGAAACCAACCCGCTTCGTTCCAAAAGTACCATCGTGACCGTTAGCAGCGGTGCCGCCAGCTCCATAACCCACCATGGTCAACATTTCGCCCACAACCGGAGGTCGCTTGAGAAACGGGCTTGGCGTGATACCCACCACTTCGCGGTTCAACTGATAGATGGCGATGTCATCAGCTTCATCCGTGCCAAGCAGGAAAGGCTGATATCCCGGATGGATGTAGATACGCGAAGTCGCGTAGACGGCACCGTCATCGGTAAAGAAGCGCCCTGCTGTCTGCCCAACACCTTCGGCACAATGCGCCGCCGAAAGCACGAACCTCGGAGCGATCAGCGTGCCCGTGCAGTATCCCCCAAAGGCCTCACCGATCATACCCACGGAGGGATACTCTGTGGTTTCGTTTCCGTTCACGATCATTTCAAAGGGAGGACGCCCATCACCTCGGTCGCCATCATCGCTAACTCCGCCGACGACCGCTGCCAGCAACGCGCGAAGTTCTAGGGTTTCAACGTGCAACTTTCTATGTCTATGGAGCCTTGTCGAGATGATTGACTTGCGGCTGGACGCAGAACGGCTGAGAAAAGAAAATGCCATGGAAGACCACCATTTCTTGGAAGGGAAAGGAAGGTGCGAATGAGAAGGGGAGAGCTGAAAACGAACGCTGGTAGAGACTACAGCGGTTTTTCCGACGACTTTGTTTATGGTATCCTCTCTCCAGGTCGATTGCAACAATCCGCAATTCTTGGTGTTTATGTTCCAATTCATCCATTCCGCCGACCTCCATTTGGACAGCCCGCTCCACGGATTGGAGCGTTATGATGGTGCCCCGGTCGATGCCATCCGAGGGGCGACTCGCAAGGCGTTGGAAAACCTCGTTTCGCTGGCAATTGAGCGAAAAGTCGACTTTCTCTTGATCTCAGGAGACGTTTTCGACGGAACTTGGAAGGACTTCCAGACCGGACTGTTCTTCTCTCAGCAGATGCGTCGGCTCGCCGAGACCGACATCCCAGTGGTCATGATCCGTGGTAACCACGATGCCGAAAGCAAGATGACCAAGTCGCTGCGACTTCCCGAGAATGTCGAACTGCTCGGTCATCAGCGGGGAGAGACGGCCAAGCATCCAAGGCTGAGCGATCTTCATGTCGCCGTTCATGGTCGGTCTTATTCGAAACCGGCGGAGACGGAAAGTCTCCTGCCGACGTATCCGCCAGCCTTCAAAGGCTACTTCAATATTGGGTTGCTCCACACGGCTCTGACGGGCTCAGAGAATCATCCCAATTATGCTCCGTGCACGCCTGCAGACTTGAAGGCCATCGGATACGACTACTGGGCTTTGGGGCACGTTCACCAGCGAGCTGAGGTCGCCTTGGATCCACCCATTATTTTTCCAGGCAACCTTCAAGGGCGCAATATAAGGGAGACAGGTTCCAAGGGGTGTTACTTGGTTCAAGTCGACGATCAGCACAACTGCAAGTTGGAATTTCGTCCGCTGGACGTTTTTCGTTTCGCACAGGCTTCTGTGAATATCGAAGGCTGTCAGACAGAGGACGAACTGATTGAGGTTCTACAGGCAAGACTGCGAAAGAGCTATGACGAATCGGGGCGGATGTCGATGGCGCTTCGTTTCGAACTGATCGGCAGTACCGATTTGCACGCCAAGCTCATCGCGCACCGCGAACGATGGGTTAACGAAGTACGAAGTTTGGCCGGCGAGGTGAGTTCGGACGACATTTGGTTGGAGACGCTCAAGATACGAACTTCACCACCACGAAGTTCCGTGGTCGATCTCGATGGCCCTCTTGCCGAGATCACCCATCAGCTGGAGCGGTCGGGCGACGATGCCGAATTCCGCTCGACGTTGCTGAGCACGATCGACGAACTGAGATCCAAGCTGCCTTCGGAATTGCTGGATGGTCCAGACAAACTTGACTTGCAATCTCCAACGTGGCTAAGCGATCAATTGCAAGAGGCCCACGCGCTCCTCCTAGGGAAGATTCGCGAGGTGTTCGAGCCATGAAGATTCGCGAATTACGGCTCATCGCCTTCGGACCATTCACGAATCATCGCATCACGTTTGAAGGCGATGGAGTGCTTCACATTATCTATGGCAAGAACGAAGCCGGAAAGACAACTTCGCTTCGGGCCCTTTCTCAGTGGTTGTATGGAATTCCTCATCAGAGCTGCGATGATTTCCTTCACCCCAAGGCGAGCCTCCGCATCGGCGGGATCATCGTCAACGAGCGGAACGAACTCAGCTTCGAACGCCGCAAAGGGACTTCCAAGACGCTGAGGGATGAGAATGATCAAGTTCTCGACGAAGGCTGTCTCCGCGAGTTTTTTGGGGGGCTCGACGACAAGACGTTTACCAGTCGCTTCGCCATCGACTATGCCGAACTCCGACGCGGAGGGCAAGCGGTTGCCAATGACGGCGGTGACTTGGCAGAAACGCTGTTCGCGGCAGGCTCGGGAATTGCCAATCTTCGCCCCCTCCAAGAGCAGTTGCAAAAGGAATTGGGTGACCTCTTCAAGTCCGGTGGTTCAAAACCTCGTATTAATGAAAATCTTCGAAGGATCAAAGAACTAAAGACGGACATTCGGAATCTCCAGCTTCCGGACAGCCAGTTCCATGAGCATGAACTGGCGTGGCAAAAAGCTCAAGCACAGCAATCAGAGTTAAGTGAGAGGCGAGCGGTTTTGCGGGCGCGCGAGCGCAAGCTGAGCGAGATCTACCAGGCTGGTCCCAAGGTGCAGAGGCTCTCGGCGCTCCGCAGCAACTTCGCGACGATGACTGCAACGCCAATACTTAGCGACCGTTTTGAAGCCGAATGGCAGGAAGCCCGACGAGCGTTGGCCAACGAAGAGTCGACTCTCAAGCGGTTACGAGAAGAGTTGGAAAAGCTACAAGCGCAGATCTCTGGTTTGCAGATCCATCCACGCATTTTGGAATATGGCATGGCCATCGATCGTCTGCACGAAAGACGAGGAAGCTATAGCAAATCCAAGATCGATCGTCAAAAGCGAGTCGCCGAGCTCGAACAGATTCGACTTCGCTTAAGTATCAAACGTGCAGAGCTCGGCCCGGTGGCAGTCGGTGAAGACGACGATCGTTGGAACCTCCCGCCAATCGAACGTAGCAAGATTCAATCTCTCGCCAACGAAGGAAAGAAGCTTGCCGAGCGTCGCAGGATCTTGCAGCAGCAGATCGAGAGTAAGGAACAGAACTGTCGGCTTCTCGAGAGTGAGTTGACAACGCCGGACAACGTGCTGGATTTCTCGCTCCTTGCCGCATCGACCAAGGCAGCTTCTCGTTATCTTGACCTTGAATCTCAAACCGTCGGGTTGGAGGCGCGGGTACAGCAGCTCGAAGCTCAGCAAACCGTGGAACTCTCGAAGTTGCACGGATGGACATCCGGACCGGGGCCTTTGTTGCGTTTTTCCCTGCCGTCCATCGATTTGATCGATGCGTTCGACCTTGAAGGGCAACAAGCGAACTTGCAGCTTGCCGCCGCCAAGAAAATGGAAACGGAGCTTCGCAAGAAGCTCCAATCGAAAAAGCGGTCACTTGATCGATTCATGAGGGAGCACCAAGTTCCGACCGTCGACGACTTGGAGCAAACCCGACGGAAACGCGATGCAGCGATTCAATTGCTGATTGGCGAAGTACCATCGAAAGGACAACCTTGGCCGACGGCTGACGAATTGATTGTTGAGTATTCGCCCGGTGGAAACTTAGCTCACGCTGTCCTGGGGGCGGTTCGCGATGCCGACCGTATTGCGGACCAACTCCGCGAGAATGCTGACCGAGTCGCTGAAAGAGAAAGGCTGACGACGGAAATCGACGAATGGAATCAGGCGATTGCTGAATCCATGGAAGAGATCGAAGCTGCCACTGAAGCGATTCGTGCGATCGAGGCCAAGTGGAGCGAACTCTGGAAACCACTGGGCTTGGTTCCCAAGCCGCCGCGCGACATGCGTGCCTGGATTCAATCCAGTCTGCGTGTTATCGATTTAACTCATCAGCTCAGCGAGGCCAAGATTGAGTTGGTCAATCGTCAGAACTTGATCTTCAACACGAATCGAGAGCTTCGGCGACAGCTACAAGTGGCTGGCGCACCTCCACTCGACGGCGAACTCTCTCTTTCCTCGGTCATCCTCGCATCGGAGCGTTACCTAGAGCAGCTTGAACACGCTCGCCAAGCGTGGCTCGCCAAGCAGAACGAACTGGCCCATGAACAGCGGGAGTTATCAAAAGCGCGAGCCGATCTGTCAAGCATTGAACGAGATCACGCCGATTGGTTGGGCCGTTGGCGGCAAGCGACTGCGAAGCTCCGCCTTCCTGCCGATTGGGATCTGGAGATGGTGGACAAGTTCCTCGAAGCGGCTGCCGAGATTGCATCCTGTCTTTCTCAAACGGAGAGCTTGGAACACCGGATCGCGGGAATCGATCGCGACGAGCAGGAATTTATCCAGGAGACGAACCAGCTTCTAGAGCGGCTCGATCTGCCTCCATTCAGCGACTCCGTCGAGCAAGCGGTCGAGACGGTGTTCCAGAAACGTCGGAACACCGAAAAAGACCAAGCCGTCCTAGATAAAGCTACCGAGCAGGTGGCAGAGATTCAATCAGCGATTCTCGCTCATGAGCATGCCCAAGCATTGCTTCGTAGTCGACTCGATGCCCTATCCCTGCAAGCCCAGCGCGAGACATGGGACGATGTCGCTATCGTCTTGGAAGAAGATCGCCGCCGCCGCGAACTCCAACGTGAAATGCGACAACTCGAGCAAGATCTGTTGCACTTAGCCGCTGGTCGCGATCTGAACGAATTCTACGACGAAGTGCTCCATACCGACTTCGACGCGCTTGCCGCCCAGAGAGAGTTGGTGGCGTCACAGATCAATGACGTTGAACAGGAATTTCGAACGATCTCGGAGTCGATTGGATCTCTTCGAAATGAACTCGACAAGTTTGATGGTCGAAGCCGGGCGCTGGAAAAAGAAGAAGAACTCCGAATGGCGCTAGCCAAAATTCGCACCGATGTCGAGGAGTATTCCCGTTTGCGTCTGGCGATAACTCTTCTTGAGTCAGCGATGGAAGCCTATCGGGAGAAGACGCAGGGGCCGGTCCTCAAGTTGGCGAGCAGTTACTTTCGAAAGCTGACCTTGGGAGCTTTTGAGGGGTTGAAATCCGAGTTTGATTCCAAAGGCCGAGCCATCCTGGTCGGCGAGCGATCCTCGCCTCGTCGGCAAGTACCGGTTGAAGGCATGAGCGATGGAACATGCGACCAGCTCTACCTCGCCATCCGACTCGCTTTGCTTGATCACCATCTGCAATCGAACGCGCCCATCCCGTTCATCGTTGACGATATCCTTGTCATGTTCGACGACGACCGCGCGGTGGCCGCGTTGGAAACCCTTGTCGAACTATCTTCCCGAACGCAAGTTATTTACTTTACGCATCATCAGCACCTAGCCTCCCTCGCCCAACAACATTTCGGCTGCCGCGTCGCCGTCCAGACTCTGCGATAAGATTTCGCAGGCTCTGAACGCTTGGAATCTCAACTTCATCGTAGGCTTCAGCAGAAAGATAAAGGATCATGTGGTTGCCTGTTCGGACAAGCATCAGTAATTGTCCGTGATTGCTTCGAGCAAATCCGGCAAAATGCGGTCGGAAGAAGATGCCTCTTCGACCCACAGTCTACCTTGACGCTCATTCAGATTGTTCTTTCTTGGATGCAGCAAGCAGAAGACACCTCGAGCCGCGACATCGACGGGATGGGACTGGTCGAGGCGTAGATTCGCAATGGCAATGGCCAAACCTACGGGAATGTTGCTCAGAGTGTATTCCTCGTTTTGCCCCGCAGTCCGAATCACGACGCGATCTTGGCTGGCTTCCACGATTGCGACCGGAGAGTTACCGACCGTGATCGTTGATCCACCTCCAAGAGAACTCAGTCCCTCTCTCAATGCCAAAATGAATTGCTCATGAAGTTGCCCAAGTTGACTCAATCTTCGCACTTTTGATTTGGCCTCTTGGTCGAGTGGCAAGGACTCTACTTCTTGGATGCTGGAGCGGAATGTATCAAAGTCTTGTATCGGCAGAGCTCTGCGAGATGCAACCATTAGCGAGCGAAACTTTGCTCGATCCTCCTCGGTCATGGCAACCATTGGTGCGCTGGTCATCTGAGGATCTTCGAACGGAACAACAGGTGCAGAAGCGACTTCGTCGTTGGCATCTGGCGACATGACATTCGGATCGCTATTTCCCATCTCTTGTTGCCGAGCAGCTTCCTCCATCATCGCGCGCACCTCGGCAGCGCTCTCTTCATCGGGAGCCATACCGACTTCCGGAAGAGAAGGCGGTGGAGTTCTGGCCGCAGTCACGGCGCGATTGTTGGGACGTTCTCCCTCTTCTGTTTGCTGCAGGGTGGGCTTGGTAATGCGGATTTCGGGGGGCGTCGGTGCTTGCGCGATCGCTTCCGGCTTCTTCCGATTGAGTAAATACCAGCCAACCCATGCGACCGATCCCACTCCAGCAAACATCAGCAAAACGAGAGCGACGTTCGACAGGATCGATGTTTCGCGCCGCTTCGGCTTCTGGATTTTAGGAATGGCTTTGGTAGGTTTGTCAGCGGGAATGGGGGAGGCCGCCGCCCCCTTGCGATCTGTTGCAGATGAAACCGTCGCGACTTGTACCAATGCCTTCATTTGCGACAACCGCTCCTCATTGGTCTCCTCCTTGACATCCGATTTCTGCAAATTGCGAATAAAATTCGGTAGGTCGAAGGGCTGGTTCGGGTCTCCGAAAGGAAGGGAATCCCGAAAACGCTGCAGATCGCCTGCCAGGCTCGAATTTGCCGCTGCCGCTCCCTTGCCGACAGCAGTTGTCGTTTGCAGCAATTGTTGATCGTACTGGGCCTTGCTGGAGGGATCGAGGAGAACGATTTTCGCCTGTTGAATGCACCTGGCGACTGCTTCCCACTCGGGATCTGCTTGCTTGGGCCGACTGTGCTTAAGCGTTTCGATGGCGGATTTGAGCGCAGCAGCAATGCGAGCTGAATCCGACTCCCCGATCGGTAGTTTCAACACGTTGTAGAAATCAATCGTATCTTGTTGCAATTCGAAACCAAGATATCGCTGTATCCCTGCGTGAAGCTCGCTCATTCAGTGTATGTCTCCTCGTCGAAGAGCCTCTCGTCAAACGATCAGAACGGCGCGTCTTCGGGATCGGTTTGCGCTCTGACCTGAGTTCTCGCATACTGTTTTACAAACCACGTCGTAAGGCTGGTGATCGCCGCAGCAAGCAACGGCCCAGTGAAACAGAACATCACGAACGCAAATTGAGCGGTTCGATCATTGTTTTGCATCGATGCTTGCTCGCTGATGCCGAAGACGGCGTAAATTTCATTGGCAATGGCGGGAACTTTGATCGAGTAGTACAGTCCGAGCGACGTAAAGCAAAACACCAGCATAACCAACAAGAGCGATCCCAGGGAAAATTGGAATCGACCGGGCGGATGGTCCGACTGAAATGGCGATTGCGGTGCTGAATGCAGAGAATTGGACATTCCGTAAAAGTAACCATAGTCCGAAGTACTTAGGCAATCCAGTGAAATTGTAACGTTGGCTTGGAGCGAAACGAACCGGAATGTAGCAGATTTCTCAAATTTGCCATGGAGGATGTTCGATACGAAAAAAGCGGTTCCACGGTAGAGATTGACCTCGTGGAAGTTACTGCTTTTGACAGCGTTCGCTTGTACCCAGCAAGTGACATGTCGCACCGTTGGCTGTGAAACTGACGCGAAAAGGAAGTCCCAGATGAAACGCGCGTGGTCTATTCTTGCTCTGCTCGCAATTACCATCCTCACTAGCTCCGGATGCAATTTGCTCCACCGTGGCTGCAATACTTGCCGCGGACCGTTGGGCTGCCGTCCCTGTACGATTGGATGGCAACGAGGTGGAACCGATTACCAACGGTTCCTGTCCAACCACTCGCATCACTCACACGTCGGTTCCCAATCGGGCGTTCCGGCTGCCGCAGTGGGATATCCCTACTATACCAATCGCGGTCCTCGGGATTTCTTGCTGAATAACCCGCCATCCATCGGTCCTTGATCAAAGGTTCTTGATCATCAAGCCGATGTCGCTCGGTCGTCAGTTCAACGTAACTTGAAGCCAACCGCGATCGGACTGCACCGAAACGATTTCCATGTTCGGTGCGTCCGCTGGTAAAAGCTTCGAAAGTTGAAGTGGCTCATCCAGCAACTGCTCGCGGAACAGTTTGTCGAACTTGGATTTCAGAAAACTGCGTAGCGTCACGGCTCTCAATCCCCTGTCCGCGCGACCTACGAACTCGACGTCGACTTCGCCCGACCGTCTGAGTTGCAAGGCGCCGTTTTCGATAACGAACTCGTACTTCGCAATCACCGTCGCGGGTTGATCCAAAGACTGGTCGCTCTTTTGAGATCGATCCGTCCGAATCAGGAATGTGATCGTATTGCTCTCAAGCTTTACGGCCACCGGTTGGAGTTCCGAAAACGTCATCGACCATGGCTCACCCTTGGCCTCGTCCATAATATTGGGGGGTAGGTCCTTACTGAACTGCTTGATTAAGTCCGGAAGTTCCTCACTACGGAGTTTTCGGCCGCCAAGCACATGATCAAGCGCATTGATGATCGCTGATTGATGTATTTGCAGCGACAGACCGTGATGGGGAACGGGAATCGGGCATGGGCTGTCAGCCGCCAACTGATTGCCGCTCTGTTGCTTCCATACCAAGGCAAGATAATCGGACGACGTCCAACTCTTTCTGACAGGTTTCGGAATGTCGATCCGCCGTAGCTCCGGAATGTCTTTTCCCAACAACTGATTCAGCTTGGCAATCTGTTCGACGAGTTGTTCATGGAACTGTTGTTGCAGCCGATTTTTCAAGCGAGATTGCGCGATGGCGTTAGCTTGTCCCTGCTTTTTCTGAATCTGCTTCTGAGCTAATTTGCGAACGATGCGCAGTCGATGTTCGATCCCCGTGACCTGGGTGTCTAAGGCGGCATCGGACACGAGGTGGTCCGCAAGCGTTACACCCTGATCGCCAAGCACGATATTCTCGGCCGCACAAACTTCCGCATTTCCGATCGAGTAGATCTTGACGCCACGATTGAAGCCAACGTTGTTGCTCGAAAACTGCCCCATCATCCGCAATCGCAAACTGGCTGAGCGCGGGTTGTCCATCAGAACAGGTACGACCTTCCCTTGGACCAAACTTTGTCCGAAAATCCGCGTCCCCAAAATCGTCTCGTTCACTGGATTCGGCTGATCGACTGGGCGAGCCAGTTTGCTGGTCAAGAATTCTCGGGAAACGAGAACTCGAACATTGGGATCGGAAAAGGCTGATCGACATTCAGCGACAATCGATGGAACCTGCCGAGCATCGACGAGCAAATCCAGAATCTGCTCAATGTCACGCAATCGGTCGAGATCGCTGCTTTCGAATTCACCAGAAAACTTTTCCGCCAAAACTTCGAGCTGCCGATCCAGAACCTGCATCGATCGATCCGCATCTCGTGAGACACGTACGGCGGCAACGTACTCGCTGATGGCCTCTCGAACTTCGCGAAACTGGCGATTTTCCAAACCGAGATAATTCTGCCGCATGTCCATCAGCAATTCGATCAGCACGGCTCGGCTGGGATTCGGTTTCTCGATCTCCGCCATCAACCGGTCCCATTTCAAGAACTTTTGCCAGCGCTGACCATTGTCAGTGTCTGGGCGAATATAGGTACTCAGCGCCTCTAATTTCTGTCGCAGCTTGGTCAGGGCCGCATCGGCATCAGGGAACTGTTTGATGTCGAGCGAATTCTTGGCGTTCAGAATTTTGTCCGCTAACGCAGATCGCGGTGCGGCAACGTGCGCAGCGTAAGCTGCAGGAACGGCTTCTAGTTCCATCGTCTCTGTTTCGAAGTCGAGCCATTCCCGCCAATCTTCACCATGTGTTGCGTGCTGATTGAATCCTAGCACCAGCAATCCGAACAACGTCACTACCGATAGACCCAATTTCCTTTTGATTTGTACGTTCGCCATGTAGCTCCTCATCCCATGCATAAACGATTTCCAATCAGCTCCATGACTGGGCCGCAAAGTCTGCACAATCGAACAGCATAACCCAAAACCCGCAAATCACCAACGCTTAATTTCCTATTCGTTTTTTGGATCCAAAATCGTGGGGAATGCCTGTCGTTGGGATGATCAAAGCTGGATTGAAAGTCGATTCCGGAGGAAACGGTTTACGAGCAATATGAACCGACAAGCCGAACTTCTGACGTAAAGCTCCACTCCGGTGACGGCTTGCCGCGCACTCCCAAAACGTGTTTCGTGAACCGTTATAGCTTCCGATGGGATTGCATCGATGATCAGTGACCGAGCCTCCGAGCCATGACCCAATCTTTAGCCAAGGGCGGCTTGTAGAGCGCAAGGACTCATACACTCTCAATGGGCGCGGCGTTGACCATCGACTCTTGAGTTATGCGGCCCCATGTTCACGGCCCGATGTTCACGGGGAGCCGAATTGCTATCGAGGATTTCTTGCAGCTAAATCTGAATCATTTCTACTACGTTCGCTTTTCGAGAAAACGATCCACCCATAGAAACGTAACCTCCAAAACGAGAGCTCCCCGAACCCGTTGCTGCACCCTGGCTGAACGCCGAAAACTCAATTGGGGCTCTTGGGCTAGCTTTCGATTCTCGAATTCAGATGGGAATCAGTCGATCCCTGATGCAGTGCGGAACGAATGGCAACGAACTCCCCAACATTGTCCATGGTTAGTAGACCAACCAGTTCGTTGCGATGCACTACGGGTACCGTGTGGCAATTGCAGGACTGTAATCGCAGGAATGCCGATTCCAGCATATCATTCGCTTCGACAACCTGAAAATCGGTCTGCATCGAGTCTTTGACGAAGCTTGCGTCTCCATGCTTCGTCAATCCTGAAAGCAAATCGGTTCGAGTCAAGATACCGACAACTCGATCCTGATCGACAACCGGGAAATCTTGCTGGGATCCACTCAGGATGAGGTTAATTGCTTGCGAGAGTTGGTCCTCCGGATGCAGTGCTCGAAAATCAGTGATCATGGCCTGCATCACGGGAATTCCTCCCAAAGACGATTTCATTTGCACCATGCTCGCTTCCTGAGCGGCTCCGATCCAAACAAACAGGGCGATGAACATGAGGAAGGGATTGACAAAGAATCCGAGCAATCCAAAAAGGAGCGCCATTCCCTGACCGATATTCGCAGCGATGCTGGTTGCTTGTGTATAGGTCATTCTTGTCGCGAGCATTGCTCGGAGAACGCGCCCACCGTCCATGGGAAATGCAGGTAACATGTTGAAAACGACCAAGAAGACGTTCACCACCATCAGACGTTCTAAAAACGGGCCGTTGATCATCGAAAGTCCTTCGACCGGCGTCCAGGAAGAGCTAATCTGCAGCCAAAGAAACAAAAGGAACGCGATGACGACATTTACTGCCGGGCCTGCCAGGGCGACCCAAAGTTCTTGAATTGGCTCGTCTGGCATGCGTTCCAATCTCGCAACGCCGCCAATCGGCAGGATGGTAATGTCGCGAGTCCGAATGCCGTAGCGGGCTGCGGTGAGGGCATGTCCAAACTCGTGCAAGATGACACAACCAAACAGCGCGAGAATGAACCCGACTCCTTCCAGAGTCTTGGCGACGTTCTGCGTGGAATTCCAGTGACTGATCACGACAAAAGCGATGAGAATAAAAAACGTCGCATGCACATAAACACCGATTCCTCGATATTGTCCAATTTTCCATGACCACTTCATGCGATTTTTCTCGATTGGGTGCCGGCATTTGCTATCGAACGTTTAGCAACCAATTTTAAGAAGCGGGCCGAGGTACAACAACCAACCGAGTTGGAATGGCAGGAGATATTGCCATCTTCCCTCAATTTCTCCTCATTTTCGGTCTTTACGTGGCGCAACGGACTTTGCAGAATACCCCGTTGTTTCTTCGAATCCAACACGAACATCAGAGCAAGGAGTGCAAGTGGTGCGAGTACATCAATCATTGTGTCTAGGGATTGCGACGTTCACCATGTTGTGTGGAGCCGTACTCGGACAGGTTCCCAATGGAGCAAATCCTCAAGGAGCTGCTGGTGCTCCGAGAACCGCGAATCCGCCCATGACAGGAGCGATTCCAATCGGTGTGATCGACATTGGCTACATTTTCGATAACCACCCGATCTACAAGCAACAACAAGAGGCCATCGACGCCGAAATCAAGAACGCTGAAACAGAAATCAACGCTCGTCGCGATGCCTTGCAGCGTGAAGTCGAATCCTTGCGTCTTCTCAACGAGAGTTCCGCTGAATATCGAGCTAAGGAAACCGATATTGCGAACCAGGATTCTCAGTTGAAGCTCGAGTTCCTCCGCAAGGAAAAAGAGTTTGGCGAGCGAAAGGCCATGATTATCGCCAAAACCTACGAGCAGATTCAACAGCTCACCCAACAATGGGCTCAGCACAATGGGATTCAGGTTGTGCTTCGATACAGCCGCATCGACATGGATGTTAAGCGACCACAATCCGTAAACATGGGAGTGTTGCGCGAGGTCGTTTATTTTAATCCAAGTCTTGATCTGACCGATTCCATTCTCAACTACATTCGATCGAGCGCTCCTGCTTCGGTTGCCGGGAATAATGGTCAAAACAAGCCGGGCGTTCGTTAGTTGATGGAAGCTTTCAGCAAGGATTGCTTGGAAGGTACAAGGATGACCACTGCGAGGAATCAGCATACATTGCGTAACCGATGTCACGTCAGTGGCCGAGGTTACTGGACAGGAAAGGCGGTCTCGCTGACCTTCTCGCCTGCGGAGCCCAACACAGGCATACTCTTTCGACGAATCGATTTGCCGGGAGCGCCAACGCTATCGGCCTCCATCACCAATCGCGTTGATGTTCCTCTCCGTACTCGATTGATGGAGAACGGAGCGATGGTCGATATGGTCGAGCATGTACTGGCTGCACTTTTCGCTCATCAGGTCGACAATTGCGAGATCGCAATTTCTGGTGAGGAGCTGCCGGGCCTGGACGGTTCCGCATTCGCTTATAGTTGTGCCTTGCGCCAAGCTGGATTGCGTGTGCAAGATGCTCTCAAGACCGAACTTCGGATTCAAGATTCCATTCGCATCGGCGATCAGGATCAATGGATTCAAATCATGCCTTGCGAGACGCCCGGCTTGACGCTTGAGTATCGATTGGACTACGGACCGGCCAGTGCGATTCGAACGGCCACTTTCGCGTGTGAAATCGATGCACACACCTTCCATCATCAGATCGCTTGCGCCCGAACTTTTATCACGAGCCAAGAGGCCCAGCTACTTCAAACGCAAGGTTTGGCGTTGCACGTCACCAATCGAGATTTGCTGGTTTTCTCGGATCAAGGACCGATCGATAATTCGCTTCGATTCAGCGACGAGTGCGCGCGGCATAAACTCTTGGATCTCCTGGGCGATCTCGCATTGGCCGGTATCGACATTCATGGAAAAGTGATCGCCAATCGAAGCGGGCATCGATTGAACGCGAAGATGGCTGCGTGTTTGCTTGACCTTGCCGATCGGAGGAACTCGGAACTTCAAGCCGCCTAATCCTCCATTGCAACTCAAATTTGAATATGACCCAATCCTGACGAATCCCGAATCCATTGCAACTATGTCAACCATCATTGCTCACACAGCCATCGTCGACCCGCGAGCCGAGTTGGATGAAGAAGTCCGCATCGGCCACCACTGCGTTATCGGCCCTCATGTAAAGCTGGGGCGCGGAACTCGCTTGGAAAACGGCGTGACCATCACCGGGAACACTACAATCGGACGAGACAACGTGTTCTTTCCAAACTGCGTCATTGGAGCCGAACCGCAAGACCTTAGCTATCAAGGTACTCCAACGCAGGTCATCATTGGCGACCGCAACGTATTTCGCGAATGCGTGACGGTGAATCGAGCGACGGAGAAGGAAGATGGGGTCACCCGTATCGGCAACGACTGTTACTTCATGTGCAATTCGCATGTGGCTCATGATTGCAGTGTGGCAGACCGGGTCATCATGGCGAACAACGTGATGCTGGGAGGACATGTCCATGTTCACCAAGATGCCACGCTCAGCGGTGGCGTGGCTGTCCATCACTACGCATCGATTGGATGTTACAGTTTTGTCAGCGGTCTGAGCCGCGTCCTACAAGATGTTCCGCCCTACATGTTGGCCGAGGGCTTTCCGGCACGGCCGCGCTGCGTCAACGTCGTCGCATTGAAGCGAAAAAACTTCTCATCGTCCGCGATCAAAGCTATCTCGGAAGCGCATAAACTTTTGTATCGCTCCAAAGTTGGAGTCAAACACGCGAAAGAGATCTTGGCGAGTTCAGGTGAATTATCGGAGGAGTTGCAAGTCCTCTTCGATTTTATCGACTATGCCCAATTCGGTCGGCACGGTCGCGGTCGTGATCGAAGGAAAGCAGCATGAGTCGCATACGAATCGCGGTCATCGGCGGCGGACATTTAGGAAGCATCCATGCGGGCCTACTTTCCAAGCGCGACGATGTCGAATTCGTGGCCGTCGCTGAATCGCATCCGGAAACTCGCGATCGGCTAAAGGAAAGAAACTTTTCAGTTTTCTCTGACTACCGACAACTCGAAGGAAAGATCGACGCTTGCGTCATCGCTGTGCCGACTTCCATGCATTTCGAGGTCGCTTGCTGGTTCCTGAGACAGAAGATTCATGCTTTCATCGAAAAGCCGATCGCACCCCGATTTGTCGAGGCCGAAAAATTGGTCAAACTCGCGCAGCGGTTCGATTGCATCCTTCAGGTCGGACACGTCGAACGCTTCAACCCTGCTTATCGAGCTGTTTCGCCGAAAATCCTGTCGCCGATCTTCATCGAATCGTACCGCTGTGGAAGTTATACTGGTCGAAGCACGGATATTGGTGTCGTGTTTGACCTAATGATCCACGACATCGATCTCGTGCTTGATCTCGTTCCATCACAAGTCGTCCACATCGGTGGAACCGGAACGAGCTACTTGGGAGAGCATGAAGATTTGGCCTCGGCGCATCTCACCTTTGAGAATGGCTGCGTGGCTCACCTGCACAGTTCTCGAATCGCCGCTAAGGCGCGCCGCGAGATGGTCTGCCACATGGAGCATGCAATTGCCGAAATCGATTTCGCTGCAGGTCGAGCAACCTGGATTGAAGCAGCTCAGGACGTGCAGGCCCGACACAGGTTGGCCGACCAGCTACCGGTTGCGGAACGCCTTCGCGTCAAAGACGAACTTTTTGAACGCTGGCTCATTCCTCAGACGCTCCCAGTCGAATCGCGCAACGCCATTCAGGATGAGCACGACGATTTTCTTCATGCTATCCGAGCTGGTTCGCAACCGCGAGTGACAGGACGCCATGGTTTGGAGGCCGTTGAAATTGCCGAGGCAATTGTGGAGGCTATCCGATTGCGTGGACGCAAAGGAACGCAAGATCGTGAGAGGCAACTCATGCCGCGTTCGGACTCTCCCGCCCCGCCGCCCATGCGCCGAGCGGGCTAACCTACGAGGGATTTTCGCCCATGTTCGATGTACCATCCATCACGTTCATGCACGAACACACCGTCGAAGCTT
This sequence comes from Pirellula sp., assembly GCA_037440405.1. Lineage (GTDB taxonomy): Bacteria > Planctomycetota > Planctomycetia > Pirellulales > Pirellulaceae > JANMGV01. The sequence goes on along the minus strand of JBBIUE010000027.1, from coordinate 29,925 downwards.
GGCATGTCACCGATCCCTACAACCCATACGACGGTTGGATGGAAACGGTATGCCAACAGCACATGTATAACTTTCTTCTTTGGCATCAAGAGGATATCGCTCGGAGCCCGACGGCTAGCGATTCGGAAATCGCCGAAGTCAAACGTGCCATTGATCGTCTCAATCAACAAAGAAACGACTGGATCGAAAAGATCGATGATTTGTTGGTAGACTACCTCAACGCCCAAGGCATCTGCGCATCCGAGGATGCACCGATGAATACGGAGACCGTAGGAAGCTGTATTGATCGCCTATCGATTATCGCTATTCGCATCTACCACCTTCGCGAGCAAGTCGATCGGGAGGATGCGGACGAGATTCATCGGCAAAAGGTCCTCGCAAAGCTAGCTGTGTGCGAGGTCCAAAAGAAGGAGTTGGCTGATACGCTCAGTCGAGTGGTCGCCGAGATTCTCGCCGGTGAGCGGCGACATCGGGTGTATCGCCAATTCAAGATGTACAACGATCCCTCGCTGAACCCCTATTTATATCAGAAGCAATCAGCAAACGGTTCGTGATCCTTGGCAGGTCAGGTGATCCCGCTCGTTCGCACAGCGAGCACAGCTATCGTGAGGCACACAAACGCAAAAATACCCCACTGCGTATAGTTCATGTGCAACACACTGTATTCGATCCGATCAGCGAATTCGTATGCGTGTTCGAGGATGAAATCGACCATCAGTCATCCAATTCTGGGACTTCCCGATCAAAAAAAACGGCTTGGATGGTAAAGAAAGCAGTCACCTCTTAACGAGTAGCTCATCTCCCTTCCAACAGAACCAGAAATCGGATGGATATGCTTTCCCATTCGGCAATTTGCATTCCGATGATTCCGATGATTCCGATAGTGTCGGTCTTGCACGTGGTTGCTGAGCCGTTGGAGAATCGACCAACTCTGACCTGACGCATCGTCGCGCAGTTTCCGAGAGGAACGGCCCCGATAGGGGCAATCGATTGCGCTTCGAGCTTGACCTTTGGCATTGGCAAACTCTTGCTCTCATGGATACGTCAGGACAGGTTGGAACTCCAATACCCACTCGAAAGTACTGGGAGTTCCGATTTAAGGTATGCTTCCGCTCTGCAGTTGCAGACGGCTCCATCGCATTCAATGAAACAAGAGAGTCATTTGGGCTGCAATGCGAGAGCAGATCAAAAATGGCGGTGGTACTTCACACTATGGGGCGCAAGCGGGAATGGCTGGGTACAATGGCGATTGTTGCGCCATCCAACGCTTGCTGAATGCGAGCAAGCGTGAATGCTCGAAGAGATCTCGAAATGTCGAAATGCGTTCGCTGTGAACTAAACTTCAGTCCAGGAAGCTCGATTCAAACTTAGATCGATGTAGGTGCTGTTTTGGCCGAGGGATCCATCAGCCAGTGGGTAAAAGACTTGCAGAATGGGCGAGTCGAAGCAGCGCAAGCACTGTGGGAGCGCTATTACTCTCGGTTGGTTGGACTCGCGAAAAAAAAACTCGGAGAAATACCTCGTCGGGTCGCCGATGAGGATGATATTGCAAACCATGCCTTTCACAGTTTTTGCCAAGGGGTATCGGAAGGGCGTTTCCCAAAGTTGGACGACCGCAATGACTTATGGCAGATTCTGGTCATGTTAACTGCCCGCAAGGCCGCCGATGAAGTCAAAGCAAATTATCGTCAGAAGCGAGGAGGTGGCCAAATTCGTGGCGAGTCCGCTTGGATCGGACTAAGCCATCAGGACTTGGCAGCGCTGGATCAGATTGTCGGTGCCGATCCGACTCCGGAATTCGCCGCCCAAATGTTGGAAGATTATCGCGAACTACTCGATCGATTGCAGGACGCGCAATTGTGCCAGATTGCGATCTGGAAAATGGACGGATTCTCAAACCTGGAGATCGCGGAGAAATTGAAAGTGCATCCCAGAACGATCGATCGGAAACTTAGTATGATTCGATCGATCTGGACATGCATCGATGAAGGCGAATGAACGGCTCGTCTTTCGGATGATCCAGATCGACGGTGCCTCTGGTTACGCTGGAACCGCTCATTTGCCGGAACAAACTCAGTGGCGTCAATCTGGTCCATGTCGGATGGATTGCTGATTTGTCGAGTTAGCTTTCGAGACCAACCTGGAGGACAAAGTGACTTGGTAAATTCCATCGACTCGATTCGGGTCATCGACAAAATATGCGATCGGTACGAATCCGCCTGGCAATTGGGGGAGCCGCCGCAACTGCGCGAGTACCTGAACGAAATCGTACCCGAATTGCGAGTCGAGGCGTTTCGAGAACTGTTAATTCTGGATGTTTGGTATAGAAAGACATCCGGTGAGGAATTCAGCGCAGAGGATTATGCTTACCGCTTTCCCGAGTTCAGCACCGTAGTGCAAGATGTGTGGTCGGACTCACTGAGCTATTTTGACACCGATCAGCTTTCCACCCCTTCGAATCAGCGGTCAATGCGCATGCCTGAGATTCCAGGATTCTTGATCCACAGGGAACTCGGACGAGGTGGAATGGGGGTAGTCTATCTTGCGGAGCAAATCGACCTTCGACGGATGGTGGCGATCAAATTCGTCAAGGGAGGCTTGGAAGATGATCCGCATGCACTCGCGCGCTTCCGAAGCGAGGCCGAATCGACCGCAGCGCTCAAGCATCCGAGCATCGTCGAAGTCCACCAGATTGGCGAACAAGATGGTCAACCCTTCTTGGTCATGGAGTACATCGGCGGAGGCGATCTTCACAAGCTGATTTCTGCTGGTTCGGTAGAGCCTCGGCTCGCGGCGAGTCTTACCGCGCAGCTGGCTTCTGCATTGGAAACAGCTCACCGGTGCGGAATCATTCATCGCGATATCAAACCGTCCAACATATTGTTGATGCCGGTCGAACGCAAATCGGATCCAAATCTTCGATCGCACGATGACGTTCGGGAAGGCGCGAGTCTTCAGGAGCAACAGTGGTGTCCCAAAATAGCCGACTTCGGATTGGCTCGAAATCTCATTTCCGTTCGTTCGAACCTGACTCTTTCCGGCGCGGTGATCGGTACGCCTAATTATCTGGCACCGGAACAAGCAGGCGGACGGAGCCACCAAGTCGATGGCCGGTCCGACATTTATAGTCTTGGAGTTGTGTTCTATGAACTTCTTTGCGGTCGTCCGCCCTTCGAAGGGAATGTGGCCAGTGTGCTTCATAGCGTGACGCACGATGACCCGGTCTCTCCCCGCAGACTTCGCAGTTCCATTCCTATCGAGTTGGAGACGATTTGTAATAAAGCCATGGCGAAGGACCCGCATCGCCGGTACGCCACTGCTGCCGAGTTCGAGTACGATCTTCGAGCCTACTTAGAGCATCGTCCCATTCGAGCCAGAAGAACGGGACTGATCGGCAAAGGGATCTTATGGAGCCGTCGCAATCCTGCGATTGCGCTTACGATTTTCCTGGCAAGTTGCTTGCTTCTGTTCGTCGGCACATTCAGCTACTTGCGTATCTTAAATGAGCGCAACCGTTTTCGTGCGGAACGGGATCGCGCCAACGTGAACTTGTTCCACAGTTTGCTCAGCGATGCTGGGGCCCAGATTCGAGCCCGCGATACGGGCTGGTATTGGCGAGCCATGGAGAATATCGCTGAGGCCGCCAAACTCGATATTCCCAATCGCGACGAATCCGTCATGCGGGAGTTGACGATCGAGTGTATCGGGAGCAAGTATCCGGCACTGCGATCGATCTTCCAGTGGCAGGCGCATTCGGCTCCGATCACGGCATTAAGCGTGGACGCAACAGGCAAAATCGCAGCTTCCGGAAGCGCGGATGGAGTGGTCTGCCTTTGGTCCATCCACGATGGAAAACTGTTGGCGAGTGAAGAAACGGATGACGGAAGAATCACGAGCTTGCAATTCGATGCAAGCGGTCGATGGCTTTTCTACGCCTCACGGAAGGGTTGGCTTTGTGGATGGGATTTGAGCGAAAGCAAGTTGGATTCTTTATCGGAGACTGATTTTGCGGAAACCGTTCGCAAATATCGTTGGCAGTGTGAACACGGTCCCGTGCATGCACTCGGCATTTCGCGAGACGCTAAGTGGTTGGCGGCTGGTTGCGACGATGGAACGGTGCTGGTGACTGTAGTTGACGATCTGAGAAATGCGTTTCGCGAGTCTCGAGTCCCTGAGATGATTCTGTTGGCTGGTCATGAGCAAGCAGTCAAAAGCTTGGATTTCTCGCGAGATCACCGAACTTTGGTAACAGTGAGCGATGATGGCAGTCTTCGCTTTTGGAGCCTCGCTACGCGGCGCACGACGAGGAAGTGGTCGAGCGGTGATGCTCCCACTTCGATCAAATGGGGAAACACCATGGATCAGATCGTTGGTTCCAATGCGGCAGTCTTCGGTTTTTGGTGGCGACTCGTCGATACAGAGACGACCAATGTGCGACATCCAGGCCATTCAAGCAGCGTCAATCAGTTGCTTCTCGATAGCGAGGATAACCTGTTTTCCGTGTCGAGCGACGGTACCGTTAAACTATGGTCAAACGTTGGGCTGGAAGAATGTGCCGTGGCAGATGCAGGAAGAACCGGTGCGATCGTGGCCAGCATTCTTCCGGATCGAAATCGCATCTTGGTCGGCTATCAAGATGGAACGATCATCGATTGGGAAATCAAATGGCCTATGCTCTACAACAACTCGAATCAGTCAATCACGTTTGTTGGAGATTCCTATCGGGTCCACACCGGGGATTTGACCTGGGACGTCTCCGGCGATTGGCGAACAACATTGCAATGGATCAGATCACCTCAGATCAGGGCGATCACGCCATGCATGCAAGGTGCCCAGTTCGTTGTTGGTGATGTATCCGGTGAGATCCGGCGATATGATCGTTTTCAAGCCAAGCAGCTCGGTCGTTGGCGAGGCCACCAAGGAACGATCACTTCCTTGGAATTTAATTCGGACGAATCACTGCTCGCGTCGTGCAGTGATGATGGTCTGGTCAAATTGTGGGATGTCGATTCACAATCGCTGGTGGATGCCGTTTCGCCTGAATTAGGTACTCTCCACGATGTCGCTTGGAATCCACAAGGAACCAGATTGGCTATCACCGGTGAAGCAGGTGTCGCGATATGGAATCTCGATGATCGAACCGTCTATCCTATCAGCGAACATGGCCTCGCAAATTCCAGCGTCGTATGGTCCACGAGTTTTTTGGCTTCCGGCGGTGAAGGCGGAACCGTCCAAGTGCGTGACGCGCAATCGCTAGAGCTAGTGCAAACGATCCAAGTTTCTTCATCCAATGTCACTTCCCTTGCCATCTCGCCCGATGGCCACGTCTTGGCGACGGTTTCGACGGATCAGATCTTGAGGTGCTTCAGCACCGATGATTGGTCAGAAAAATGGGCGAGCACTTCTCGCCAGGTTGCCCAAGGCCAACTCCTGTTCGATTCAACAGGTCATTATATTCTGACCATCGGAGGAATTCGTATTCCTGCAATGTTCTGGCGAAGCAGTGATGGAAAACCTGTTGGCAAGGCAGGTACTTTTCGATCTGCGGCATCGTCTACAGGTGATGGTACTGGCTTTCTCATCGCCCAGCCAGGCGGAGGACTCGATGAATTCGAAATCGCTTCGATCGATGAATTCGCAAAGCAATCGGTTCTCCCTTCTGATCCAGTACCCATCCATCCGAATCAGGAACGACTCCGAGGAAGCGGCGACGATCGAGTTTGGTCGGTTGTTTCTAGCTGCGACGGCCGATTGGTCGCAACTGCCACTCATTCGGGACTGATCAATCTTTGGAATCCTGACACGTCCGAACTGGTCGATGTCTTGCGCGGTCATACCAAGATTGCATGGACTGCCGCATTCAGTCTGGATGATCGATGGCTGGCCGTTGGCTCCGTCGATCAAGACGAAGTGAACGGTGCCGTCATTGTTTGGGATGTGGCCAAGCGATCGATCATTCGACGCTTCGTGGGGCACACCAAGCTCGTCCGTTCCGTCGCGTTTCATCCAAACGGCAAGTGGTTAGCATCCTGTTCTACCGATGGCTCGGTACTTCTTTGGGATTTCGATGCTGGGAAATTGATCGGCACGCTCCATCAGTTTGATCAGATGGTGACCCAACTCAGTTTTCGTCCGGACGGCGAGTACTTGGCAGCCAGTTGTCACGACAAGAACGTGGTGGTTTGGAATTTTGAGGAAATCAGCGAGCGCGTTCAGAAAAACGCGTTCGAACCAGTCGCACCAACGTTTCGGCTGCAACGCCACGTGCAACCAGTGTGGTCGGTGGCTTGGTCGCGCGATGGACGCTGGCTAGCATCGGGTTCGGAGCCCGGCGTGATCATTCTGTGGGATGGAGAGACCTTCCAGCCGATCGTCAAGATAAAGGTTGGAACGAATCAAATCCGCAATATCGTTTTCAGCCACGACGATCGCTTTCTCGCCGCCTCCGCCTATGTCGCTCCCACAGCCATTCTCGATCTTCAGCAACTCCGCCGAACGCTTGCGGATATGAGTTTGGACTGGTGAATTGGGAAGGTAACCGTTCAAGTCTCACGCGCGGGCCGCCGCAAATCTTACGAGTCGCGAGGTCCGTTCGCTTCCAAGGATACTGCGACAAATTTGCTCTGGCCCTGCGATCAATCGAAGATCCTGACTCCATTCGTGAACGCTTACCTGGCAAGTTCATCTTGATTCTGGTCGTGATTCTTCGTATGCAGACTGCGACGGATCGCATGCTGACCCGACAAACGATTACCACGCCTCGCGAGATTTACTGCTCTATGATTGGTTTTCAAACCGTATTGTTATTGGTGCTTTCCAACGTATTTATGACGATTGCCTGGTATGCTCATCTCAAGAACTTGGCGGATCGACCTTGGTACTTTGCGGCGATCGTGAGTTGGGGAATCGCGTTGTTTGAGTACCTGATTCAGGTTCCAGCCAATCGAATTGGCTATCAGGCGTACTCCCTACCGCAGCTGAAGATTCTTCAAGAAGTGATCACGCTCGCGGTATTTGTTCCCTTTGCCTGGTTCTATATGAAACAGCCAGTGCGGTGGGATTTTCTATGGGCGGCTCTGTGCATGTGTGGCGCAGTTTATTTCATGTTTCGTAGCGGAAACGCAGGGCACTGACGTTTTCCTACCTCCAGCGAAATGCGCGACTGGATGATTCATCTCTCAAACGAAAGAGACGGATCTCCATCCACTATCAACGAATCGGACTGATCCATCGATGATCCATCGTAAGCGTTCACGAATGGAGTCAGGCTCTTCGTTTAACCGCAGGGCCAGAGCAATTTTGGCGAATGACAACTGGGTGAAACAAATCCGTTCCAACCGCCAAAATTGCAGCGGCCCGCGCGTGAGTCGTGAACGGTTACGATCCATCCGCTGAGGAACATCGAGCGAATCCGAGTGATTCGCGTTTCCATTAGACATCATCCCATGCTCGACGATTCCTCGCCGCTGAAGACTCGGTAGATAGCATTTCCAACGTCGTTCATGCGCTTTTGCAAGCCATCGATAAACTGATGCATGCCGATAGCGATAATCTCCTCGACTCGAGTGAACGCCAGATCGTTTCGAAGTCGGCCAAGCTGCTGTTCGGCGGAGTTGCTAAAAGAGTCCGTGCTGCATCCTGTGATCGCGTGTAGGGACGCATTCGCTGAATCGATGCAGTGCATGACCGCCCGAGGAAAGAAGCGATCGAGAAGGAGAAAACGAATTACCTTCTGCGGAGTAATTAAATGGTACTTTCGGCGGTACATTTCGAATCCGCTGACGCAATGCAAAAGCGCCGACCATTGCAGGTCATCGATCGGCGTTCCAACGTCGTAAACCTTGGGAAGAAGCCGATAATATTGAACATCGACCATTCTCGTGGTTTTGTCAGCCCGTTCCAAGAATCGGCCTACTTGAGCAAAGTGCCAGCCTTCTCCGTGGCTCATCGACGCATCCAAAACGCCTTTGAATTGATGGCTCGATAGCTTGATCTCCTGAAAGAAATCGAGAGGCGATTGCCAGATGAGCTGCGGGTTCCTAGCCGCTTGCTGAACGCGCTGGTAAAACTGATTGAGCTGCTCCCAAACTTCCGAAGGAATCGTGTCGCGGATGCTGCGCGCATTCTCTCTTGCGGCCTGGATCGAGGTCAGGATCGAGCTGTGGTAGCGTTGATCCCAGGTCAAAAACTGAATGACATTTTGCCCATTGGCTTCACCGTAATGCTCTTCGAACCACTCTCCGTCGCCAGTGGTGCTGACCAGAGGAAGCCATTGTCCGCCGACTCCGGGGGGCAGGTCCAACATGGCTGCATAGGTCACTTCGATGAACCGAGCAATGTTCTCGGCCCGTTCGACATAGCGACTCATCCAGTAAATCGAGTCGGCAACACGACTTAGCATTCGTTCGCTTCCTTCCTCCTCATGGTTTTCTCATCATCGGTCCGGCCATGACCCAGGTATCCTTGCTTCCACCACCTTGAGATGAGTTGACGACTAGCGAGCCCTTCCGTAAGGCGACACGAGTCAGTCCCCCTGGCAGCACGAAGACGTCTTCGCCATCGTAAAGGATATAGGGACGGAGATCGACGTGGCGGCCCTCGAAATGATCTCCGATCAATGTCGGGACACGGGACAAAGGGATCGTTGGCTGAGCGATGTAGTTGCGAGGATTGTCGCGAATCTTTTCGGCAAACTCCGATCGTGCTTGAGCCGTTGATTGTGGACCAATCAGCATCCCATAGCCCCCCGACTCACCCACCGCTTTTACCACCAGCGACTCCAAATGATCCAGCACATAGCGGAGATCGTCTTCGCGATAGCAGAGGTAAGTCGGAACGTTAGGCAAGATAGGCTCCTCGCTTAAATAGAATCGAATCATTTCGCCGACGAACGGATAAATCGCTTTGTCGTCGGCGACTCCCGTTCCGGGAGCATTGGCGAGAGAAATGTTGCCAGCTCGGTAGGCATCGATCAGTCCAGGCACACCGAGCAGCGAATCGGGTCGGAATGCTTTCGGGTCGAGAAAGTCATCATCAATCCTGCGATAGATCACATCGACTCGCTTGAGCCCGCGCGTCGTCCTCGTGTAGACAATGCGGTCTTGGACGACCAGATCGCGACCTTCGACCAGTTCGACTCCCATCTGGCTAGCGAGAAAGGAATGCTCGTAATACGCACTATTGAATACCCCCGGCGTTAGCAGGACCACGCTCGGCTCGGTTTTGCCGTCTTGAGCAATCCGGCGAAGCAAGCCAACCAATCGGCTGGGGTAGTCATCGACAGGCCGCACGTGACACATGTCGAACAGAGACGGAAAACTCCGCTTCATGACAAATCGATTCTGAAGAACGTACGATACGCCAGAGGGACATCGCAAATTATCTTCGAGAACGTAGATGGTTCCGTCTTCACCTCGAATCAAGTCCGTTCCCGTAATATGACACCAAACGTCGTGAGGTGGCTTTAGACTGTGGCAGAGTTCGCGATAAGCCTTGCAGGTCTCAATCAAAAAACGCGGAATGCGGTTCTCCTTCAAGATACGCTGTTCGGCATAAACGTCGCTGATGAACATGTTGAGTGCGACGATGCGTTGCTTCAGCCCCCGCTCGATGTGATCCCATTCCTCTGCTGCAATTATGCGAGGGACGATATCGAATGGGAAAATCTTTTCAGTTCCTTGATCGTCGCCGTAGACGTTGAAGGTAATCCCCATCCGAAAAAGGATGCGCTCGGCGGCCTCGTGTCGTCGAATGAGGTCCTCGATCGGAAGATCACTGAGCTTTTGAATGAGCAGGGCGTAGTTCCGTCGCGCCTTTTCATCGGGGCCGACCGCCTCATCGTAGAAGCCGTCGGTAGAATACCCATTTAGTGATGGAGTGGCTGGATCGAAGGACGCCGATGGGAGGTTGGCTTGAGCAGTCATCGGATGGTGAGTCCCCGTACACAGAAGCTAAGTCTCGTTCAAATCGCTCCCTAGTTTAACCCCCCCTCACCTCCAAATGCAAGCAATTCTATTGCTGGATCAACTCCGCAACAGCGGCTTCAAGCGCTTTGCCCCGCTTATGAAGTCCTACAACCTTGCCGCTCCGGTCGACCAACACCAAGAAGGGAATTGCAGACACGCCTAACTCCTTAGCCAACGGCGTATCAAAACCCGTTCGATTCGGGTCGCTGGAAAACGCGATGGTCCACGGGAGCGGGTCTCGTTGCAGAAATTCCTGTAGATCGCTCATCGTATCATCGACGCTGACCCCGATGATTTCAAAACCTTTGTCCTTGTATTCTTTGTAGATTGACTTGAGGTTTGGAAACTCACCGATGCAAGGGCCGCACCACGTCGCCCAGATATCGACCAGAACAACTTTTCCTTGATACTGCGACCAATCCAGCGGAACTCCGCCAAAGACATTCAAATCTTTGAGATCCAAAGTACTGCCAAGGATGCTCGCTCGCTTTTCGAAATCAGCAATTGTTCTATCGATTTGTGTTCGAAGATCTGCGTTCTTGACCTCGGCAATCTGAGGTCGAATCACGTCGAAGATTGCTTGGGCGTGCTTGACTTGGCCTGAGAATTCCACTTCAACTGCTTGTGCTGCCAGGAAGGCACAAGTCATTTGACCCGGATACTCTTTTGTAAATGCCTGAAGCGTGGACGTAAACTGCTCGACGGGCACTTCGGCGGTGCCTGAGAACAATAATTCCATTTCCTGATTGAGGGCAAGAAACTCCCGAGAATTCATAACTCGCATTTGCCAAACGGTCTGGGCTACTTGAATATTGTCGGAGTCCCCCAGCGACGCAATCGTTTTCGCTCGAACGGAATCAAAAGCAGTTTGGTCCCCTTTCTGATTGAGGACAGTAAGCACTTCCGAGGCCAATCTCAGGTCGGGGATGCCAATCAACTTTTTGTCAGCCCAGGCTTTGTCGAGCTGATTCAGAATCGGCTGGGCATCTTGGATACGACCCGTCGCGTAATCGGTTAAATAGAACATCGCCAAGATGACGTGCCCTTGGTGCGCGAGTTCCGCGTCCTTGACTTCCTCTGCCTGCGGGGCAAAATTGCGCAGTTCCTCAGACCAGCGGGTGTCTCCCATTCCCACCATCTGGGATAGCGCCTCTAACTTTGAGATGACAGCAAGATCGCGATCCTGCTGAGTCTCGGCCTGTTGCAAAACAAGCTGCGCCGTTTCGATCTTCATGTTGCCGAGGGCCGATGCTCGGTCCATGAACTGCGACTCAGAAACCTGTCGATTTTGCACGGCATTGATCAAGTCGCGAATAGCGACATCGATCTTCTTCAAGAAATCAATCTGACTTTTCAAATCCGTGTCCGCCGGTTTCGTAATCGTCATAAACGAACGGTTGTCGCCGCCTTGGGTGATCGTCGGCGAAAACGACGGAGGCGGAGTGATCGTCGGGGGAGAAGCTGCGGTCGGAGGGGCGCTACCAACGTCGAGACTGCTGGGTGCATTATTTTTCGGAGCGTTCGAGGACGCAGCCTTAAAACTCTTGGCGCTCGGGTTCGGCGGAGCCGAAATCGCCGAGCCCGATTCACTTGCAGCGTTCGTTGGCTGCTGCATTGTCTGCTTTTGAGATTCAGAAATGGTTTCCGACGTCGTAGGCTTCAACTCGGATGTGGATGTCTTCGTTGACGAAGAAGAATCAGCTACCTCAAATTTGGGAGAGGATTGCTTTGTTTCTTGATTGTCGCAGCCAACCTGAAATACAAGACTCAACGAAAGAAAGGCGACCAAAAGGCGCATGAACAATTTACCTCAGCTACGATACGGTTTGGAATGGATGGCGAATGCAAACGTCAAGCATGGTGAAGCGAGCGTTGCGGATTCGATCACTCGTCAGTAAGACTTTAGAGCATACACGGAAATGAGTCGTGCAGGAAAGCTGAATTTTCGTCCAGCTCAACAAATATGTCGTACTGAGCTTTCGAATCGTTCGCTCATTTCCTCGAAACCTGCGTTTCCCCCCTGATGGACTTCCTTCTACAATGAATCCATTCAATACTTCGACAGGATCGCTGCATGAGTCAGTCCTTTAGTTCCATTCAATCTGCGGTCGACGCGATACGCCACGGCCGAGTGATCATCGTACTCGATGACGAAGATCGAGAAAACGAAGGGGATTTCGTCTCCGCAGCAGAATTGGTGACTCCGGAGACGATTAACTTCATGTTGCAAGGGCACGGCCAACTTTGCGTCACCGTGCTCCCTTCCGTCTGCGAGAGGCTGGGGCTCTCTCCGCTTGTTGAACGCAACACGAGTCCGCTGCAGACGGCCTTTATGACTCCGATCGACCATGTAGGTTGCAAAACCGGCATCACAGCTTCGGAGCGGGCGGAAACGATTCGTCGCGTCGTGCATCCGAGTAGCACCCCCGACGATTTCCTCCGTCCCGGGCATGTCTATCCCTTGAGGGCTATGGAAGGTGGCGTGCTGCGTCGAGCGGGACACACCGAAGCATCGGTCGATCTCGTGCGGATGGCGGGGCTATTACCCGCCGGCGTGCTGTGCGAAATTCTCAACGAAGATGGGGATCGTGCGAACCGTGATGAGTTATTGCGGCTGGCCAAAAAACACCAACTGGAGATCATCTCGATCGAACAGCTCATCGCACATCGACGCGTGAATGAAAAGCTCGTGCACCGAACCGCCCAGGCGCGACTGCCCACTCGGTACGGCGAATTCACTGTCATCGCTTACGCAGTTCAGTTCGAGATGCAAGAACCGATTGCACTCGTTCTGGGAGATGTGTCATCGCCCTCCAGCAACCCGCCTCTGGTGCGAATGCATAGCAGTTGTTTTACCGGTGACTTACTCGAATCGCTCCGCTGCGATTGCGGAGACCAGCTTCACTTGGCGATGAAGATGATCCAGCAGGAAGGAAGAGGAGCTCTGATCTATTTACCCCAGGAGGGCCGCGGTATTGGTCTAGCTCAAAAAATCAAAGCCTACGCTTTGCAGGATCAAGGCATGGACACCGTGGAAGCGAATCAAGCCCTGGGCTTCAAAGCCGACATGCGCGACTACGGTGTCGGTATCCAAATCCTGAAAGACCTTGGACTGAAAGAAATTCGTTTGCTGACGAACAACCCCAAGAAGACCGAGGCTTTCAACCTGCGAGGCTTTGATCTGACTGTCGTGGATCAAGTTCCGATCGTTTCCGACATCACTGAATACAATGCAAACTATCTCGCAACCAAACGAGAAAAGTTAGGACATCGATTGCCGTAACGATCAGTGAACGCGGTGGCCAGGTTTCGCTCCCTCGTCGACACGTAGGAGAAAAACTTCTTCTCCGCCAGCACCAGCGGCCGTGATCATTCCTTCGCTCAAGCCGAATTTCATCTGACGTGGTGCCAGGTTCGCAACGCAGACGACCAGTTTCCCCACCAAATCTTCGGGTTGGTATGCGGACTTGATACCAGCGAAAACGGTTTTTCGAACATCACCTCCCAAGCTCAACGTCAGCTTAAGCAACTTCTTGGCTTCCGGAACGTCTTCGGCGGCGATGACACGAGCGACTCGCAGATCGACCTTGGCAAAATCTTCGATGGTGCATGTAGGAGCGAGTGGCTCTGCCTTGAGGGGCTCTTCTGAATCCTGGTAGGTTTCGAGAGCGGGCGCTGTGATCGGGCCGTCAGGGACTTTGGATTCTTCGATCATGAGTTCGACATTCTCCGTTTTCACACGTTGAAGCATGTGCTGAAATTTCTGAACACGGTTATTGAGTAATGGACGCTGGCTCTGCGACCATGAATGCATGGGGTCGTTGAGAAGCTCTCCACATTGTTGCGCTAATTTCGGTAAGACGGGGGCCAAGTAGATTGCGATCTGCCGAAACAGGTTCAGGGCGATCGTACAAACCTCCTGCAACCGAACGCTCTGGCTGGCGTCGCGATGCAAATTCCAGGGCTGAGCGTTCTCGACGAAGGGGTTGGCCCGATCAGCAAGTTCCATGATCAGCCTCATGGCTTTGGCATAGTCCAGCGTTTGGTAAGCTTGCGCGATCTCGTCTCCAGCCAATGCACCCGCTTGGAAAAGGCCGCCATCGTGCGGATATTCCGGAGCAAGCCCCGACTTCTCAAGAAATTTTGCGGTGCGGCTAGCCAGATTCACTACCTTTCCCACCAAATCCGAGTTCACCTTATTCACAAACTCGGTCAGATTCAGGTCCAAATCATCGAGCCGAGGGCCCAGTTTGCTGGCGTAGTAATACCTCAAGAAGCTCGGGTCGAGATGCTTGAGGTAGGTGGCCGCTTGGATCATCGTCCCTTTACTCTTGGCCATCTTCTCCCCTTCCACTGTCAAGAAGCCATGAATGTGGACCTGAGTAGGAAGGGAAAAGCCGGCGGTCTTCAACATGCCGGGCCAGAAAAGCGTGTGGAAGTAAGTGATATCTTTTCCGATGAAGTGATGAATCTCGGTTTGATCGCTCATCCACCATTCTTCCAGCTTCTCGCCATTTCTGTCACACCATTCGGCAGTGCTGGCAATGTAGCCGATGGGTGCGTCGAACCAAACATACCAATAATGCCCTGGGGCATCGGGGATCTCAAAGCCGAAATAAGGTGCCGGGCGGGAGATATCCCAATCGCGAAGTGGTTCTCCGAGGAAATGCCCTTTCAAATAATTCGCGACTTCAGGCTGCAACCTGCCACCTTGCTGCGTCCACGATTCAAGAAAATCGTGAAGCTGTTCAAGCTGAACAAACAAGTGCTTGGCGGAACGAACTTCGGGAACTGCGCCAGATAACGTGCTGACCGGATCAATCAAATCAGCAGGAGTGTAGGTCGCATTGCATTTGACGCAATTGTCGCCGTACTGGTCGGGACTCTTGCAGATCGGGCAGGTGCCTTTGACGAATCGGTCCGCTAGAAACGTACCTGCTTGTGGGTCGAAAAGCTGGCTAACTTCGCGCTCAATCACTAAGCCTTCTCTGCGAAGTGCGCTCCAAAATTCAGAACATAATCGGTAATTGATCGGTGAGTTCGTGCTGCCGTAATGGTCGAACTCGATTTGAAAGGCTGCAAAATCACGTTCATGCTCTTGTTTCACCGACGCGATCAGCTCTTCCTCGCTTCGACCTTCCTTGCGAGCACGGATCATGATGGCCGTTCCGTGGGTGTCGTCGGCACAAACGAAAATGCAACGGTTGCCGCGAAGCTTCTGAAACCGAACCCAGATATCGGTTTGGATATACTCGACCAGATGGCCAATATGGATTGGCCCATTCGCATACGGCAAGGCCGCAGTTACCAGTAGCTTGCGTTCAGTCATTACCCAGCTTTCCGAAACTCGTATGGCTTTCTAATCGCTGGAATTGTAGCAGAATCAACGAAGTTGAATTGGGGGGTGCTGCCATTTGAATGCGAGCATTGCTGTCCGAATTGGCCTTGTGTCGAATGCTGGGAATCTCGACACTTCTCGCACCTTTTCCGTTCAGAGATTTCGTTCGCAGTTGGTCAGGGAGGACCAAGAGCATGGTTGCAAAGATCGTAGCGGCAATCGCGGCGCTCATTTCCACCACGGTGATGGCTTCAGACACGATAACGATTGTCGAATTCGCGTCTCCTCATTGTCCCCCATGCCAAAAACTGCAACCAGTGATCGACCAACTCATTAACGAGGGTTGGATCATCCGCCAAGTCGATGTCGAACGCGAAAGCGACTTTGCCGCTCGTTGGCGCATCGCTCATTTGCCGACCTTAATTGTCATCCGCGATGGTCGCGAAATCGACCGCATCATCGGCGCCATGCCTCTCGACACGCTTCGGCAAAGGCTCGAAGAATCGCGGAACAGCCGATCGGGAGCGAGCGAGAACACGCTTCGCGCTGCGCAACAACCGAGTATGCAATCGACTCAAACGCTCGGGCCAATTGTCCGCGGTCAATCGCCAATTCTCGCAGACGCGTCGCGTCAACTACACGATCTAGCTCGGCTTGCAACCCAAGCAACTCATTCAGCTCAGAGTGCTCGGGCAACGCATTCCTCGCTCCATTCTATGTCGGTTGATCCCTCGATGGCTGTCGTTCGAATTTGTGTTGACGATGGACACAGCGAAGCTTTTGGGACCGGAACCATCATCGACACCGTCGGAAACGATGCCCTGGTCATCACCTGCGGTCACATTTTTCGCGAAGGTCAGGGGCGATCACCAGCGACGGTAGATATCTTTGTCAATGGATCGAAACGGAGTTATCCCGGTAACGTTGTTTACTTTCGAGCAGACGAGACGGACATTGGGCTACTCGCTTTTCGCGCTGACCAGCCTCTGCCAAAAGCGCCCATCATTTCACAAGGTGAACTTCTCAGCGAGCGTCAGCGAGTGTTCAGCTACGGTTGCGATGGCGGAGCCGATCCCTCGCGACGCGATACCGTCATCACCAAACTGAATGGATACCTCGGACCGGCCAACGTCGAAATCGCAGGTGCTCCAGTGCAGGGACGAAGTGGCGGAGGATTGTTTGACGATCGCGGACGACTTATCGGTGTCTGCTACGCTGCAGATAAACAACTTGACGAGGGGCTTTACTCGGGCCCGGAAGTGATCTACGAGGCCCTGGCTGCGATCGGAGCTCAACGCCTCTTTCTTCCAGCAACGAGGAGTTCGCAGATGACTGCAGAAGTGGCATCAGAACTTTCGCCATCGAAGAACGTCTCGACGTTGAACGCTCAACCGATGCTTGTCCCACAAGGTACCGATTTGTTGCAAGGTCAAGGGGTAAATGCCCAAATCACGGCCACCATTCAGCAACCAGGCCAACCCGATCGCACGATTCGCATCAGCAACGCTAGTCCCGAGATGCTTCAATTGCTTGAGCAATATCAGGTCCGGTAGCAGACCTCCGTGCCAATGTCGCGCCCAAGCGATGTGGCCATCGTTTGCTCGATCTAGCAGAAGTCAATGCTCGAATGGAGCGATGTCAACCTTCGCCAAACATTTGTTGCGGAGCAGCACGACCCGCTCGTTATGAGTTCATGTTGCCCAGCACCGCTGTGTGCAGCGGAACTTATCCATGTCCCGCTGCACTTCTCAAACTTGTTCGCGGCTGCTTTTTTAGCCGCTTACCTTCCGAACCAAAACGATCCGCCGCTGCCGCCGAGGCCATAAGCTCCAAACGGAGGAAATCCGCCCATACCATAGCTTCCCATGACTGCACTCGAATATCCGACGCGATGGGTTGGATATCCGTAGTAATACGCGCCATAGCCAGGATAGACCAAGCCGCGATTGCACCCGCGAA
Organism: Pirellula sp.; assembly: GCA_037440405.1. Lineage (GTDB taxonomy): Bacteria > Planctomycetota > Planctomycetia > Pirellulales > Pirellulaceae > JANMGV01. The sequence goes on along the minus strand of JBBIUE010000027.1, from coordinate 12,663 downwards.
GATAGGGGTTGTAAAGTGAGTGATTGGGAACCACGACGTAACCGGGGCGGTACACGACCACGGACCCTGGATACAAGCCGAAACCGGGGCCTTGTGCCGAAGCTCGCCCTCCTGCACAGAAAACGAAGGCCGCCGCCACTGCCATTCCGAAAAAGCATTTCTTGATCATCGTTAAACCTTTCGCCGCTGATGAAGTGAGACGCCCCTTGCACTGAAGCACCTCGCAATCGAGATTCAACTTAGCGCACTTCTCCTTCCTGGCAACAACTTTTGTGCCAAGCTTCAAAGATTCTTGAACCAAAGTACAAAAGAAATGCTCTGAAGTGCTTCATTTGTGTTCGACTTGCTGGCTTTACGGAACTTCGCGACTCGCCGAAAAAGACCAAGTTTTTTCGAATGAATCCAAAGCAAGGTCGGTTACGAGCCATGCCTTTGCGTCTTCAAGCTGACAACGCCTCTTTTCAGAATGACGACACAAAGTTGCTTCTCTCAAACATCGGCTGATTCTATCCATGCTTGAATTCACCACGCTTCAAGTCAATACTGTGATTTCGACCTGCGAAACTTCTTCTCACCTTGAAAGGCCCTGATCGAATGAAAGCCACTGGCCGACGACGCTTCCTGAGATACTCTACCGCTGCGGCCGTGGTTTGTGCCGCTCCGCGAATTGTCACCGCAAGCAAGACCAACAGCGAAATCATCATCGGCGAAGGCGATTATCGCTACCGAGTTCAGCACCACTGGCCGCAACTTCCTCCGCAATACGAATGGCAAACGACGCACAATGTCGCGATCGATAAGACCGGGAATCTGTATGTGATTCATGAAGGCCGCGAGAATTTGAAAGACCATCCGTCGATTTTCGTGTTCGATTCCGAGGGTCGGTTCGTACGGGCGTTCGGCCGCCAGTTCCAAGGTGGCGGACACGGAATCGAAGTTCGTGACGAAGGCGGAACAGAATTCCTCTATGTCGCGGCCTATCAGAAGGTCAAGGCCTTCGCCAAGCTTACACTGAACGGAGAGACCGTCTGGCAATTGCGAGCTCCGAAGGAAAGCGGAAAGTACGAAAGTGAAACCTACAGCGACGATCACGTATGGCCCGCAGGCGGATCACCGCGCGATCTGTTCCTTCCAACCAATTTCGCCTTTCTCGACGATGGCGGTTTCCTACTGGCTGATGGCTACGGGGCCTTCTATATCCACCGCTATGACAAGGATGGTAAGTGGCTCTCCTGCTTCGGTGGTCCGGGCGAAGGTCAAGGAACGTTCAATACCCCTCATGGCCTATGGGTCGATCGCCGCGATCCCGTTCACCCCTGGATCGTCGTCACCGATCGCGCTCACCATACGCTCCAAAGGTTCACCATGGATGGTGAATATCACGACACTTTTACGGGGTTCGGCCTGCCAGCGAACATCGATACCCAAGGTGAGTTGATGCTCGTTCCCGAACTCCATGCCAGAGTCTCCCTGCTCGGCAAAGACAATCAAGTCGTCGCGCAACTCGGTTCCGATGTCGAGCGCATCTTGTCCGATGGCACGATTCGCAATCGAAGCGCAGATTGGATCGATGGCAAGTTTGTCCATCCGCATGATGCCTGTTTTGACAACGAGGGGAATATCTTTGTCGCGGAATGGGTCGCCACCGGCCGAGTCACCAAACTCACCCGCGTCTGATTTGCTAAAGTGCTAGTGCGATTGGCGGCGTCGCTAAGTGCAGGACAAGGAATCGAAATGGAGCTGTTTCTTCCGTCGATTGAACCGGATGCCGGCGAGGAGAACTGAGCGCGGCCATTCCTGCTGGAGGATCACTCAATGTCTTTAACAAAACACTGCTGTGTCACCTCAGCTGAATAGCTCGCATTCGGGACACATTTTGTAGCGATTGATTATGAGCGTGGCTCATTCCCTCTCATTGTGAACCAACTCTACGACTTCCGGCAGGTCAGAGGGAAGAAGGAAGCGGATCGGCACATCTCCAATGCCAGCATTCGCCATCAAGACACTCGAACTCAAACCGCTTAGCGTTTCTGGAATGGACACAGTGCGCGGGGATTTGCTAGAACCCTGACCATGGAATTGCTTGTCAGTTTGTCGTGCAAATTGTTCGAGTGCGATGTTGAATCAAGATAGAGTTCGGCAAATCGCAATTGTTTTGTCTCTGGCTGATCGAGCAAGAGCAGATGCTTGGCTAAGCCGTCTCGCGTCCGAGGACGAAAGTCGCATTCGAGAAGTGATGAAGAAACTCGGGCACGTTTCTGCCGACGAATATCGCATGGCCATCGGCTCTCTCTCGGAGATTCTGGCACGAACGGATAAATCCTCCGCTCAAATCGACTCCCATACGTTGCATGACACGAGACCAGAAGGCTTTGGCGTCTCCTCGGGACCGGCCAAATCGGATCGAGAACACGAGCAGTCCACGGAGCACGCTGATTTGGAGATGGAGCGCACGGTCTCTTCAGAAGAAGAAGCGGTGCAAAAGTTCCCAGACACGCGCGGTGCACCGGTCGCCACTGCGGAAACGAGAAGTGACACCGTATGCGAGAAAGTGGAACTTATCAATCAAGCGGTGATGAATTTCGAGGCCGTTGAGCTTAAGAATTGCCTTGCCCTCGAAGGTCCGCAAACGATTGCGGTATTGATGAAGATCTTGCAGGAGGAAGCGAGAGTCCGGATCGTTTCCGCACTATCGACCGAAGAGGCCGTCGAGGTGTTTTCCATTTTTTCGCGGATACAACAAGTAGCCCAGGTTGTTGTGGAAGAACTCCTTGATTGGCTTGTGCGATCGCAAACAGTCCATGCTTCGGACCAAGGGTTGCTGAATAAGGAAGCGCTGCGTTCCGTCAGAGAATTCATGAACGGACGATCACCCGAAGAGCGAATGCGATTCCTTGCTGAACTGGCTCAACGCGATCCCGCCTTGGCGAGGGAGCTTTCCGAAAACATTGCGAGAGAATGTTGGAATGAGTTTCGACCAAGCGATCTGACAACCTGCGTGGAAAGTCTGGTCGTCCTAGGCCCGACTCCGGATGACGTTGCAGAGCGTGGATTGGTTTCGATTCCCACATCCTGTGCTGCGGCGTTGAAAGAGGAAGTTGGGCTGGAACAGACGGTGGTTTCCTCGAACCAAATTGTCGAGCGTGTTCCATTCGGGAGTTCTTGCATACCAATCGAGCTAAACATCGGTTGGGACGCGATCATCGAACTTTCCGATATAGACCTTGGGAAAATCATCAAGTCGGTTCGTCCCGAGTTGCTTCTCAAGATTCTCAAGTACGATGCCGGTCGAATTCGCAGCCGAATCCTATCCTTGTTCCCCGACCATGAGCAACATCGAATTCTCGAGCGAATTGAATCCCACCCTCCGGTTACCGACGATGATTTCCGTCGAGGGATGCACGAGCTTGAAACGGCGGCAGGAACGCTTTTCTCTCAAGGCCAGATCGCCATTCTTTACAACTTGACCGTCACTTCGGCTGCGTAACTACGTAATGGGAGCGGCCGATGGCGAGAGTACTCAAAGCAGCACGGAATGAACCAACTCAGCCTGTGGCTGAGTTGCCGTCGCCGTCCCTCAGTGCGATTTCCGAACACGCGAAAAAGTACCTGGAGGCCGTTCGTCACGAGGCTGAGTCGATTCTCGAAGAAACTCGTCGCCGATGCGATGAGATGATCCTCGAAGCAAAATCGCAGGCGCAACGCATTTCCGACTCGCAAGAACTTACGCGAGCCTCAGGTTCCATTGAGGACGCTTCCACAACGGAATTGAAGTCAACGAACCCCAAAAATCCAACCAGCGATGACATGGCAGCTCAACTGCTCGCATTTCATCAATCCTTTGAAAACGCCGCTAGCGATTGGTTGAGACAGTGGCAGAATGAAACAGTCCTGCTGGCCATCGCCATTGCAGAGAAACTGGTGCGTCGTCAGATTCAGTTCGATTCCGATATCCTCGTCGAATGGATTCAGCGAGCTGTCGAATTGGTCCAACAGCATCGCCGACTGATTATCCAGATTCATCCAGAAACTCTGACCTGGATCAAGGCTCCGCTCGAAAGGTTCATCGAGCAGGTAGGTGAAACATCCCACATCGAAATCGCGCCTTGCGATACGATCGAGAAGATTGGAGCAATCGTGACAACGGAGGATGCATCGATCGACGTGCAACTGAGAACCCAGCTTCTTCGGTTGGAAGAGGAGCTCGCTTAAATCGTGGGTTTTGATCGCACAGTATTTCCTGAAGTGCCCTTGGCCTGCCAATTCCGCGCTACCCTTGAACGGTGCCTGCCCTTTGCTGTTGAGGGACGGGTACACTCGAAGGAAAAGCATCGAATTGTCCGCATAGGAATTGGGGAGACGACCGCGAGTATTTGCGAATTGCAGAATGCAAACCAAACGGCGATTGAACTCGAAGTCGATTCGACTCCCGAAGGCACCGCCGTGCTTCGATGCGCAAATGCTGATGATATTCAAACCGGCGCTCGAATAAGGCTGAAACGAACCGTTCCTACCTTCCCTGTCGGAGAATATGTTTTGGGGCGCGTCTTGGACGCTCATGGACAATCCTTGAGCGGAGCCAACGTTACGAGTCTCCGACCAAGAGTGCCCATCGAACGAAACGTAAACGCTCGTGGTGAGCGGCCGCCCGTCGAAAGCCTTCTGCAAACGGGAATCCCTCTCATCGACGAGTTTCCTTCGGTCGGCATGGGACAACGTGTTTTGGTGGTTAGTCCAGGTTTGAAACTGCACGCCTGGTTGCTCGAACGACTATTATCCTATCCAACCGTTGATAACAAAGTTCTTTCCCAGACGAACAGCTTCGAACAAGAACGATCCAACTTCCTGCATGAAGGGAGCTTGCGGAAGCATCGTCCGGATTGGACCGCAATTGTCGCATCGCCTACGAGTTCATTCTCGGAAAAACGCCAAGTATTGCTCTCAGCGACCGCAGTTAGCGAGTATTTCCGAGACAGCGGAAAAGACGTCCTGCTCGTCTTCGACATGATTGGTTTCGCCTCGCCGAATCACTCTACAGCCGCCCAATGCACTGAAATGCCAAACTGGCACTCGCTCGTAAAACAACTTTGCGGTCGAGTGGGTCGCAGCCGGCGAGGGAGCATCACGGGTTTCTTTTTAATGGACAAAGAGTCTGCCCAGAAATGCGTGGACCAAGGGCTTGATGACTCATTTGACTGTCATATTTGGCTCGAATTTTCTGCTGGTAACGAGGAACATTCGTTCACGATTGATCGCATTCGAAGCAAAAATCGCCTACCACTGAAACTCGCGAAGAAGCTGATCGCAGATGAGGGATTCAGCAAGCATTCGTTGAACCGCTCTTGAAATCAAATGCTGATCACGGATACGATCCCAGTCGTTCCGTGGCGATAAAGAAACGTAACGAAGGCTCGAACTGGAAATTGTCAAAATCGAGTGCTTTGTCATGCCTAAAATTTAGGGTGGAAACCGGAGGGCTCGCGCCGTTCCGCCAGCATTTTTGGCGGTAGATCGCAAGCTCCCCGGTCTCGCCAACCTTTGTTTTTAGTGATGGTGAGGCGTTCGAGTCGATCCAACAACTTATTGACCTACTCGGACGTCTGCTTGTCGGTTTTGCGATGGGCGCTCCGGCGAATCGTCAAAGTTGAACAATTTCCACGACTTCAGCACCAACCGCTGCATAGCATTACATCTTCAACTTGAAATCGTTAGGAGACACTCGAATGAGAGGCTTTCCAAAGAACATTCTCGTCGTTGCCGCCGCAATCGCACTCTCCTACATGACGGGCCTACAAAGTCAGCAGAGATATGACGGTACGACGGGATGGGTGCAGCCAACGCAAGCACCGGTTGCAACGTCATCGGAGCACATGCTGATGAGCAGTGTTCTGATGCCTGACACCACCCAGCAAGTCATTTTGATCGATTCCCATGCCAAGTCGCTTGCGGTCTATCACATCCAACCTAGCTCAGGAGTAATCACACTCCGCAGTCAACGAAACATCAGTGCCGATTTCCGCATGGACGAGTTCAATACCGCTGATCCAACTCCGGAAAAAATCCGCGCTATTCTCCCCCGATAAATGGGCAGAACCAATTGCGAATGCGGGAACATGAATAGCCAAGATAGCCATTCGGAATCGCGCTGATCGGGAGCGATCGACACGATTTGGTCCGTGCGATCGGGCTTAGGATTGCGAGGCGATGACCTCGCCGAAGAGTCCTAGCTTCGGAGTGAGCCTCCCCTGTTGCAAATCATCGTCAAAGAATTTTGGTGGGTATTGGATGCACGCGACCTGATAACCATCGAGCAATCGCTTGGCTCTTTGGCAGTTGGCGGAAGTAGACGAGGATTGCGAGATCGACTAAAATGATTGGTGACGAATCGGACGGCTAGTTTCAATCATTACTGAGTGAACTTGTCACTTGAATCGAACTTGATAGTTGAATGCCTTCTGCCTTATTTGGCGTCCATTGTGGATATCAATCGAAGAGGATTTGCTGAATGACTTCCCGCATGTTCTTAGTGTCACTTTTCCTTACCGTTGTCGCCATTCCCAGCGTCAGCTACGCCCAATGGGCTGACTTGAAGGTTCGAATCGTTTACGGTGGCACAAAGGTCCCGGAAGCAAAACCGCTGGAAATGGGAAAGGATCCTTGGTGCAAAGAGAATAACGCCGACGCGGTGTCTGAAATCATGATGGTCAACCCCGACAACATGGGTATTCAGAACATTGCGGTCTTCGTGGATAGCAAGAAATCGGGAATGAAGAGTAGCGATGTTCACCCGGACCTCGCCGAGGTACGAGGGGATTCAGTATTGCTCGACAACCAGAAGTGCGTTTTCGTTCCTCGTGTTTTCGCGGCTCGGCCCAAAGAAGTGGTCGAGGTTAAGAATTCGGATAATACTGGTCACAATGCCAGCTTCAATTTTTTCAATAACCAAGCCCAGAACTTGATGATCGCTTCGAACGCTTCTCAAAAGGTGAAATTGACCGCTGTTGAGCCCGCTCCCATCCCTGTGCAATGCACCATCCATCCATGGATGGTTTCGTACTTGATCGTCACAGACCACCCTTATGTTGGCATTAGCGACGCCGACGGTGTTCTGACGATTACAAATCTCCCTGCGAACCGACCAATCACGTTCAAAATTTGGCACGAGAATATGAACAAAGCCATCGATGAAGTCGAATTCGCCGGGAAGCCGGCCAAGTGGGACAAGGGCTTTTTCGAATTGACGTTGAAAGAAGGCATGAACGACCTCGGCGAAATCAAGATCGCCGAAGGGAAGTTCAAGAAATAGACTCTTAAGTCGTTTAAGAGCAGAGCCGCTGCCATCGTTGATCCGTTGGATGAGAGCGCAGTGAGGGTCGGACGACCGGCAGGCGACAAGCGTCTATTTTTATCGCTCATCTGGTGGTTGCTGACTCCTGGAGCATGAGCAGTCCAAGCCAGTGGAGACTATCCGCAAATCGTCAACGCGCTCATGTCCGAGCTTGGACTTGCATCGGTGTCACTAAATAGGGACCAGCGTTCCCAGGCAGATCGGATCATCCGATACACGTTAAAGCCCGCTTGCTGTTCGTCGTACAGAACCCGCCTCTCGACGGGTAAGCGTACACAACCAAGAGGGTGCGGGGTTAGGCGGGGTGGCGCGGTTGTTGCTTGCGTTTGAGCTTCGCGGCGATGAATTGGTGGGCGCGCGATAAGTGCTTGGGCTCGGTTTTGTGGCGGCTTTCTTTTTCGCGATAAGTTCGCACCCCTTCGGGATGTTGTTCCTTCCAGACGTCCGGTAGAAGCTTGGCATAGTCTGTTTCGCCCGCCGGAACGCGATCCAGGATGTCCTTCGAGTACAACCAGACGTCCAGATGATGCCGCTTCGGGCCGCTCACCTCGCTCATGAGGCGCGCCACATGCTCTCCGGAATCGACTCTGGCGACGAACAGCCAGTTCTTGCGCCCCAACGCGACCTGACGCATCAACTGCTTGACTCGGTTCTTGCCGATCGGAACATAGCCAAGGTTCGCGTAGACCGTCAACGCTTCCCAATGAATGCGCAGATTGTTCAGAGCACCTCCTATCTCGGACTTCGGCAGCGCGTCGGCTTCGGTAAAGCTGTCAACATGGGTTTTGATCGTTAGTGAGTGATGCCATGCATCGTTCTTCCCATCAGTGACACACGATCAATTGTTGAATGCGTGTTCGTTGTTCACGCCTCAGGCGAATATCGTGGTCCGATCGGTAACGGTTCACGCCTCACTCGCGGGCCGACGCAAATTTGGCGTCTGGCGTGGTCCAATCGCTTCCAAGTTTACCGCGCCAAATTTGCTTTGGCCCTGCGGTTAAACGATGATCCTGACTCCAAACGCGAGCGCTTACGAAGCCTGATGTTGGTTGGCTGGCCACCCAATCCAACACGGCCAGGATGGCTTCCGGCGATTTGGACTGTCATTCGATCCTGATGCCGCGAGCCTCGATCGTGAAACGCACCAAGCTGTTTCTTGACTCTCACTGATCCAGGCTGGGAATTCAATCTCGTTGAACCAAGTGCGTGACTCTCGCTGAACCAATCCGGTGCGTGAATCTCGCTGAGCCACCGTGGCATCGTTCAGCGGCAATCGTCTGGAGATACCTTCGTCGGTGGTGTTCCGCCGTTGACCCGAGTGTTCGATGAACTGGCGACTGGTGTTCTGCCGTTGACCTGAATGTTCGCCGAACTGGCGAGTCATGTGCGATAACTTGGTCGAGTCGGCATCCATTCTCTTCCGCCAATAATAGCAGGCTTGGATGAAATCGTTTTCGTCCCGACAGAACTGCGAGATGCTTTTGTTTGAACCTCGAATGCGAAGAAGACGGTCGGCCCACAGCTGGGCTTTAGATCGATCGCGTGGCGAGTAGAACTGGGCACTGGTGTAGTTGCGCGGCATATTCGGATCACCATCCACTGGACGTAAGTTGAGTCTCGAAGAGTTGGCCTGGGGCAGCGACATCGACTGCCCCAAGCGAACACTACCCCAAAAATCAACCCCACGAAGAAGCCGAACCGACTGGTACGGGTGTACGCTTACTCTAGAAGCGAGACTTATTGATGATGAATCGTCGCAACGACGTATTTTGCAGACAAGATGTCTTGAAGTCGCTGAGACTTACTGATAACGTTGATCGTTACCTCAATGGAAATCTCTGTGATTGCGAACTGCCAATCGGGCCGTTGCACTATTTCGCTGACCTCCCTTGAGTCCAGTAATCGTTGGAAGTTTCCACGCCATTATGATGCGCTTTGCAACTTATTTGCTCCTGTTGACATTCTTGATCGGTCTGGCCATTCGGAGAGATGTTCCTGCCATCGAGATAGAGAATGTTGAAGTCGTTGTCGAAACGACGCTCAAGGATGGTCTTGGTTTAGGAATGGACCAAGTCGGAACAGGAGATGACTTTTGTCGAACTCGATGGATGGTCGAGTCGCTCGATCTCGTTCAGGTCGAGTTTTGCGCTTGCCGGTACCAATTATCTTGTTCCCTTGTCCGCCAGCATCGCGGACCGCCGATCGCGAATGTTTAGCGCTTTGGCTTGTATTGCCATTGGAAGCTAGCGACTGCGTTCGATTCCAGAGAAGTCCGTGCGGCCTTTTCCAATCGCGATCGATTGCTGGCTTTCTGTCCTTTCATTCCCTTGGGATGATCGATTGTCGGGTCGACCATCAGCATCCGCAGGTAGCTGATGAAATCCAAAGCACCTGATGGTATCCATAAGCACATTTAGTGGAGCTTTCGACAGACAACGAAGGGTTCTTCGTTGGGAGCGGAAGAAAATGATTCAACAATCATTCATAACCGCAACGTGGGCGAGGGAAGGATCAGCGTCTTGTATCTTGCTTACGTAACGTGCTGGTACATGGTCACGTACCACTCGCCTTAGGGCGCTGACTGCAAGAACTCAGTGCACCGCATTCATTGAAAACCTCAGAGCCATCATCAATGACCTCGCACCCAAACGGTGATCAAAATCGTCCATCGATCGCATCCTTAGTGGAACATGCGGCACATTGGCTACCAGCTCAAGGACCGATTACCGTCTTCATCCACCACAATACGTTACATGCGCTCGAACATCTTCCTTTTTCACAAGCCGTCGTGGAAGGAGCCAAGCGATTTGGTTGCGAACCTTACATGAGCGAGAGTGATTATCGAAAGCTCTACGAAGGAGGCCGAATTCAGCGTCGGGATTTGGAAGTGGAACTGGCGCAAGAGTTGGGAGATCGAGCGGATGATCTCCTTGGGATGCTCGGGACTCGATATCACCTCTACATGGACATGCTTGAGAATCCTTGGAATGAGGCTTCAGATGCAGAACTAAGTTGGCTGGTGTCGGAGGCGGACGCGCTCAATCAGTTCTGGCGAAAAAGTCCGTCCAACGTTCGGCATACCTTCGTCCGACGGACTCAGCGTTGGGTAAATCAAGTTCTCACCAATGGAATGGAGCAAACCAACCATTGGCATCGTTCGCATCAACGCATGATCAACGACTTGGCCGCACGACACGGAATCAAACCGTCCTTGGACCCAAATTCGAAGACCTGGGAGTCCTTCTCGTTGCAATTGCTTTGGCGAGTTTGCCGTCAGGGCGTCCACAATTACCACGGAGAGGTCGATCGACATAGTGAAGGTTGGATTCGCATGCGCGACCCGATTTTTTGGGAAACCCACGTTGACGCGGATCGAGTGGCCAATGAGTTGTTGATTCGTTTCTGCTACACCTTTCTCGATCAAGGTTTAGCTGTGTGGCGATCCACCGATTGCGAATCGCGGATGTTCGAAGCGTTTCTTCTCCTATACGGAACGGAGCGATGGAGTCCATCCCCATGGCGCCGCTCGCTTGGCAAGGTGTGCCGAGAACTTCTTCGTCGAGAAATGACACCGGAAGCCTGTATTGAATCCATCCTTCTTGAATTGCAGGTTCCTGAATCGGACTGGGAGGAGTTTATTGCTCAGTCCTTGCTCGCATTGCGAGGCTGGGCCGGCATGATTTGGCAAATGGAGCAACGACCGGATCGGGTAGTCCGCCAGATCGCCAAAGGGACCTTGATCGATTTTCTCGCAGTTCGGCTCTTGATCGATCGAGAAGTATGGCGGTTTCTCATCCGTTCCGAACTGCAGATCGCAGGTCCACTTTCGGAGGCCGCCCGTCAACTCAAATCGGTCCAACGGCGCAAACATCGATCGATGGTCGATCAACGAGCTTTTTTGGTCTTTCAAATCGCGCAATATCGAGGATGGTCTACCGAGGATTTGGCGCGAATGTCGCATCGCGAGTGGGCGATGGTCATTAAGGAACTGGAATCGTTTTCGTCCCTCGATCGTCGCCGCGTGTTCCATCGAGCATTCGAAAGGGGATTTCGCGAGGCTTTTTTTGATGCGATTCTCGCGAACGTCGAGGAACCCAGCCCCGAACCGGATCGAAGACGAACCAGCACGACGTCGCCAAAGTTCCAGGTCATCTGCTGCATCGACGAGCGCGAGGAGTCCTTTCGACGTCACCTCGAAGAAATGGAGCCGAAAGCACAAACATTTGGCGTGGCTGGCTTCTTCGGAGCGGCCATGTTCTATCGAGGCGCTGCGGACGCGCATTTTACGCCGCTTTGTCCGATTGTTGTAGTTCCCAAGCATTGGGTTGAGGAGCGAGTTTCGAGCGAGTATGCAAATCAGGAAAATCTACGTCGAAGTGCAAGACGGATCCTCGGATCAATAGCGCATCGAATACATCGAACCAGTCGGTCCTTAATCGGCGGAACGTTTATTGGATTGCTTGGAGTGGTTGCAGCTCTGCCGATGGTATTGCGAGTCTTGTTTCCGCGTTTATCGGCTCAGCTCCATTCGATCTTTGGAAACACTGTCCGCACTCCTGTGGTCACCGCCCTTACATTGGAAAGGGCCGACGACGGCAACCGCAACCATGAATCGGGCGCGTTTCAACTGGGATTCTCCGTCGAGGAAATGACTGCCATTGTCGAAAGGGTCCTGCGAGATATTGGATTGACTCGTGATTTTTCAAAGCTGATTTTGGTTGTGGGGCATGGATCGTCGAGCTTGAATAATCCGCATCGGTCAGCCTATGATTGCGGAGCTTGCGGCGGTTCAAGTGGTGGTCCCAATGCGCGCGCCTTCGCTGCCATGGCAAATCATACGGAAGTGCGCCAGCGGTTACAAACTCGCGGGATTGTGCTTGGCAGCGATGTCCATTTTCTCGGAGCGATGCACAACACTTGTAGCGATTCAGTCATCTACTTTGATCAGCTTCAATTGCCAGAGACGCACAAGGGTCTCTTTGAGGAAGTCACCGAGACAATCGATCGCGCGCGCGAAGCGAACGCCCATGAACGTTGTCGTCGATTCATGTCTGCTTCCTTGAAGCTGCCGCCCACAGCCGCTCTAAGGCACGTTGAGGCTCGATCTGCGGATTTAGCTCAGGTCCGTCCCGAATGTGGACATGCGACCAACGCCATTTGCTTTGTGGGTCGCCGCTCGACCACACGCGGACTCTTTTTGGATCGGCGTTGTTTTCTGGTGTCCTACGATCCAGAACAAGACGATGAACAAGCATCTGTGTTGGCGCGCGTTCTGGCTCCCGTTTTTCCTGTTTGTGGCGGGATCAACCTGGAGT
>JBBIUE010000026.1:11087-55788 GCA_037440405.1 Pirellula sp. | reverse complement strand
TGAGTCCAGCGTTCTGAATCGAGACATTTCTCTCGGTGATTTCCCTGCTTCCAAGGGAGTTCCGTTTCGCGCTCGGTTGATCGGCACGGATATCACCACAGATGGGTGGATGCAACTTGCCTCGGATCGCGGCATCAGTGTCATCAGCGATATCGACGATACGATCAAGCTGTCCCATGTTCACGACCGCAAGGAACTTCTAGCGAGCACTTTTCTCAACCCGTTTCTTCCCATCCCAGGTATCGCCGATGTTTATCGACATTGGGCAGAAGACTACGGTGCCATCTTTCATTACGTTTCGCGAAGTCCATGGCAAATTTTCGAGTCGCTCTACCAGTTTATCGAAAACCACCAGTTTCCCCGTGGAAGTATGCATTTGCGATGGTTCCGTCTCCGTGACGAGATGTTCACTCGTTGGCGATTTCTGAAGAGGAAAAGCAAAACCAGGTTGATTGCCGATTTGATTGAGAGAATGCCCACTCGCCGCTTCGTGCTTGTCGGCGACAGCAGCGAGCGAGATCCGGAAATTTATGCAAAGATCGGTCAAAAGTTCCGCGATCAAACGGTCGCGGTCGTCATACGTGACGTACCAGAAAGTCCCATTGACCCCGCACGATTTCTGCAAGTTCAAAAGAAACTCAAGAGCCTTCCCTTGATCCTCTTTCAGGACAGTTCCGAAATCCGAGACCTTTTCGACGACATACCATCATCGTGAAATTGCCGGCGTAGCGATAGCAGCGAAATGGAGACGAACTTCCATAAGTTGCTTGATTCTTTTTGCATCCTTCTTGCTATCGGCAGCCGTGTTGATTTCTCACCAATGGACAGGACCAAACAATCTGTTTACTAAACCCGATACGCAAGTAGCTTCGAGCAATCTCTCAACTAAGTTTCGGGTAGTGAGAAAGGCGGGCTGACAAGAAGGAGGCGACGCGCGATTGAACGCGGCTGGATAGCTAATTGCCGATCGCGATTCGGTCCAGAGCGGGCACCACAATCTACCTTTGGATCTTTCCAATTTGCCATTCTTTCAGATTCCGGTCACTTGTATCAACAAAGCAAGCCATGGATTGGGATCGCTAGCATAGTTTGCCTCGATGTTAAAAACCGTTGTGAGTTCTGATTCGATGGACAATTGAGCTTATGAGACAACAAAATGTCTTTGCCGCATGCCGATAGATAGATTTGCTAATGGTGCGACGCGTTGGCAGGGTGAATGGAAGCTCCCGACCAAACGAAAAGTAGCGTTTCCAAGATTGCACGGATTTGGTACGAATCCTCTTCACGGCGTAAATCCATCCATGACGCTCAGGGACGAGCAGTGATGCCTATCAGATTCCAAATCTACCTCCTTCTTTGCTTAGTCGTTTCTTTCGTTGCGATTGCGCCATCTTCTGCGCTCGGTCAACATCAACGCCCCGGTTTTTATTCCGAGCCGATGCGCCCTGCTTACCAAGGGGGATCGCCAAATGGACTTCGAGCCGGTCCGCCGGGAATCAACTATCCGGCCGTTGGTTGGCAGTCCAACGAGCCCGACTTTCGGACGGCCCGCTCGAATGCTGTCAGCGGCGTCGGGCATGGAGGGCAGCAGATTACGACCTATCAAAATCCATCTTTGATGAACTCCAGTCTCAGCGCGCTTGTGACGCAGATGCCCCCATCACTCGCAGGAGACCAGGGCTCAAACGCTACTTCTGAACCCGACAAGCAACCTTCGAGTTCCGACAAAGATAGCCCCATTTCCGTGGGGAACTTACTTCAGCTTTTTCATGATGGCGGGCTAATGATGTACCCGATCGCGCTGAGCTCGATGATCTGCTTAGTGTTCGTATTTGAACGACTCATTTTTCTTCGCCGTGGTCGCGTGATACCTCGCCCTTTTGTCAAACGACTCCTGGAACAATTAGAACTGCAACAACTCGATCGGGATGAGGTTTTGGAGCTTTGCGAGAAAAATCCAAGCTCGATGTCGACCATTATCGTGGCTGCAACGAAGAAATACGGTCGGCCGGCGGTCGAAGTGGAACAAGCCGCACTGGACGCGGGGGAAAGAGTCAGCAATCAACTTCGGAAACACCTACGCATTTTCAGCTCGATCAGCAATCTGAGCCCGCTTTTTGGTCTGTTGGGAACCGTGCTGGGGATGATCCAAACATTTAATGCGATTGCTGCCGAAGACGCGATGGGGCGACCACAATTGTTGGCAGGGGGCATTAGTCAGGCCATGCTGTCAACCGCTGCCGGATTGATTGTCGCGATCCCAGCGTATATCGCCTACACCTATTTCGTTGGACATACGGATCGCCTAGTGATCGAAATGGACGGTTACGCCCAACAATTGGTCGAAGTGATCAGCGCGGAGGGACTGCAAGACGCGGAATCGCCACGATCGCGCAGTCGCTCGAAGAAAGCCGCTTAGATGAATCGCTCCCATAACGGGCTGTCGAAAAGTTTCGACGGACGAATAAGAGTTGAGCCAATGAGGAGAACGAATCGGTGCCTCTGAAGCTGAATCGAGAAGATCACGCAGGGATCAACCTCACTTCGCTGATCGATATTCTGTTCTTGCTGATCATTTTTTTCATGGTCAGTTCCAAGTTCACAGAGAATGAGCAACATTTGGCACTCAAGCTACCCAAAGTCAATCATGCGCCTTCGCAGCAGCCAACTTCTACCGTTCTCTCCGTATGGGTGCTTCGCGAGGGCACGGTTCAGCTCGAAGGAAAGACCCTGAATCTCGCTCAATTCGAGATGCAACTGAACCAGATTCGACGGTCGCAGCCGGATATCCGCGTGACTCTTCGCGGTGAAGGCCAGTTGTCGCTCGATCGACTCGCCGATGTCATCACGGTCATCAATCGAACGGGAGTCAAGAAGTTGGATTTAGCGTTTCTTGGTGGTCAATCGCTGACGAGATGAATGTGATGGCGGGTTGGTCAATACTACTTGCCTTCTCGAATGCGAGCAGTCGCATCGCCTGGACGACTGATCGCATTCTGGCCTTCGTACTGGCCGGCCTCTTGATTCTACTTTCGATCGGGCTCTTATTGGCAGCCTGGACGCGGTGGGGGCAGAGCAAGCCACTGACAAAGTGCATCGTTCTGTCGATCCTGGCCCATCTCTGGCTCCTGATGTACGCATACAGTTTTCGAGTCGATCGTCCCGGTTATGGCCCAGGTCAGCAAGCCAATCTCGGGATGGAAGCGCAATGGGTGGATGAAACGTCGCTACCCTATGAAACACCGCTTGTCGCGGATTCTGCCGATTCTACGCCCTTGGACCAAACGGAATTTCAGCAAGAAGCTCAGCCGGAACCTCCATCGAATGAAATGCTCACTGCAACAAACGTGCATGCGATCGAGCCAGAGCAATCGACCAGCGACAAGCCGGTTTTCAGCTTCCTGCCACAGGAACTGCCTGATCTGTTGGTGAGCGAATCTGCTCCGCCGTCGCCGGAGATTCTCAGCGACTCAGCACCGGACTTCGAAGCGCCAGTTCCGACCGAATGGATTGCGGAATCGCCATCTGGTCAGGACAAAATCGAGCAGGCGGTTTCGGAGACAGATCTACCAGATGAACCAAAACATCAAGTCGATGTCTCGACGCCAATTCAATTTGTTCAGCAGACGCGTCGCGAATTTCAATTGCAACGCGAGCGACCGATCGATCGGCGACCCATCCCTGAGGTGTATCAACTCCGAGATCCGGAGAACCGACAACTCGCGGTCACCCAATTCGGAGGAGATGAATCGACGGAAGCTGCGGTGGAAGCGGCCCTAGCATGGTTGGCAAAGAACCAGGAGCCCGATGGATTCTGGGACGCGAAACGCCACGGAGCAGGTTCTGAGACGAAAACATTGGGCGAGGATCGCAACGGCACAGGCCGCGATGCTGATACCGCTATGACCGGTTTAGCGCTATTGAGTTTTCTCGGAGCCGGTCACACCCATCTACAAGGAACCTATCGAGAGACCGTTCGAAAGGCAGCTTCGTATCTGATGCGAGTCCAAATGCCATCGGGAGACCTCGCAGGACCGAAGCAAGTCGGCAATGATCGAAGTGTTTACTTCGCCAGAATGTATTCTCATGGCATGGCTACGCTCGCCTTGGCAGAGTTGTATGCGATGACGGGAGACGCCGATTTGGTCCCGGTGCTGAGTCGAGCGGCAGAATACTCGGTGAGAGCGCAGAATCCATCATCGGGAGGTTGGCGCTACGCGCTTCGGGATACAGGAGATCCAGGGGATTTGAGTCAATTCGGGTGGCAAGCCATGGCGCTCAATAGTTGCATGGCGGGCGGATTCCAATTCCCATCCGAAATTCGGGGGCGAATGACGCAATTTTTGGATGCCGTTAAGTCGGGACGGCATGGAGGGCTCGCGGTTTATCGCCCTGTTCCCGGTCAGCAAGCGAGCGTGCCCATGACCGCTGAGGCTCTTGCGAGTCGCTTGCTGCTGGGGTTGCCACTTCCGATCGAAGCCGAAGCTGAGGCCAAGGCCTTCATTCTGCGAGAGCTTCCCGGGCAAAGCCAAGACAACTTCTATTGCTGGTATTACGCCACGATCGCTTTATTTCAGTACCAAGATGAATCGTGGCGCAAATGGAACGAAGCGCTAAAATCGCGATTGATTAACACACAACGCCCCGATGGAAACGAGCTCGCTGGGTCTTGGGATAACACCTGTCTCTGGTCCGGCTACGGAGGACGCGTGTACTCCACGGCGATGGCTTGTCTGTGCTTAGAAGTCTATTATCGCTACTTGCCAATGTATCGACACGATCAGATCGCCAATCGAGGTGGGCTAGCTCGCTAAGGCCGTCTGTCGAGGATGCGGAGCTCTGGCGGACTTGGTTGAGAGCAAAATCCTCATTCGTGAAATGAGCGAATTCGTTCATGACAAGCGCAACTTGGCCTGACAAATCGGCGGGTAACATCCGAGATGCATCGCCACGAAACGTATACTTGCTTTAGCCTCTTGAAGCTGCACTTCCCGCAACTCGCCGCGTTGTCAGTAGCGACAAAACTAGCCCGCAGCGTCAGCAAGAGTGGATTCCAGTCCGTTGCTCGCCCGATACACAACGACTCTGAGCTCTTATCGAAGTCAAGCTCTCTCTCTTGTTGCTCGTGTCGCAGATGCTTGCCCGATGATGGAAGCTGGCGCTGTTCCTCTATGTTCGCAACGTCGCATGAATCGCTGGGGGATTCTTGAGAGTTTGAAGAATGATGCAGTAACGTTCGGTGAGAGACACGAGTTTTTGTAGGGTCTCGGCATCGGCTGACGATTGGATCTCAAAATCCAGCTGTATATCGGTGATGCCGATTGGAATAGTTCGATCGATACCAAGCGTTCCGCGGAAATCTGCAGCGGCGCTCGCATGAATTCGGGCGGATTCGATGGGGACAGACATGGCGGTGGCAACCGCAGAGAGCGTGACCCCCGCGCAGGCCACCAACGATTCAAGAAGCATGTCTCCCGAGCAAGCCGACGGTTTCGGGCCTCCCGCCGCGACGTGGAGGCTGGATTGGATCATTCCCGAAGTCGTCGGTATATTCGCCGTCAGCGTCGAGATGTCAACAATCGCTTCGGCTCGAAAACTGACGTTCGCTTCGCTTGGGTTTTGCCGATATCGCTCCTTGATGGGAGCTTGCAATGCTCGAAGTTCGTCTCCGTTCATCGAGCTGTGCCTTGACTGCTATTTTGCAGTGCTCCCATCGACGCCTGTCGAGCGGTCGAACCGACTTGAGCCTTGTTGTCGATGTAGTTTTCGATCATGGCAGCGGCGGTGAGCCTTTCGAGCTCGTCGCTCATTGCCTTTCGCGTCTTCTTCTCCAACAAGTCCTTGTAAAGTTCATCACGAACAGCGTTAAAATCCTTCGTCACTGGAGTCGTGAAGCCTTGGCTACGAAGAATAACGTACTGGCCACCGACTTCGATGATACCACTCATCTCGCCAGGTTGTAGTTTGAACGCAGCGTTTTCGAGGGTCGGCTGGCCACTATGTCGTCGAATGGGAGGTACCTTTCCATAATTGCTACGCGAGGTTGGTTCCACCGAGTATTGATTCGCCAATTCCCCAAAGAAAGCCTCGGTAGGATTAGATCGAGCCATCTGCCAAACCTCTTGGGCCGTGCGCTGATTGCTCTGAACGATGGCGAGAATCTCTGCCCTCGGTCCATAATTCGATTCGAATCCTTTTTGCAGATCTTCCTCGGTAACTTGCACTTTCTGCGCGACCAACTTTTTCATTGCCACGGTAGGCCAGACGGCATCGCGAACATAAAGTTCGTAAGTCGCTCCATCCTCTTCGCAAACCGTGCGAATCCACTCGTCGATGTTCGGCGTGCCATCGCTGTTGATGCAGCCATAGTAGTCCGCAGCCCGCGCGATCTCGCGATCGATATCGGATTGTTCCACTTTGAGTCCGTTCGCTGCAAGCATTTGTTCGATGAGCTTACGGTGAATTTCTCCTTCCAGTACCTTGGAACCGTGTCGCTTAATCGCTTCGTCGATGACCATCGACATGGGAACCGCTTGTCGGTTGATGAATGCAGCAACGCCGGGATGCTGCTTTTCGAGCTCCGGATTGCCCAGGATCGTTTGCACATTGCTGTGCTCTCGAAGCGTGACGAAAACCGTCTCAGCGGTTTCTCGCAACTTTTGTTCCTGCAAATCATGCCTGATCGTTTGATTCACCATGTTCATCGATTCCGGCGGTGGCGTAGTGGCAGGGATATGACGCACGCACTGTAGGAAAAGATGAATGTCAGCGATGGTAATGATTTCGGAGATTTGGTCGACCCGCAGCGAGAACGCGAGATTCTCGATTTCGTCATCACCGGAGTATTTGCGGATCGGAGGAAGGAGCCCCTCGACGCTTGCCGACTCAGGGTCTTCGCTATGCTCCTTGGCAAGCCGACGGAAGCTGGTGGGATCGGCTTTCGCTTGACGCCACAGATCCTCGGCCTTCTTGCGGTCGCGGGAAGCAATCATACGAACTTGGACCTTGGGACCATATTGACTTTCGTAGGCCTTTTTCATCTCTTCCTCGGTCACGACGATCTTGTCGCGGGCCAGAGACCGTAAGGCCAACATCGGCCAAACAATGTCGCTTGCATACTGTTCGGGAGTGACCCCTCGGTCATTTTCTAGAAGCTGCAAGTACATTTTGACGTTCAATTTGAATTGACTTGCCATGCGTTCGATCTCTTGATCGATATCCCGCTGAGTGATCTGAATACCCTGCGCTTCGCAGGCTTGCTGAATCACGTACTTGTTCAGCATATTCTCAAGCGCTTGTTCACCATGGCGAGTCAAGCATTCGCGCCCCAGCTCATCGCGAGTAATCGGTTGGCCATTCACCAACGCGACTACCGATGGATTGGTTGGAGTGACGGCATTTCCAGCACGAGCATTGGCTCCATTGATTTGAATCGGAATACCGCTAGGTGGTTTCGGGTCCGCTGTGGTTCGATTTTGGTTTGGTTGATTGGCATTCGAGTTCGACCGGAGCTGCTGTCCGAAGGTCGCTGCGGGGAGCAAGACGAAGCAAATCATCGAGAAGCATAAGCAACCGGTGACAGATCGATCAGTAACTGAGCGCATCATTTGAGTCCTTTCGTGGTGAAGCACAATCCACCCTCCTGAATCGTGAGGCGAGCGGCAGCCGAGCATGTTTTCCAAGAAAACAAAAACGCCACTGCACTGTCGATAACATCCATCGCGAAGCAGTGCGAGCTGCCTAATAGCGAAGCAGCACGAGCTGCCCGATCAAAATTGGATTTCCCGCGCGCCTTCGCCTGCCGGAGAGTACAATTTGGCACAAGTCAAAGTCAAGTCGAAAATGATTGTTCCTGAAGCTGGAACGCATGGGATTTCTCGTACATCTTGCCCGATCAGCAAAATTCAGTGGCGATTCTTGGGATATCCCAGCTCGTAACGGCAAATTCGTTGACGACTTGACTGAGGTGCCTAGAATACCGAAGTAGTTTGATAGCTCGTGGACGTCTGTTCATTGGCGCGTTTAATGTCGTTCCTCGTGTTAGGCAAGAGGTTGGTGGAAATACACTAGTGCCTCGTCATCACCAAAAAAAGGTTGGCGAGACCGGAG
Organism: Pirellula sp.; assembly: GCA_037440405.1. Classification (GTDB taxonomy): domain Bacteria; phylum Planctomycetota; class Planctomycetia; order Pirellulales; family Pirellulaceae; genus JANMGV01. The sequence goes on along the minus strand of JBBIUE010000026.1, from coordinate 47,679 downwards.
AGCTTGCTCTCTACCGATAAAAATGCTGACGGCACGGCGCAAGCCGTCCGGTTGCAGCCCCAGAAACTAGGCATGACAAAGCACTGGCCCGAAACTGAAGACAGGCACGAAAGCATGATCGCTAGCTGATGCAGAGGTCTAAGATAGGAAGAGTTAATCTTCCGCTCGCCTTAGGAATTGAATCGCATGTCGAAAAAATGTTTAGCTGCATTGCCCGTTTACAACGAAGCGGGCTATGTCCATTCGGTCTTGAACCAAGTCGTCCAGTATGCGGAAAACGTGCTGGTGGTCGATGACGGGTCCACAGATGGAACTCCTGAATTGCTAGCACAAAGGAGTGACATTCATGTCGTCCGTCATCCAAAGAATCGAGGCTATGGTGCAGCGCTGGTAAGTGCGTTCCAATTTGCCATCGAAAACAATTACCAGACCCTGGTGACCTTGGATTGCGACGGACAGCATCAACCCAAAAGGATTCCGCGATTCGTCCAGGCTTGCAAGAACGCTGATATCGTCTCTGGAAGTCGCTATCGCAAGCGTTACCCAGGCGACTCCGAACCACCCGCCGAGAGGATGATGATTAATCGTCAGATTACTTCGGAGATCAACGCTCTCCTGGGACTCTGCTTGACCGACACGTTCTGCGGGTTCAAAGCCTATCGAGTGGCAGCGCTCAAGCAACTTGAAATTCAAGATACAGGATACGCCATGCCACTGGAGTTGTGGGTGCAAGCTGCGATGCTCGGCATGCGCATCATCGAAATTCCAGTTCCACTGATTTACCTCGATTTGACGCGATCATTCGGTGGAGCTCTCGATCAAGCAACAGAGCGCCTCCGTCACTATCGCGAAGTTGTCGCGAAAAGTGTTGAATTCATGAAGGCCAAGGGCTTCGATCTGCCCGTTCGGAAGCATGCCTGCTTGGAGTGCCACTAGTTGTGGAGTCTGGCCCGCAGCCGTTCGAGACTTATCGCGTTCCCAGTGACGACCGGTCCGCATACGTTGCTTTCTCGCGAACTGACTCGGTTCATTTGGACCTGAAACAGTGTTTCACCATTCCTTCCGAATATACCATGGGCGACGTGTCGCTCGCCCACTTGCGAGCCCAATCGCGTTCGGATGTACTTGATCTTCTCACCGAAGGATTGCGAGATCTTGACCGCGGCGGTCAGCTGCTGAGTGCCGCAGACGCTGAAGCACTTCGTCCTTTGGCTACGAGTCCATTCTTTCTCACCGGTCATCAGCCCGAACTTTTCCACCCCGGAGTTTGGTTCAAGAACTTCCTGATCGATTGTTGGGCTCGAGCGCACATTGGTCTGGCGATCAACATATTGGTCGATCACGATCAGTGCCGAAGTCTCACTATTCGAGTCCCCTGCCGCGACAGCCATGGGCGTCTAAAGTTCGCGAGTATCGAGCCCGAAGAACGATCACGACAGGCTCCATGGGAATGGACGTATCCAAACAATGTGGCCTCGTGGCGCGGATTCCCGGAACGTGTGCATGCTGCGATGGCTGGTGTCGGGGCTCCGCATCTCCTGGCAGCGATTTGGCCCGATTGCATGCAAGCTCTTGAAGCTGGCTTGCCTGTCGGGCGTGCCTTCTCGATCGGTCGCAATGCCATCGAGCGATCATCGGGACTTCGTGTTCACGACGTACCGATGAGTGAATTGTGCAGGCGACGCGGTTTTGCAACATTTGCACGCATGCTCATGGCGGACCGAGTGCGACTTGCCGATTGTTACAACCGAGCGAGAGCAGAGTACCGAGCGTTCTTCAAGATTCGAAATGAAGCTCATCCCGTACCCCCACTGAATGTCCACGGTGAGTGGGTTGAAGTCCCTTTGCGAATCTACCGCCGGGACGATCCCATTCGACGCCCCGTGTTTGTTTCTGCTGCGAGCGGGCGATTCCGAATAAGTGATGGTCAAAAGGAAGTCGGCTCGTTTCCAGACACCACCAACGAGTACTTTTGGGATGCCTGGATGCACTGGGCAGATCAGGGTTGGTGTATCCGCCCGAGGGCGTTGTCGATGACTCTATTTCTTCGACTCTTCGTTTCGGACCATTTTGTACATGGAATCGGCGGCGGTTTGTACGATCAAATGACAAATCAGATCATCAAGACTTGGCTCGGCATCGAAGCTCCGGTTTATGCCGTCGCGACGGCAACCATGAAGTTGAACATGCCATCCATGATGGAACAATTTGAGTCATCCGCCGCGCTGACAGCGATGATACGATCGACGCTCTTCCACGCAGAGCGATTTCGGAGCTCCATCTTGCCTGAAGATCAGACTCGATTCGCTGAAGCAGTATCCAAGAAGCAAGCCTTGCTAAACGACATTCCACCTCGGGGAGAAAAAAGAAACTGGCATCGCGAAATATCGACCGTCAACCGTTCCTTGGCAAGTCTGCTGGCGCATTACCGCTCCGATTTAGAAAAGAATCGATCGCACTCCCAGATGCTCGAACGTGAATGGGCCATTCAGAGCTCCCGCGAGCATCCCTATGTTCTGTTCAAGGAATCGATTCTGGGAGAGCTGAAGGCGCTCGCAGATGAGAGTTACAGCTAAGAGTCAGTTGCGAACCTGCCCCATCCCAACCAAGCATCAGTGAGTTCACAGATCTGGGGCTGGGCACTCTGTGAGGCTGAACGAATAGAACACTTGACTCCAAACAGCCGGTGCTCACAAAGGCAAAGGGTATGCGTTCACGAATGGAGTCAAGCTCTTCGTTTACCCGCAGGGCCAGAGCAATTTTGGCGAATGACAACTTGGCGAAACATATCCGTTCCAACCGCCAAAATTGCGGCGGCCCGCGCGTGAGTCGTGAACGGTTACGGCAAATGCAACCCGGCCATCCTCGATCGGCCATGCATGACCTTGAGTCGCCATGCATAATCCTAAGCGGTCATGTATCATGCTGAAACGCTTACAACGACGGTCGATCCGAGGCCTTTGATTGACCCGAATCGGATCGACCGAATCGATGCATTCCCGCAAAATCGCTGCGTGAATAGAACTCGCAATGAATTGCTTGAACTAGGCGGCTCGCTTGACAAATTCCTCGAGTTGTTTTGCTCGAACGGGGTTCTGCATTTTCGCAACGGCGCTGGCTTCGATTTGACGAACACGTTCCCGAGTGACCTTGAAAATGCGACCGACCTCTTCGAGCGTGTAATAGTAACCGTCGGCCAATCCGTAACGGAGACGGATGATCTCACGCTCGCGAAAAGTTAGGGTTTTGAGCATCGAGTCGATGCGATCTCGCAACAATCCATTGCCAGCAGCGCGAACGGGATCATCGGATTCACTCGATTCGAGAAATTCACCAAAGGCGCTGCTGTCGTCTTCTCCAACGGGTCGGTCGATACTAACAGGAGTCCGCCCGATCTCCCAGACGTGCTGAGCCTCTTCCAGGGGATAGCCCGTTCGCTCCGCAATTTCCTCGATGGTCGGCTCTCTCAGAAGAATGTGAGTCAATTCCTTGTGAGCTGCTCGCATTTTGCTGAGAACTTCGATCATGTGGATCGGAATGCGGATCGTACGTGCCTGATCGGCGATGGCGCGCGTGATCGCTTGACGAATCCACCACGTGGCATACGTCGAAAACTTGAATCCACGTCGGTACTCATACTTGTCAACCGCTCGCATCAAGCCGGTGTTGCCTTCTTGAATCAAGTCGAGGAACGTGAGTCCACGGTTGCGATACTTTTTAGCGATGGAAACAACTAAGCGGAGGTTACCGCTCGACAATTCCCGCTTGACGGCTTCAAATTCCTCGAAGTGTTTTCGGAAGACTTGGCAGCGTCGGCGCAACGAACGAGGACTCTCCTGAGTTGTCAGGATCAGTTGACGCAGTTCGCTCTTGAATCTGGCTAGCTCGCTATTGCGAACGCCCTGCGATTCCAGCATGCGAATTCGCTGCCGAAGCCATTCCATTCGATCCGCAAACTGCTCCAGTTGCTTCATGATCGGGTACACTCGGCGAGATCGCAAGGAAAGCTCTTCTAGTAACTGCACGCATTTATTGCGGCGACGCAAATAGTCGCGAATGGCGATCTTCTTTTCCGTAGGACCAATCGACTTCCGAACAATGCGATTGAACTCGGATCGATTTTCGGAAAGAAGCGCCTCCAGTGTTTTTAAGTTATGGGGCATGCGAGCGGAAATCTGTTCCTTTGTTAATCGCTCGGTGAGTGACACCTTGATGGTGCGATCGAAGGGCAACACGCCATGATGCACTTTCTTGAGAATCTCCAACGTTTGCCGCATAGCGTAGTAGTTGGATAGCACCGCCCGGCGGAATCGACGACGTGCGATCTCAATGCGCTTCGCGAGAGCGATCTCTTCATCCCGGCTGAGAAGAGGGATTTGGCACATTTGCCTCAGGTAGAGTCGAATGGGATCGTTGGACAGCTTCCGTTGTTCAGGTAGTCCTTCTGGCGACTCCGTTTCGCTTTCCTCCGATGCTCGACGACCAGACTTCTTTTCTCCTTCAATCAACTCGATACTGTGCTGGTCGAGAATCTCAAGCAAGGCGTCCAGTTTTTCCGCGCTGTTCGCCTCGTCCGGTAGATACCCACTAACCTGATCGTAGGTCAAGTAACCTTGTTTGCGGGCCAATGAAATCAAATGAGTTAATTCGAGCGTTTGTGTTTCCACGGTAAAATCTCCTTTTTCAACCCTGACAACCATGAAGGTCGCCAGCAAAGTGGAATAATGGGTCGTTCCTTCGATATTGGGTCGGCTTGACCGGCCTACTTTAGCGATTGTCAGGTGAACGCATACCAGTCCGAAGCATGAGTGTGAGATGAGACGCTGATGCCTCGTCCACGCAGCGGGTTCGGATTGGCAGGTGCTTATCTGCCGCTCGCCTGAGCGCCCAACCTAAAACCGCTCTTCGCCGTCACTTCGGGATTCGACGGAACGGTTTTGGGACAGGCACCAAGACAAATGCTTCTGAAAGTTGGCTTTCAGTCGACATTTTCATCCGTCAGCTCATGGCGCGAACGAGCTTGCTCGACCATGGCTAACAGCAAAATCATTTCCTCCTCTTCAGAAAGTTGTTTTTTCTCCAGGTCCTGCAACCGCTGCCGGTCCATAATCTTTCTCTCAACGTCCGCGATCCGATCAAAAAGATCGCGCAAGCGAGTATCCGCGTCAATATCGCACTTCGATAGCTTTCGGTCGGCTTCCGTGTCAATCGATACCAATAGATTCTTCATGTCAACGTCTTCGATACACGACATCAGTCTATCGAAGTCGAGCGAAGAACCTTCCAATTCTGCGTCCGAGTAAACCTTGTAGAGAAGCCGAGCCGTTTCACTTTCCAGTCGATCGACCGGAATTCTTTCTAGAATCTGCGAACAGAATTGAGGATGGCAGATCATGATTTCAAAGACCTCACGATCGAACGGCGTTAAATCCGCATAGCGCAGAACTCTCTGCTCTTCGGTCATGCTGGTATCGTCAACTCGGAACCGAGCAACTTGCTGGGTGGCTTTCGACTTCCTGATATCGTGAAGGCGCTCTCGAAGCCTACGTTCATCGATACCGAATTGGCGGGAAATTCGCACTAAGACTTGATCGAGTCGAAGCCGAAACGACGAATGCGAGCCTCTTTGAACGTCGGGAATCGCTGCAAGCGTTCGAAGAATCTCCTCTAAGGCGGCGTTTGCGCGATGCGTGTCCAAGAGCGGATCAAAGCCACGACAAGCTACTCGGATTCGATGTTCGACAGCATCTGTCGCTTGCTGTAACAGACCCACGAGGGCGTTCTGACCGTGCTTGTTGAGGTAATCGCAAGGGTCCAGCCCATCCGGCAACGTAAGAACGCGCATGTCCAAATTCGAATGCAGAAAGAGATCGACCAAGTCATTCATTCGTCTCTGTCCAGCCTCGTCACCATCCAGAAGCAGAATAACCGAGTCGCAGTATCGCTTGAGCAAGCGTATGTGGCTTTCCCCCAGCGCCGTACCACAAACAGCGACCGCGTTCGTGACGCCGAATTGATGGCAAGCAATCACGTCGGTGTATCCCTCAACCACGATAGCTTGTCGAGATTTGCCGACCGCGTCGCGCGCGGAATCGAGGCCGTACAGCAAGTTACTCTTCGAATAGAGTCGTGTCTCATTGCCGTTCATGTATTTGGCAACATCAGAACTAGCGCCCGGCAGAACACGACCACCCAAAGCGACGGGACGGCCCTGGACATCGCGAATGGGGAAGATGACTCGATCGCGAAAGAAGTCATAGCGCTTTCCCTGTTCGTTATGGCGAGCGACGCCAATCCGTTCGAGCAGTTCACCATCCATGCCCTTGCCAAGTGCCCGATCGAGGAGCCAAGTCCAGCCTCCGGGAGCATAACCAATCTGAAACTTCTCGATACTCTGTTTTGAAATTCCTCGGCTTTCGACGTACTTCCGAGCTGTTTCCGCTTCCGAGGACTTGAGAAAGAACTGGTGGTACTGAAGTGTTACCCAGGACATCGCATCGTAGAGATGCTTCTTCTCACTCGACTTGCCGACAGGTCCGGCACGGCGGTCCGGTGTGCGGTCGATGGTGATGCCCGCTCGATCCGCGAGCAACTGAAGCGCTTCTGGGAACGAGACTCCCTCTCGCTTCATGACGAAACTGAAGATATCACCACCAATATCGCAAACCCAACACTTCCAACTCTGTCGGGTTGGATTCACTTGCAAGCTCGGGCGACGGTCATCGTGCCAAGGACACTGAGCAACGAATCCGCTTCCCTGTCGGCGCAACTCCAGCACGGAGCCAACAACATCGACAATATCAACCGCGTTGCGGACACGGTCTTTCAACTCATGATCAATCAGCACGGACACATGTACTCCTTAGACGAGATCGATCGCGAGGTTGAGTTGCAACCTAACTCCGTTCTCATCGTGTCGCATGATTGAAGGGTCGCCCCCGAAATCGCTCAACTTCTGGGTCGAGAAGCTGAACGAGGTTATCCATAACTCGGCCAAAGAGTCTACGCAATGAGAACAGCGCAAGTCAACCTCGATTGACGGATTTTCTCTCAATTGGTGATAATCCGCAATCGCCGTTTGGCTATCATTGAAGAGAACCTCGTTACGTCAAAGGAAGTCGCATGTTGAATCTGTGGGAATGTTCCATTTTGCTCGATCCACAAAATGTCGAACTGAAGTTCTTGCCGGAAGGTCCCTATCCCATCGATGATCGTTCGTTTTCTTGGGTCGCCATTCAGCACGGTCGCGAATCCAAGCTCGGTTCCTTGAACATTTTCGATGTCCCCTCGAAGACGAATCGCACCTACCCCTTGCCCGGACGTCCAGGTTTTGCGTTTCCAACCAAAAAGCCAAATCAATTCGTTGTCGGCTGCGAGCGATCCATTGGATTGTTCGACACCGCGACTTCGAAATTTACCACGCTTGCCGAGAACATCGACGCCGACCGTGAAAACACAATTATTAACGATGCCGTCTGCGCGGACGATGTGCTCGTCTTTGGAACGAAGGATTTGGAATTCAAAACAAAGAAAGCCGGATTGTATTTGTATCGGGGCCGGGATTCCTATCTGACCCGTCTTCGTGATGACCAAATCTGCAGCAACGGAAAGGTGCTTGTCCGAAAGTCCGATGCGATTTTTTGGTTGTACGACATCGATACGCCGTCCAAGCAAGTGGTCCGCTATGAATTGAATTCGCAGACTGGAAAACTGAGCGAGCCAGACGTCTGCCTCGACCTGACTTGCTTACCCTTCTTTCCCGACGGCATGATCATGACACCTGACCAAGAAGGATTGATCATCAGTTTTTATAACCCGGAACCTGCTGCATTCGGTGAAACACGATGGTATCGGCTTTCAGACGGAGTTCACCTGGGTACATGGTTGACGCCGCAATCTCCGCAAGCGACCTGTCCCCAGTTAATCTATCACGAAGGAACGATTCGCATGGTGATCACCACGGCGGTCGAGTTCATGTCGGACGAGAATCTAAAACGCTGTCCCCATGCCGGCAAGTTGTTCTGGGGTGAAACCAGTTTCGATCAAACAAATGAGTCACCTAAATTTCTCGTCGAAGAGCTCATCTAGGAATCCTCAATCATGCTTTTCTGGATTTTCGTAGTTGCCGCTGTTATTGTCTTACTGGCAGCTATCGGCTACTTCCTTTATCGCCGCCGACAACGCGCTCGGATGGTCTCCCTAGTAGCACTTACGCGTTCGCATCGAGCGATGGATCCTGCCATCCTCGCGCGGATCGTGCAGCAGCAGTTTAAGCTCGACGTCGGCGACGGGACGAATGAAGGACCGGATGGATTTGTCGTGTCCAACGAGATTCTCACGACGATTTTCATGCAGGGCGACATGATCCTCATCAATTCGTTTCCTAACACTTATGTCGAGAACGTCGAAGAAGTCGCAAATACAATGCCCGACCTGCGCGTTCGCACCTTGCTCAAGGAGCACCGCGCCTGGTTTTCATGCGATTTCGTGGGTGTCGACTTTCGAACATCGGAATCCGAAGTTTATGCGATGTACGGAAAACTAGGTCGACTGTTTGCTCAACTCTTGGATGACGATTGTCTTTTGATCTACCTGCCCGATTTCGGTTTGTCCTTTCCAATCAACGAGGAAACCCAAGCGGCCTTGCTGTCAGGAAATCCTATCGGGGAACTGCAAAAAACGATGGAGGTGCCCATGATCGAAATCGATTCCAATCATCCGGCCATGAAGAGAGCAGTTGAAGAAGCCAAACAGCGATTGCCGGAATTCCTAACTGCGGTGGAAGAAGGCAGAGGTAGTTGTCACTCGATCAAGGCCCCGATAACCGTCGATGACGTCACCGAGTTCATTTGGATCACTCTGACCTGCATTGAAGGGGGGAGAGTCTATGGGCAGATTGGCAACAACCCCGTGAATCTGGGAAGCCTTCGTCTCGGCTCCAATGTCGTTGTGCCTGTCGAGGACATCGTTGACTGGATGCACTTAGACGAGCAAGGGCACCCAGTCGGTGGATTTTCTCTAAAAGCAATCCAAGCGGCCCAGAAGAAATAACTCAGGCAGTTGGCAGAGACTAAAAGTCTCCGGCACGAATGATGACGAGCTTGTCCAACAGGATGTGACGTTTGAAGGCATCTCGGATCTCAGCGGGAGTCAGTGACTCGATTCGTTTCTCCTTTTCCGCAGTGTAGGCAAAGGTACGACCGAGTTCGAGATTCGAAACGAGCTGCCCGGCAATCGAGTCATCTGAAGCACGAGCGATCTTGCGAGCTTCTAAGTACGCCGTCTTCGCGTCTTCGACTTCCTTCTCAGTCGGCCCGTCATCGATGAAACGAGCCAATTCTTCTCCGGCCGCTCGTTCAACAGCGTCGATATTCGCAGGGTTGCAGATGGCGTTGATGCTGAAACGCGCATCTGAGCCTTGCGATGGAATGCTGACCGACGAACTCACACCATAGGAAAGACCTTCCTTTTGGCGAATTCGATCGCCTAATCGCGATGACAGCGTACCGCCTCCAAGGATGAAATTCCCCAATTCCAGGGCAATCGCGTCCGGATGGTCTTCACTCATCGAGAACGAGAGACCTGACAGAAACACGGCATTGGCTTTGTCAGGCGTAACAATCGACTCGCTTTTGCCGACTAAGTTCTTCTTGGCTTCTCTTTCAATCCGACGATAGGGGACCTCCGTTCTCCAGCCCTGGATGGCTTGGTTCAAAGCATGAATCGCTTGATCGGGGTCGAAATCTCCGACGATTGCGATTTCGACATCGCTAGCAGCAACCTGCTTCTGATAGATCGAGATAATTTGCTCCAACGTCAGATTGGAAAGCTCTTCGATGTTCTCCTCAATCGTTCCAGCGTAACGAACGTCCCCCTTTGGGTAGTCGGACAGCGTTCTCGACAGTAACGAGCTGGCCAGCAACGATGGCTCGGTCTGCATCGCTGAGATCATGGCGATGTTGCGAGCCTTCATCTGCTCGAACTCGTCAGGAGAAAATGCAGGTAGACGAAGAACTTCGGCCAGCAATTCGATGCCTGGAATCAAGGAGTCACGCTTGGCCTGAAGGCTAAATGTGAGTTGCCCGGCCGCTCCACCGGCACCTCCACCACCCCCTCGGGGCCCGCGGCGACCACCTCCGCCACCTCCGCCTGCCGATAGTCGGACTCCGAGAGCATCCAACTTTTGCTGCAAAGCCTGGCGGTCGTTCTTTTGAGTCCCAGCCATCATCATCGATGGTAATGCTCTTGCCGCCGCACCTAATTCTTGCAGCGAGTCTTCGTTGCCATAGTGCATCGTCAACATCATCGATACCGTCTCTCCACGGTTCTTCTTCGGCAAAACGGCGATTCGAACCCCGTCTCGTTCAATCACCTGAGTTCGTGCATCGAGGTTGGCCGGCGACGGATCGAAATCTTCGCCCGAAGCGATGGCCTCCCCACCACGATAACTCTCGACGACGGCGGCGATGGACTCAACCGATGGAACCGAAAGCCGCTGAGGCTCTTTTACAGGGATGAACAGACCGACAGTACGGTTGTATGGCTTGAAATACTTGTTGGCGACCCGATTCACGTCTTCTGCGGTTACGGCAGCGATGCGATCTCGTTGGAGAAACCAAAGACGCCAATCTCCTAACGCAGACGCAGAACTCAGGGCCTGAGACATGGCCGCCGCGTTCGACAACGTGTTCTCATAGTTTCGCTTCGCCCGAATCTTCGCGCGATCCACTTCTTCAGTCGTAAATGGAATCGCTCCCATGTTTTCAACGATTTCAATCAATCGGTCGCGGACAACTTCTAAGTTGCCCTCGCTTGGTTGGACACGAAACGAAAACAATCCCGGATCATGAAGGCTATCGGCAAAGGCAGATGCACTGGTAGCAAGTCGCGATTCGACCAATTCCTTGTCCAATCGCCCAACCTTGTCCTCCGACAAGATACTGGCCAGCATCGTAAGCGGTGCCCAATCTTCATGGGAGGCCGATGGAATATGATACGCCGACATGACGGAGCCAATCGTCCCGACTCGCCGAAGAACGACGAGGCGCTCTCCATCTTGAGGTGGTTCTTCGGTATAAGTTGCGTCCAGTTTCCGTTCGGGCTTTGGAATGGAACCGAGATACTTGCTGGCCAGCTCCAAGGCCTTGGCCTCTTCAAACTTGCCCGTGACGATGAGGACCACGTTGTCCGGCTGATAAAAGCGACGATAGAAGCTTTGGAGATTATCGATGGGAACTCGCTCGATATCGGAGCGATTGCCGATCGTGCTCTTGCCATAGTTATGCCATTCATAAGCAGCCGATTGAACTCGCTGCGACAAGACCCCTTCTGGACTGTTCTCGCCTCGTTCGAATTCGCTTCGCACAACGGAAAACTCCGACATCAAGTCTTCGCGCTTGATATAGCTGTTGACCAGCCGGTCCGTCTCAAGATGAATGGCAAACTCAAGATTCTCATCGGTCGCTGGCAACGTTTCGAAGTAGTTCGTTCGGTCAACGTTGGTCGTGCCATTAAAGCTTGCACCGTGATCCCGAAGGGCCTTGGGAACATCCGGAAATGTAGGTGTGCCCTTAAACACCAAATGCTCCAGCAGGTGAGCCATACCGGCTTCTCCATAGCCTTCATGACGGGAACCCACCAGGACCGTCATATTGACGGAGATCGTTGGGCGCGAAGCATCTGGAAACAGTAGCAATCGCGCACCGTTATCAAAACGATACTCCGTCACCCCTTCCACGGTTGCAACTTTCACTGGTTCATAACTGCGACCTTGCATCGATAAGCATCCTGCCATGAAGAAAATGATCAGTACTTGAAACTTTGTTGACATGCTTCGTCTCCTAAGAAAGGATTGCCTTACTGCAAGAATCACGGCGTTCATGGAAGCAGAAAAAAATAGCTGTCGCCCGCAGAACCACCCAACCGACTGCAATCGCTGAACAATCTTGGTGGGTGGATTCGATTTGGAGCTGACCAACCTGATTAGAGCTTATCCCAATACCTTCCCATCGTAGCCCGTAGCGTCAGCGAGAAGAAGGTTTGGGAATTGGCTAATAATCAGAATAAGCCATCTGGATGTTTGACGGGAGCCCCCTCCTTCAATTCCTCTCAGGGCTGAGCAAGGACTGCGGCTGCGGTATGTCGCGGTCGTTTAACCGTCAGCCTTAGTGTTGTGTTGCGGTACCAACATTCGGTACATGATTGCTATCTAGCCGCACTACATATGGCTGTCGATGGCACCGATTCCGAATTTGGTTTGGATATCGATCGCCTCTGTTCCCCAAGTGTCAATGACGCTTTGAAGTTTGCAACGGTATCGCACTGGGACCGCTGTGGGGAGCGTGCCACGATTGGTTCGATCAAACATCGCTTTCGACTGCGAAGCGACGGCAACATCTTGAAAGATCTCCTTTCAGTCCGCATCTTGTGGAGTCTTGGAAGCAGCTTTTCACTGAAGTTGTGAATTGCTACGATTAGCTCATGTCTCGGAAAAGCCTTCAGCAGAACACGATCGTCGGATTGGTAGCAAGCATACTGTTGGCTACTGTGAAATTGATGGCTGGAATATTGGGTCGATCGAGCGCTTTGGTTGCGGATGCGATCGAATCGTTGGCGGATACGTTAGGTTCCGTTCTGGTTTGGCATGCTTTAAGAGTGGCCTCGCGACCTCCCGACGCCAGCCATCCTTATGGATATGGTAAAGCCGAGGCCGTCGCTGCCTTGACCGTTGGTTGTATGCTTGTTGTTGCGGCGATATTCATCGTTAGCAAGGCATTTCACGAGATCATCGTACCACATGAAGCACCTGCGGCATGGACCTTGGCAGTATTGACCGCAGTGATCGTCGTCAAAGAAATTTTGTTTTGGTTTGTGATGCGTGGTGCCAAGCAATTTGATTCCGATGCGGCACGTGCGGATGCTTGGCATCATCGGTCGGACGCCATTACTTCGGTGGCGGCGTTCATCGGAGTTGCCCTTGCCGTATGGGGCCCGACAATGACAGGCATCGATTCGTTGGTATTGGCGGACGAAGCTGCTGCCATTCTTGCCAGCGGCATTATCTTGATTACGGCCAAAAGCTTGATCAAACCTTCCCTGTCCGAGCTTCTCGATGCAGCGTCGGAAGACATGGCACAAAAGGTCAAGGCAATCGCTGCAAACGTTGCTGGCGTTCGACTCGTGGAGAAAGTACACGTGCGCAAAAGCGGTTCCGTTTACCATGTCGATATGCACTTGCACGTCGACCCTGAATTATCAGTTCGCATTGCTCATTCTCTTGCCGGTCACGTCAAGTCAGTCCTGAGGGCGGAACTCTCCAACTTAGACGGCGTGTTGGTCCATGTTGAGCCTGCGACCGAACCAAATACGACGACTTCCGAAATGTCCCCGGCTCGGTGAAGACCCCAATATCCTTGCAGTGACGGTTTGAGGATTGCAATCATCGAGTCCAGCGAACAGCGACGAATGCCAAACGAATTCGAAGAAAGTCGCGGATTTCTCGTAGAATGAGTCGTGTTAAGCTCGGAGGAGTATCTTTGTACGTTGGGGGACCGGCCACTGTCGTCGTTGAGAACTTCAATCTTTGACGCATCATATCAGCTCAATGAGACAGCCATTTTCCAGTTCACTGTTGATCTCCTCGACACAAATTGCACGCAGCGTGAGAAATTTTAACTGATGGGAGAATCGAATCGCTGCGATCTATGTGCTCTATTAGCCGTCGCTAGCCGGCGACCCATTCGGATGGCGGAGTCAATCAGAAGTTTGTGTTCCTGGCTGAAGTCTTGCAGCGTTGAAAAGAGCTTCCAAATCGCTCGAACTCAAGGCTCGGTCGAAAATCGCGATTTCGTCGAGGCGGCCCTCCCAGCTTGAAACGAGGTCGCTGCGGCCGCCAAAGAACATTTCATCGATCGTGACCATCGGCGCGGCTCCCTCGGCTTCCAACTTTCCATTCAAATAAATCTGAACCGACTCACCATCGCGAACCAGACTGACCTGATACCAAGTCCATCGGTCGATGCGGGTTTGACCAGCAATCCGGTGAGTGCTATCTCGTCCAAATTGGTAGATGAGCTTTCCTTCATTACCGCTTGTGCCACCCAAGCCGAGATGTTCGCCGAAACGAGTGAGACCGTGATCGTGATCGCGGGAACAGAACCAACCTGTTTCTTCGCGGAGTGTGTCGATCAGTCCGTTTCGAATCCACAAACAGACGGTCCAGGAAGTCTTGATTTCAGGCAGACGAGTTCGAACTCTCCCACCGACGAACTGGAGTGCGCGATTGCGCTCATTGGGACCGCAGAAAGCTTCCGAGTCGGGGCCGTCAAGTGCGAACGTGACAGCAGGTTCGTACCATGCGTCTTTATGACATGGACCGCTATCTACGGCGATCGGTCCACGGAACTCATTCAGACGCCACCATCGAATAGGTGCGAGTTTCAGGATTGCCGTCGAGGCTGGACCGATAGGTAATTCAGTGTCGCGACGCTGTCTGCCGGAAATCTCCTCAAGGAGTTCGATGGCGTTCTCCGTGATCTTGGGCTCTGCTTGAACTTCGAGACCGGCGGTTCGTGCGGCCCAAGTATTGTAGCCTCCAAACAGGTGCTGCTCTGGCGGCGGAATGTAACCGTCCCCACCGTTGGCGAGCTCAATAACCATCGTGTCGGGAAATGGACTGGCTGCCTTTAGCTTCAGCCCCGTGATGGCATAGGTTTCGCAAGGCGTGGTGACAATCGCGATTTCGCCTATGCGCAAGGCCTGAATCACGACCTCGGTCTGCTGCCATTCGTGGAGATGGATTTGTTCGCGAGCATAGATCTCCGCTGGTGTTTGGGGCAGGCGATCTCCCAATTCAGCAACGATGCGGCGGGCCCATTCCAGACGCTGTTGATCGGGGACTCGGTAGCGAAGCGGGAGCCGACGTTCGATCATTTGGAGATCAGAAATCTTCTGATAGGTCATGGATGACAAAGCTCGGTTGGCCAAGTCGACCATTTCCGCAGCGTAGGACTCAATGGAAGTTTCCGGTCGCCACGTTTCCGGACGTCCGTAATCACGTCGCCAGATATCGCCGCTGCAGCCGTGGGAGAGGATGGCAACGCAAGCGCCATCGTTCGATAGTTGCTTTTGCAGTCCCTCACAAAAGAGACCGAAGTAGTCGGCACTGATGTCGCTGTCGCCGAAATAGTGCATGGAATAATTGGCGAGAACGGCCAGCGGCCTGCCTTCAGTGGTTCGAAGAGCAAGCAGACTCAGCTCCGGATCTTCTGGACCCGTTTCACCGATGAGCTCTTCGGGATCGGTGCTTGGGTGCATGTTTGCTCGGACCGTGCGATTTCCAAACGGGTCTGTGCCGATCCGATCTGGACGAAGAATCCACCGCCGCGAGGCGGTCAATTGTGGCGCAGCGATTCTTGCGAATCCGGCTTCCGCCCAGACCATATGCGATTGTGCGCGTTCAACGACTTCGATGAGCTGATTTCGTAGATAGGGAACATAATCGGAATCCAGTTCCGTCCCGAGGCAGGCCATAGCAGAAGGTGCCGAGTGCGTATGCGTCGCAGATATCAGTAAGTGGTCCTGTGGAATTCCCGTCCGAGCGGCAATGTGGGTTTTCGTTTCGTCAAGAAAGTCGCGACTCATCATGCACGTGTCGACAACAACGATTGCCAACGACGTTTGTTCGCTGCTGAGAACAACGGCACGAGCTTGCAGGCGGCTCTTAATCGTACCGATGGTTCGGCTCGTGAAACCGCCGTTTACAAGGACCGGCAGGTTGATGGGAGTGATGTCGATGACAGCAGTTCCGGCCTTCACTCCTGCACAAGCGGAGGTCGGGACCGAAGAGAGTACACACGGTAATAGGCTCAACCACTGGATCCGCCGATATTTCGACATGAAAACACCTTGGGGAGGATTGAAAGGGATTCGTGGACAGGAGAAGTTTGGTTCGCGGAGGCGAGCCCAATACGGGGCTGAGAACTGGTGGGCATCGGTATGATCAGCGTATCTCGCAGTCGAGTAGCGGGTCAATCCACCGGTCTGCAAGCTGAGAACTTAATGAGCGCGCAGACCTGTGCTTGAGAATTTGACTCTCGCTTGACTGCGTTAGCGAACGCAAAGCTTTTACAGTGATACTGCACGTTCTCGGCCTGATGTTGAACTCTTGGGAGGCGGTCAAAATCCAGCCAGACATTGGCAACTTTCGACTTACCGCATGGAGTTGAATGATTTGGGAGCAACCGCTACGCCGGATTCTTGATCTTTTCCTCTGGCTTGCGCAATCGCTATAAACACTATATTTTGACAATTCGGATTGTTTAGCTAAGATAGGGGCCATTCAGCGGCTTTTACTGAGGCCGCGCAGATTCCTCACGAATTTACTTGGCGTACAACATGATGCGGACTTGGTTTGTTGGTCTGGTTGTTTTAGCTTTTTCATTGACTCCAACGGAAGTATCAGCACGTTGGAGATGTGGTGGATGCAGCGATCCGTGCGGCGGTCGGTTCCATCCCTTGGTTTATGGAGTTGCGACCAGCAGTCAATGTTATCCAGCTGACACCGCTTACTACGGCGGAGCGGCGGTCATGGGAGGATACCATGCGGCCCCGATGGCCTGCGGCATGGCGCCGAATTATGCCCCCAGTCTAAATTCAGTCCAAGGTTGCAACCCTGCCGCCATGCAAGTTGCTCCCTATGCACCTTCGACACAGAGCCAGCAGCTTCCAACAACGCAGATTGTGGGTGAAAGCATTCCAACGACGGTCGATTCCTACCAAGTCGTTCTCGAACCGACGATTGTTACAGAGAAGCAGTTCGTGCCGGTCACCGAGCATCAAGAAGAAACGCAGTACCGGACACGAACCATCTACCGAACCGTGCCGGTGACGTACGAAGATTATCGTTCGACGACGGTGATGGTTCCTAAGACAGAAACCAAAGTCGTCGAGTACACGATCTTAGTGCCGGAAACGACGCAGAAAACAATCGATGTCGTCGAATCCGTACCTGTTTGGAATGAAGTTCAGGACTCGTACGTCGTCAAGATTCCGCGGTTGAATGATGTACCGGAAAACTATACGGTGCAAATTCCGACGTTGCGCGATGAGGAGTATTCCTATGTCGTCTATGTTCCGCAGGTCGAAACGTCGACGCGCATGCAGACGGTGACGAATGCTGTGCCCGTGACCAAGACAAGAACCATCAATCGACCTCGTCCTGTAACAAAGATGAAGCAGGTAACCAAAGACTACGGTCATTGGGAGACGATCGTTGAGGATGTTTCAGTAGCTTCCGCTTCGGTGAACTGTGGGGCATCGATCGGTCCATCCGTGGCTATGGGAGGATGTAGTCCGAACCTCAACGTTGGAAATGCTGGATCGTGCGTTCGGTCGTCCTGCGGTCGCTGTGGCGGTTGTGGTCGCGTGTATGCTGGATTGTTGCATCGACGTGGCTCAAATTGTGCGACCGTGGATCGCGTATGTGGTGCTTGCAACGGATGCGGAACCGTTGCGTCAAATGCAGCCCTAATAGGTTCGAACGTGGCATACGGCAACGGTTCGAGCATTTGTTCACCGGCTTCACGAACAACAACGCGACAGGTCTGGGTTCCCAGCGTGGTTACCGAAGAGGTTTCGGTGGTCGAGTACGAATTTGTCGCGGAAGAGTTGCCCTATACCGTTTTCGAACAACAATCGGAACAAATTCCAGTAGAAGTCAGTTGCGTTGTGATGCGTCCAGAAACTCGAACTGGAATCCGCAAAGTTGTGGAGTATCGGCCAGAAACGAGAACTCGGATGAGGAAGCAGGTCGAGTATGTCGAGGAGACCCGCACGCGGACTCGCAAGGAATTGGTTTACAAGCAAGAAACGAAGCCTTTGACCTATCCCGTTGTCAACTATCGAACCGAAAAGCGAACGAAGGAAATTACGTATACAACTCAAGTCGCCGAAACGCGCGTCGAACCGTATACTGCGACTCGCTATGATCAAGTCGCGGAAGACGCCGTTGAGGAGTTTAAGGTGCGCGTCCCAGTGACGGTTTGGAAGGCGACGGAAGCGAGAGTTGTTCGCATGGTTCCGAAGGTGGTTCCGGTAAAGATATCGATTGGATGTGCTTCCGCGAATGCGGTTGGAGGAGTTTCTTCGGGAGTCTACAGCGAAGGATTGCCGGCTCCGATGTATTCCGTCGGCGGTTCCTGCTCAACAGCGGTTCCTTATGTGCTGCCCTCACCGTGCGGATGCCGTTAAAAGATCAGCGTTCGCTTCGATGACTTTTGTTCGCGTCCAGATTTGAATTGCAAGGTCTCAAAGCTGGACGTTCATTCGGCGTTCCATCGTTCGACTTGTCTGGTGAAATGCATCAAATTTTCACTGGCATTCAATTCAGTTGGGCCTAGGATGCGGTCATCGTTACCAGGCGACATTCTGTTGATGGCGCGTTCCCTTACTCAACGTTTTTGCTTCCAAAGCGACGAAGATATTGGCGCACGGAGAATTTGCGCCTCGTAGAATCGCTGGACATGTAGCGGACCAAGCCGAAGATAGGACGCTCAGGTCCCCAGGGACGGTCGTAGCGACCAAGAGTCCAAAAGATACCGGTGTAAGAGTTTGGATTGCGTCCATCGAGGGCATATTTATTGTTGAGCTCGATCATGATTTTCAAGGCATCTCGCGGCGACTCGGACCATTCAAGAATCTTCTTGCCCCACAGCATGCGTAGATAATTGTGAATGACCCCGTCTCGAAAAAGCTGACGTTGCGCAGCGTTCCATAGCTCATCATGCGTTTTCGACTGTTCCAATTCATCGAGCGAATAGGTCCAAGTCCTCGGATCGTGAGCGTGTTTGTCGAGCGTTGCGATCGCCCAAGTGGGCAACGACTCGTACCGATCGTAATTCGGCTCTCGCGAGCACATGTTGAAGCCAAGTTCTCGCCACGTCAGCAACTGGTCCAGTAAGGCCTCGACGCTTTCGCCGAGGTTCCAAAATCCATGGACCTTTCCGTTCGGCTTTGCAATTTCGTTCGGACTCCATCCGGATGATTGAAACAAATGCTGGAGCAATTGATGAACACCGACGTGTCCGAAATGCAAGTAAGGTGATAAGCCCGTCGAGCCCGACTGGTCAGGTTCGTTTCGTCCCTCGCCGTATTGATCGAGCTTACCATCCAAAAAGGATTTCCAGCGAGCGATTCCTTCGCCAGTTCCACCGACGAGCCCCGTGGCAGGCACGCTATGGTCGATGGCGAAACCCTTCAGTGGCACTCGGCGGTCGGAATAGAGAGCAAGCTTGGTCGGTTGCCATCTCCCACAGATTGAAGCTAGGTTGATCTCGGTGGAAGGGAGTCGTTTCCACTCAAAGGGATTGGATCGCGGAAAATCGCCAAGATAATCGAAAGCGAGTTTTTGCATGGCTCGTCGATAGCTGTGAGCTACCGTAAATGTTCGGTCATGAGCTCGCATGGGGAGGAAGCCATTGCCATCGATCAATTCAAAGTACACCGGCAACTTCTTACCAATGCGCTCATAGAGATACGGATGAAAGAAGCATGGAAAATCGTCGCTGACCAGCACGCATGCCCGCCGAGCCAGGGCTTCAATCAAGCCAGAACCTTCCCCATGCTTCGTTTCGAGATAGGGAAAATAATGAGCCGGAGTCTTGCGAAAGGATTGTTCATTATGGATCATGCCATCGATCAGGAATCGGTGCATCCGATCGCTCGCCCAGCGGTAGCCAACGCGAACTGCTTCCAAGACCAAGAGGGGGCGCTTGAGTTCTGACGCCCAATCGACCGCCCGCTGCAGAGCGAAGTTGGAGTTCAACCGTCGATAGGCAGTCATCCAATACAAGACGAACTCACCATCGCTTCGGACGGGGTAGTCGGTGAGAGACCGAATTCGGAGTGGAGAAAAGGTCGGTTGAAGTTTGGGAAGCGTTGAAGCCACACTGGCCCTCAAAACTGATGGAATTGGATAGGAAATCACCGTTGCGATGCGTTCCCGAGATCAGCTCGGGTTCTCATGGAACGGGAAGTCGATTACCCTGAGATCTCGAATTTCGCAACCGATGTATTATTGTCTCAAGCAAAGTTGTCATGGCCAAGCGACGAAAAAGGTTCCGCCGCATCAACTGGCCTCTGGTTTGCGCTTGGCTCATTTTGCTGGCGCTGTTGCTATCCATCTACGGCATCTCGGTTGCCTTTTCGGTGCAACGACGAGTTGACCCGATTTCGATGCAGATGGAATTGGAAGCTGCCCTATTGAATCGCGCGTTCGACCTATTTGTCGGGTTTTGGTTTTTTGTTTTAGGCAGTTGCATCGGAAGCTTCCTTAACGTTGTCGGTTACCGCGTGCCCGCTGGGATCTCCTTGGTCGGATCGTCTCGCTGTCCCTTTTGTTACGTTCCAATCGAGTCGCGAGACAACATCCCGATTCTAGGCTGGATTGGACTTCGCGGACGGTGCCGAGCGTGCCGCTTGCCCATCAGCCTGCGTTATCCCGTTGTGGAGGCACTATGCGGTGCAGCATTTCTGATGATTTACCTATCCGCTATTTGGTTTCCGACAAAATTCGGAACCCTGCCAACACCGCTTTCTGGGACACTCAGCAATCCGTACCTCTACGTTTATCTTCGTGGAGGTTTGTTAATGTTCTTGATGTCATGGCTGATCGCTTTAGCATTGGTCAGAATGGATGGTGAGCGGATTCCCCTGGCTCTCTCCGCGTTCGGAATATTGGCAGCGATTTTAAGTTTGTTTCTTCCGGGGTGTTTGGACCTCTTTCATTCCGTTCGTCACGATGACCTGTTCTTTACAAACGGATTGATCTCCGAGGTCATTTTGAAAGGCTACGGAATGGCTGTTGGGTCGGCCTTCGGCATCTTGCTCTATGGTGCCAATCGAAGCAACGCGAGCCATTCGCTGGCCGGCTCGATCCTGGTGGGAATTTCGCTTGGGGCCTGTTTCGGTTGGCCCGTGACCGCCATGGTACTTACCTTTGGAATCTTTGCTGAAGTGCTCTGCTCTCGTGATGATCTCAAGTATCGGATTTGGTCGAATCCTTTCGCCGTCGTTTGCATTGTTTCGTTGTTTCTCTATATGCTGGGTGCCTGGATGCATGTTGACGAACGATTCATGCTCAAATTGAGCTCGTTGCTTGGCTATTGATTTACGATTCGATTAGGACGACTGGTTTTGGAGTTGGGTGGTCGACGAGCCGGTTTGGCAACGATGGTGAGGAGTGGAAAGGCCGACGGGCCACCATGAAAAGTGCGTCCATCATCGAGATAATGATCGTAGACAAAGATTCCATGTTTGCTGTTGCCGGATTTTAGGCATCGCAGGATGGCTGGGGAATCACATTCCGGACAGCGAACTCGAAGACCGTGTGCTTCCAGTACCTCATGGATCATTTTCGCGAAAGCTTGGTTCTCTTCGAAACTGGCAAAGGTCCAGCCTTGGAACTGACGAAGCCGAGTCTCGATACTCCGCAGAATGGCTTGGCGATGAGATTGAATTTCCGATTCTAGTTGTTCCAACTGCGATTGAGCTTGAAGCAAGGTTGCTGGCGTCATGGCCAACCGCTTTTGCAATCCGATATGGATGGCGTTGGAAATCATCAGTGCGGCGCGAAGATGAGCCTTACGAAAGTCGTCGTCCATCGCTTTGCTCAGCTCTGGCAGGATGACTTCAATGAGAGCAAGCGGTTGGTTGAGGTGAACGATCGGGCTAAAGAGAATCAGAGTCGATTGCTGATTGGAATCGCTATGATTCGAGCGATGACGTGGCTCGACCAACATCGGCTGACGCTGCTGCCATGCAACTTTCACGAGCCGGTCGTGCTTTTCGTCGTTCAGAAATCTGTCCGCAAGCGAGTCCATTCGGTAGCGAATGGCGAAACAAGGTCCGGAGGAATCGAAAGCCTTCAACCAGATTTGGCCGCAAACGCCACCGAGAATCTCAATCGTCAGCGGCAGGATGCGCTCTAAGAATGGCTGAAGACTGCCGCCTGCATCGACTGTACTAAGAAATCGGCGAATTGCGCTTGCAGAAACCGCTCCATCCTTCTTCAGATTCTGAATCACCTTCAGAAACCCGTTTTCATCGAGTGTCATGTTTGCCTTATGCGATCAATCGCCATGAACCGTTCTCTCAGCTCGGAAATTCCAGGGTGGAAATCAAAAATAGTCCATCTGCCCCATAAGCAGGGGCAATAGTTGCTCATGGCTTCGTTTGCCAATTCAAAGCCCCAACTGACCGGAAAAGTCGACGACAATTAGAAAATTTCCTCGAAACGAACCTATTGAACTATAGTCAACGCTCTCTCGGTTGTCTATACTTTTCGTATTGACTTCGTCGAATTCGTCGCGCCGGCAACGAGGGTTTTGGATTCGGGCAAGAGTTCGGCTGAGTATTTCATTCATTGGAATCGCGTATGTCTTCTGTTCCATCTGACGAAAATTTTGAGAATACGAAGCGGCAGATTCGCACCTTGGTCAATGAGATCGCGGAGATGTCTAAGTCGGACATTCCGGCCGATCGTTATTACCCTGCGGTGTTGCAGAGGGCTGTAGAAGCACTCGCGGCTGCAGGTGGCGCGATTTGGTTGATCGATGAGGAGGGAGTCCTTAAGCCTCAGTTTCAGATTCAAGTAGCGCCATTCCTTCTTGATCCTGAGAATGAAGATGCCAATCGGCACGGTCGATTGCTTTCCAAGATCGCCATGCGAGGACAATCCGAGTTAGTACCGCCGCAATCGGTGTTTGGGGAAGATCAGTCGATTGCCAATCCGACACGGAATCTACTGGTCGTTTCACCTCTCGTGATGGGGCGGACTTTGCGCGGCCTGCTTGAGGTTTTTCAGCGGCCCGATGCTCCGCCCGAGACGCAGCGAGGATATTTGCGATTTCTGGAACACATCGCCAAGTTGATCGGAGAGTGGCTGAAAGGGCAAAGTCTCCAGCAAGTTACGGATCGCCAACTACTTTGGCAGCAATCCGACCAATTTGCGCGGTTAGTCCACGACAATTTAGATCTCAAGGACACGGTTTACACCATCGCCAATGAGGGGCGTCGATTAATTGAATGCGATCGTGTGAGCGTTGCAACGATGAAAGGCGGCAAGGCAAGGGTCATGGCCATTAGTGGCCAAGACTCGATCGAGAATCGCTCGAACATAGTGGTGGCACTGAACGAACTATCGACGCGCGTCGTGCGTTCCGGCGAGCCACTGTGGTATGACGGCTCGACGGAAGATTTGCCCCCGCAGTTGGAGGCTGCCGTCGAAGATTATGTCGATCTGTCTCACGGTCGAACGGTTACAATCCTGCCGATACGAAAACCGGAATCAACGATCGAAGGAGACGTCGCCGCGAAGCAGCAGTCGGGAGCGGAGAAAGCAAAGAATCGCCCAATCATCGGAGCCTTAATCGTTGAGCAAATTGAGACTCAACTTGCTCGACCAGACCTGGAGGGGCGGATCGATTTGGTCTATGAGCACGCCTGCCGTGCCCTTTCGAATTCGCTCACTTACAATACCCTGTTCTTGATGCCGGTTTGGCGATTTCTTGGAAGGGCAAGTTGGCTCTTTCGTGGTTCGACCCTGCCGAAGACGCTCACTGTGCTGGGGCTGATTCTTGCGGCATTGATCGCGATGATTCTTGTTCCGATCGACTTTGATTTGGAGGGGAATGGCAAGCTACAACCTTTGCATCAACGTCAGGTCTTTGCCTTGACCGACGGCGAGGTGAAAGAAGTCATGGTCAAAAATGGTGATGTCGTCAAGAAAGGCCAAGAGGTCGCACGGCTCATCAATCGAGACCTTGAAGTTCAGATTGCCGGAATGCGGGGGAAATACGATGCCGCTCGATCGCAGTATGAAATTGCCAATGATACCCTTTCCAGGTCAAGGCTAACGCCATCGGAACAAATTCAGCTACAAGCGCAGCGGGCTGAAGCCGAATTGCAAATGCAGAATTTTGCTACAGAGCTGAACATTTTAGAGAACAAGCGAGTCAATCTCACGGTCGTCAGTCCGATTTCGGGAACCGTCACGACGTGGGATGTTGAGAAGAACTTACGAGCTCGTCCGGTCGCTACAGGACAGGTTCTGATGACGATCGCGGCGACAAGTGTCGATGAGGACGGCAGCGCAGCACCATGGGTGGTTGAAGTCTTCATGCCTGAAAAACGAATGAAGTATCTCGTCGATGCGATTGAAAACAAGAAGGAACTGGATGTCGAATTTATTCAGGTCGCGGACCCGGCAACGAGGCTCAGAGGTAAGCTGTACGAGCACGAAGTGCATCAACGCTCGGAGTTGGATCCTGAGGAAGGGGCCACTGTGAAGCTGCGAGTTTATCCGGATGCAGACACGTTTGCGAAGTTGACTCGTATACCCGGAATCAAAGTGATTGCTGAAGTTAAATGCGGCAAGCGGAGCGCCGCATTCGTCTGGTTCCATGAAGTTGTTGAGTGGGTTCGGGCAAACATTCTATTCAAGTTTTGACGTCACTCTGAGTGGCAAGATCCGAGGATTTATTCCCATGGTTGCTTTAAGTATTGGCTTCTCCGTCGAAAAACTACGGTTGTCCTTGGTCACAGCGAGCTGTGTGCTTTTGTGTTCGGGAAGTGCCTTCGGTCAAAACATTGGGCAGCGCCCGGAATTGACTCCTCCTGTCGGCGCCCCAAGTCTGAGACCCGCGTCTGGGAATATGATTCGCGGTGCAGTGCTCAAGTACATCAATGACGTCATCATCGTTGCTCAATCGGATGGTCTGATTCAGAAAATCAGTGCGGACGAAGGTGACATGGTAACCAAGGAGACTCTGCTCATTCAATTAGATGTTCGCTTGGCCCAATCCGAGCTCAAAGTTGCAGAAACCGAACTGAATGCTGCTATTGAACAGGCCAAGGACGAATCAGAAATCCAATACAACGAAGCTGCCTATGAAGTTGCCAAAATTGCTTATGAGACTTCCCAAAGGCTACTGAGCAAGGGCTCTGAGGCTGAGGCGGAAGCGCAAAAGAAATGGCTTGAGTTTCGACGTTCGGAGCTGGCGATCGATGTCGCCAAGTTAAAGAACAAGAAGGACAAGTCCCAAGTGGACATTGCAGAGGCGAAACGAGACGCCGCCAACGTTCAAATACAATTGCGTTCCATCGAGTCCCCTTTTGACGGGGTCGTCGTCCTGCGTGAGCGCGATGAATTTGAATGGGTAAAGGCAGGCGAACCGATCCTTCGATTGGTCGCGCAAGATCGATTGCGAGTTGTTGGGTCGGTAAAGGCCTCGGACTTGAGCATTCCCGTGCATCGGCTGAAGGGAGCCAAGGTCCGAATCCAAATCCAAATTTCTGCGGAGGCAGTGGAAGTTGTCAATGGGCAAATTGACTTCGTGAGTCCGGTAGAAGATTTGGGAGCTCGATATCGAGTCTGGTGTGAGATTCCGAATCGGAAGGAAGGTACTCAGTGGCTTTACCGCGATGGCATGAATGCCAATATTGAAATCCTTGTCAACTAGTAAATCTGACTGCAGCGATTTCGGAAGAGAGAAGAATTCCATGGTTTCGATGGCGGAGAGCTTGGTCAACAGTGCGATGCGGCCGCTCAAGCTGCGCAAGCGCCCAGACCTTCAAGCTCGACGACATATCTATCAAGGTCGTGGATACTGGGTGATCAAGGAACCAGTAGGCTTGAATTACTTCCGCTTTCATGAGGAAGAATACGCGATTTTGAACATGCTGGATGGTCAAACCAGTTTGCAGCAGATTCGGGATCGATTTCAAGCGGAATTCGCACCTCAGCGAATCACCATTCAAGATTTGCAGCAGTTCATCGGGATGCTCCATCGGAGCGGACTCGTGATCTCCCACACGACGGGGCAAGGTCGCCAATTACGACGAAGGGGGCAGGAAAAAAAGAAGCGAGAGCTGCTTGGCAAGCTGGCCAATATCTTCGCAGTTCGATTTCGTGGCATCGATCCCGAGAGGATACTCAATTTCTTGCTGCCCTGGTTCGGATGGCTCTTTACGACGTGGTGCTTGGTCCTGGTGTTGCTCTATGGATTGTCCGCATTGCTGCTTGTACTGGTGAACTGGGACGAATTCTATTCCAAGCTACCAACCTTCCAAAGTTTTTTTGCGGCTCATCGATGGATTTGGCTCGGGCTAACGTTGGCGGCCGTGAAAGTGCTTCATGAATTCGGCCATGGCCTTTCGTGCAAAAAATTTGGCGGAGAGTGTCATGAGCTCGGTTTCATGCTGCTCGTTTTTACGCCCTGCCTTTATTGCAATGTCTCTGACTCTTGGATGCTGCCGAACAAGTGGCAGCGAGTCTTCATCGGTGCTGGAGGAATGTATGTCGAGCTAATCATTGCCTCGACGGCAACCTACTTGTGGTGGTACTCGCAGGACGGATACCTGTTCAACTATCTTTGCTTGAGCGTCATGTTCATTTGCTCGGTAAGCACGCTCATGTTCAACGGCAATCCGCTCCTGCGATTTGATGGCTACTACATTCTGATGGACATCATTGAGATTCCAAACCTCCGTCAAAAATGTACGGAGGTTTTGAAGCGATGGTTCCAAAAAACGTGCCTGGGCCTTGAGCTGCAAGACAATCCCTTCCTGCCGCAGAGACATCGGTTTTGGTTTGGAGCCTACACGATTGCGGCAGTGATCTATCGATGGGTCGTCGTTTTTTCCATCGTTTATTTCCTGAATCAGGTGTTAAAACCATATGGCCTGCAAGCGCTAGGTCGAGCTTTTGCGATTATGGGAATTGGCGGACTGATCGTTCCCCCGATCTGGCAGAGTTACAAATTTCTAAAAACACCGGGAAGAGCATCGAAAATGAAACGAAATCGAGTTCTCGCCACGATCGGCGTTGTCGCGGCAATCCTAGGGTTCGTAACACTTGTTCCATTCCCCTACCACATTTCATGCGTTGCGGAAGTTCAGCCGATTGACGCATACGCGGTACGAACCATGGTGCCAGGGAAATTGGTAGCGTTTCACAAACTGCCCGGTGATTCTGTCGAGCCTGGCGAATTGATCGTACAGTTGGACAACTACGAGTTGGTACAACAATATTGGGCGTACAAAGGTGAATACGATTTGGCTGAGCTGAAGAATGATTTGCAAATTCAAAAAGCCAATCGCGATCCGCAACTGGCGTCTTCGATACAAGCGGCAGAATCACAGCTGCTGAATGCTCGTGAGCAATTGGCGATTACGGAAGCACGTTTGGAACACCTCCAAATCGTCAGCCCTCGATCCGGCGTAATCATCGAACCACCTGCGAAGGATGGAGCCAAAATGGCTGCGGCATCGGATCAGCTTCCCACTTGGTCAGGAAGTCCATTCGAAAAGCAAAATGAGAATGCCCATTTCGCGGAAGGTGATTTGCTGTGTTTTATCGCTGAGCCCAATAGGATGGAAGCGGTGATCATCATCGATCAGACGGACATGCAGGTCCTACGAGAAGAGATCGGTTACACCAGCGGAACGGAAAAGATCGATCCTGCCAAGAGCCCGCGAGTAGAAATCATGCTCGAATCCGCCCGCCTGAATAGCTTGTATGGCCGGATCACGGAGATTGCTGATTCTGAGATGAAGGAAAGTCCTGCAAGTTTGGCGAGTTCCTCCGGTGGAACCTTGGATACGAAAATGGATCAAAAGACAGGCAGAATAACACCGATAAGTGCTTCCTATCAGGCCAAAGTAGCAATCGACGAATTGACGATACCTGTCCGATCCGGTTATCGTGGTCAAGCGAAAATACACTTGAAATGGAAAACGCTCGGTTGGAGATTTTATCGGCTCGTCGCCAAGACCTTTAACTTCGAGTTTTAATGGAACCTTCGTGCGCCAGCTTCGTCTTACTGCGGTCGACGACGAAGTGGCCGAACTATTCGAGTCGACTGCAGTCGTTCGAAGGAGAACAAACCTATGTCCCAAGAAGAAGCTGTCATGGAAAAACCACAGAATGAAGCGCCGCAGCAACAACCAGTGCAAGTCCAGGTCAAGGACGATGACGCAATCGCGCTCTACGCGAATTTTTGTCGCGTGACAGGCTCACCCGAAGAGCTGATCGTCGATTTCGGCTTGAATCCTCAGCCCGTGGGTGTGCCTCGCGACCCAATTCACGTGAAGCAGCGAATTATCATGAACTTCTTCACAGCGAAACGATTGTTGGCAGCACTTCAAATGTCGATCCAGCGTCACGAAGCCGTCTTCGGTGTGCTAGAAACAGATATCCAGAAGCGATTGCGAATCCAAGGTTAGTTGGCTCTTAGCCCATATCTTGAGTTTTACTTCCATGATTAGGCTCGCCTCGTTTCTGCTAGGCGAGCCTTCTCTGTTTTCAGGCGACTGCATCTGGTGCAAAAAAACAAGGGGCGACCCGGATTCCGTATCGCCTGACAAATCGGAGGCAGTATTCCGAGATAGATGACTACGGAATAAAAGCTCACGTTCGCTTTGGCTTGGGATTACGGCATTTGCAAACGCGCACAAGATTTAATGCGTCAGGCTAGGCACATAGTTGTAGAATCGACATCGCACTCGAAGTCGAATGAAAAAATGAGCCGCCTTCCTGCTTCTGGTTCGGCTTACCGTGAGTAATTGCTTGGCTTCAGGAAAGAAGTTCCAGCGAAGGATAGCATTCAGGAAAAATCTAGCGATCATTCGGAGGAGGAGGGGATTAGCCAAAGGAGAGAAGTTAGATAGTCAGGGCGGTCGATCAATGATGCAACGGAAGTCACATTTCAGATTGACTTAAGGCGTGATTCAAGGAGGGATTGCCTGCAATGTCGATATCTTTTCGCAAAGCCTTTGGGGCGGGCATCCTGGCGATATTCTCATTACAGGGCGGCATCAACGCAGGTTGGCCAGAGTTTCGCCATTCGCAACGTGTGGATCAAGCCAGAAACAACTATTGGCCACAGCCGTTCCGATCGTTGGATGCAACTGCTACGATTGCTCCCTTCGAGGCGATGAGATGCAATGGATGGCGATTGTTCTGCACGTTGAATAGTTGTCTCTTTGACGAGAAAGGTGAACTGACCGATGCTGGAAAAACGCAACTCTACCGCATTCTGAGCCAGTCGCCGACTGATCGACGCATGATTTATGTCGCAGCTGCACAGGACTCAAGAATGACCGACGCTCGCTTGGAATCGGCGCAAGTCTTCATTTCGGAACTCATTCCATCGGGGCAGCTACCATCGGTTCAGGTAACCCACGTTGAGCAGCCCATTTCATCGGGGCAGTATCAGACTGCCGTTCATCGAGCTTTGATGCAATCGGTTCCGACACCGCGCCTTCCCTCGTTCACGGGTACGGCTGCAGGCGGGGGCGGCGGTGGTGGCGGCGGAAGCGTTGGTCCATAGCTGGTAAACTATTCCGAATTTACTGGAGATTCCGCTACGCCAAGGTCGATCACATCAATTGAGGGTGCGCCTTCGCATGCTCGATTGCCTATGGTCACGCAAGGAGCGGAACTTGAGAGCTTTAAGATCCAATAAAGCCATCGTGCTTCTGACTTGTATCAGCTTTCTTTCAGGCTGTGTGCAAAGTGGAACTCGTCCATCGGTTTGGCCAAGCAGTTGGTTTAGCAAAAGCGACGCTCCAAAGAGCAGTGCATCCTCAAGTCTTAGTTCGGCGGCGACCGGCGTCAAAGGTCAGTTCGCTTCCATGGGCACGGCGGTAACCTCTGCATACGGCAAGGCGAAGTCTGCTGTGACGAATGTGTTCACTGCAGGTGCGACGAGCGATGGCGATCCGACATCGCTTTCGAATCGACCGGCGAGCCTGGGTCCGGAAATCTACGTGGCCAACGGTCAGCTCTACGAATCATCCGGAAATTATTCAAAGGCTCTCGATGCTTATAGCAAAGCCTTGGAAATTGAGCCTACGAATGTTGCTGCGCTCTTGAGTATGGCTCGACTCTACAATCGTCAGAACGAGCTCGACAAGTCTGCCCAGTTCTTCAAGAAAGCAAGTGCTGTAACACCCGACGATGCTCGCATTTATTTCGAACTTGGCAACCTGAGCGTTCGACAGGGGCAACTTGCGGCGGCGAAGGACGAATACAAAAAAGCGATCGCCCTACAGCCACGAGAGCGAGAATATCGAATCGCCTTGGCTAGCGTATTGGTCGACGAAGGGAGAGGAGATAGCGCTTGGGACGAATTGGCTCAAGTCGAACCACCAGCTTTGGCTCATTACCGGCTCGGTTACATTTACTTCAGTAAAACCATACAGAATAAAAATTACAGGTCGAACTAAACAAAACTTTCCAATGGTTCAACAGCACATGCAGGCAGCTCTGCAAATCGACCCCAACCTGCAGCCAGCTCGAGACATGATGAATCAACTCGGCGGCGGGCAGCTTGCTCGACAGGCGACCGGTGCCTATCAAACGGTGGGTACCGCTATCAACGTCGCCAACTCTCTTTTCTCGACGCAACCCCAGGAGTCGGTTGCAGCTCCCCAGTTTCAATCGCCTCAGGGGTTATCATTGCCTCCAGGAATCCCCCGCTAAGCAAGAACGTTGCACCAGCGTTCCGTTCGTGCGCTCTCCAAGATGGCTTCGCACAACACAATTTCTCGATGTCCATCCTCAAATGTCGGAAAGCGACCAATTGGCTCGTCACCAAGTTCCCGCAAATGGGAATAGAAGGCTCGAAAGAGTTGTTTGAAAGAATCCGGAAATCCTTCATTGTGACCCCCAGGATAGTTCGCGAATGGCCGGATTCTCGGCTCTAATAGCGAAGGATCGCGAGTGAGAACCTCATTCGGTCGATCGCGATGTCCGATCCAAAGTGCGTTAGGAGTTTCGCTTTCCCAACAATACGATCCTTTGGCTCCACACACTTCCAAACGGATGAAGTTCTTCCGTCCTGCTGTTACTTGAGAAACGTGAAAAAGCCCCTGAACGCCATTTTCAAATCGAAGCAAAACTGCGCCATAGTCTTCCGTATCAATGGGGATCGATCGTCGTGGGACCTCTGGGTTGAGATTCGTGGTGAAGGTCTCGATGCTTCCTTCCACGGGGCGACGATGTTTGTGTACAGTTTGCAGATCAGCCAAAACCGAAGCAACCCGCGAACCTACAACTTCTTGAGTTAGATCTAACCAATGGGTTCCGATATCTGCAAGCGCTCGAAGCGCTCCGCCTTCCGTAGCCAAGACTCGCCAATTGAAATCGGTATCATGAAGCAGCCAATCTTGTACATAGCAGCCAGAGACATGAAAAATACGTCCCAAATCGGATCGCTGAATCCGTTCTCGCATCTCTAAGCACAGCGGATAAAAGCGGACATTGTAATTGACACCGCAAATCAATCCGCTCTTGTCTGCCTCCTGAACCAGCCTCCTCGATTCCGAGGCGTTCATAGCTAGTGGCTTTTCGCACAGAACGTGTTTCCCTGCCTTCAAACAAGCCATGACCTGTTCGAAGTGGTAGCGATTGGGAGAGGTCACATGAACAACTCGTACTTCGGGATCGCTCGTAAGCTCTGCAAGGTCGACGTAAGCTTTTGGGATACCCAAACGCTTTGCCATGACAGCACTGCGCTCAGTACTTGAGCCGAGTAAGCCAACGACCGGTACCCCTAGTCTTCGCAACGCCTCGATATGAACGGGACCAATGAATCCTGTTCCGATAACTGCGGCACCTATTGCCTTCATCCATTTCACCTCATCTCAAGAATTTGATGCACGCGGGTGATGGAATCTCAATCGAATGCCAGGTATCCGTCAACGTGCCATCTTCGAGATCGATGCGAAAGGAACGAATGGTCCCGCTCAATTGATTTTCAGCCAACAGATAGCGACCGCTGGGATCGATTCGAAAATTGCGGGGGATTTTCCCGCCGGTGGGCTGATTCTGTACGAGTGTCGTCTTGCCCGTTTGTTCGTCGAAATGAAATACAGCGATAGAATCATGGACGCGATTGCTTCCATAGATGAAACGTCCGCTCGGGTGTACCAGCACTTCCGCTGTGGAATTTCCGGCGGGAACCGGTCCGAGGATCGTCGTGACCGTCTGAACTTCCTTCATTTCACCCGAGCCGGGATCAAAGGAGGCTGTCGTTAGGGTGGATGTCAGCTCGTTGATCACGTAAGCCCATCGTCCAGAGGGATGAAAAGCAAGATGCCGAGGACCGCTACCAGGAGGAAGTTCGAAGGCCGAGTGTTCGGCGGGCGTCAGTTTTCCATCGGCACGATCGAGCGCGTAAACGCGCACTTGATCCAATCCTAAGTCGGCGACGCAAACCCATTGGTTGGACGGGTCCATCAATATCGAGTGTGCATGAGGACCTTCTTGACGCTGTTTGTTTGGCCCCCGATGTTCAGGATGTTGCACGGTCGATGCGACGGCTTGCAGAGCCCCATCGGACGCCAGCGGATAAACCATGATACTTCCGCTTGAGTAGTTGGCCACAAACGCGAATCGACCTTCGTCATCCGTGGAGACATAGCAGGGAGCATCGCCATCAATCGTTTCACGATTTAAGATTTTTAACTGTGACTCAGAGGAGTTCCATTCAAACGAAGTGATCATCGGTGGATGTTTCGAATCGCTGCGACTGGTTTCCGTCACACTGTAGATGATCGGAAGTTTTGGATGAAGTGCAAGGAATGCCGGAGCGTGTACCTCAGCGACCCGTCTCGGTATCTTCATGCTTCCCGTTGAAAGGTCAAGCTCACTAAGGTAAATGCCATCGGCATAGCCTCCAATCAAGAAGGAGACGGTTTCTTCGGCAGCGACTCGAAAGGTTGCCAAATGAATGGCGATCAAGGCTCCAATGACCGCAGCGCCCCATGGCGACTTGCTACGTTTCCAAAGTTGAATGATCTCGCTAGGATTCATCTCATTTCCTCATGTTCGATTTCAGGAGTTATTTCGTGACATATTATAGCGGCACGATTCGATCTTATCGTCGTCTGGGAACTTCCGACTTGTGGATCAGTCCCGTTGCACTTGGATGCTGGCCGATGGCAGGTATTAGCTCCCTGGATGTCCGAGAATCCGAGTGTATGGCCACCATTGAGGCGGCACTTGAGTTGGGGATTAATCATTTCGATACAGCGTACAGTTACGGTTACAACGGAGAGGCGGATCGCTACTTGGCGCACGCTCGATTGTGTCGTTTTCCTCACGTCGTCGTGGGAACTAAAGTTGGCAGTTACTACGATTCATCGAAAGAGAGAAAGTTCGATGCTCGTCCTGAAACGCTGAAACGGCATGCGTGTGAATTGCTAAAGCGACTTCGGATGGAAAGACTCGATCTCCTTTATCTTCATACTCCCGATGGCATCACACCGATTGAACAATCCGCAGAGGCCCTGGCGGATCTGCAGCGCAGAGACTTGGTGCGATTTGTTGGATTGAGTAATGCTTCGCCCGAAGAGACGTTGCGATTTTCGAAAGTCGTTCGACCCGTTGTCCTTCAGCCGCCATTCAACATGTTGCAGCAAGAGACGTTCGACGCTCTTCGCCCGATCTGCAAGCAATTGCACTGCGGCGCTGCAGTCTATTGGCCGCTAATGAAAGGTCTTTTGTCGGGAACGCTAAAAAGAGATCATGCGTTTGATGAACGTGATCGCCGCAAGACCTATCCCATGTTCCAAGGCTTGGAATGGCAGAGAAACCAAGATTTTTTGGATCGTCTTCGCACAATCGCAACTGAATCTGGCTTGTCGGTTGCTCAGCTTGTTGTGCGTTGGACTCTCGAACAATCGGAGGTTACGACAGTTCTTTGCGGAGCAAGAAAGCCAAAGCAGATTATCGAATCAGTAAGTTCGATCGCATCTCCGCTTTCAAGAGATGCGATGGCACAAATCGAACACGAACTGAAAACGTTAGACTCGATTTGATTTCCGGCGGCGTCGCCAGAGACAAACAACATTACCCAGTATCAACATGCCGGAGACCGACATGGTTGCCGGCTCTGGAATGGCTTGAAAGGCGATTTGGTTCATGCCGTTGTAGTTGTAATCGAAGACGAAATGATCCGGGGCGATTACCGGCAGGTTCATCGTGGCAAAAGTGCCAACTAACGAGCCATATTGAACAAATGGAATCCAGGTGAACCTCGGAGCTGCCGCGAGTTCAACTAAGTCCAGCGTTGAATTCGTTAAGTCCAACGTACCGGCTACCGTCAGGAAGTCAATGCTAGATCCGGAGTACTCAATTTCCAAAGTTCCGCCACCCGAAAAGTCAACGTCCCCATTGACAACGATCGACCCAATGGAGTTTCCTGGGGCAAACTTGCCGAGCACATCGACATTTCCATTGATCGTTCCCGTGCCTTGCAAGACACCATTAGCGTCGACTTGAACTCCTGATGCCGTCGTTGCGGATCCATCGATCGCCAATGTACCTGACTGAACTTGAATCAGACCATTCAGGTTGACATTACCGGTTAAGCTTGCTTTTCCGGAACCAACCATAAACAAATCTCCAGTTCCAGAAATATCATTGCTAATCACAAAATTGTCCGAGCGAAACAGCGACAGTTGTCCGTTGTTTGTGACCGCACCGGCCCCGAGACTGCCGGTCGTGCCACCTGTTCCCACGACTATAGTACCAGAGTTAATCAATGTCGTACCGTAGCTGTTACTGCCGGTAAGCAATGTGACCCCTGACCCTGAATGAACCAACGACCCAGAACCAGAAATCGAATTTGACATCACCATGGTGGAGGAGCGATTGATTTCGAGAACCGAGTTATTCACTATCGATCCAGAGCCGATCGTGCCTGCCGAAAGTCCATTCCCAAGCTGCAACGTGCCTCCGGAGATCGTCACCGCTCCACTCAACGACACATTGTTCCGAGTTACAACAACGGTCCCGCCGGTTGTTTTATCAACGTTACCGCTACCTGCAATTCTTGCAGAAAGAGTACCAGACTGTAGATCGTAGGAACTGCCCGTGAGAACTCCTGCGGTGGATGAGATCGTCCCAGAGGCTAAGGTTACCGCGCCCACAGTATCTGAGTTTGCTCCCAGCTCCAAAGTCCCGCCATTGACAAGCACTGATCCGCTGTTCGAAAGAGCGTTGGTGGCATGTCCCAATGCGAGCGTACCATTCGAAATTATGGTTCCACCGGAATATGAATTCGAGCTCAACAATGTCGTTGTTCCGGAACCAAACTGTGATAGAGAGCCGCCGCCTGAAATAGCGTTCGAAATAGTGAATGAAGAGGAACGACTAACAATCATCTGCGCACCTGTCCCAATCGCAACCGATCCGGATCCCATCGTCCCGGAACCTTCCAGTCGAATTGAACCTGCGTTAATGGTGGTCGTGCCGCCATAAGAATTTCCTGCGGTGAAGACTAAATCACCATCACCAATTTTCGTAAAAGCGTTTGCCCCAGTGACTTGAGTATTAATGGTCAACGTTCGACCTGCGTTTGCAACGCGGATCGAGCCCGACGCCGTACCAAACTGCATAGTCAGCGTTCCCCCGAATGCATCAGAAGCATTCGAGAAAGTCAAATTTGCATTCGTCCCCGAGTGATCGATCATCACCTTCGGTGAACCTGCATCATCATATCCGCCTAAGAAGACGATGCTGCCATTCGTACCGTTCCTAGCACCTATCGTGAGATTTGCGCCATTGGAACGGGTGAAGCTTATTCGACCAAGGGTCAACGTGGTCCCGCCAATTCCAAATGAGAAATTACTGTCGAAACGAATACCAACTGCCCCGGTTGAAAAGCTGCTGTTAAAAACTCCTACATCAGAATTCGAGGAACCTCCAGGCAAACCTGGATAACCACCCACCCCGAATCCGGTCGTAGTCCAATTGCCACCCGGGTTAGTCCTCCAAGAGTCTGCCGTCGCGCTATTCCATGTGAACGTATCTGATTGACCGAAAGCCGAAAATGAAAAGCTCACGGCGAAAAAAACAAACCAAACAGAACCTTGCAGAAGGAGGGATTTCATTGTGCGCCTGCGAAGGAGTTAAAAGACAATCGATGCAAGTCCATCTTCAGCTTACTGGTGGTCGGGAAGAAGTCAATAAGTTGATAGCAATCTCGGAAGATTTAACCTAAAACTCAAGCTCCACCCAAAGGTAGTAAATTAAACCGATCGCTAATGCTCTGCCTCGTTTGGGTGGGTCTGGCCTCAGAAACGCACGTTGGCTTCGCTGAAATTTGCGGATAGCTATAATGCCTCCGTTACGAACACTTCAATTCTTCAGCAAGTCAACCAGAGCACTGGGAA
This sequence comes from Pirellula sp., assembly GCA_037440405.1. GTDB lineage: Bacteria > Planctomycetota > Planctomycetia > Pirellulales > Pirellulaceae > JANMGV01. The sequence goes on along the minus strand of JBBIUE010000026.1, from coordinate 11,439 downwards.
GCAATGACAACCACTGTACAAGCAGACACAAACGAGAAGCTTTCAGCCAAAGAAAAACTGGATCAGCACGTATACGAGACGGTTCAGTGGCATTTTCATGAATCAACGGGCTGTCCATTTTGGCTTCAAAAGAAGAGGGAGTTGAAGTTCGATCCGTTGAAAGAGGTTCGGACGTTCGAAGATTTGAAGAAATTTCCTTTGTTTGAAGACGATTGGCTGCGTGGGGGACCTGTGCGTCGTTGGGTCCCTAAGGCATATGAGAACCGGCCCATCTACGTATTTGAGACCGGTGGAACTACGGGAACTCCAAAAACACGGGTTGTCGTAGACGACTTTCGCATCGATTACGAAA
>JBBIUE010000026.1:0-11077 GCA_037440405.1 Pirellula sp. | reverse complement strand
TGCCGGACGAGTATTTTCCGAGGGGCTCGAATTGGTTGATGCTTGGTCCCTCCGGCCCCAGGCGACTTCGCTTGGCCATCGAGCACTTAGCCCAGTATCGAGGTGGAATATCATTTTGCATCGATTTGGACCCTCGTTGGGTGATTAAGCTGATCAAAAAGGGGTGGATGGAACATCTCGAAGCATACAAAAAGCATTGCATCGATCAGGCAATCACGATTCTGGAAGCGGGACACGAGATCAAGTGCATGTTCACGACGCCGAAGTTACTTGAAGCTCTGGCGTACGGTCTTGCGGAGAAGGGAACGAGTATTCAAGAATGCGGAATCACCGGAATTTTTTCTGGCGGCACGGAGTTCACACCTCAATGGACCCGGTTCGCCGTTGAAGAGTTGCTCGGTGGACCGACCGAAGTAAGTGGCGTTTACATGACGCCGACCTACGGGAATACGCTCATGGGTTTAGCCTGTAGTAAACCAATTGGGCCACAAGACGGCTACAAGATAACTTATTACGCTCCGCAACCTCGCGCGGCGATCGAAGTTGTCGACTTCGACGATCACACCAAAGTGGTTGGGTACGGCGAGACTGGGCGAGTCAAGTTGTACACGATGACGAAAGAGTTCTTTGTTCCGGGTTTCCTCGAACGAGATGAAGGAGAGCGCGAAGAACCCTATATCAAGTATCCCTGGGATGGCATCAGTGGTGTACGTCCCTATCGAGCCCTTGCATCTTCAACCACGGTAGGTGTCTATTGAGTACGATCAATTTGTCGACGTCGGAATCCCGCGTTTCCAATTCTTCTTCGGTTTTAACACTTCACCCACTTCGTTGGGGCAAGTCTTATGCGTCGCTCGAGACGCAAGACGTGTTTCACTTCGAGACGGGTGAGGCGATTGCCAAGATCGGGCAAGTCAATGGCGGCATGGTCCAAATGGACTTGCGGAAGATGGAGCAAGCCCGGTCAGCTCTTCGTCGTTTCGGCACAACAGCCCTGCTTGAAGCCTGCAAAAAAGCAGCGGAGCTATTTGAATCATCCGTGCTTCCCATGGGAGACGGCACTCAGTCTCCAGCGGAGTTCGTTCATGCACAGTCCGCGAGCACGGGGCTGCCCGAGCACATGTGCCGATCGAACATGAAAAAGAATTCGTTCGTGCTGAGCAATGTGGACCGGATTCTCGACGCTTTGACTCGCGGCCTCTCGCTCGATATTTTGAGTCGAGGGTACGGCGAAGAAGGACGAGGTGTTACAGTGAGCTACCAGGCGCAATCTCCCGTCCTCGGTGCGGTTCTCCCCAACAATTCGCCGGGTGTTCACACGCTATGGCTGCCTGCGGTGCCGCTGCAAGTTGGCTTGGTGCTGAAACCTGGCTCGCAGGAGCCTTGGACTCCCTATCGGATGATTTCAGCGTTCATCGCGGCTGGCGTACCGTCCGAAGCATTCTGCCTTTATCCCGGTGGTCACGATGTCGGTGGAACGATCCTCGCTCGCTCTCCTCGTGCCATGATTTTTGGCAGCCAGCAGACCATCGATCAGCACGCGGGAAATCCGCGTGTCCAAGTCCACGGTCCGGGCTTCTCAAAGATTTTGATCGGAGACGATCTCGTCGACGAATGGCCGAAATATCTCGATCTCATGGTCGAAAGCATTTTGAGCAATTCGGGGAGGAGCTGCATCAACTGCTCGGGCATCTGGGCTTCGCGTCACACGAAAGAGATCGCGCAAGCGCTCGCAGAGCGGCTTGGACCAATCGACATTAAGCCAGCGTCGGATCCGGAGGCCGCGCTTGCCGCCTTTGTGAATCCACAAATGGCCGTCGGCACGTGGTCGATGGTACAACAAGATTTATCTGAATTCGGCGTTACGGATTGTACCGCCGACTATGGTCCGCGTCTGGTAGAGCGCGAACGATGCGCTTTTCTGCGACCAGTCATCGCCCATGCGGATTCTCCTCAGCTCGCGATCGCTAAGAAGGAATACATGTTTCCGTTTGCACCGGTCGTTCGCTGTTCGCAAGCAGACATGATTAAATCGATCGGAACCACGTTGGTTTGCACTGCATTGACGCGCGATGAAGCCTGGATCGATCAGCTCACCAATGCAGTTCACATCGATCGCTTGAACATTGGAGCCATTCCAACCAATCGTCTGAACTGGTTGCAGCCGCATGAGGGCAATCTGACGGAATTCCTATTCCGTTCTCGAGCTTATCAGATCGCAGACTGCTGAGGCGTTTCATGCACCCGCTGTCCGACCGCGAGATCATCGTCCGCGGTGCCCGCGAGCATAATCTCCAGTCGGTCGATCTGACGTTGCCTCATGGCCAAATGGTTTGCTTTACCGGAGTCAGTGGGAGCGGCAAAAGCTCGCTGGCTTTTGATACGCTCTACGCAGAAGGTCAGCGTCGATACCTAGAGAGTTTGTCCAGCTATGCGCGGCAGTTTATTGGTCAACTGCCTAAACCAAACGTCGATTTCGTCGCTGGGTTGTCGCCGTCGATTTCGATCAGTCAAAAGTCCTCCGGATCGAATCCTCGAAGCACCGTTGGAACCGTTACGGAGATACAGGATTTTCTGCGAGTGCTGTATGCACGTGTGGGAACCGGTTTCTGTCCGAAATGCGATGTTCCAATTGCCGCCCAAACTCGCGATCAGATCATTGGTCGCATTCAGTCGTTAGCGAAAAGTGATTCCTATGCGATTCTCGCGCCGCTCGTCCGTCGACAAAAAGGCGAGTATCGCGATTTGTTTGACGATCTGAGAAAGCAAGGATATTCGCGCGTCCGAGTGGACGGCACCATCCATCCGTTGGCGGAGGTTCCGGCACTCGAACGGCAACTGCATCATTTTATTGAAGTCGTTCTCGACCGTGTTGATGTAGCGACCGCGTCTCGACAAAGGATTGCCGAGGCCGTCGAGTCCGCGATCCGATTAGGCCAAGGAACGGTGATGATTGTTCCACTGGATCGGCCTGCTTCAAGTCAGCCTCGCGAGATCAAATCGAGGGCTAGTTCGAACTCTGAACTCGTCCTTTCCACCGATTTTTCTTGTCCGAAGTGCGGGCTGTCGTTCGCCCCCCCCAGTCCACAGTTGATGAGTTTCAACAGTCCGTTGGGCATGTGTACGTCCTGTCGTGGATTGGGCTACCTCTTCACGTTTGATCCCCTGTTGTTGATTCCTGATCCGAGCAAATCCGTACAGTCCGGCGCGATTGCATTGCTCGGCAAACTCACTTCCATGAGCCGATGGCAGCGTCGGCAACTGCAGGGTGTCGCGGCCTCCATCGAACGCAGGAACGATCTAAAGCCCGGCACGCTTCTGGGCACTCCTTGGAATCAACTGGATGCCCAATACCAGCGAGCATGGCTCCATGGAACCGGAGACCAGCACATCACTTATACCTGGCGATCCGGTTCTCGACCGATCAAATTCGGAGGCACGTTTGTTGGCCTGATTCCGCAATTTCTGCAGCAATGGAACAATTCACGAAATCCGATGTACCGTCGCGTACTCGAGAAGTATATGGTGACGCTGCCGTGCGAAGAGTGTCATGGGCAGAGGCTCAACGCTCAGGCTCGTTCGATCCGCGTTCGCAGCACGCACGCGAAATTTCGCTCGAAACCGTTTCGCTCGCTGCCGGAAGCAAGCGAGTTACCGCTGGAGGACTGTCTTCAGTTTTTTCAAACGCTCGAACTGAACGATTCGCAGCGCACCATCGCCGGCCAGGCACTGCAGGAGATTTGTTCACGTTTGCAGTTTCTTCTCGATGTTGGGCTGGGTTACTTGACGTTAGCCCGTCCGGCTCCCTCACTTTCAGGGGGCGAATCTCAGCGGATTCGGCTGGCGAGCCAAATTGGGGCCGGGCTGGTTGGAGTATTGTACGTGCTCGACGAGCCGTCGATCGGGCTCCATCCCCGAGATAATGATCGATTGCTCGAGTCGCTCAAGCGCTTGCGCGACCTCGGAAACACGCTGATCGTCGTTGAGCACGATGAAGATACGATGCACGCGGCAGATCAGCTCGTTGATTTCGGACCCGGTCCTGGAGTTCGCGGAGGTAACATCGTGGCGCAGGGAAGCGTGTCCGATATTCTCTCATCGCAAGAGAGTCTCACCGGAGGCTATCTCAGCGGGCGACTCGTCGTACCGCAACCGGATCAGCGACGATCGCAGTCAGCCGGTTGGCTCAAAATCCACAAGGCTAGCCACAACAACCTCCGAGACCTCGACGTCGCGTTTCCACTTGGCAATTTCATTTGCGTGACGGGCGTCAGTGGAAGTGGCAAGAGTTCACTCGTCACCGACATTTTGACACCGGTCCTCCGCCACTTGCTCCACGGAGCTGAGTCAGTAGCAGGCCCCCATGAGCGGATCGAGGGAGTCGAACAGATCGACAAGATCATCGATATTGATCAAAGCCCCATTGGACGCACACCGAGAAGCAATCCGGCTACCTACATCAAATTGTTCGATGAAATCCGCGATCTTTTTTCACAGCTTCCCGATGCGAAGGTCCGTGGTTTTAGGCCTGGGCGATTTAGTTTCAATACTCCGGAGGGCCGTTGCTCTGCTTGCGAAGGCAATGGCGCGACTCGACTGGACATGGAGTTCTTGGCCGATGTGTGGGGCACCTGCCCTGTCTGCCAAGGCAGCCGCTACAACCGCGAGACGCTTCAAGTCCAGTTCAAGGAGAAGACCATTGCGGATTGCCTCGACATGGACGTCCAGCAAGCGTTGAAGCATTTTTCGGAACTCCCGAAGATTCGCGAAAAGCTACAAACGTTGCATGACGTCGGCCTCGACTACATCAAACTTGGCCAACCTTCACCCACGTTATCTGGAGGTGAGGCTCAACGGATCAAATTAGCAAAAGAACTCTCACGGCGAAGCACCGGCCGAACGCTGTATGTACTTGACGAGCCGACGACTGGGCTCCATTTCGCCGATGTTTCGATGCTGTTAAAGGTGCTTCAAAGTTTAGTCGACCTGGGCAACACCGTTATCGTCATCGAACACAACCTTGACATTGTTCAGGCAGCCGACTGGATCATCGATTTGGGCCCTGAGGGGGGGGCTGGCGGAGGTCGCATCATCGCCACGGGTACGCCAGAAGAGGTGGCATTGAACCCTCATTCGCACACCGGAGTGGCATTAAAGAAATACTTCGCATCGAGGGCGGCCAAGATAAGTGTTTCAAGGACATTGAAGCGCGGTCGCTCCGCCAAGAACACCGTCGAGGCATCGCTCAAGAAACGAAAACTCCCTACTCCCCTTTCGCATTTGGAAGTTCACGGAGCCCGGCAGCACAACTTGCAGGACCTTCATGCACAATTTCCGCTTGGTGCCATGACCGTCTTCTGCGGTCCGAGCGGCAGTGGGAAAACCTCACTCGCCATGGACACCATTTACGCGGAAGGTCAGCGCAGATATGTCGAGAGCCTCAGTGCGTATGCGCGTCAATTTATCGGGCAGATGCCGAAGCCCGTTGTCGAGCGAGTTTCGGGACTCTCGCCCGCCATCGCACTCGAGCAACGGAGTCTCGGCCATTCTCCTCGCAGTACCGTCGGCACGATCACAGAAATCTACGACTATCTTCGACTGCTCATGGCGCGACTCGGTCAAATGCACTGTACGCAATGCGACCGTCCAGTAGGAACGCAAACCATCGATCAGATCGTTGATGCCATTCGAAGTCGCCGTCCTGGTGAAAAGCTTTTGGTGCTTGCCAATCTCGCGATTGAACGTACCGAAAACATTGGAGATCGATTGAGCCAACTGAAAAAGGGTGGCTACACGCGAGTTCGAATCGACGGAATGACCTATTCTCTCAACCGGCTGCCTCAGCTATCGCGAACGGCTCAACACAGAATCCAAGTAGTCATTGATCGCTGGACTGTTGACGCGCGGGATGTCACGAGGTTAACCGAAAGCGTAGCGCAAGCCCTACAGCTTGGCGAAGGTTTGATGCAGATCGCCATTCAAGACGATGGCCGAGTTGAACCTCTGTGGGAAGAAAAATCCTACAGTCTCTTTCTTGCCTGCCACGAGTGCGGAATTTCGTTCCAAGCGGTGACTCCTCACAGTTTTTCTTTCAATTCGCCTCTCGGCTGGTGTCCCTCATGTCAGGGATTGGGTACGCAGCTCGGGACCGATCCCGCAGCATTGATCGACTTTTCGAAATCGATTCGTCAAGGAGGTTTATTGCTATGGCCTTCGGTGGAGACTCCGGTTGGGGCTGCTTATCTGACGTCGTTTTGTGAAGCCCATTCGATCTGCACGGATACGGTGTTTGCCGAGCTTCCAGCGCATCAGCGCCAGATGCTCCTCTACGGCACGGGAGACCGTTGGTACGAAGCAAACATGGGCGATCAAGTTTTCCGTTTCCAGTATCGTGGTATCTATCCTTCCCTCGATATCGCCGCTCGGTTAAGTCCTTCGCTCCGGAGCCAGCTTGCTTCCTTCGTGGATGAAGTGGAGTGTTCGGCTTGTGGCGGGTCACGCATTCGCCCAGAAGCTGCGAGAACGCGGTTTCGAGGAATGACCATCGGCGAAATGCTGAATGAACCCTTGAGTCGACTCTTGGCGAACCTTCGAAGCTGGAAATTGAACCGCCGTGAAAAGATGATCGCGGGAGAGCTGCTGAAGGAAGTGATGAGTCGATTGGAGTTTCTTTGCGACATCGGTTTGGATTATCTTTCCTTGGGACGCCAGGCGAAAACGTTAAGTGGTGGTGAGTCGCAGCGCATTCGACTCGCCCGTCAACTCGGTAGCGGGTTGTGCGGTGTTCTCTACGTTCTCGATGAACCAACGATCGGCTTGCATCCAAGAGACAATCAACGTCTGATTCGTGCATTGCACCGACTGCGCGATTTGGGAAATACGCTCGTGGTCGTCGAACATGACCGCGAAGTTATCGCAGCCAGCGATGAACTTTGCGATTTTGGTCCGCGAGCAGGAAAGCTCGGCGGTCAGATCGTCGCTCACGGTCCAGTCAAAACCTTAGCGAGATCAAAGCATTCTGTGACTGTCCCTTACCTGACTGGGACCAAAGCCATCCCTGTACCGACTCAGAGGCGTATAGCAAACAGTTCGTCGGGGCAAGCTCGAAAGCGGCAGGAGGATGGATGCGATCAGCGGTGGCTGAGCATCCGGGGCGCGCGTGCTAACACTCTACGCAGTATCGATGTTTCGTTTCCGCTGGGAACTTTCATCGCCGTTACGGGCCCCAGCGGCAGCGGCAAGAGTAGTCTCGTGAACGAAGTCCTTTTTCCAGCTCTGACAGGAAAGCTGGAAGGTCGCTCCGAAGCGGATCGACGATATTCCGCCATCGAAGGTCTGCACTACATAGAAAAGGTCGTTCGTGTCGATCAATCTGCATTGGGTAATTCGCCGTCATCCAATCCGGCCACCTACACCGGTCTGTTCGAACTCATCCGTCAGCTGTACGCGCAGTTGCCGGACGCTCGCATTCGCGGCTATACCCAGCGACAGTTCTCGACCAATGTCCCTGGCGGACGTTGCGAAAAGTGTGAGGGGAATGGCCAGATGAAAGTCGAAATGCACTTCCTCGCCGACGTCTGGGTCGATTGCGATGCGTGCCACGGACGCCGCTACACCGAAGAAACCCTTTCCGTGCAATTCAAAGGCAAATCCATCCATGATGTGCTGACGATGTCCGTTCGCGAAGCGTTAGAACTGTTCGAAAACTTTCCGAAAATACGAAGGATTCTTCGAACATTGTGCGACGTGGGACTGGATTACCTTGCTCTTGGTCAATCCGCACCGACTTTGAGCGGCGGCGAAGCTCAGAGGGTGCGATTGGCAGCAGAGCTCGCTCGCCCCAATACCGGTCAGACCTTCTATCTTCTCGATGAACCGACGACGGGACTTCACTTCGACGATATCGCGAACCTGCTGAATGTTCTTCATCGATTAGTCGACGCGGGAAATACCGTCTTGGTCATCGAACATAACCTGGATGTCATCAAGACAGCCGATTGGATGGTCGACCTGGGACCGGAAGCAGGTTGGAATGGCGGCCAAGTCGTTGCAGTCGGCACCCCTGAGGATGTCGTCGCCTACGCGCGATCGCATCCGTCCGTCGCAGTTCGTCGCGGAGATCCCAAACGTTCGTTGAAAGCGAGCTCTTTTAGCAGGGAAAACGGCACCTTGAGATCGTACACGGGAGAAGCATTGGCCTCCGTGCTTTCAGAAAGCCCGAAGGAGGAGCGGAAGAAGCAGAGTCGCTATGAGCTTGAAGAGCCTCGCCCAGGCGATTTGACCATTCGCGAAGTGGCAAAACAATCGTTAGCTCCATGGGAGGCCGACGGTCGCGGGTGGCACCTCCAAGAGTCGGTCGACCGGAAAGGGAAGCCGATTCGCTGGGACCGAAAGCTCATTCAGTCCATCGTCGATCGCATCGAGAGCTACGGATGGTTCGCGCCCATCAATTGGAATTCACGGAGCGTTGTAGAAGTATCAGGCCCCAAGAAAAAAGATGGATGGTTCATGCATGCCTTCACTTCGGAAACGTGGCTGCTCAAGGTCAAGCTTCGAGCCCCTCGACATGCCGTCGTGAAAACGGATTGGGAACGGATCGTCGACCTGCCGACGCTGAACCAGCTCGAAGACGTTCACGCCTATGGAAATGATGCTCGACTGAAGATACGACATGCGTCCGGTTTCAGCGAAATCGAAATGCGATTGAACAACCTTGATGAAATCGATCGGCCAGAGTTTTGGTCCCTGTTCGATCGATGCGCAGAAGCGTTCGCGAATGAGCTAGGCGGTACCCTTGCGCTATCCGCAATATCGGCCGACAAGAAGGCGAGCCGAAAGAAACCAGTTCCTCCTGCAGGTCAAAACGGGTCCGCAGCCTCGTCACGCAAGAATGCTGAACGAGTCGCGTCCTTGGCTGCTCGGCGCTCGAACTATGACCAACAGTGGCATCTTTCGGAAGAAGGGTTTGAACGCACTCCGACTTGGAAGCCTGCCGACTTAAGATTACTGATCGAGCTGATTGAAACCGAGATGCCCAAAGGAGCATGGGAGTGGCAGCCCGCTTTCATGAATCGTCCAATGACAGCACGTTCCGCTTCGATTCGTATCAACTCGAAACTTTTCGACAGAATTGAAATCGAAGTGTTGGGCGCACCCAGCACTTTGGTCAGACGCGGAATTAGGGCTTTCGGAAAAGCTGCAAGACTAGGAATGAATGAGCTGGGGCAAACGGAGCTAGTCATTGCATGGACTAGTATCTGCGACGCCGATTTGGAGGCGTTCCGAGTTTTTCTGAGTGCCTGGCAATCGTCGATTTCATCGCCTCGTAAGGTGAGGCGCTGAAGCAATGAGCCAACAAACATTTTCCCACTCGAAATCCAAGCGAGAATCGAGACCGCAATGTGAGGGAGGGAACGGCCCCAACTGTAAGCGAGGAGCAAGCCCAAACCGCAGGAGACGGAACCACCCCCGAGCGTAAGTTACAAACGAAACTTCGCTGAATATTCGGGTCGTTGGTTTCGAGCTGTTGCTCCAGAACCTGTGCTCGTCCAAAGGTAAAGCATCCTGGATCAACCGTATTTTCCTCCGCGCGCGAGAAATCGATTTATACTTTGGCTTTACACAAGTAACCTTCATTCAGGAGACAATTACCAAGCATGCCATCCCATCTGGTTCCACCGGGTCTGCTCTTCCCAACTGAAGTCTCGGTTTTGTCCGCGCGGAGACGAGACATCGGTGAGCATGGGAGACTTCCGAATCAGTTTACCCTCCCGAAGCTTGGCGGAATCGACGGACTCTCGTTCTGGGCGGAATTTGCAATGGCGTGGAGCGATGACGGAATCTATTTTCAGGTCGAGGTCCAGCATCCCCATCCGACGATCCTGACGGAGCGAGTACGACCGCCAATCGATCTTCTGCGGCTTTGGTTGGATGTGCGGGGAAGTCCGAACATTCATCGAGCTACTCGATATTGTCATTGTTTTCGACTCCGATTGGCGTCAAAAACAGCTGGACAATGGGTACCCCAAGTTGAGCTCGAACCTATATCGAGAGCACGAGAATTCCCCAAACCCATCGATGATATTAAGCTTTCGGCGAGGATCGAACGATCACCAGCAGGATATCGAGTATTGGTAGATTTCCCTTCAGCTGCTTTGACTGGGTACGCACCTCGGGAATTTCCTAACGCTTCGTTTTTCGTGAAAGCCTATGACCCAGATTTGGGCGAACAATCGTGGATGTATGGAAACGAATTTGACTATGTGCACGATCCGAGCTTGTGGACTCGCATCCGGTTTCAACCCTCAGATTCGAAGTAGGTCTATTTCAAAATGTGTTTGCCCAGCCATCGAATAAATCTTCATCCGGTCAAGCTCCTCATTGCTGTCAGTGCTGCAATGGCGTCGTTCGCGGCAATGGCTCCTTTCGGGCGGTCGCTCATCGCCGCGCAGGACGATATTGCATCCGTTCGAATCGAAGTTCAAGTGCCAGAAGCGACGCCGGTTGATTCCCAGGTATACATTGCTGGCAACATGGCGGAACTCGGCGCATGGAAACCGGATCATCGTTCGTTGCAGCGAAGGGAGGATGGAATTTTTCAAATCGAGTTGCGGCTTCCGATCGGGAAAGAAATCGAGTTCAAATTCACGCGTGGATCTTGGCGGAACGTGGAAAAGGATGATCTCGGTAAAGAAATCGCGAATCGACGGATCGAGGTTCGAAGCGATCTTGTCTTCCGCTGCGAAGTTCAAAGCTGGGCTGACTCCCAGATCGTTCCAGCATCGACCGCGACTGGCAACATGAAGGTACTGGAAGTCGATTCGCCATTTCTAAAATCACCTCGCAGAGTCACAGTGTGGTTGCCGCCCGATTACGAGAAACGTGTCGATCAGCGCTCCGGTGTTCTGTACATGTTGGATGGGCAGAATGTTTTTGACCGCTCGCATGCTGCTTTTGGAGTCGAATGGCAAGCGGACGAGACGATGCAGCAAATGATTGATGGAGCGAAAATTAAGCCTTGGATGATCGTCGCCATCGATAACTCAGAACATCGGGTCGAGGAATATACTCCAACAGC
>JBBIUE010000025.1:50720-57439 GCA_037440405.1 Pirellula sp. | reverse complement strand
GTTTTTGACGACGCTAGACTCGAATCCTGTCGCAATTGAGATGAACATCCGCCCCGCCATAAACGTTGCTGCTCCAAAAGTTTTCTCTTCTACTGCCCATACCGAATCAAGCCGAAGATCAATAACTTTGCTTAAAGACTCGCCTTCGCAGCTACTACGCAAGTCAACGATTAGAGAACGCAAAACCTTGTTTAGCAATTATTTTGAAAATCTCAAACAATCGCAGGCACCTGCCCCTCGACAACGACGACTCCCATGACGAATTGCCGACATGCAGGGGCATTAACTAAATCTCGCGTGCCAAGTCTTGATCGACGGCGTTACAGAGTGAGCAATCAAACGACCAACAACCTTGGCTGATCAAAGAACGTCCTGCCCCGGGGAATGGATGGGGAGGGGAAGGGGCCATTCCACCTTAGAGTTTCCGTCGTCTGCTTCGAGGTCCGAGCGACGATTCAAGACCGAGCTTTGCATCCGTGTTTGTCAGCCATCGAATGTCACCGAATGAAATACCGCGAGGACAAACAACGATGGCTGGCACCAACTGACGATCCTAGCTTGGCAAACTTGCGTTCATGCCAGTCAAGCTGGCATAGGGCGAAACACAGGGTTGGCAAAGAAATGATACCACAATCGCTTCCATTTGTAGGAATTATTTTGGCTGCGGTTGGCGGCTTACGAGAGTTTGTGATCGACGTTCGCCGTAGGATAGGCTGTCCCAAACGCGAACGCTTGTATCATACGAAGAAGTGACTAGCCGCGTCCCGTCTGGACTGAATATCGCGGAAAGAACTGACGCAGAGTGTCCCTGAAGTTCTGCGACTAGGTCACCGGTGCCAGAATCCCAAAATCGAACTGCACCGCCTCCGTCCGCCGTAACGATCCGAGTGCCGTCAGAGTTGAATGACGCAGAGACCCCACCTTCGTTGATTTCAGTCAGCAGTCGACCGCTTTGAGCATCCCACACCTGTGCCTTCGTGCCCAGCGACGCCGTTACGATCCGCTTTCCATCAGGGCTGAAAGACGCGAAACGAATAAAGCCAGAATGTCCGTCGAGTTGCACCAGCATGTGGCCACTTTCAACATTCCAGATTCCTGCAATCTCTTCTCCGGATGCGATCAGCCTTTTCCCATCAGGACTGAACGCGCAGAAAGAAACTCCAACGGAACCCAAGTCGAGATTCTTTACCTGCTTGCCCGTTTCCGCATCCCAGGTCCGAATCGAGCGATCCCAGGATGCCGTGATAATTCGACTTCCGTCAGGACTGAACATCGCGGATAGTACGTTTGCAGTAAGCCCTTTGAGTTCGACCAACTGAGTTCCATATTTGGCGTCCCAGACTCGCGCCGTGTTGTCCTTTGAAGCCGTGACAATCCTTGAACCGTCCGGGCTGAAACAGGCTGCATTAATACTGTCGGAATGTCCATTAGGTGCAATAACCAATTCGCCAGTATCAACAGATCGGATTTGCGCTTGGTTTAGCGAGCTCGTCACGACTTGTAGGCCGTCGGGGCTAAAACACAATGCCTTAACATCGGACGAATGCGACCCAAGAATCGCCTTCGTTGGAGGGGGTTCGGCATCCCAAACTCGAGCGGTGCAGTCGTGTGACGCCGTTACAATTCGCGTGCCATCAGGGCTGAACGACGCGGAGAGAATCGCATTGGTATGTCCTCTCAGCTCAATCAAAAGAGTGCCAGGTTCGGACGTCCAGACCCTCGCGGTACTGTCTCCGGATGCCGTGACGATTCTGGCGCCATCGGCACTGAATGCTGCGGCTGAAACTCCGCGATAGTGTCCTTTGAGTTCCCTCACATATTGACCATTTTCCGCATTCCAGACCCTCGCAGATTCATCCCCAGCCCAAGTGACGACGCGACTCCCGTCGGGACTGAATTTTGCAGATACCCAGCCGGTATGTCCTTGAAGGTCTGCAATCAGAGTTCCATCGTCGGCATTCCAAATTCGCGCGACATGGTGTCGGTAAGTCGTAACGATTCTCGCACCATCCGGACTGAAGGCTACGGATTCAACGGCTTCAGGCCCATCGAGTTCGGCGATCAATGCACCGTCATTGGCATTCCAGATTTGCGTTTTGGGATCGTCACTGAATGCTGTGACGATTTGGCTGCTGTCTGGACTGAAAACGGCCGACCTGATTTGTTGGGTATCGTTGGCGATTTCCGCGATCAATGCCCCGGTGTCGACATTCCAAATTCCAGCTTTGCGGTCACAAACCGTGACGAGCAGGCTCCCGTTGGGGCTGAAGAACACCGATTCGAAACTTTGGCCGTATCCCTCCAGTTGTGTAGCGTCGAGCGTTGCAATCAACCCGCCGTCCTTGGCATCCCAAATTTGTGCTGTGGGATAATAGGTAGTCGTGACGATTCTCGAACCGTCCGGGCTGTACGATGCAGAACGGATAGTCGTAGTCACCGAGGATTCATCGAACTCAACGGCTAAGGCAACTCCGTCGCGGTTGTCCAATGTTGGTACGTTAAGAATTCCTTCCGGAATTTGTCTGATCAATTCCCCACGTAGATGTCCCAGACTCGCGCGATACCGTCTGGTGAGGTGGTAACGACTCGTTTTCGGTCAGGGCTGAACGACACGGAATTGAACTGGTGAGTGTCCCCCTCAATCGTCGACACAATTTGACCATTCTCAGCATTCCAGATTCGGACCGTATTGTCACCTGAAGCGGTTGCGATCCAACTTCCTTCAGAACCAAATTCAACAAAATCGACCGCAGCGGCATGTCCGCTGAGTGTTAAGAGGCTGGAGTCAGCTCTTGCATTCAGCCACCGCCATTCCCAATTGCGATGTTTCTTGGGACAGTTATCAAGACATTCTCGTACTCGATGAAATTGTCGAAGATTCATCGCTGCTCCGGCCATCCGAACGTTGGAGACATAGGATTGCCATTCGATCTGCGCCGCACGCTGAGCAGCAAGGTCGGTTTGTTTAAGGGATTCCTCGTCCGCCAGTCTTTCCGCATTTCGAGCTCGCTCGGCATCGCGGCGATTTTGGTCGGCAATCATCATACCGATGCCTGTGCCGATGATACCCAAGATCAAGACGGCGGTGATCGCACTTGTGGCCATGACTTTCGACTTGTTTTTGCGCACGAATTTCCGCAATCGATACGCCATCGATGGCGGACAGGCTTCGACCGCTTCGTTGCGCAGGTAGCGTTGGATGTCTTGGGCGAATCCGGTGGCTGTCTCGTATCGCCGTGTGCGATCTTTTTCCAATGCCTTCATCACGATCCAGTCCAGATCGCCTTGAACTACTTTCGACAATTTGGTCGGCTCTGTCTGCCGTGCGGCGGCGATGGACGGCAAGCTCCCGGAACTGTTAAGTTTCAGGCTCGGTTTGGCAGGCTCTTCTTCCTTGATGACTCGTAGGACTTCTGCCCAGGCGGCTTGTCTGAACCGCTGTTGTTCCAATGGTGTCGAACCCGTCAGCAGTTCATACAACAATACGCCCAACGAATAGATATCGGATCGCGTGTCGATATCCAGATTGTTCAACTCTGCCTGTTCCGGACTCATGTACAGCGGTGTCCCTAGCACGGTTTCATGTCCCGTGTGGAGTGTCCGTTCTGTTAGCGGTTGATACAGTGCTTTGGCCAATCCGAAGTCGATGACTTTCGGTACCGGTTGGCCATCGTAAAGTGCAATCAAGATATTGTTCGGCTTCAAATCGCGATGGATAATTCCTTTTTGATGTGCGTGATGGACAGCCTGACAGATTTGAACAAACAGCTTCAGGCGATCTTCGATGCAAAGTCGGGAATCATCGCAGAACTTGATGAAAGGCAAACCTTTGATGTACTCCATGACGAAGTAGGGACGCTGCTCGTCAGTCAAACCGGCATCGAACACTTTGGCGATATTCGGGTGATCCATCATCGCCAGAGCCTGTCGCTCGGCTTCAAAACGTGCCAACACCTGCCGACTATCCATGCCGGGCTTGATTAGTTTCAGTGCTACTTTTCGCCGGACCGGTTCTGTTTGCTCCGCGATCCAAACCGACCCCATCCCCCCTTCGTCGATCAATTCAAGAAGTTTGTAGTTGCCGATTCGCTGGCCGGGTTGTTCGCTGACGGGTGGCTGGTTGATGGTTGACTCCAGTCCTGCAACCGCTCGCGCGCCTTCGCCGGTTTCGATAAGTTCGGCATGGCCGGCTGCCAACAGCGATTCAATTTCGCGCCGCAGCTCGGAGTCACCATCGCATTCGCGATCGAGTAGTATGGACTGCTGCTCGATATCGGCACAACCTAAAGCCGCTTGGAATATCGTCTTAATCCGTTCCCAACGCTGATGATCCATAATGAAATGCCCTTCATTTGTTTTCGACGTCAAGTTCTCGCGCGAGCCATGCTTTGGCAAAACTCCAGTCGTTCTTGACAGTTCGTTCGGAGATGTCGAGCACTTGTGCAGTCTCGGCAACGGTCAGTCCCACGAACCAACGGAGCCTGACCACTTCTGCCATTCGCGCGTCCTGCTCCCTTAAGCGACAAATGGCTTCATCCAAGGCAAAAAAATTGTCATCTCCAACAAATTTTAGACAATCCATCTGGGGTTGATTCAATTCTTCAAGCGAAACGATTCGTTTCCCCTGCCCGCGCTTCTGGCGATGGCGGGCCTTCGCATAGTCTAGCAAGATTCTCCTCATTGCTTCGACAGCAGCCGCATAAAAATGGGTGCGATTCTGCCAGGAAATTCGTCGCGGGCCGACCAGCTTTAAGTAGACTTCGTGAACCAGTGCGGTCGCCGTAAGGGCATGATTGGGCCGCTCGGCATTCATTTGCTGCTGAGCAATAGCACGCAAACGGGGATAGATAAATGAAAAAAGTTCATCCGAGGTCAGGCCAACATGAAAATCGAAATCGTAAACCGGCTCAACACCATTAGTCGGGAAGTCATCCAGGTTGTCAGATTGTTGATTTGAGTCAGACATCCATCAGGTACATTCTGCAAATGCGTCTGAAAACGAACAATTCAATATGCGTGTAGGGACGAACGGCAATGCCGCTGTTTGGAACGATAGATCCGTCGAATCCGTAGCGAATCCGCGAAGGACTGCTCCAGTAGTACCCTCATTCAATTGCTGCGTCCATACAATCAATAATAAACCAACTCGGCAACTCCAAGATCGTGGGGAGATTGGAAAATTAAGGAGTCGTTTAGGTTGAATTCAGGAAAGTTTAGCCCGTTGAGGAAAGAAACCAAGCTTGCACGACGGGAATGCCATTTTCTACGATCTCGACCCTGATGGGGCGGACAAAAACTCGGCCGCTTTTCGTTTGCTACCGATATCTCGTCCCTAACGGGACTGGGGATGCTGGCAGCGATTCGTCTACGCATGGCTGTTCTCCGTTTGCTACCAACATGTCGTCCCTGACGGGACCACTGCACCTCAAGTTAAGCAAAAAAACGGCGATCAACGAGAAGGGGCGACTTTTGCCAGTGTTGTACCCGTTCACGGTAGGTCGTCGTTTAGCCGTCTGCCGCAGGCGTACGCGGAGAATACTGCCCAGCGATCGAATCGCGTACGCCTGCGGCTGACGGTTAAACACTGCAAATTCAAGGAAACGAACGGAAATCGACCGAGAACCGTGAACGGTTACCCAGATTCTTAGACGCCAAATTTTTTTGATGCTGTTCGCAACCGTTTCTCGCTGTTCAACATAAGGTGAAATTTTTTCAGTCCGAATGACCCATCAGATTTCCAATTGATAGCAACATGAACGCCATAACTAATCAACCATCCTCCCTGGACACCAGTCGAGTTCGACCCGCTCTGCCTTTTTCCTGGGCGATTTTCCGAAGTCGTCGGACAGCGGCGTTTGTGTTGGCGTGTGTGATCGCGCTGACCGGGACGGGTGGGGCGTTGGGGCAGCTCACGTACACCTGGACTGGGGCCGTCAACAACGACTGGGACACCACCTCCGCCAACTGGACCGGCACGGGCACCGTTTGGCCGAACTTCGCATCGGGAAATACCATCGCTCAGTTCTCCGATGCCGGGGCGATCAACGCTGTCATTGATGTCAACCTGCTGGGCATCGACTTCCTTTCCGGTACGACCACGATCAGCGGGGGCACGCTCAGTATCATCAACACGGATGCCGCTACTCAACCGTTCTTCAACGTCGCCAACGGAGCCACAGCCACGATCTCATCGGTGATTACTGCGCCCAGCCACATCGTCACGCTCACCAAGTCCGGCTCCGGCACGCTCACCCTCACCGGGGCAAACACCTTCACCGGCGGCACGACCGTGAGCGCGGGCACGCTGATCCTCGGCAGCGGTGGGCAACTCGTCGCCAGACAAGGTGACACGGTCACCGGCATCGGCGGCACTGCGGTTGTTACGGAAGGGACTGGTTCGCTGCAAACCCTAGCCGGCAGCACCATCACCGGGGGCCTCGGCGGAAACACCGGATCCACGGGTGGGACCGGAGGGAGAGGAATTGTCTACCAGGGAACGGGCACGTTCAATAATGCCGGCACCATCACTGGCGGTGCGGGCTTTACCAGCCTGAATCTATCCAATGTCGGCGGCAACGGTGGAGAAGGTGTTCGGTCGGGTAGCACTAGCGTGTTTGTCAACACCGGTACCATCCGCGGCGGGGACGGTGCAGATGGCCACTTCAACGGTGGCAACGGCGGTACTGCGATGTTCCTTTTTTTCCACGGAACGGTCGATA
>JBBIUE010000025.1:0-50704 GCA_037440405.1 Pirellula sp. | reverse complement strand
TCGCCGGGGGAAGCGGCGGTTCCGGGCTGATTAACTCAGGCACTGCCGGGCGAGCCATCCAGTTTCAAGACGGCGTCGGCACTGTCATCAACCGCAGCGGCGGCAGCATCACCGGCGGCGTCTTCTATGATTGGATAGGGCATACCACACTGTACGCGGGTTCGTCCATCAGCGGCGGGTTGAACTTTGGTTCGTCCCCCAGCCCCACCTCCACCCTGACCCTGACCGGCGACTCGGGCAGCCAGAACTTCACCGCAGCAGTCGCCGGAGGAACCAACTTCAACGGCCCACTGACCAAAAGCGGCACCGGAACCTGGGTTCTCGATCAAGCCCTCAATCAGAGCGGCACCACGATCACCGGGAACGGCACACTCGCCATCACGTCCAATGCCGCGCTCGGCAGCGGCAATGTCACCTTCAATTCCGGCGTGCTCCGCACCGACTTCGCCAGCACCGACTTCAACCGCAACCTCGTCCTCGGCTCCGGGGCCGTCGGCGTGCTCGACACCAACGGCAACGACATCACGCACACCGGCACCCTCACGGGCAGCACCGGCGGGTTCTGGAAGTTCGGCACCGGCACGCTCACCCTGGCCGGGTCGAACTACACACAAGGCAACACCCGCATCGACGCCGGTACGCTTGTCATTAGAAGCGACAGCCAACTCGGCACCCCCGGCGGCCCGCTGTTTATGAATGGGGGCACGCTTGCCAGCAATGATGCCGTCCTCAACCGCCCGATGATCCTGGGCACAGGTACCACCTCCACCCTGGCCAACGGCCCGCTTGGCATCGAGCTCATTCATAACGGATCGATCAGTGGCGGCGGCGCACTAAACATTGCCCCGGGCGCGAATGTTGTCGCTTCCGGCCCGGTCACGCACTCCGGCGGGCTGACCGTCAACTCCGGGGCAACGCTTCAGTTCAACATCCCGGGCAACTTCAGCGACTATGCCAGCGACATCATCAACAACGGCGGCGTATCGTTTGGTCCGGGCGGTTTCGCCCAGAACCTCAGCGGAACTGGCCTGTACGCACTTGTTGGAAACGGCGACTTCACCCTCGCCGGAACCGTCACCGGCTCGCCGACGTTCACGATCGGCAACGAGCGCACCTTCTTTGACAGTCCTGCGCAGGTCGGAAACGGGCGGATTAACATTTCCCGCGGTACCATGGTCTACACCGGCGCGACACCGCTCACTCTGAACAACGAGATCCATATCCAGTCAAGCTTTTTCGGCGTTGGCGGGATCAGCAATCGAGGCGGCGCGCTTGACTTGCCCAACACACGTGTGTTTTCCTCGATCTCGGCTCTCGTCGATAGCGTGGACGTGATCTTCAACAACGACTCGGTGCCCACCTCCGCGATCACGCTAAGCGGGCCCGTGGCGAATCTCAACCGGCCGACCGCTACGTTCCAAGTGGGCGGCGGGCACGCGACCGTCGGCGCGGTGACGATCAACAACGACCTGAGCGGGCAAGCCCGCGTGGTCAAGACCGGCCCGGGCACCCTGATCCTCACCGGCAATAACACCTACACCGGCGGCACGACGATCTCCGTTGGCACACTGATCGTCAACGGTGGGTCATTGGTTGCGAACACCAGCGGCACCGGTCTGAATGATGTGCTTGTCACGGGTGAGACCGCCACCCTTGGAGGCACCGGTCGCATTGCTGGAAACGTCATTCTCAGCCCGGGAGCCACCCTCGCTCCTGGCAACAGCATCGGTACGCTGACCATCGGCGGACTTGAGATGCAATCGACCGGGGGACTTAACTCGGTGCTGTCGATCGAAATGGATTTAGGTTCGACATTCAATGCCGACCTGCTGAGCGTGCTCGGTACGGTGGACTTGGGAACGGGCTTTGGCTCGACCTTGAACCTCTCCCTGCTCAACGCCCCGTCCCTGCTCGCGCCGACCACCTTCATGCTGATCGACAACGGTGGTGCAGACCCGATCTTCGGGCAGTTTGCCTTGGTGACCGGCCTGCCCAGCAACTGGACGTACTCGTTCGATTACGCCTTCACCGGCACCGACTCGCTAGGCCGGATCGGAACCGGAAACGATTTTGCGATTACACTCAGTGCCATCCCTGAACCGAGTGCCCTCATGCTGCTCGGTATCGGTGGGATAGCCTTGCTGACCCGCCGCCGACGTTCGAATTTGGCTTAACGTGACTCAACTTTGGTCGAACAAATGGACCGGAATTTTGTCCTGATGCTGATTTAGTTCGTTTCTCGCTGAATGTATGGGAAGAAGAAATTCCGAGCAAACATCACCCATGACACAGAATTCCAAACACCTCAGGAATATGGCTGGCACCATCCGCACTTTTGGCTGGCACCATCCGCACTTGGATACACAAAGTATTTCAGGCTGCGGGAACCGATGGTCAGTCCGTTGCGGACGAGTATTCGCGATTCATCATTCCTGAGGCGAGCAGCTGGTGGACATCCGTTTGCGAAGCAGAGTGCTCGCGCATCAATATGGGTTCAGTCTACGGAATTATTGCGAGATGCCCGCAGTGGGACACTCGTTCACCCACCCACAGCGATTACTCATTGCTTTCTGTCCGAGGCTGGCTCGACTGCTCGAATGGAATGCGCTTTTCGTTTGCAGCAGAGGTCTCGGCAACCTTGGGTTCTTGCTCTGATTTCTTGGGAGCGGCAGCGTCGATCTTGCCGGTGGTCTTTGCACCGTGTGGAGCGGATTTCGGCGCAAATACAAGGACCGCTACCGCTCCGGCAATGACAACGATCATGCTTAACAAAAAGTAAACGTTGATCTGGCCAAAGGTATGGCTGGACGTCATCGAAATCAGCGTATTGATGACCGGAGCGAATCCGAAAATCAAAGGCATCACGTAAATCGGTTTGCCTCCGAAGGTGAATGCGAAAATGATTCCTAGAGCGCCGATGGCACCGGCCGCTCCCGCCGCAAGCGACCAAAGAAACCCAATCAAATCCCAACTACCGGGTTCCGGCGTTCCGGAAGCGCTTAACAGAATGAGCGGAATCGTCACTGCGATAATCATGTAGGCGATTCCGACGCAGAAAAAGGGGCGCAATCGACTGCCACCCATGCGCATCTGACCAATATGCAGGAAGGGGCCATACCCCCCCCAGCACACGATGGCGATGATGATGGATAAAGCGACTTTGCTCATGTCGGTTTCGACTTTGGGTTGGGGGGAAGTTGTCGAGATGGACTTCGCTGAATCCAAAGTTTGCTCGGAAGATGCTTCGCCGCCGGATGGGGCCTCGGACATGGCCGAAGCAGATACTGAGTGGCTGGGCCCCGCCGACGGTTTGGTGACCATCACACCGACAGCGCCGAGAGCAACCAGCAATAGCCCAACGATAAACTTGGGGGAAATTTGATTGAAGGTTCGCCCCAAAATGCTGGTCACCAGCGTATTGACCACCGGAGCGCCTCCAAAAACCAATGGCATGACATAGGTGGGACTACCGCCGTACTTCAACGCCAACAGTACGCCGAGGGCTCCCAGTGCCCCAACGCTTCCAGCGAACAGGGACAAAAAGATTCCGGAAATCGACCATCTTCCAGTTTCTCGCTTGCTTGACATGAGGATGGCGGACCCCATGACAGCGATCAGGAAATAGGCTACGCCGACCGCAACAAACGGGCGCAGGGAACTTTCTCCCATGGCGTTTTTGCCATAAAGAAGGAGAACGCCATAGCTTCCCCAGGAAAGAAACGTGATTGCTGTAAAGAGCAGTACTTTGGGCAGTTGCAGCATGATTTTCCCTAAAATTGTTTCGTCATTCTAGCGAGACAGTAGAAATCGGACAGTAACCCAGAAACCAGGTTGCAGAGGCAGGCTGCCGGAACTAGGATGGTTCTACGTTTTGGGTGGAATTGACCGACTCTTCGGAAGCTTTTGATTTGAGAGGGGGGTACCGGATGAACCGGTTCTTGACTTTATCACTGAGTGTTTGTCTGTCCTTGTTAGCTGCGACCAGTGGATCGGCTCAAAACGCCATGGATGAAGCTTTCGGAATTGGCGTCCATGCTTACTTCTCCGGCAACATTCATCACGCTGACGAATTGTTCACCCAGTTGATTGACGCTGGAAGCGAAGATCCACGAGTCTTCTATTATCGCGGGATTGCAAGAGTGCGTATCGGCGGCGATGGAGCGGGGCAATTGGACTTCGAGCGCGGTGCGGACTTGGAAATGCAGGGCAAGCGAGCTGTTGAAGTCGGTCGTTCCCTTCAGCGCATCCAGGGAAAGGTCCGACTAGATATTGAAAAGGCTCGTTCCGCAGCTCGGCTGGTTTGGTCCAAGAAAAAAGCCGCTGAGCGAGCTAAGTTGGAAGCGTTGGCGCCACCACGGCCGCAACCAGGAGTCGTTGATCCATTCGGCGATGACGCTTCTCCGCTCAGTGGTCGCTCCGAAAAGATGGCTGCTCCTTCGATCAAACCAGAGGTTGATGCCGAAGAAGTCGACGCTGGCGATGCTAGTCCATTCGACGACTCCGATTCGGACGATGACGATCCATTTGGTGAGTCGTCTGGTTCCAAGAAGCCATCCGATGACGACGATCCATTTGGCGGTTGATCGATCGATTTCAACATTCAGCAAGAGCTTGAGTTCGTATTACACGGCCACATCCTCGCGCCTAAGATACTTCTTCGAAGGTGCGAGGATTCAATGCCAACAGGCGTTATGATGCTTCGAATGTCTCCCTGCTGCCATCATTGCAACTAGGAGCGTGGCCAACCCTCTTCCGAGTTAAAGCCGAGAAAGTAGGGCCTTCATCGGAAAGCGTTTCTTGAATAGCCGTCGCATCGGGCGAAAGCGAGCGATCATCGATTCCTGCCGCAGGTGCATTCCGGACCGGAAATTTTCTCTTGCCGCTCGCTGATCTGGAAACGCGACATAAGCTAACAGTTATTCGTAAAATCGGGAAATCCTCTCCAGGCCAGTTCTCCAATCGCCACTTAGTATCGGTAACTCCACCGAACAACGCTTGAACCATCGTCTTGAAGCGTGGTTGCAGACGCCAAGCTGCCAATGTGCTGAAGGACCTCCCACAGCTCGAGAAAATCTCCGGCTGTCAAACCCGCGAACGAACCTTGCTCCGGCACGACTTCGTTATCTAAAGCACCAAACGCTTCGAGCAAGGCATAATTTAGCCAGGGCCGGGCCCAAACCGTGATTCCTCCCAGGTCGATATACGAAGCCGACGCTAATTTTGACGAGCCATCAATTACGGAATGACCGATCGAAAGCGGTTGCTCCCTCGCAAGCATTTCGCTGGCCGCATCCGAGTACGAAAGGACCATCCGATCTCGACCGATCACGCCTTGCAGCGACATGGATTCTGGAAGATTGCATTCATCAGGTAGTGCGAATGAATACTTGGTGACTCCATGGACCAGGGACTCTTTCGGCGGCGGCAGGTCCATGTTTGGTCCAACCAAATCCGGTTCCATCTCACCGATTCTACTCATGACCTCTTCGATCAATCCAATGCAGTTTCCGAAAGCTTGCAGAACAAGAGACGTATCGCTCAGGCTGTGTATTGCTGCGAGTTCAGGGAACGGCAGTGACTCCTCGGATGGAGTCTGCACTGGAAACCAAATATCGTTTCTCAAACCGCCATCAACCCAAACGAAGGCATTGTGACCATCTTTCATCGCTGGCATAAACTCGTTCTCCCAAATATCCGCCGCTCGGCGCAGGAATGGCCAAAATTTCAAGGCCATCTTCAACGGCTCGCGTTCATCCTCATCGATCTCCTCGCTGATCGTCGCTGCGTCCAGATACGTTTTGACTTTCTGAACGATGCGACGTGACGTCTGAAAAAACTCAGGACGATACTGATTGTGAAAGGTCCAGAACATCAAGGGTTTGCCACCAACGTGATTGAGCAATTTCAAAGGCTCGCTTCCGTCGAGCAATACCGACTTCATGCGATTGTAAACCACTCCCTCCATGGAACTGTCGGTTAAGTAGCTAACAGAAAGCTGACCTTTGAATTCCGGTACCAACGCACCGATCTGACCATCGAGCCAACTTAGATCATCTTCCAGATTCTCCAAGTAATCTGGCAATCCTTCACCAAATTGATCGAAAATGGGGATGATTTGCCGACCGAGTTTTGAAAAGTAGTTCTCCAAGTTTGCTCGAAACTGGGCGTCCACCAAGCGATCAGAAATGTAGGAAATCGAAGTTAGTGGCTTCGCAGCATATTGGAACAAGGGCTTCATATCGGAATGGCTTGCCAGGTTGGGGCTATCGCCGAGGCGATCAATATCATCCGCGGTCGGACTAATCGCGAGGATCACATACTCATCGAGCTGACCAATCGTAATAAAAATGTGACGTCCTTTCAGAATGGATTGCATCTTCTTGACGAGCGCGGCCTGTTCTTGGGTTTCGGTAGGAATGCGGTCCCAGGGAATCAGGCTCGAATTCAGATCCAATGCCAATCGCGTTCCGCGATCGGTTTCGATTCGCTCGAACGCTCTCGCAAGCGGTTTCAATTCTGGGACATTTCCCAATCCAAATTGGACGATCCCTTCGAGTTGGTCGATATGTAGCAAAGCACGTTCTTGATCTTCGATCCGAAAGCCCATCACGATCATGGGAACGGGGATTGCCTCCAGACGATTCTCCGGTAACGCTTCGAACCATTCGAGGATCGCTTCGGGGCCGAACTGGATAACCTGACTCATTTCATCTTGCAACGCGACCAATCCGACGAGGAACTGCGAAAGTTGGTCCCCGCCCAGGAAAAACCACTCCTGAGCAAACATTTCCTTCGTCATTTCTAAAATGGAGGTGACGTTTGGATTACGTAGAACCTGGCGGGCCGTTTTGATTTGCTCATTATCCGAATTCCACTCTTCGCGGACAAAAGCTTCCATGGTCGTCGCGAAATTCGTTTGACGCAGGGCGCGATAAAAATCGGATTGCAAGAACCGATCCATCTGCTCAGACAATCGGAGCGACGTCGAGTAAAAGTCCGCATCGTGCGGCGCCAGTCGGAGCGATGTGCTTTTTGCCAAATCATCGTTAGCAATCGCAACACCTGACAAAGTGATAGCCATCACCAGTGCGACTAGCTTTCTCCAACATGCTTTCCATTCGATTTTCATGAATTTTCCTCGATGTGGGTCAGTGCTTCATTTGCCGGGTGTGTAATTCGATGCGAGATCCAGAATCGAGACATGTCTCCATTGCGATGAATTTCGCTTGCTTTTTGTACACGGCCCAAAACGACTTACCACCACAACGCGAAGCGACTGTGATTGCACGCATGAACGCACTCGTGAACGCGTGGGGTTAACGTTGTTCTTTGCCGCGAGCAGGTCTCATCTTATGAGATCTCGACAGCGCCGAGGCTCGGTCTGTTGTATTGGTTTCCGACCTCTGAAGTAAAGATTAACATCCTTCGCTATGTTCGCAACCACTTACGTCCTTTCGTTCGATCGTGTTCGATAGCCGAAATGGTTCATTTTATGACCTTCACCATCGTCTGCTGTGGATATCCAAGCGAAGGAAACTTGGATTCCGATCCACCCGCATTTTAAGTCAGGAGGACCCTATTTCGTCGAACTCTCAAATTCTTTGTGGCGGATTCTGTGGGGAAGTGCGTTTAGACCCTCAGTGCAATCCCTTGGACAGGTGATCGAGTCCAAGAAGCGCATCATCCCCCACGCCATCTGTCCACAGAATCCAAATTTGGGAGTTTTATTGATGAATCGCAAACGTCGCTCGACTGAACGGCAAGTTCTTCAACGCCGTAAATTGTTCCGCCACGCCATGATGGAGCGGCTTGAAAACCGCGAATTGCTGGCATGTGACCTTTACTCTTCGCTTCATGGAGAGCTCCAGCAAAAGTTAGAGGGTATCCAATCCATCGTTGACAATGCCATCAGCATCGGCGGGCAGGTCCCGATTCTGGGTGACAAGATTGTTGAAGTTGGAAAGTTTGTCGATGGCTTCTCGAGCCAACTCGTGGAGGCGGTCAAGTCGCTTTCTCCTGACGCGATCGAGGGTGTAGTAGCTGATAAACTCGCGGAAGCGTTGGGGCCGGGGGGGCTTGGAATACTTCGGAACCGAGACGCGAATCCCGAAATCAACGGCCAAGATATCCAAGTCCAGTTTGGTTCACCAAGCAATTCATGCAGTGTCACGGTAGGCATGCATTTAGGGCTGGATTTGGCAGCCGTGAATTTAAGTGGATCGGCGAAGCTCGATCTCGGTTTGCCTGCACTGCCATTCAACGTTAGCGCTACCAGTGGCGTTGAAGCGAAGGTCTCATTCGACTGGCCGGACTTCAAGTTTACTTTAGATAGCAACGAAGGAGTGATCTTCGACTTCTCTCCCGAAACAGACATTACAGTTCAGGTCGAAGCAGGATTGACGCCGGGAACGCAATTGGATGCTGAACTTGGCTTTCTCAAGGCTTACGTGCAGGATGGAGTGGATCTCGATTCCAACGGATCCGTCGAACTCGAATCGATGCTTCACGCAGGATTTCAGATCGATTTGACGCTTGATAATGGTTCATTCAACTTCAATGTCGAGGTCGATACTGGGGCAACTATTGCGTTGCATGTCGGGGCGATGATCGATGAGGATTTTCCATCGATTTCAGCTGACTTTGTGATGCAGTGGTATGGTTTCGAGGCCTCGGATCCGGAGCCGTCAGTCGGCTTTTACAATGTCGAAATCGACATGGGTAGCTTCTTGACGGATCTCTTGAAGCCGGTTGTGGAGGTCATCAATGAAACAACCGAGCCTCTGAAGCCAATCATTGATGTCATCACGGAACCGATCCCAGTTCTTTCGGACATCTCGAAAGAAGCGGGACTTGGCCCGGTGTCCATTCTAAGTTTGGCAAAGGTGGCCAATGATTTCATGCCGGCCAGCGGCTACAAGGAAATCATCGAAATCGCCACTGTCGTGGTCGATGTTTTGAACATCATTTACGATTTCGATACCCAAGGCACCGGGCTTGTTTTCAAGGTTGGCGATATTCTTTTGACTGGCGACAATGATGGAGATGGCGTGTCAGAAAACGGCGATTTGCGGTTTGACCAACCACCGGCAAAAAGCCTCAAGGGAAGCGTCGATTCCGACAATCTGACGAGCTTGACGACGGCGCAGGCAGCGCTCATCAACATCAAGGAAGCTGTTGAGAACGCGGACCTGCCGCCTGAGTTAGAGGGTGCTCGCGAGAAGCTAATCGACGTCATCAATCGCTTTTCCAGCGGATATAGCTATTCCTTTCCGATTCTTGATAATCCGTTGGGCTCGATTGGAAAACTGCTGGTCGGGCAGGACGCAGATCTATTCGAGTTCAGAGCGAGTGCCGTGCTGAACGCCGAGTCGAAGCTCGCGGCTCCTCTTGGGTTTGGTTTGGACGTGATCGTTGAAGGGAATATCGATGTCGATTCGTACGTGCAGATTGGATTTGACACGTTTGGGCTCCGAAAGTTTCTGCAACGTGGTCTCGACACTGGCACGTTCGACGGTATCGATCTCCTCGACGGTCTTTTCATTTCAAGGGACACAAGAATTCACTTGGATGGAGGATTCGCGGCGGGTGTAGGCGTGAGTTATGTGGCCTTTGAAGGGTCCGTGACGGGTGGAGTGTGGGGTGGACTGCATCTTGATATGCCAGATGAAAGCTTCTTGAATTCGACCAAAAACATTTTTGACGATGATCCTTCGAATGACTACGTCGACGGCGATCCCTCGAAGATTCGACCATTTTCTGAGCTGAATAAATGCTTGTTCGCCGTCGACGGAAATCTGAATGCAGGACTGGAAGCCAAAATCAAGGTCGGCGTTGACTTCTTATCCGTCGACTTTGAATGGAAAATTGCCGAAGTCGAGATATTCAGTTTTGATGTCAACTGTGTACCGAATCCCTTCCATCAAGACGCGCCGCAATTGGCCTCGCTCGCGCCCGATGGGACACTGACTCTGTATGTCGGACCACAGGCCATTAATCGAACCGGATTCAAACCAGAGGATATCCATGAAAAATATACGTTGACGGCCGGTTACCCGCGGCTATCGGAAGTCGATTCGCTTCCGCCAGGAGACATCATCGAAATCTCTGCGTTTGACATGAGACAGCGATTCGTCGGAGTCAAGAAGATCGTTGCGGATGCGGGCAATGGAAATGACATTATCAAGATCTTCCAGAGTAGCGCGCCCAATGCGCCGGTAATCTCTTCGAGCATCGACATCAATGGCGGCTCTGGGAACGACGTGATCCTGTACGAAGGAAATGGGGCAGCGGTCATTCGAGGCGGAACCGGGAACGACCGGCTCACAGGAGGTTCAGGAAACAACCTCATCTTTGGAGAAGAGGGTAATGACATCATCTTCGGAGGAAGTGGCCTGAATCTGCTCAATGGCGGTGATGGTGCCGATGTGATCACGGGAGGTTCCGGAACGAACTACATGGGCGCTTTCTCGACGGCAGGCTTGACTCTAACCGAAGACGGCAATGACGATCTGATCGGTGGCACCGGGCAGAACTACATGTACGGTGGTGCCGGAGACGATGTTCTTCAAGCTGGTCCGATGACCGATTATCTTCGCGGCGACGATGGCAACGATATTCTGCGTGCAGGTAAAGGCAGTGCCAGCTTCTTGGGTGGTCGCGGCGACGATCAGATCGTTTGGGAGGTTGGAAATGGCATGCCCTTGCTGATCAATGGAGGGGCTCCAGACCGCGAAAAGAATACGCTGAGTCTAGGTGGCTCATCCGCTGTCGACTTGGTTGAATTCAGTCGCTACTTGTCGACCAACCGACTGCAAGTGACCGGCTTGACAGGAGAGCCTATGGTAGCGATCAACATGCACAACGTGCTCTTCGAGGGGCTGGGTGGAGCAGACGAAATCATTGTGCAACCTCTGACCAACACGACGATTCAGAACGTTGGAATTAACTTGAGCGACGTTCTCAATAGCAA
Organism: Pirellula sp.; assembly: GCA_037440405.1. Lineage (GTDB taxonomy): Bacteria > Planctomycetota > Planctomycetia > Pirellulales > Pirellulaceae > JANMGV01. Next base: position 39,735 of record JBBIUE010000025.1, on the reverse strand, counting down.
GTTCGGTTTAGGCGACAATGCTAAAGATAAGATTACCGTTTACGGACGTGACGTGGCCGACACCGTCGTCGTTGAAAAGGAGATCGCCGCGATCCAGGCTCCCCAAGCGCCGAAGGAGCCAAACGGAGAGCATCCGTTACCGCTGTATGGCGGCATCATGAAAGTCACTCGCATCCCAAATTACGTGGTACGCTTGGCGAACGTTGAAGACAACTTCCTGCTGGACACAAAGGGAGGATTCGACAACGTCACTGTAAAATCGATGACCGGCCCCACGACTATCGACACCGGAGACGGGAACGATACCGTGACGGTCCAAGCAGCAGATCCGGGAGTTGCCGGCAGTGACATTCTAACTCCCGACTACATGCATCAATTGCACATCGAATTCGGAGGTGGAAAGAACAAGCTCGTCGTCGATCAAACGGCAAGCAAGATTCCCGTCACAACTAGCTACGAGATGTTCGCCGTTCAGAGCGATCTCCTACCGGGAGTGCTGTTCAGCGCCACTGGCGGCGACATGACCTTGGGAGTCCAGCTTTACAGCGGCAAGTATGATGACAAATTCTACGTCACTCGAACATTGCCGTCGGTGCCGGTCACCATTGGTACCGGTGATGGCGACGACGAAGTTAAAGTTGGATCGGCAGTGCCGCATGCTGCTGGACACTTGGGGTTCATTCGTGGTCCACTGAACGTTGATACCGGAGCAGGTTCGAATAGACTCTTCCTGTATGACAACTCGAGTGCCTCTGGCAATGCGAACGTCGTCGTGAACGGTAATAAGATCATTGGCTTCGCCGGTCCTGCGGATGACGTGCTTATTCAACATGCCATCAGCAGTGACTTGACGGTTGAACTTCATGGTTCGAACCTCATCGCCGATACATTTCGGTTGATTCAGCCGTTTGCTCAAGTCAACATCTTTGGCAATGGTGGTGACGACATCGTTCGCGTGAATAGTGCCATTCGAGCAGTCAAGGTGGTTGCCGGAGTCGGCAATGACACCGTTGAATTGGGAACATCATTCAATACGATGGATCCGATCTCGACCCAAGTGACATTTTTTGGTGGAGCTGGGTTTGACAAGATGAATGTCACAGACGCTCAGTCGGCTGCTGCTCAGAATTACGTCATGGGGCTGAACAGCTTCTATCGAGACGGCGGCGCTTCGATGACCTTTGATAGCTCGCTAGAACAATTCAACTTTGTCGGATCGGCGTTCAATGATACCGTGACTGTACAGGCCATGCCGAACTCAGTTACCCAAGCGAACCTCAGCGGGCATAACGGTGGTGCCGACAAATTGGTCGGACCGAACCTTACGAATCTCTGGCAAATCACGGGCAGCAATGCCGGAACGCTGAACAGCACCATCAATTTCAGCAAGTTTCAAATGCTTGAGGGTGGTTTCGCAGCCGACACGTTCAGGTTGTCGGAAAGCTTCGGAGTGACTGGCAGCATCGATGGTGGCGGAGGAATTGACTCGCTGGACTTCTCGCCATACACGACTGAAGTTTTCGTCAACGTCGAGAGTAAATCTGCCACGAAAGTGCCAGCTTGGAATTCGCTGGAACGGTTCGTTGGTGGTTCCCAGGCGGATCGCTTGTTCGGACCAAACTTGATCAACACCTGGACCGTTGAGAACGCAGATAGCGGTACACTCTCCACGATGGCGCTAGGCAATCTCAAGTTCACATCGTTCGGCTCTCTGATCGGTGGAACTGGCATTGACGTCTTCAAATTTCATCAAAACGGATCGTTGAGCGGTTTGCTCAATGACCTCGGCGGAACGGGAGATGTTCTTGACTATTCGCAAGTGTCAACACCGGTGATTGTCAATTTGAATAGCAAATCGGCAAGTCGCATTGCTCAAAGCGTCAACGGAATCGAAAACATCCAGGGAGGCTCAGGCAATGACGTCCTCATCGGCAACGACTCGAATAATATCATCTATGGCGGTGCAGGTGACGACATCATCATGGGACGAGGTGGTGATGATCACCTATTTGGCGATGCAGGCATGGACATCGTCCTCGGTGGCGATGGAGCGGATGTCCTGCACGGAGGAATCGGCGAAGATATTTTGATCGGAAATCGAGTGACTTTTGAAAGCAACCTGGATCGAGTGAGAACGGTTCAAACCGAGTGGTTGGATCTGACGAAGCCAATTTTGAACCGAGTGAACAAGATTCGCCAAGGTTTTCCGAACCCCGCGACCGGACTCAATGCGACCACCGTTTTGGATGATGGATCGCAAGACACCATGGTCGGCTCAGACGGCATCGACTGGTTCTTTGCAACCCTTGGTGGAGGTTCGCTGGACACGATCATCGATCTAATGCCCGACGAATTCCTGAACTGATCGCGGTAGTTTCTCTAAACGAGTCGCGTACTCCAAATTGATCCGCGAGCATCAAGCGTTCCGCTTCTCAGGTTTCATGCCGGAGAAGCGGAAAGAGAATGACATCTCGAATGCTCCTCGCGTTGGTGAGGAGCATGACCAAGCGATCAATGCCGATTCCCAGACCGCCTGCAGGTGGCATCCCGTGGCGAAGGGCGCGGATAAAATCATGATCCATCTTCGCCATGGAATCCTCCTCCGCCATTCCAGCCAACTGAGTTCGAAATAATTCTTCCTGAAGATTGGGATCGTTCAACTCCGTGTAGGCATTCGCGATTTCCATGCCGTGAACGAACAACTCGAACCGCTCGGCGATCTCCGGATTGCCGATTTTTCTTTTTGTCAAAGGGCAAATACTGGCTGGATAGTCAATGACGAACGTTGGATTCTGAAGCGACTCTTCACAGGTTTCCTCGAACACTTCGCTACGTACGACGTCGGGGTGTTTGCCAGACGGGTCGATCCCCAGTTTCCTTGCGAGACGCTCGATCGAATCGAGATCACCGAATGATAGCTGCGTATGTTGCTCAAACAAATCTTTGTACGTCACTCGTCGAAACGGCGGGGAAAAATCGATCTCGATGTCTCCCCAGCGTAACACGTTCGGTTGCCCGATCGCCCGAATTGCATTGACGATAATTTGCTCAGTCAAATCCATCATGGTTTCGTAATTGCCGTACGCTTGGTAGCATTCCATCATGGTGAATTCCGGATTGTGCCGTGGACTGACTCCCTCGTTTCGATAGACGCGGCCAAGCTCATAGACTCGCTCCATACCGCCGACCATAAGTCGCTTGAGATGGAGTTCGAGAGCGATTCTCAAAAACAGCGGCATATTGAGAGCATTGTGATGCGTGGTAAATGGACGGGCCGCCGCACCTCCGGCGATCGAATGCAAAGTCGGTCCCTCGATCTCGCAAAAGCCGTGTTCATTTAACGTAGCCCGAACGGATTGCACGATCTTCGTACGGTTCATAAACCGATCGAGAACGCCGTCGTTGTAGGTTAAGTCGAGATACCTCATGCGTTGGCGAAGCTCAGGATCGGACAGGCCGGCATGCTTTTCGGGAGGCGGATCGAGCGTCTTCGTCAGAAAATGAAGCTTGGAAGCGAAAACAGTTAGCTCGCCAGTGTTGGTATATCCGAGCCGTCCATCAATTCCGATGAGATCGCCTAAATCGAAAAGCTTGGCCAGTTCGAAATCTTGATCACCAACCTGGGATTTGCCGATGAAGATTTGAACATCGCCAGTCCAATCACGCAGTTTGATGAATACTAGCTTTCCCGTCGGTCGCATAAGGACAATACGTCCCGCCACGCGAACGTGGGGGCCTTTCTCTTCGCCTGCGCCCTGCTCCGACTTCCATGCTCGATAATCGAAGCTCGCACCCCCAATATCGTCGGGTATGTGGACCGTCTCACCGTTCGGTTTGTGGAAGGAAATTTCCGAGGTCCGTTGGCGAACGTCGCGAATAAGGACTCGACCGTCGAATCGGTGTCCCCATGGATCAATCCCCAGCGATTCAATTTTCTTAAGTTTTTCAAGGCGCGATGCTTGGTGAACGCCAAGTTCAGTCGTCGAATCGGAGCTGTCAGAGGTCATGTTAAATGATGTAGCGTTGGAAGGCGGAATTCAGGTAAAGTCGAATGCAATGCAGGTTCAGGATTGTAGGTAATGTTTATGGAACGCCAAGTCGTTAAGTCGCCGACGATTCTCGTTGTTGAGCCCGATCCTCTCATGTTGACTGGAATTGCAGCAGTCCTCGACATGAGCGGCTATCGTTGTTTTCTTGCCAGGGACTTGACGATTGCACAAAAGGCGATGGAATCGATGACTTTTGATTTATTTATCATTGCGATCGACCAATCGACAATTGCAGCGGTTCGCATCGCAAATGAATTGCGAGCGGACATGAACCATACAGATGTGCCTGTGATTTTTTTGAGTCCTGAGCTGAATCCGGAATCGAGCGGACATCTGCAGCAAGCTGGGGGAATCTATTGTCTGACTCGGCCTTTTGAGCCAGAAATCTTAACGGAGCTCGTAGGCAGAGCTATTTGGGAACCTCAGTTGATTCTTCACCGGATCAAAGGGCCAAAGTTCTTGGATCCAAAATGCCAGTCGCGTTCATCGAGCTGGCTGAAGCTGAGATGACGACGGTCTTGCAAATTCCAATCTTTCCATTGAATCAGTCTGGTCGGACCGATCGATGAGGGACGAGTCATGCATGTGCTTGCTGGGTTTGGAGAGGGTTCGAATAGAAAACGAGCTACGTCACAAAAAATGGATTTGAGCGAAAATCGGCTGCAATCGGCTCACCCTCAGATAAAGCAGTTGCAACTTCGGATGAACGTTGAACGGGAATGCGACTTTGGACTTCAAAAAATGTCGGTCAGTTTCGGGGAACCGAACTCTTGCGGACTGGACTTTTCTGCTAGAGAAGAGCTAACGCTTAGTCGGTCTTGGTAGATAGACTGAAAAATTCCCGATTGAAATTCACAAAAAATTCGCGGACTATTGACTTTGACGCCGAATTCACGTTAAATACTTGTTAGTCGTTGCGCTGATTCCAGCGCTAGTGTTTTCTTTTCCGAGTCTTGGAGTCCAGTTTTCTTCCTGCAGTGTCGTCTCTTGTGGCTAGCGGAAGGTGGCTTACTAAATTCTTTCTTCCCTCCCACGGCCTCAAGTTGATGGTTTCACTCTTCAAAGGTTGGTTGCCGTTCTCCACGGATCCGGATGGTTCGTTCTTTTTAGGAGATTTTCTCATGATGCATCGTAGTGGCCTCAGTGCCCGACGCGGTTTCACCCTCGTCGAATTGTTGGTGGTTATCGCCATCATCGGAATTTTGGTTGGTTTGCTCCTGCCAGCGGTTCAGTCCGCTCGCGAAGCTGCCCGTCGCATGACCTGCCAGAAGAATATCCGTGAGATTGGTCTGGCATCTCACAATTTCGAATCGACTTACCGTCGTTTTCCGCCAGGGTCTCAGATGACCGATCGACCGAAGGCTGACGGTGGTATTCCTCAGCAAAACTGGGGTACCGACTGTGGAGTTGGCCACTTGGTTTATTTGTTCCCCTATCTGGAAGCAAACACCGCTTATTTGCCTTTCAATCAGTGGTGCGAGCTTAATCCAGATAAGAATGGAACGATGGTCGATCCCTCGAATACTTTGGAAATCCAAAGGAATCAAATCTGGTGGACTTTCAATCCACCTTGGTTTGCGTCGATGTTTCGGCTCGGTATCTTTTTGTGCCCTTCTGACGATCCATACTCTGCGAAGCAGCGCGTTTGGATCGGTTGGAATCCCGAAGGAAATACTGATGCTGACCCAACCAATGCTCCTTACCGCGTTGCGGTTTGGGCTTGGTTCGCGACTCCGGAGTTTTCCGATTTCCAAGCGAATTGGGGACGAACAAACTATTTGGGTTGTGCTGGTTTATTTGGTCGTACCAATTCTTACGGAAACGGTACACCACAACAAGACGCCGACTACTGGCGTGGAATTTACACGGTTCGAAGCAAGACTGGTTTCCGCGATATCACCGATGGTGCCAACAATACTCTTGCCTTTGGTGAGGTTGTTGGTGCGTTTACGAACGCTGTAACTGCAGCAGGTCGCCGAATGGCATTCCATTGGATTTGTGGTCCGATGACATTGCACCGCATGAGGAGCTTTCGTAATCAGCCGCCAGCATCAGCTCTGTATGACGTGGCTCGTAAGACCTCTGCTCGATTCTGCAGTATGCATACGGGCAACATTATCAACTTCTGCTATGCCGATAACTCCGTTCGTCCATTGAACCCAAGTTTGCCAGAGCGGCTTTGGCCGATCTTGGGAGGAATGGCTGATGGAGAAGTTGGTACTGGCGAAAACAATTAATCTTGAAGGATGATTTAGATGAGAAATTTGGTTTGGCTGGTTCTTGCCTTTCCTCTTCTTTGTTTTGGTTGTAGCTCGGAGTCTGACAAATCGGTGACGATTAGCGTCAAAGAGAACGAAATTGCTCAGCCGACCAAACAATCAAGCGAAGAAGGTGGCGGGGTGAGTGCTGGCGAGGCGAAGATCGAGGATCGAACTAAGCCGGAAGTCCAGTAGTCAATCAACTTCCTTCGGCAGATTTCACATTGTTCCCCTGCTTGCGAGTTTTCGCTTGCAGGGGATTTTTTTTGTTGAAGTTGGTGTAAATCCTCGACAGGCTTGAAGCGGGATCTCGCGAACCAGCAACCCAGCAAACTCTGCGTTCTGTTCTGTTGAGCCGAGTAGGTTCACTATGAAAGAAGTGATTTTTCCATCCAAATTGCGTTCTGGTCTCTCCAAACAATTGCAACTGGAACGAGCGAAGTTGTTGAAGCTTCTGAGACGATGCTCACATTGTAATTCCGCAGTCTGCATTCATGAACTGAGAATTCGCTGCCGTAAGCTTGAGGCGGCCTTAAAGCTTCTTCGTCCAGTACTCAAAAAGCAACCTCTTCATGGAGTCGTTGAGGGGGTGACCAAGATTCGCAGGGCCACGAATCAGTTGCGCGATCTTTCCGTTTTGCTACATTCAGTACATCGGGATCGCGATCGGGTTGACTCCGCACAGTATTCCGCATTGGTGCATGCGTTGAAGAAGCAGCGAAAACGAGAGTTTTCGCGTTTTCTTCGCAAGCAAAAAAGGAAGCGGTGGGTTCGAGAGATCCAAAATCTAACGAAGTTTCGACCGAAGTTTCGAGGAGGCATCGACAAGCTGAGTGCAGTGCGCCACCAATTACTAAAGGGTATCTCTCAGTTGCGGGCTTTGGCTAGCGATCTCCAGAAATCGTCTGTGACCAGAAAGAGGGAATGGCACCAGTTTCGAATCAAGGCGAAGTTGCTGCGTTACCAGATCGAATTCGCAAAGCGATTTCTGGGGAGCAGCGTTTTGGAAAACCTTGGCAATGAGCTTGTTGCGGCTCAAGACCATGTAGGTAAGCATCGTGATGCGGAACGACAGAGAAAACTCTTGCAGAGGATATCCAAAAGGCTCAAGCTGAAGGTTTTGTCTAAGAATTGGATGATTCAGCGTGGCGAAGGTGGAATTCAATCACGCGAAGTTGTTGATCCAATATTTATATCTCAGTCTTTGTGGAATTCTCTCTTGGAGGCACGAAGTTTCCTTTGCCTGGAACCAATCACGGATGCCGATTGACGTGAATCCAGTTGTCCTGTCGCATTCGCTTCGATGGTGAAAGGACTCGGCGACCGAGAATGGTACGCCGAGTTTGAAAATGTTGGCAAAGACATAATTGCGAGTCGCATCGGAATCAATCAGCAAGCACTAGGGCATACCTGCAGCATACGAACTGCAAGCTTTCAGCGTTCAGCGATATCTTCCAGCCCAAGGCGTTTCATCTTCTTGTATAGCGTGGTTCGATTGATTCCCAGATGATCAGCGGTTTCGTTTCGGTTCCAGTTTTTGAGCCGGAGCACTTCGAGAATGATCTGCCGTTCTGGTTCTTCCAGAGCTTCTCGCAATGTCATTCCTGTGATGGCTTGGCTTCGTGGCGCTGTTTTCGGTACACCGAAGCTCGCTGATTGCACCGATTCGGGAAAGTGATGAATCTGAATCCAATTGTCTCGGCAAAGCAGTACAGCTCGCTGAACGACATTTTCGAGTTCTCGAATGTTACCAGGCCAGGAGTACAGGCAAAGCGAGGCCATCGCTTCCGGAGCGAATCCTTCGATATTTCGTTGGAAGTCTTTGCAGGCTGCTTGGAAGAAATGCTCAGCGAGAATTGGAATGTCATTGACTCTCTCTCGCAACGCCGGAAGTTCGATATTGATCACGTTGATGCGATAGTACAGATCCTGTCGGAACCTGCCTTCAGCAACTAACTTGTCCAGCCGTTCGTTGGTCGCAAAGATAATCCGCGTGTCGACGTTTATGGTTTCGTTGCTTCCAACAGGTTCAAACTGAAGTTCCTGGAGAACACGCAGCAACTTTACTTGGAGCGCCGGCGTTGCAGTCCCAATTTCATCCAGAAATAGAGTTCCGTGGTCAGCAGCCTGAAACTTGCCTTGTTTGTTAAAGCTCGCACCGGTGAATGCCCCAGCAACATGGCCAAATAGCTCACTTTCAAGAAGATTGTCAGGGAGAGCTCCACATGCCACCTCGACAAACGGCTTGTTCTTGCGATTGCTTCGCCGATGAATCGTTCGAGCAATTAAGCTCTTGCCTGTCCCATTCTCCCCGGTGATCAGGACGTTCGCTCGGGCATCCGCCACATTGTCGATCATGTCAAAAATGTGCTGCATCCGTGTATCAAGAGTAAGGACCTCTTCCCTTCCGATCCGGCGGTCCAATTCGGCCTTCAACCTCGAATTTTCCTCCGAGATGGATCGCTGATCGATCGCTCGACGAATGGCGAGAATCAGCTCTTGATCGATAATCGGCTTCGTCAATAAGTCAAAAGCGCCTTGGGATATGGCTTCGGCAGCCGCATCTGGCCCGCCATAACCAGTCATCATTAAGAACGGAGTTTCAATCGCAAGCTGCCGAAGTTTGCGGAGGATCGCAAATCCGTCTTCTTCATCCAGACGCAGATCGCATAAAACGAGGTCGAAGTTCTTTTCACGTATGGCCTTAGTCGCCGATCGGTATTGGTGGATTGCGACCACCTGAAATCCCTGATCGACCAACCAATCCCGCATGGATTCTAGCAGACGCCGGTCATCGTCAATTAAGAGGATTCTCTCAGCTCGCATCGGATAAGGATTGCACTACAGATAGAAGGTACAACAGACGGAAAGCTCGTCCTTCGCCCAAATTTATGGTGTCCAAGGCGAGGAGTCGAGGCTACCATGAAAACGTAGGTTATGATTCGAAGCCCGCAGAAGTTTTCAGAGGCACTGCGCCAATCGTCCCCCCGCAGGTAGTGTGGCAACCCTTAGTCACGAACTCCGGTTGAACATTTAGATTCACCGACATAGAATAAATAATCTGTATCACCAAAAAGGGTAGGTCAACTGGACCGACAAACGGATAGTCCAAAGGCAACATGGGGAAATGGACGTGCTCCCTTTGAGATATCCGATTTCATTATCCATTGCGGAAATAGGGACACCTTTCAAGACCGGAAATCAAGCTAGATGTTTTTTCGTTGTGAATCAACATTGGGGGAATTGCCAACATGCGAACTCGAGTAGTAATCGGCGATGATCATGAAGTCATTCGTCAGGGATTGAAGAGTGTATTAAGCGGAAGTGGAGTCGAAGTCGTTGCTGTGGCAAGCACAGCATCTGAGATTCGGCAGCAGGTACAGGCTCAAAAGCCTGACGTCGTTATGCTGGATGTTCGGTTAAGTGACGATGATGGAATTGAGCTCCTTTCCGAGCTACGAAAGAGCTACCCCAAGATTCCCGTCGTCATGCTGTCGACGTTCGACAACCCGACGTATGTTGCGCGGTCGATCGCCCATGGAGCCTCGGACTATTTGTTGAAAGGTTCAACGCGAGATGAAATCGTGGAGAGCTTGCAGCGTGCCGCGAAAGGCGAACCGGCACCTGAGACAAGCGTCATGCGGCAAATTCAGACCTCCATGGAGCGACGGCGTGACCGAACCGTGAGCCCTGACAACCCGCTCACCAATCGTGAACGACAAGTTCTGCGTCACATTGCACTGGGCTTGAGCAACAAGGAAATCGCCACATCGCTGGGAATCAGCGTCGAGACGATCAAGGAGCACGTTCAAAACATCCTCCGCAAGCTTGGGTCGCCTGATCGAACTGCAGCAGCTGTGTGGGCGGTGAAAATGGGCTATTTAGATTAGCCTCAATTCATCCAGCAAGTGCCGGGCGTGCTCGCGTCCAAGCGATTGGCATGATCAAAATCAGCGGAAGCCATGCGGCTGTCACCGGCGAGAGGAACGTCCCGGACGCACCGAGCGTTTGCACTGCGATGATGAACAGCATGAAGCCCGTCACGAGCAATATTGCAGACCCAGCGATCCAGACGATGCGACTGTCGGAGCGATTCAGCACCAATGGCAGACCCAACAGCAAAAGCGTTCCGTCCAGAAATGGCTGCACGACACGTGCGTGCAAGGTAACCCGAACATCATCTTGAAAGTATCGAGCATCCTGCCGTAATCTGCGGATGATCTGCCAAGTGGATGCGGTATCCTTCCATCTGTTGGATTCCTTCAGAAGATCGTAGCTCAACGAAGTGCTTACCCAGCACTGATTCGGTTGCAGCCAATCGCAGTCGATGGGAGTGCCGAGAATCAGTTCGTTTCCATTCCGAATCGATCGCTGCTGACAAAGTTCGTTAGGCGTTCGAACCGCGTCCATTAAGAATCCGCGTCCGTGCAATTCGTTGGATTCGCGGAACTTTGCTGAGATTGCCGTAAGCTGTTTACCATACTTGGCAGCAACGCCCTCGAGCCGAAAAATCGGGTCTGCTATTTCTTTCAGATTGGGGAGGAGATGGCGACCACCAATCAATACGCCATACTCCTCATCGAAGATCGGTCGAATTTGAGCTGTGCGGCTGCCAGTAAGATCCTTTAGGTCCTGACCCAACGTAGATGCAAATCTGGGAATCAGCCATTCGCGATTCGCTGCAGCCGCCAAAAACAAAAACACCGAAGCAATCAGAAGTGGTGCAAGCACCCGCTTCTTTCCAATGCCGGCGGCTTGAATGGCGGTCATCTCGTTCGTACGATGGAGCCAGCCAACCGCACATAGTGTTGTCGTGACAGCCAAAAGGCCGCACAACCGATCGAAAATCGCGAGCGTGAACGGGCCATAGAAACCAACGAAGCCGCGCAGAGCGCTTCCTCGTGCTTTGCAATACTCGGAGAACTCGTCCAGGTTGGAAAAAACATGAATCAGTATCAGCAAGCCTGACAAGCTTGCCATGCAGATCAGTAAAACGCGCAGATAGAGCGATAGAACATACCGGTCAATCCGCGACATTCAAAACTCCATCAACATGAAAAAGGATCAAGGGAAGATATAGCGTAGAAAATTGCGCACGGGCTGCCCTTGCACGTATGCAACCGGCTGGCCAATGATTCCACGTCCAAGCTGCACGTTGTAGTTCTCTTGACCGAGTGAGAACAGGGGACGATAGCCCACATCCGCTCCTGTGTAATAACCTGGCATCGCTCCTGGAGTTAGGGTCGGTGGGATGTAGGCATCGCTAAAGTTCGTTCCCCATCCGGGCGTCGGATAGGAGTAGCCGAACGCCGGAGGGCAGGCCATGGAATCCGGCGCGTAGTAGGCTGCTGGCGCGACCATGCCATAAGCATCGAATTCACACACTGGACCACTTACGAATGGAGCACCATTCACAAAGCTTGGAGCAGTCGAGGCTCGCGGATACTGCGGCAAATTGGTGGGACTAGCCACGCTGGGGATACTTGTACCCGAAGGGTTTGTCGATCCGGGCAATCCCGTCGATGGACTAAACGGTGCGCTCATGCTCGGAGGCATTACGGTACCGCCTCCACTCCCGAAGGAAGCGTTTGGTTGGTTAGGGTTGTAGGGCAGACTCGGAGGAGTGATTGCATCTTGGTAATTGGCTTGCGCTACTCGAAAATCCGTTTCCTCCCAAGTCGACGCGCGCTGCTCATGGCTCGATGGCATTGGAGGCAGCGTAGGACGCTGATTGGCCTCAATGTCAGCCGAAGAAAATTGCGTTGCTTGTGGCAGCCAGCGTTGGCTAAGTTCATCTGAGTTCACGAAAGAAGGTTTGGAAGATAGTTGCGCTCCACCTCGATAGGTGGGAGGACGAGGCGGAGTATTGGAGGCTTGAGTTGCATAACGTGGATTTGTTGAACTCGAGGCTCGCTCGCTTGATCGAGATAACTGGTTGGTTTCCAACAGTTGCGAATTCCGATCGAGACGATCGGTTGGAGGTCGGACTTCGGTTCCTGGTCGCAGATATGCATTTCCGGCAAAGTCGTCATCCTTGCTTAGGCAGGGCGCAGCTAAAAAGATGGCACAAGTCAGGCTTACGCACAGGCGAGCGGGAGATGGACATCTGCCAAGCATCGCCCGCTGCGTCAGTGAGGAGTCACATTTTCGAGCCGCACGTACGTTTCTGGCTGGCTCACTTTCACCTGACACTCGCCATTTCACATTTCGTGCTGATCGCATACAGATGCTTCCAATACTCAAAGGACACAATGGCTCACGTAAACCGCCGGAATTCGTTTCGAGATCGTACATGCCACAGATTCCTCAAGGCCCTACGGACAGGCAAAATACCTTTAGCAAGGGAGTTAACGAAAGTTGGGGACTCAATGCAACCTCAATCTAGCAATCATTTTCATCGGACTTCGTTTTTTGACACCGAACAGGACTTGCCGCGATTTGCCAAAGTATCTATCAAATGCTAGCCCAGTCGTTTTGGCGATAGATCAAGCGTTCGAGTTCGAGGATGTTTCATTCGTTGCTTTACAAGGATGATTCTTCGTTCGCTCCAGTATTCGAGTCAAGCCTTATACCTTCCAATTGCCGCTGATTTGCAATGGCGTATTCACCGAATCCTATTGTTCGCCATTTGAAGAGATTGATCATCCACCCGGGTACCCAAGTGGTACTAGCTCTGCTTTGTTTGGTCGTACTTTCTTTGACGACGGCTCGGGTTCTGAGGCAATATCATCCTGGAGGTCCCTATTCTGCCGAGAGAGGAGGCATGGCCGATTACCATAATGGAGTCTATTTTCCAGCGACGGCTGTTCGGAATGGGATCAGTCCATACGGAAAGCATTACGCGGAAAGTTATCCGGTCGCACGTCCATCACCAGCCTACTCTCCTTTCATGGCGACCTATCATATTCCCTTGACTTGGTTGGCGATTGAGCAAAGCGATGTGGTTTACTTTCTACTCCTGATCCTTTTGTTAGCGGCGACTATCGTCATCAGCTTGCGGGAAGTGCATGTGCTTGAATGGAAGTATTGGTTTCTTCCTTTCTTTTTGGCAGTGCTTGTGTCGCGTTCGGGACACATCAGCCTCCTCAATGGCTATTTCACTCCGGAACTTGTGCTTGGAGCCATTCTCGCCCTCTCGTACGCCGAGAAGATTCCTTGGCTCTCGGCGCTTGGCCTCCTGATCACCTCAGGCAAGCCGAACTATGTCATCCCGATCATGATTTGCATGATGGCGCGAGGGAATTACCGTAGTGTTTTTCTAGGTGCAATCCTATGCCTTCTGGGAGGCCTCTTGCCTGCCGCATGGATTGCGTCGCATTCGAGTTGGAGCGAGTTGATCGCGTCGGTTCGCGAGGGGCAAGAGCTGCACATGGCTGACCCACGAGAGTTCCCGATCAACTCCTGGACTCGAATCGATTTAACGGCAATCATTTCGAAGTGGACGGGCGGTAATCCAAGCGAATTCACTCAGTTACTGGTAATGATTCCACTGCTAGCGCTTCCCTGTTGGTCCCTTCGCAGACTCAAGCTGAGAGGTGATCGCGATGGTGCGACGACTCGATCTGGAGCCATCGCGATTCTCGGCGTGATCGTCTCCATTTACCATCATTCCTACGACGCATTGCTCAATATTGCCCCAGTCGCAGGCCTGCTCCTTTCTCAGCACGCGAGTTGGTCGAGATTCACCAGCAGCAGTCGAATCGGCCTAATTCTTTTGCTAACCGTCCCCTGGTGGAACTATTTCAGTTCTGAAACGTTCCTCCATTTGATCCAGGGTTGGACCTTTCTGCAAAAGTGCTTGACGAGCATGAATGCCGTCGCGATGGCTATTGGATTGACATGGCTAAGCCTCGTCACATTGAAGTCGCAGGGGACTGGTGAAGAAACGAATACGAATTTATACTCTTCCCCTTCAATTTCATAAGTTTTTCGGGTCCGAACCCGAATGGAGATATCGAAGTGGGGAGCATTATCGACGAGCGCGTCCTGGTGCTCGATTTCGGGTCACAGTATGCCCAGTTAATAGCGCGCCGAATTCGCGAGCAGAATGTTTACTGCGAGATCGTCAGCCACGATATCCGAACGGAGTCCATCCTAGCTCGCAAGCCGCGTGCCATCGTTCTATCAGGTGGGCCATCCAGCGTCTATGAGGAAGCGGCCCCTAAGTGCGATCCCGCACTATTTCATCTTGGGATTCCCGTGCTCGGCATCTGTTATGGCATGCAACTCCTCGCTCACGAATTAGGAGGCGAAGTGGCGCGGACCGAAACCCGCGAGTTTGGTCGAGCCGAGCTCAATGTCTCCAAGAACGAGTCATTTTTTGCTGGCTGCCCCAATCCCATGCAAGTGTGGATGAGCCATGGCGATCAAGTCAGCAGTTTGCCGCAGGGCTTCTATCCCATTGCGAGTACCTCGACATGCACCTATGCGGCCATCCAGCATGAAAGCCAGCCATGGATCGGGATCCAATTTCATCCTGAGGTAACTCACACTCCTCACGGAGGCGAATTGCTTCGAAACTTTTTGTATCGCATCGCCGATTGCGAAGGTCGCTGGAAGCTCGGCGATTTCGCTGCCGAATCCATTTCCAGGCTCCGCGAACGAATCGGTAGTGATCGTGTGATTTGCGGTTTGTCAGGTGGGGTCGATAGCAGCGTCACTGCTGCCATCCTGTACCAAGCGATCGGGTCACAACTTTCGTGCATTCTGGTCGACAACGGACTCTTGCGAAAATCTGAAGAAGAGTCGGTGATTGCTGAATTCTCGGACCACTTCAAGACGGATTTGCATGTGGTAAACGCACAGGAGTTCTTTCTCGATCGACTTCGCGGCATCACGGATCCTCAAGAGAAACGACGCCGAATCGGTCACGCATTCATCGAGTGCTTCAAGAAGGAGGCAGAGAAGATCGATGGTGCTCGGTATCTTGCGCAAGGCACGCTTTATCCAGATGTCATCGAGAGCGGGGCCGCTGTTGACGGGCCCGCCGCAACCATCAAATTGCATCATAACGTCGGTGGCCTACCCGATGAATTGGGCTTTGAGTTGGTTGAACCGCTCCGCGATTTGTTCAAAGACGAAGTTCGGCGATTGGGCCAGCAACTCGGGCTTCCTGAGTACTTAGTGTGGCGCCATCCATTCCCAGGTCCTGGGTTAGCAGTCCGTTGCTTGGGCGAAGTGACGGCGGAGCGGCTCGCTATCCTCCGAGAAGCAGATGAGATTGTTGTAGAAGAGATTCGCGCTGCTGGGCTCTATCGCCAAACTTCGCAAGCATTCGCAGTGCTCTTACCTGTGCAAAGCGTTGGCGTGATGGGTGATGCTCGGACTTACGAGAGTACGATTGCGGTCCGCTGCGTGAATACCGACGACTTTATGACGGCGGATTGGTCGCACTTACCTTATGAACTTTTGGCTCGCATGAGCACTCGAATCATCAACGAAGTTCGCGGGGTCAATCGAGTTTGTTACGATATTAGTTCGAAACCACCGGCTACGATCGAGTGGGAATAACAGAATCCAAGTAAAGAAGTAGAGCGGAATGAATCGGCAATATATTTTTACCATGGAACGGATGACGAAGAAACATGGCACCAAGGAAGTGCTGAAGGATATATGGCTCTCGTTCTATCCCGGCGCGAAAATCGGTGTGCTCGGCTCAAACGGAGCGGGAAAGAGCACGCTTCTGCGGATCATGGCGGGTGAGGATACGAATATCGATGGTGTCGCACGCTTGACGCAAGGATTCACGCGAGGTTACCTGCCGCAAGAGCCACAACTCGACCCGGCAAAATCCGTTCAAGGCAATGTCGAAGATGCTGTTGCTTCGCGCAGAAAGGTTCTCGATCGCTACAACGAAATCTCCATGGAGTTGGGAGAAGTTACCGACGATGCCAAGATGCAAAAGCTATGCGATGAAATGGCGAGATTGCAGGACATCATCGATAGCAATAATCTTTGGGATATTGATCGGCAAGTCGAAGTGGCCATGACGGTCATGAATCTACCACCAGGCGACGCAGCGGTTGACAAGTTGAGCGGCGGCGAGCGGCGGCGAGTGGCCCTGTGCAAGTTGTTAATCCAGCAACCGGACTTACTCCTTCTCGACGAACCAACGAACCATCTTGACGCCGAAGCCGTTCAATGGCTTGAACAACACTTGGCCCAATATCCGGGTACTGTGGTGGCTGTTACGCACGATCGTTATTTTCTCGACAATGTTGCTCAATGGATTCTCGAACTCGACCGCGGTCAGGGCTATCCCTTTGAAGGGAATTACTCGGCATGGCTCGAGCAAAAACAAAAGCGATTGCAGATCGAGCAAAAGCAAGCAGCCGCTCGCCAAAAGACTCTGGAGCGAGAACTGGAGTGGATTCGCATGTCGCCTCGTGCGAGGCAAGCGAAAAGCAAGGCACGCATTTCCTCTTACGAGCAATTGTCTGCCCAGGTCTTCGAAGATCGCCCCGATGAGCTGGAGATACAAATTCCCCCTGGTCCACACCTTGGGGAAGTCGTGGTCGAAGCAAAACACATCTCAAAATCTTTCGGCGAAGCCGTCCTTATTGACGATTTAGATTTTCGTTTGCCTGCTGGAGGTATCGTGGGGGTGATCGGCCCAAATGGAGCTGGCAAGACGACTCTCTTTCGCATGATCATCGGCGATGAGAAGCCGGACCGAGGTGAGTTACGGATCGGCGAAACGGTGCAACTTGGTTACGTCGACCAAAGCCGCGATTCTTTGGACGCGAATCATACCGTCTTCGAAGAAATCAGTGGCGGCAGTGATTGGCTCGAAATGGGTTCGAAGAAGATGAACGCCCGTGCCTACGTTTCAAAATTCAATTTCCGAGGGCCAGATCAAGAGAAGAAGGTGGGTAAACTATCGGGTGGGGAACGCAATCGAGTGCATCTCGCTAAATTGCTTCGGCGCGGATGCAACGTCCTATTGCTGGACGAACCGACGAACGACTTGGATGTCGATACTCTTCGAGCGCTGGAAGAGGCGATTGTCAATTTTGTCGGTTGTGTGGTTGTGATCAGCCACGATCGGTGGTTCCTCGATCGCATCGCCACACATATCCTCGCTTTTGAGGGAGACGGATACGTTCACTGGTGCGAAGGCAATTTCGAGACCTATGAACAGCAACGCCGCGAACGTCTGGGGGTTAAAGACGACGAACCGCGACGCTTTCGGTACAAGAAGCTTCACGCTTAATGCGAACAAGAACGCGCCTGCTTGTATCATCGATCGGCAGCGATCCAAACAGCTTAAATTCTTGGGCCGAAGCGTGAGTGAATCAACTCGCCCGATTCCTCACTGATGTTACGGATCGCGAGGCATGCTCTCTGATGATTCGCCATTCATCCTAGTCATAGCTCGGTTATGCGAGACGCTCGCTGCTAGGTTGCTAATTTCGTACTCGATTCCAGCCGAGCAAATGCCAGCCGAATTCTATTGAGCACGCGAACTTTCCCAAGGACCTCCATCGTTTCGAACATCCCGAAACCGGTCGATTTTCCAGTGACAGCAACTCGAAGCGCGTGAATCAACTGCCCAATTTTTGCATGTTGCAAATCCACATAGGCTTTCGCACTGGTTTCCAATGCGGCCGCATCAAATGGCTCGATCGATTCGAGCTGTCTTTGCCAACCATCGAGCAGTTCCCGTCCTATCGCATCTCCCTCGAATCGCTTTTGCCAAGCGGAATCGTCGTAAACGAGCTGCTCATCAGGGGCAAAGAACTCATCGAATTGAAGAATGTCTCCAGCCAAGCGAAATCGCTCGCCGCCAGCTTTGACGACAGAGTGCACGTATTCACGGACTTTGTCATCGTTTCCTTCCTTAACGAATCCCGCCTTGATCAAAAACGGTATCGCTCGATCGACTTTAGCTTCTAAATCAAGGGTGCCAAACCACCGCTGCTGAAACGCCAACAATTTCTGGGGATCGAAACTAGCAGGAGATTTGTTGACCCGATCCAGAGTGAAGTGCTTTACAGCATCGTCCATCGAAAAGTGCTCGGTCGAGTCATCCAGCGACCAGCCTAAAAGCAAAAGGTAGTTCAATAAAGCCTCAGGGAGAAATCCGATTTCCCGGTAGAAGTCCACGACAACAGGATTGAACGTTGCTAGCGAGCAATCCCGATCGAGGTGAGCCTTGGCAGCGATGCCCCTCCCCAATTCATAAAGCGAAGCGAAGTCAGGATTCTTCAAATACTTATCCAGTTTTCGCTTGCTCAGTTTCGACGTTCCACCCGGTTCCGCAACATAGGGCAGATGAGCAAATTTCGGCACATCATACCCAAGACTCTGGGCAATGAAGATTTGCCTTGGAGTGTTCGGTAAATGTTCTACGGCCCGGATGACATGGGAGATGCGAAATTCGTGGTCATCGACGACGCTAGCGAGATGGTACAGACAAGTGCCATCGTTGCGTTGGATAACATGGTCCTGTTCGGCATCCCAATGGAATTCGACACTGCCTCGGACCAAATCTAGGAATTGGCAGCTCCCTTCTCGTGGCATTTTGAGGCGGACGACCGCAGAACGGCCTTCTGACTCAAACAAGCGTGCTTGATCGTCGTCTTCTGCCATCCAACGTCGATTGTAGATGAATGCCACTCCCGATTTCTCTGCTTCCTCCCTTTGGGCTTGAAGTTCCTCGGGCCGGGCATAGTCGCGGTATGCGTGACCTGAGTCCAATAACTGCTGGACCGCCCGTTGGTAGTTCTCCGACCGCTTCGATTGAAAGTACTCTCCACAAGGCCCGCCAACTTCTGGACCTTCGTCCCAGCGGAGACCAAGCCAACGAAAACCGTCGAGGATCGGCTGGAGCGCATCCTCAACATTGCGCTGCTGGTCTGTATCATCGATCCGGAGAATGAATTGGCCGCCATGCTGCTTAGCATACAAATAATTGAATAGAGCAGTGCGGACACCACCAATGTGTAGGTAGCCCGTCGGGCTTGGGGCAAATCGTGTTCGAACTGGGATCATGGGAAAGTGCGCTGCCTCTTCCTGGAAGTGGGTGCGAAGAAGTGCTTGAGTTTACCGTTTGTGACGAAATTGCCGAGATGTCTTCTGGGATGAAATGTGTCCAGCCCGTCGTGTCTTGACTCGGTGACCTTTGCCACTTTGCTCTGGAATCAAAGGTCCAAATGTGCCGAATTTGATGACCGTACGGTTCGAGTGGAGTTGAATCGAGAACGGCAGAGAAGGCAATAGTGAACTTGATGGCCATCGACGAAGTGTTTGACCTAGGATTTGAAGAGCATCAACGTTAGAGAAATATATGTCGAGCACTTCATCAACAAGCGTTTACGCATCACAAACGATGCACGGATACACCACCGCGCCTCAAGAAGCGGAAGAGTTGACGCATGAACTGCGTTTGGTTCATGCTAGACTCGGGCCCGTGGCTGCAATCTATCATGCATTGCGTGCAAAGCACGCTCCAACAGCAGCTCATAGTCTTCGAGTGGCATTCGTCATGTCGGCATGGGGCTCGTCTCTTTCTGTCGAAGAACGCGACCTCGAACTCATGGAACTGGGCGGATTGTTGCATGACTTAGGAAAATTAGCGGTTCCTGATCGCATTCTCTTGAAGGTCGGTGAATTAAGTCCTGACGAGTTAGCAATCGTTGTGTCTCGACATCAAGTGGGAGTCGATATACTGCGAGCTGCCGGTGGTAGCCATGAGCTACTTCAAACAGTTGCAAGCGTTCCGATGTATTTTCGTGACTATGGGCGAAGCCAACCGCTGGCAGAATCCGTTACCTTAGCAGCTCAAATGATGGCGATCGCGGACGCCTACGATTCGATGACCAATGAGCAGGTCTATCGGGTCGCGCTTTCCAAATACCAGGCATTTGATGAGCTGAATCGCTATTCAGGTACGCAGTTCAATCCTGATCTCGTCAAACACTTCATTCAGCACATCAACGGAATCCGAGCTCAAGATATCCGGTCTGTACAGAAGCGTTGGATTCATGCTCTCGATCTGCAGCAAGATCCGGCCCATTTTCGTTTTCAGATTTCCAAAGATCAGCAAACGGACGCAGCCCAGCAATCCCTGGCGAACATCTTTCATTTCAGTTTGATGGACAATATGCGGGAAGGCGTTGTATGCGTCGATTGGGAGGGGAGAATCGTTGAGTGGAATCGCGCCGCTGAAAAACTAACAGGTCTTTCTCGGAGTATGGTCCTCTCCCAGGTTTGGTCGCCTACCGTCATGAGCTTAGCCGACGATCGCGGCTCTCCTCTGTGCATTCAAGACTGCCCATTGCAACAGAGTTTGAGCGACGGCTCGCGTCAAACGAAGCGACTGCAGATGCAGTCCAAGGACCAACGTCAGTTTACGATCGATGTCACGATTGTGCCTCTCTTTGATTCCAATCATGTCCTTCGCGGAGCATCGATGATTTTTGGTGATGCTACTGATCGCGTTTCACTGGAAGAACGCGTACAAGACTTGCACGCTCGGGCTACGATCGATCCGCTGACTCGCGTTTTCAATCGTGCCGAGTTGGATCGAAGATTATCCGAAGCACTCGAACAGGCTAGAATGAAATCGGTTCCGCTTTCGATCATCGTAACCGATATCGACTACTTCAAGCGAGTCAACGATACCTTTGGACATTCTGCCGGGGACGAAGCACTTCGCATGTTTGCTTCGATCCTTAAGAAGCAGTGCCGTGGTACCGACATCGTTGCTCGGTTTGGCGGTGAGGAATTCGTCATTCTCTGTCCGGATTGTGAAATGGCCAACGCAGTCGAACGCGCTGAGTCGCTGAGACTCGAATTCGCAGCCCTACCGATCTCAGTTTTGAGAGGTTCGAGTATTACAGCAAGCTTTGGTGTCACTGAGGCTCATTACGACGATACCGAAGAAACGCTCTTCGAACGCGCTGACCAAGCCCTCCTCATGGCAAAGGAAGGAGGACGAAATCTCGTCGTTCGATTGTCCCCGGGGGAATCTCGGGATAACCGTGTGGCTCCAGTCTCATGGATGCAATGGCTGGGCCTGAAACCAGTCGAACCCATTCTCGAAGGGCAAATGCTGAGCAATGTTCCAATCGATGTAACCGTCGAGAAATTGAAAGGATTTGTTTCAGACTGCAAAGCCGAAATTCTCTCTGTGAAGAAAAACTTGGTCGTCATCCGTCTCGACTGCAAGAACGTGCCTCAGGCTCGTCGTCGAGACGATCGCCCACCGATTCTTCAGCTCGAAGTAACTCTCGACGAGGTTCACTTCCAAACGAAGGAAGGACAGGGGCAAAAATTGACTCACACGTTGCTCGGACTGGTTGTCCGCCCAACGCGCCAACGCGACCGTCGCATCGGATACGTCGCAGCTCTCGCTGATCGGGTCCGCAATCATCTACTGAGTTACTTGGGTGCAGTCCGAGTCAATGAAGAGCTTCGCGCGATCATTGAGCAGTCGAGACTATCCCCGATCGAAGCGAAGAGCGTCGAAGAAAATACGCCATCGAAAAGCTGACGGCAACAGCCAAACGCAGTTGTCGTTGCCAGCGGTAACCTGCACGTCTGCACTTCTCAAAACCCGAAACGAAAGTGATGGATCGTTCGGGATTTTCCTAACGCACCTTCCGGTTTACGAAAACAAACTGTTTGAACCGGTGCCGATCGGTGAGAAATTCCGGCTAAACTGTCGAGCGCGAATCAACCAACCTCGATGATCGTGTTGCACAGAGCCTGTCTCTGCTTAAACTCCACAACTTCGAAATCTCTAGCAAGGGCACGGTTCAACGATCCAAACGATTCCTCGTCTAAAAGGGCGAATGCGGAGTACGCGGCGAAGCAGCTCGCGACAATCACAATCGATCAATCAACACAGACGAGAATTAATTCTGCACCGGAGGGATCGGAATGCGAAACCAAGTTGTCATTTTGCCGTCCTCGTACCGGAATACGGATTGCGCGTGAGGATCTACGATGGCAAGCTTCCCATCACACAGAGCGATTCCGACTGGATTCTGAAGTGGTTCACCACTGAAGGTCAATTCCGGTTCCTGCCCCTCGACAACCTTCCATAGTCCTTTCTTGTATCCGTCTGTCACCCACGCAGCTCCGGTGTCATCGACAACAACTTGATGCGGGAAATCGAAAACTCTCTTGTCGACAATGACTGTACGAGTTCCTTCAGGTGTGAATCGCTGAAGCTGTTGCTCATCTTGTGATACGATCCATACCCGATCCGAAGAGTCGACGAAAACGCCTCGCGGATTCGCCTCAGCGAAAACGACGGGCTTCTCCGCACCCTTTTCAAGCTTCCAAAGAACACGACGTTCGACGTCCGCGACATACATTGTTCCATTGGAAGCAAATGCCAAATCCATGGAGATGCCAATGATTCCAGAGACGAGCGGAGTCGTCGTGCCATCCGAGGAGATACGATAGACCTCGCGCGTCGAAGGATCGCCGGCGACAACTTCCCCATCCGGAGACACCGCCACGCATCGGACCGTATTCATCTTCTCGCGAAAGCGTTTCGATCCGCTGACAAAGATGGAAACTGCTTTCCCGTCGTACTTCCAAACGCCCGGCAAATTTCGATCCGCAATATAGACGGTTCCACTTTTATCAGACGCCAAATCGAGAGGATAGACCGCTGTGGCCTTCCTTGTTCCCGGTGAAGTTGCATCCTGAGCATAGATATGGAAATGAGTCGATGCGCTTGAGAGCACGGCAATCCAAGATCCAACGATAATAAGCAACATTCGCATGGCAAATCCTGATGGGAGGATGAGTAGTTCCAAGGTGAGGAATAGCAATGACTAGTGGCGCAGCGTCGCGTTCGCCAATCAGATGCGGATTCACGTATCGCCATCCGTAGTGTCCGAGCACGAGGTTGGTGCGATCTATTTTTACCAAGAACCGAATGCTAGTGTGTTCCGGCGGATTAACAGGACGCTAACACAAATCGGCTCATGGAACCTAGTGCTGATGAACTTGGCTGTATTACGTGTCTGCCGCATGAAGTTTCAATGTAATCAGCGAATGCCTTTCGTGTCAGCCCCTGAAGGAAGCATGGAGCCAAATGTTACTGGATTTTGCTGCTGCGAATCGGGATTGTCCGGCAGGTCGGCCGCAAATTCCCATTCTAACGGAATCAGTGGCACCACGGAACGATCGAATAGCATATACCCGATTGCGAGACGCTCGAGAATGTACTCTCCTTCTCCCCTCAACTCGAAGTGAAGTCGGAATTGGCCAGATTCGGGTACGAGCCGATACAAAGTCAATGGAACAGCGTCCTCAGCGACGCGACCGTTATGGTCGCTCAGTCGAATGAGTTGCCCATATGCAGGGCCCAAAATGTCGTCATAAACTAACAGACCGGCTTGAGTCACAGGTTGAGGCTGTCGGACTCGTACCAATCCGTCAATTCTAATCATGGAGTGAACGGGAGCTTGAACTATGGGGCTCCGCAGTCGCATGGAACTGCCGCTATAACCTCCCGGAATTGGTTGCCCGCTTTTGCTTTTGGCATAAAAGCGAATTTTCGGTGTGGTCCCTACATCAATTGTGGATAGAAAATCAACAGAGCTGTCAACTTCCGCTTCCAAACGCTTATTCAAGTTCCAAGCCGTGGGCGACGCCTTGGCCGTCATCTCGGCAAGGTCTACTCCAATCGGAATGTTCGCCCAGTTTCGGTTGACGCCAAATCGACCGAAGTCCCAATGCAGAGAAATCGTATTCGCCGAACAAAGGAACGGGTTGCTTTGTGGCGAGGGAACATCTCTCAATGCTTTGGTCCAACTCGATCGAATCACGTGTTGCGCTAACACGGACGCGCGATCTGCTGAATCGATAGCACGAGAGAGGTCGTTTCGGCCAAGAGAGTAAATGGCTGCGCGTTTTTCTAACTCGGCTTGTCGGACTTGAGCCCATTCAGGAGCAGAGGGTGGCAGCCTCTCGCTGACCAACGTCGCTTGAGCTGATTCGAGTGTAGATTCCGCAATTTGCAAACGCTGCTCGACAAAGGATCGAGCATTGATGCTCGCCGATTGTTGCAAATAATGAATGACGCGCGGATCATCAGTCGCAACAAGAAACTCGACAAAGGAGGGTGAAGCAACTTCGACGGAAATGTTGCCTTCTGGAGTGGTCTTTTGAACCGGCTCCAATCGACCATTTCCAAGTCGCAGAACCGTAGAGGATCGTTGCGTTGGCGGTAGCATGAATTGCAATTTGTCTCGCGGAGGAGCAGCAACAATGTTATCGAGTTCGGCGGAGGAGTAGACCATGAGCAACATCGAGGTGGACAGTTTGAGCGACGATACAGTGACGCCCTGTTTTGGAGAAAGGCGTAATGACGAGTCGATCGATCCACTCTGCAACCAGGGTGTAATTTGCGACAACTCAGCACAGATAAGTCTGATCGCTGTCGCTCTTTCTGTGTCTGCCACTGTGCCGGAGTCCAAGGGACGACTCGAACGGAAGAAGATGCCACGTGGTCCTTTGGCAATCGACCGGAGCACTTGCAGTCGGAATTGTAGCGCATCCATGCGATCACGCTCGACTCTTGCTCCAGACAGGACGGACGCTAATCGCAATTGATCGAGCCACGCACCTGGTGACTCCGTTGAAATCGATATCATCCCGACGGAGCGACCAGCGATATCGTTGAGCATGTTCCCCACTATGTCGATCGCTTGATTCGACTGGTCGACGGTCGTAGGGATGGGAATGGGGACCGACACGAGATCGGCCACACGGGCATAGCGGTACTGATCTTCGAGACACTCGACAAACGTCGGACGGAACAACGACGTTGGCAAAGCCGCCAATGACTGGCTCAACGATCTAGCGCTTTCAAGTGAAGTACTGTCCATGGCCGTTCCGAGAAGCCACGCATCAACTCGCTCCCAATCGCGAAAATCTCGACCTGTGGCGAATACTGCAGGGGGGGGGGCGATGATCTTCAGTTTCGATGCTCGAGCCTCCATCAACCAAGTTTCGCTAGGGGTGCGATCGAGGACGACTCCAGTAATTCCCAACGTTTCCAGCCAAGCTAGATTTTCTCCCTGGTACTGTAACCAGATCGGGAATCCCTCTCGGAGATCGTTCCAATGTTCGGTAAATCGAGCCACGCGGGATTCCTCGTCCTCACTGCCTCGGCTCGCCAAATCCGATCTGGGCGCTTCAATCATGGAGGCCGGAATCGTAGGTTGCAAATACAAGTCGTCAACCTGAACATGAATCGCGCCAGGGCCCGTGTAAGCATCCAAAACTACTCCGTCGATGAAAGCGTCGCGGAGGTCGATTTTTCCGCCGTATTGGCTTCGAAGAACTCTCTGCTGCTCTGCTAGCAAGGGAAGTGGGTTGCGGATTTCGACCAGCGACCATTCACTGCTGCCTCTCGAAGAGCTTCCGAAGAGGATGCACTGGAGCGGCATTCTGCTCTCTGGGTGGAGAGACCTCGGAAAAGTGATACGGAGACCAATTCGCATTCCAGCAGGAGCTGCGCGAACCCAAAGGGAAGCGACCAATTCTTCGACGATGGCCGTCGGCTGCAACTCGTAGACCATGTAAAGGTAGGAGCCGTTGCTTGCTGTAAGTTGAAATGCCTCGGAGCTGCGGCCGGAATGAGGAACGAGGAACGAAATCTGCGACTCCGCGATCTTTGCTCGGCAGTCATCGCGCCAGAGACGCCAGCGAGTGGTACCAGTCTCGAAGGAATCCCGAAGCTGAGCTTGAATCGGGCTCGCTAATAGGGCAAGTAGCAGCCAGAGAACGATAGACCTAGCCCGTAGCGGCTTCATGATGCTTTCCGACGACACGTTGCCATCCTGCAACAAATCGATCATCCCTTGAAAAAACAAGGCGAAAACGGTTTGTAGCAACTGCTTCCATGGCAATCCAGAGCAGATTGCGTTGCTTTGGCGAAACGGGTTGTTCTGGGTAGGGAAAATGAATCGAACTTGCGAAACCTAACAAAATCATTGACAGCAAAAGCAAAAATCTCCAAGCTAATGAAAGTTTTTGGACTTGGCACGCTGCCTGCTTTAGATTCCAACATCCAACAACGATTGAAAACTAAACCGGGAGCCAACGATGAGTACTGCATCACGACCTGTCAATTCTGTTCTCGAAGATACTCCGGTCGAATTGGCCGAGTTGATCAAAGCGATTGATGGTCTTCCTAGTCAGTACCGAGCTTTGATTCTGCCTTCGATTCAGCGAGTCACCGATAGTACGCTGCGACGTCGCAAGATTCTCCAGCTTGTCCAAGAAGCACTCAGCCAATTGCGTCTGGACATGAAATATTTGGTCTTTGATTTGGAGGCTACTCGCCGCGAACGGGACACGTATAAGCAGATGATTCAAGAACTGTCGGGCGAGACGGAAGAAGTCGACGAAGACGAAGACGAAGAAGACAGCGAATTCGAATGAATTCGAGGAGAGACGAAACGTACAAACTTGGCTTCCCACCCACTTGACGCGTTCCCTTCGACCGCCACCGAACGACGCTGTAAAAATCAAGTGCCATAGAAGCCCTTTCCCTCGAACGCGGCCAAACCATTGCGGTTGGATTCACGGAATCTTCCGCAACGATTTGGCCGCGTTTTCCTTTGGATTTGCTTTGAAACGGCTTATGGCCTAATCTAGAGTATTGCAAGACAGAGGGTCTTTCTATCATGGAAGGACCCTTTCCCCATCCAAACGGAACGATCATTCCTGAGTGGTTATGGAATTCACGCCTACCTCAATCGTACAACGCTTGATCGACCTAAACTTGGTCGAGCCATCGCAAATGGACCAAGTCTGGTCCGAAGTGGGCCGGTCGGCGGTTTCTGTGGAGGACATTTGCAGTGTGATCCTTCGTAAGGGATTGGTCACGAACTTCCAACTTGATCGTGCGTTATCAGGCGAACGACTTGGTTACTTCTATGGCCGATACAAAGTTCTCTATCTGATTGGTGCTGGAACATTTGCACGGGTCTATCGGGCTGTCCACCGAGATACCAATCGCGTGGTCGCTGTGAAAGTTCTTCGGCGTAGGCACCGCGATGACCCTCGCCAAGTCGAGCAGTTTCTTCGGGAAGGCCGCATGGGACTGCAATTGAGGCACCCGAATATCGTGTCTATTTATGAGATCGACAGCGATCCCCGCGCTCCCTTTCTCGTGATGGAGTTTGTTGAGGGCGAGACGCTTCGTGAGATCATTAAGATTCGGAAGAAGTTTGCTCCCACGGAGGCACTGAAAGTCCTATCGGACGTGAGTGCCGGATTGGACTTCGCGCTGCAGCAAGGGATTACGCATCGCGACATGAAGTTAAGTAACGTGCTGGTCGGATCAAATGGTAGATGCAAGCTGGTGGACTTCGGCCTAGCGGCTATGGCGGATACAGACACGCCGGAAGCGATTGCAGACTGCCCCAGTGCCCGCGCGATCGATTACGCTGCTTTGGAACGTGGAACTGGAGTTCGAAAAGATGATACTCGAAGCGACCTCTATTTTGCAGGGTGCATTCTTTATCATATTCTGACGGGAGTCTCGCCTCTGACGGAAACACGTGACCGATTAGCTCGATTGAATGTCTCTCGATTCCGCGAAGTGAAGTCGATTTTGAGTCTGGAACCCGAGTTGCCGTCCATTGTCGCTCAGATTTGCCATCGAGCGATGGAGCTCGATCCGGTCAAGCGTTACCAAACGCCTTTTCAACTGATGGTCGATTGTCAGGATGCCATTCGGCGACTGGAGCAGATGGAGAAAAATCCCAATCTCAAGGAGGAAAAGCAAGATGTTGAGCTAGGAGGAACGGAAGGGGGCAATGAAGGCCATGGAAAATCGGTGATGATTGTTGAAAGCAAAACGGATCTCCAGGACTTGATTCGAGAGAAGCTCAAGAATCGCGGCTATCGTGTTCTCGTTTATGCCAATCCCGAACGAGCTATTGAGCGATTTGCGAGTGGCGAGGCCCCGGCGGACTGCGTCCTGTTTAGTGCGCCGGAGTTGGGAAATTCAGCCCTCGAAGCGTTCAATCAATTTGGTTTGGATGAACACACCAAGGATCTACCTGCGATCTTGCTGGTGGACGAAAAGCAACAGCACATTATTCGCAATGCCATCACTGGACCACGGCGAATCATGCTTTCCATGCCGCTCAAGGTGCGAGAATTGCGAACCGCACTTCTTCACCTTCTTCAAAGCCCAAATTGATTCCGGATGAACGGCTCACCTCCGCCAGCTCTTCGCCTAACTGCTGTGGCTGCAATGTCCGCGTAACCTAAGTGCTTGATCGTAGGCAGAAGCGTGGATGAGCCGTCGCGAGTCCGCAAACGTTTGGATCGCAAACAAACCCACGCAATGTCGTTTGGGCTTGGACCGAACACCCATGATCGTCCAATTGAAGAACCGCAGGTTAGTAGCATTATTGAAGTAAAACTGAACTGGGATCATCCTCGGCTAAAAATGCGAGTTGCCAATCCGGTAGAGAATTTTGAGTTTCACAGTATTCCAGATGGGATTCACAGAGTGGCAAACCGACTTCTGCAAAGGACAACCGACGAAGCCTTGGAAAAAGTGTATCATAGGGCTCTCTCTTGGTTCGATTGCGCGTGTCCATGGAGGTATTTTCAGTGTCGGATCATCAGCCGTTTGTTCATCTCCACTGCCACACTCACTACAGCTTGCTTGACGGTGCCAGTCCGATTGGCAAGCTGATTGATCGGGCAAAGTCCTATGGCATGAACGCCTTGGCCATCACCGATCACGGGAATTTGCACGGTGCTCTGGAGTTCTACACCAAAGCGAAGGCATCTGGGATCAATCCGATCTTGGGTTACGAAGCTTACGTTGCGCCAGGAAGTCGATTCGAGCGTGACGCGGCATCGTCCAAGGATGCCGCCTACCACCTGACCTTGTTGGCAAAGAATCGCATCGGCTTCCAAAATCTCGTCAAGCTCGCGTCGGCGGCGAGTCTGGAGGGATTTTACTTCAAACCTCGCATCGATAAGGAATTGCTGGAGCGATACAACGAAGGGCTCATCTGTTTGAGTGGATGTGTATCGAGCGAGTTTTCGCGCTCCATTCTGCGAGGAACCGATACCGCCGAATCCGAGCGGGAAGCTATCCAGATCGCTCAGTGGTTCTCACGCTTGTTCGGCGAACGTTACTTCATCGAAATCATGAATAATGGACTTCCGATTCAGCGAATGCAGTTGGAAGGAGCCGTGCGAATCGCCAACAAGCTTGGGATTCCTTTGGTTGCTACCAGCGATGCGCACTACGTCGATCGGGAAGACGCCATTTCGCAGGATGTCCTATTGTGCATCAACACTGGCAAGTTCCGCACGGACACGAATCGGATGAAGATGGAGGGCGATCAATTCTATTTGCGACCTCCCGAAGAGATGTATCGACATTTCCCAGGCTTGGAATCTGCAGTCGCGCGAAGCCAAGAGATCGCGAACCAGGTCGATATAGAGTTGGAGCTCGGTGCACGCCATTTCCCAATTTACAAACTTCCTGAAACTCAGTCTCCAGACGAATATCTTCGTGCGCTTTGCCTGCGAGGACTGCGCGAGCGGTACGCAGGCAATGACGACATGGCTCCCGATGGTGAGTTGAGCCAAGTCGTTCTCGACCGGCTTGACAGAGAATTGAGTGTGATTAAGAAACTGGGCTTCTCAAATTACTTTCTCATCGTTTGGGACTTCGTGCGCTATGCCAGAGAGAACGGTATACCAGCGACGGCCCGCGGTAGTGGCGTCGGTGCCCTGGTGTGCTTCGCGCTTTATTTGAGCCATGTGTGTCCGATTCGATATAACCTGCTGTTCGAGCGATTCCTCGACGAGAACCGAAAAGAAGCTCCTGATATCGATATTGACTTCTGCAAGGAACGACGAGGTGAAGTCATCCGTTATGTCAAGGAGAAATACGGTGACGAGAATGTGGCTCAAATTGGCACGTTTGGGACGCTGGCTGCGAGGGCCGCTATTCGCGATGTAGGAAAGGTGCTTGGTTTTTCTCTGCCAAAGGTCGAATCGATCGTTGGATTGGTCCCTTCGGTTCTAGGGATTGAGTTGGCGAATGCAGTGTTTCAAAGCGATGATCCGAAGAAGCAGGATCACTTCAGTCCGGAACTGCACACGGCCTACCAATCCGACGAAGAGACTCGCGAAATCTTGGACATGGCGATGAAAATCGAAGGCCTTTGCCGGAATGTCGGGACCCATGCGGCTGCCGTGGTGATTGGCGATCGACCACTAACGGACTACATCCCGCTGGCCCGTGGCACCGGAAAAAGCGATGTCATTACGCAATGGTCCATGGGTGATGTCGAGGCAGCAGGCTTGCTCAAAATGGACCTGTTAGGCCTGAGGAATCTCACCATTCTCGCTAAGGCCGTGGAACTCATTGAACAATCGACCGGCACAAGGATCGATCCTCTTCGATTTCCGCTCGACGATGCCAAAACTTTTGCCTTGCTGCAGCGTGGCGAGACGAAAGGGGTCTTTCAGTTGGAAAGCGGCGGGATTCGAGACTTGTTGCAGAAAATGAAACCCGATCATTTCCGCGACATTATCGCGACGAACGCATTGTATCGGCCCGGCCCACTTGAGGGTGGCATGGTCGATGACTACATCGCCGTAAAAAACGGTCGCAAGAGAGCCACCTACCTTCACCCCATACTTGAGAGCATCTTGAGCGAGACCAATGGGGTTATGGTCTATCAAGAGCAAGTGATGCTGATCCTGAATCGCTTGGGTGGCATAGAGTTGGCAAAAGCTTATACCTGCATCAAGGCCATCAGCAAGAAAAAAGAGTCTATCATCGCGGAAAACGCGGAGAAGTTCCTTCAAGGGGCGATGGCGCACGGATTGACTCAAGCTCAGGCCAAGGAGTTTTGGGAGATGATCCTGAAGTTCGCCGGTTATGGATTCAACAAAAGCCATTCAACGGCTTACGCCTTAATCGCTTACCAAACCGCCTACTTGAAGGCCCACTATCCACTCGAATTTATGGCAGCCTTGCTGACGGGGGACATTCCGGAACGCAATTTCAAATCCAAAGACAGCTTGGTCGAGCATCTGGAGGACTGCCGACGGATGGGCGTGGTTGTGTCACTTCCGAACATCAACGAAGGGGAATCGGATTTCGTCGTCCATGGTGATCGCATCGCGTTTAGCTTGGCGGCATTGAAAGGTTGCGGCGGCTCTGCGGCGGAAGCGATCGTTCAAGAGAGGAAATCCAATGGTCCATTCACCAGTATTTTCGATTTCTGCGAACGGGTCGATCCAGCTCAATGTTCGAAAGCGTCAATCGAATCTCTCATTAAAGCGGGTGCCTTTGATTCCTTGCACTCGAATCGCGCCGCCGTTATGGCTGTCCTGGAAAAGGCCATGCAGATGGGAGCCTCAAAGCTCAAGGACCGCCGAATTGGCCAAATGAGCCTATTCGGAGGAGACGATGATTCGACCTCGAATGACGGGCAACAGACCTACCTGCCAAGCTTCGCGCCTTGGTCGTCGGGACAACAGCTCGTCTTCGAAAAGGAGGTAACGGGAACCTTCCTCACGGCACATCCTTTGGACCCCTTCGCCAGTCAACTCGCTGCCGTCTGCAGCCATTCGACCAGTACTTTGAAAGGTGTCAAGGATCGAACGGAAGTGATGGTCGGCGGGATGATCGCTTCGATCAAGTTTGCTAACACAAGAACTTCCAAGCCGGGCGCTCCAACCAAGTACGCGAACTTTGACCTTGAAGACAAGGATGGAACGGTTCGATGCATTCTTTGGCCAGACGGATTTGCAAAGAAAGGAGAACTCGTTCGAGCTGACTCGATCGTGATCCTGCGTGCCACAGTCGATCGCCGAGGCGGAGGCGAAGAGGCGAATCTTATCGTCAATGACCTGATTCCCATCGAGCAATTGGAAGAACAATTCACGTCGGGAGTCAGCATTTACTTGGACGAAAAGCAACATGACGAATCGATCGTGCAGCAATTGAAAGAGATCTTTCGTGGATATCGAGGACCGTTGAAGGTCGAGTTTTCGGTGCGGTTGCGATCCGGCGAATTCGTCCAAATCGCTACGGAGCGCCCCAAAATTGAGTTGACCATGGAGTTGAAGGAGCGGCTGGAGAACCTGCTCGGTGAAAAGAGCTATCGTCTGATAACGTCGCGGCCATCGCTAAAACGACCTGAATCAACATCGAGATCGAACTATCGACCCAAATAATGGCGTTATGATCGCCTACTTGCCCCGAACTGGCATCCAGAAGTTTCAGTAGAGTTTGATTCCTAATGTATGAGGCGAAGAATACACAGCGTGCTTTGGTTCGAATCGGATATGACGGACGAGTTTACAAGCACTTTCGAGGACCAGAAGCTCAGAGTCGATTTGAAAACGAAGTGCGCGTGCTCCGCTATCTTGAAGAGCGTGGCTGCGACTTCGTGCCCCGTCTCATCGACCACGACCCGGCCGAGTTGCTAATGGTTACCACTCATTGTGGACAAAGGGTCGATCAGATGAACGATGAAAAAGTCGCCGAGATCTTTTCGGAACTGGAGCGCTTTGGCGTAAAGCACGATGATCCCTTTCTGAGAAACATTACCTATCGAGCTTCTGACGGAAGGTTCTGCGTCATCGATTTTGAACTAGCGACAATCCTGGACGGGCAACCAAGCCCGAGTCCAGTTCTCGATCCGCAATCTTCTCAGAAACGAACAAGGCAGATTCAATGGTCTGGAATGACCCATCCTGGACGCTTCCGACACAACAACGAGGATTCGTTCTTGGCACTTCTTCTTGATCGCCGAGGAATTCGATACTTAGGAAAGACCGGCGAGGCTTCAACCGAGTCCACCGACTTGATTTTCGCTGTCAGCGATGGAATGGGTGGTGAACGCTCAGGCGAATTCGCCAGCAAGATTTCCATCGAGAAAATCACTTCCCTCATGACACGCCACAGCCGACTCACTTCTGATCGGTTTGTGCACCAGTCCCATGAGATTCTGCAAGAGCTTTTTGATAGCATCCATCGTGAAATGAATCTGCTGGGGCGAGTTGACCCGAATTGCTTGAACATGGGAGCAACGCTCAGCCTCGCTTGGCTAAAGAACGAGCATCTGTGCTTCGGCCATATTGGAGACAGTCGAATCTACTACCTGCCAAAGGCTGGAGGAATTCAACAGCTTACCAGTGACCATACCTACGTCGGTTGGTTGCGAAGAACGGGGCAAATCAATGAGCGAGAGGCCCGGACCCATCCAAGGAAAAACGTTCTAACGCAGGCGTTGGGGGCTGGGCATCAGTACATGCACCCTCAGATCGATAGCATGAAGTATTGCCCAGGCGATCGATTCTTGCTCTGCACGGATGGCGTTATCGAAGGCATCTGGGATAGCGGTCTCGAGGAGTTGGTGCGTGCGCAGTCGGAAACCAAATCCGACCCGAATCCTGCACAACGAATCGTGTTGGAAGCGGTTCGAACCTCCGGACACGATAATGCGACTGCGCTGGTCATCGAAACGTACGAAAAGGTGCAATGATCCCGCACCTCAAGTTCTTTTCGGAATTTGGGCAAGAAATCGAATGGTCTTTCGAATGCGGATTGGGAGATGGACTGATGAGCACAGATCGTGAATACCACCCGGCAGTAGCAGCAGGAATTGGTTTCGGAACAGCTTTGGCAATAACCATTTCATGGAGTGTCCATCACTCCTTATTTTGGGCAATCATCCATGGATTGCTCTCCTGGTTCTATGTTGTCTACTGGGCCCTTTTCGGCGCAACGCCGTGGGAGCCAGTTTCCGCTCCCGCCACTTCATAAGCCTAGTTCGAAGAAGACGCAACTCGTATGTCCGTAACCGATCCTGCGGTGGAATTGCACTCCGTAACAAAGCTTTTTGGCCACCAGAAGGCAGTCGATTCAGTCGACTTGGTGGTTCCCAAAGGGTCGATCTACGGATTCATCGGTCCCAATGGCTCTGGCAAGACGACCACCATGCGTATGATTCTTCGCATCTACAAGCCTGACGCCGGTACGGTTGAAGTCCTTGGTAGCCACAATCACGACTTGGTCGATTCGCGAGTGGGTTACCTTCCGGAGGAACGTGGGCTCTATCGCCGCATGACCGTTCGACGCATCCTGAGATTTTTCGGAAGGTTGAAGGGTGTTCGACATCCAGATGCGATCATCGATCAGTTTCTCGAAAAGTTCGGAGCCAAGGATTGGGCGAATAAACGCATCGACCAACTTTCGAAGGGGATGGCTCAAAAAATCCAATTCATCGTCGCTGTCATCGCATCACCCGAGCTGGTCATTTTGGATGAGCCATTCAGCGGACTCGATCCGGTGAATATGGAAATGCTTCGCGACGCCGTACTCGAAATTCGCGCCAATGGCGGGACAGTGATCTTTAGCACTCACGACATGGACATGGCGGAGCGCATGTGCGACCGCGTCTTCATGATTTATCAGGGAAGGAAGGTCCTCGATGGAACGATGGACTCGATTCAGAACGGATATGGTGTGAACTCACTGCGAGTGCGGATGTCTGATCCCTCTCAGCTTCCCGACCGCATTCCTGGCGTGAGCGAAATTCGTCACCGTGGTCGATTTACGGAACTATTTCTTGAAGCTGAAGAGGCTCGACCTGGAGTTCTGCGTACACTCAGCGAGGCTGGTGACGTCGAACATTTTGAAACGGTTCGCCCGTCGCTGCATGACATTTTTATTCGAATTGCCAAGGTCGATTGACTCCTATCGAGAGACTCGTATGCCCAAGATTCTTGTGATTGCTCATCGCGAATACGCGGCCATGGTCGCCACTAAGGCGTTCATTTTTAGCTTGGTGATGATGCCGATCATGATGTTCGGAGGTCTCTTTCTTATGCCTCGTTTGAGCAAAATGGGAGGAGGCCAAACTCAGCGAATTATTGTGGCTGATGGTACAGGGAAGGTCCTTGAAAAACTGAAAGCGGCGTCAGAACTTAGAAATGCGATGATCCGAAAAACCTCAGAACGCTCGTCGGTGGCCGACCACCAAGGCGATTCGATGCAAGAGAACACGACAGTCGATGCTGAATCTGCCGATCGACTCAACGCTACCGCAGACGATCGAATGAGCATTGTCAACTTCTTCGAAATCGAAGCTGCCGAATCGTCGGAACTGACAGACCAGCAGCGACTGGAACTGAGCGAACAGATCCGAAACGGAAAACTTTATGCATTTGCAGAAATTCCCGCGGACTTGTTCGAAGAAGGAGATCAACCAGTGAAATCACTGCCATTCGTCGGTCAAGATTCCGCCCTCAGCGAAGCTCGGCAGTGGCTGCAGACAATCATCCAAGAATACGTGAACAACGAACGGATGAAAGAGTTTGGAATTGATCCGATTCTGGTTTCTAAAGCAACGATGAGGGTTGCACTCGAGCCAACGCTGCCCTTCACCGCAAATAAGGATGGGACGATGCAGGCTCCCAAATCTGGCCAGGCCTTAATCGCCATATTTTTGCCGTTTGCGGCAATGATGTTGATGTTCATCGTCATCTTCCTTGCCGCACAGCCGATGCTGGAAAGCGGAATGGAGGAAAAATCCTATCGGGTCTCTGAGGTGCTCTTGGGCTCAATTTCACCGACGGAATTGATGGCAGGGAAATTGCTCGGGAACGTAGCCGGGTCGCTGATGATATTTGCAATCTACGGAATTGGAGGCATAGCCATTCTGCAAAAGAATGGCTGGATGGAATATCTGCCAATGAATCTCGTGCCATGGTTTTTGCTTTTCCAAATCCTTGGGGTTTTGTTCTACAGTTCGATCTTCTTGACGGTCGGTGCGTCCGTGAGCGATCTCAAGGAAGCTCAAAGCATGTTGCTTCCAGTCTGGATGTTCTTGGTGGTGCCCATGATGGTCTGGTTTGTGGCCATTCGAGAGCCGAACGGTATCGTCGCTACCTGGATTAGTTTCTTCCCGCCTTGCACTCCGCTGATGATGATTCTTAGGATGGCAAGCGGTCAATCCATTCCAATTTGGCAGGTCCTCGTGTCCGCTAGCCTTCTTGTGGCGACGACAACCGCTGTCGTTTATCTTTCCGGTCGCATCTACCGCGCCGGCTTACTGAGAACGGATTCGGTAAAGACCCTGCGTCAGATCATTGGCCGACTTCAAAGTTAGCACTCCCAGATGATGGAACACGTTCCATTGCGGACAGCGCAGGGCCAAGCAAGCGTGCAGTTAGTGAATGGATTCGATGGCTGATCAATGCTTGTTAGGGTATCCACTTGTTCTGCGTCGCTTTCTCCTTTCAAATCGCAAAGACGCTCGGCATCACCATTCGGCAGGCTCGCGATGAATGTCGGGGAGCAACCCAGTCATCTACCCTGAACATTGCCGAGGACCAGTTCCGAAACCGACTCAAAATCCGAAAACGAGTAGTTACTCAACGAACTTCGGGGACTGGAGTAAACGATCGACAATCCATCCATAAAGTAACCACTCTTCGGATCGAGCTTCATCGGACTGTGAAGCCAATGAAATTTTTGGAAGATACTGCGCGTTCCACGATGAAGAGGCATGTTCGAATGGTTTTGGTGAATGCACTCGTTGATGCTTTAGGGTCAAGTTCTGCAATCAGAAACACACGCGGATTATTTGCAGGAAAAAATACGAATTAGACCACAAAGCGGCGAGT
The DNA here is from genome assembly GCA_037440405.1 of Pirellula sp. Taxonomy (GTDB): domain Bacteria; phylum Planctomycetota; class Planctomycetia; order Pirellulales; family Pirellulaceae; genus JANMGV01. The sequence continues at coordinate 2,762 of JBBIUE010000025.1, read as the reverse complement.
TATTCGGCAAAAGTGGATCATTCAATTAGGTAGTGCATACTCCATGCATCTCACAGGTGTGAGCATTTGGAGACAAAGTCACGTGGCTCCATCGCTCAGTGTTTCGGAATGGCGGTATCCCTATCTATTTTATTCGCGCAAAACTTAGGCCAGGATCCGATGGAGGAGCTCCGCTAATTTTGAAAATCCAATGATCGGGGCCTTGGGAGATCGCTAGTCCGGCTAAAGTGCCTTGGCCAGCCGTGGTAAACTGCAGCCCGTCGCTGTCCCCGGACAAATTGCCGGTCAATTGGGTTGGCGTTTGGTCAGCAGCATCGACGCGCCACTCGAACTGGAAATCCTCTTGAACGATGAGTTTGATTTGCACATCTCCGCTTTCAGCCAACCACTTACCGACCAAATCCGTCTGCAAGGATTCGCCCGTGCTGATCGGAGGTTCAGAGGCGTTCGGCTGAGCGCCGTCTGAAGAGGGTTCGGGGGAGGCCAGAGCGTCGAGCATGCGCTGAGCGGTCCCATCGCGTGGCTCGTTTTTTAACACCAAGCGCAGAGCCGCGACCGCTGAATCCTTTTCGCCGAGCACCAAATAGTGATAGGCTAACACAAAATTTGCAGCAGCATTATTGGGATTCGAAACGACAAAGCTTTCCAGAGCGCGAAGCTGTTTCGTGTAATCGTCAGGAACGCCATACAATCCGATCATCGTGGTCCAGTTCATGCCTGGAGCCGAACTGAGGAGTGAATTTAATCCTGCGGCCGCAGCTTCATAGTCGCTTACCGCAAAAAAGTTCAGGCATAGCACTTCATGAACAATGGCATCGTTCGGCAACTCCTTTACAGCAACCTTAAAATAGGTCAACGATTGCACGTAATTGCCTTGGGCAAACCTCTCCAGACCCTCCTCGAAAACCGAAAACGCTTTTTCTTCTTGCGAGTTGCTCTCGACTCGCATCGGAGCACCTTGAGAGTCTGTCGTAACGTAGTTGTTGACGACGATGGGTTGCGAGTAATCATGAGGTACTGTCTGCACAACGACCGGACGATTGTAATAGGGGTTGTAATAGGTGCGCGGAAATCCCCAGTTATTTGTAAAAGGACCCAGTCCCCAGCCAGCGACAAACCACGCCGCTGGCACGTACCAACTGCTGCCCCAATAACCGTGCCAGCAGCCATGATACCAGTGCCACCTAGGACGGACGCAGTTGTAATGCCAGCGGTCGTACCAATAGTTGCCTCCGATACCCCAACCGGGTCGACTGAATCCGGGATCGAAATCCCACGGAGGACGGTGCGTGTAAAGGTTCCATGGATTGATGATATTCTGATTGATGTTGATATTATTAATATTCGTGATGTTACCAATGTTCGATCCTGGTCCGCCAATGATGGGACGATTATTGATGATGTTCCCGATGTTGGGGTAATTGATTCCAGGTCTATTTGGATTTCCGAAACCGGGAAGTTCCAATGTGGGCGGCACGGGAGCCGGGCGAGTACTAGGAAAACCCGGCATATTGGGTTTTTGGATGTTTGGTAAGCTTGGACGTGAGGATTCTCCGGGCGCGGGAGTGGGCCGAGCTGATGGCGGTTTGGGCGGGCGAACGGCTGGCGGCTGACTTGGTTTCGTGATATTGGGTAGGGAGGGTTTTACATTCCCAAAGGATGGTTTGTCGTTACCTGGACGTGTGAGCGACGGCGGCTTTGGAAGTGGATTTCCGATTTCAGGACGAGTGACATCTCCAGGTCGATTGTTGGGTAGCGATGGCAGTTTGGGCGGTATTTTGTCTTGAGGCAATTTGATGGGAGGCTTGATCTGTGGAGGTTTCACGTTAGGTTTCGAAGGAAGCGAAGGAGGTGACGGTCGCGTCGCACCAGGTTGACCACTTTGATTCGGCAACGATGGACGGGGGAGCTGGACGCGTGAGATTCGGAATCGAACCCGAGCCACCAAGCGAAGGACGATTGCCACCCAAATTTGGAACAGAAGGCAATTTGCTGGGGCCTCCACTTCCACCGACATTCGGTTTACCTCCCGGCACATTCATGCTGGGGAACTTTGTTGTCACCTGGGGAAGAGGCGATTTAACGGGAGGCTTGCTAACTGAATTTCCAAATGAAGGACGTGAAGAGCCAGCTCCTTTCGTGTTTGAGGACGCGCTCCATTGCTGAGGCGGGGGTACCGAACGTGTCAGCGATGACCCCGTGCCGCTTGCACCGAACTTAGCCATTGATGGTTTCGGAAAAGAGGGCGACTGTTTTTGTTGCGCGGCAACTTCAGCGGTAGCGGGCCATTGGATCAGCACCGTGATGAAGAAAAGCAAGGCAAAGTTTTTCGCTTTAGCGACGAACATATGTACATTCCTAATTCGCTTTGAATGCCGATCAATTGACTTTTGGAGTCGCTGTGCGTCGAACAACGATTAACTCGTAATTCTCTTCGACCAGGCCTCCGATCACTCGGTCGGTGCCGGATAGGACAAATCGGTTTTTGTCCTGCAAGGAAATTTTCAAGGTGGCCGAACCAACAACCCCATCAGGCATGATCGCCGACGATTTAAGCAGCCACCCATCTTCGGTTGCCGTCCAAACCGCTTCTGAAAATCCACCATCCGAGTCGAATAACCACGAGCGAGGTTTCCCTTGCAGCGGGTCCCAGCCAATGCGGTGTGAGCTCTTGCTAGAGCTGGTTTCAAAACCGTCTTAAGCAGACGAACGAGCACGCGAGATGGATAAAGGCTTGGTAAATCCAACTATGGTACTCGTAC
>JBBIUE010000024.1:0-58499 GCA_037440405.1 Pirellula sp. | reverse complement strand
TTTGAAAGCCCGTCGCGTTCAGTGCCCAGTATGTCGCGAGAGTGATGAAAGGCCTGAAGTACTTCCCTCCGCGACACAGAAATTCGATTCCTTCTCTTCGCGTAAAGGTCAGAGGCGACTCCAGATGGTCCTTGTCTAGTCGTCCGGTGATACGCTCCTCGTCCTCATTCTCGACCAACGACGCAACGAATCCCGATTCAAATAACTCGTTTGTAAATTTCAGTAATCTGTGGAGAACATCGCTATCCAGCTCTGTCGTCCTACCCAAGCTTTGAACTGACTCCACCATGAGGTCGTAGACCTTTGTCTTTAGAGAATTTTCCGAAAGCTATTATGGCTAAAACTGCGCAAAGGACACGTCGTTAACTCGCAGCTAAGCAGCCTGCCAAGCAAATTCCAATATCTTGTGCTCTTCCGAGCGTTTTCACGAGTAAGAGGTGAATGAGCCATCATTTATGAGCCCAAGGCTGAAAAGCTATCGCGTTTCGGCGAAGTACCACAACCCACGATGATCCAACTGACAATGCACTGGAACTCAATTTTGCCAATGAAGCACCCACCACGCGAGTCCACAAATTGAATTTGTCAAGTAATTGAAGCAGAATCCGACGAACCTCGCCCGCATTTTCAGAGGTGGGCTTGGTTATTTCGTTGAGGTGCGAAGTCAGACAGCAACTGAAAAAAGAATCGAGCAAGACCTCAGTTCATCCCTTGAGGGACTGATCGCTGTCAGCCGGACCGTAAGAACTTATCTGGAATGGATCGCAAAATTCGATCTTGACTCGAGCGACAAAAGTCAGCTCGCCTTTGGCAACGGTCCTGGGTTGTCTTTTCGATTTCTGTCAATGGCCTGGAATCGACCCTTGCTGACGCTTCTGGCAATTTTTGCCGCTCGCCACAATTAGGCGAACGGCAGGTGGAAGTCCATCAGCCCGAAACGTTCGTGAGGCTCTCGAGTCTTTGATGCCTCGGCAATGCAGCCGCTTACGGACGGGCAGTTTCATATCTGCCGTCAGGATAAAGCAGTACGCATTCGATCGGAACTTGTAACATTTTTCAATTGATTGCAATTCGTTGAAAGTTTGGAGCGATTTGGATTTTTCGCAACAACAAAAAAGGCCAGCACAAGGCTGGCCTTAAGGTCGAGCGGGAATTTACCTCACCTCCATGGCGAGGTATCAAGAAATACAATAACTAGGGACCAATCGGAGTTGGGCCATCATCATCGTCATCGCTAAGAGCAATTGCAGCGATGATCCCGGCGATACCAGCAGCAGCAAGGAGGCCTCCTCCACCACCTAAGCCAGCACCACCACCACCAAGTCCGCCGCCAAATCCGCCACCGGGACCGCCTAATCCACCAAATCCACCAGGACCAGCAAATGGCCCCATTGGAGCTGCACCTCGATCATCGCCATTATCACCTTGGCCTTGAGAGGTTTCAACATCGCTGCGACTGCCAACTTCAACATTGATCGTTGCAGTACCTCCCTGAGCGGCGAAAACGAATCCTTCGGAACTCTTCTGAGCCAAACGGGCTTCCACTAGCTGAAATCCCACAGCGCCAAATCCTCGGCGACCGACTCCCACAAGTCCGTATACACCGGGCGACAAACCGTCGACCCAAAATGTCCCATCACGGGCAACTCGTGTCTGAGCGATTCGGCGACCATCCTTGATAATGTACGCCGTCATGTCAGACATGTCATAGCGATCTGAAGACATGCCTGGGTAAGCAAAACGTCCGTTGAACTTTCCATCAGGCGAAAGCGAAACCGTCATTCCGCGAGCCGGAACTCGCGAGACACCAAGTGGATCCAGAGATGAAAACGCGGGGAAAGTCGAAGACGATGTCATTGGAGACACTTGCGTTCGCAAAATCTCAAGGACAGCAGATCCGGTTGGACGAATGACCGGAAAGTCCACACTGCTGGGAAGGTGCTTGCCTGGAGGTCCTGTGAGAACCGTAATTCCAAAACCCGCGAAGACCCCATCCGCTTCGGCAGTCAACGTGTAGAAGTTGGAAGCAACGTTCGTAAGCACGAATGCACCATCAGCATCCGTTGTTGCTGAGCGAACTGCTTGCCCTCGCGAAATAATCGAAACCTTTGCGCCCTGAACCCCAGTGCCGGTATTGGGATCGATTGCACGACCACTGATGGAACCATCAGCAGCGGGCGTCAGCCATTGATTGACATACAAGTCTCCAACCGATGGCGCAACAACCATCGAAGTTTCCACTGGATTGACTGGCAATTGTTCTTGAGCTGTTGCTCTGCCGATCAATGCCACCGCTGCAAATGCAGCCACGAAGAAATTCGCGTGTTTCATAATTGATCTCGCGATGTGAAAAAACGTCCTGATGCAGTATTCCCGGATTACTCCGACCACGCGTAATAGTAAGCTAAAGCGTTCAAAATGCAATAGTTGGGGGGATTTTTCGGGTGTTTTTAACAGTTCAGGATCGACGCAAAAATTCGGCAATCCGCAATGCAGTTTTCCGATTGGCGGTCCATCGAGCCACCTGATCCGTGAAAAGATCGCGAAAAACCAAAAATTTTAGCACAACCAGTGAGCCTCGACTGCATTTCTAACCGGCCAACACCGGTCTTCTCAAGCGGTTGACGTCGCCAAAATCGTCAGTGAGTAAAAAAGCGCGAGCGAACCCTCACTGGATTTTAGGGCTATGAGAATTGCGGCCATGACTCCGATTCCGATAAAGATCAGGAGCAACGGCCTCAAGCATTTTTTCAGAGTCGATCGGGCGACCTAGAAACTCGTGAATTTCGGCGATTACCTCTACCGGATTGACCATAAGCCTGTTGTAATTGAACTCTCGAGTCGCAAAATTCTGCTGAGTGTGCAACCAACCGAATAGTCGGTCAAGGTGCAGCTGATATGCTGCTCGCATTTGATCTCTTGGTGCAGCGGGCTTGCCTAGTCTTTCGAGCATCTTTTCTTGGGATGCCAGAATCTCGTCAATATCTCGGCGCATAAACAGCACCCGATACTTCTCGGTCGACGGCAGATCGTATAGCAATGCCGAGATCATCTTGATGACTTTGCCGCGCGCTTCAACGAGCCAACTGGCGTCCTCCTTTAGCTTCTTAACCTTCTCGAGTTCAAAGTAACCTCGCGGATTATCAGTGTCGGGAACCCGAATTTGATCGGTCACTGGTTCTAGCCCTCCCGAAGAAAGCATTTGCATCATCAGCGAAGTGCCTGATCGAGGTAACCCAGAAACTAAGATGATCTCCGATTGATCCCTGTTGCTCATTGCAATGAACTCTCGTCGAAATGCCGGATCGTCAAATGTGAACGTCTAACCATGGTTTCGTTGCCAAAGCTGCCAGCAATGAAATCAAGAACCAAAAAATCAACCAAGTATGGCTCCCTGCGAACCAAGTTTCCCGCTGAGGATAGTCGATTTCGATCCACTCGATTTGCTGCCCTTTTTTGAAGGGCCGCTCATACGGATGAAGTAAAAGATCCACCAACGATGAACCCGGTCGCTTCATGCTGACGATTGCGGGCTTATGGCTGGCGACGAATTGCTTTTCGCATTTGTATTCATCACATTGAAACACAAGATTGCGGCTCCCTTCGGATCTCGCGGCGATGCTCCAGTAGACTTTTCGTTCTGGTGCAACTCGAACCGGCCCCGCAATCACTTCAATTTCGGAATCCGATCTCAGCTCGACATCCATTTCTTGCATCGCAACATCTGAGGCAAGTTGTACAGTCAAGACAACACTCTCGCCTGGCAATGCCGGACGTGACTGATACCAAAGAGCAAGTTGTGATAGCAACAGCGTCATGGGTAAAAGCATGACTGCGATGGGCACCAACGAACACAGCAACAAGCGCCCTGCATTGACCAGCAAACATCCTTGAGAGCGAAGACCCACTCCGATTTCGTCCTTGAACAGAGAAAGTGCCAGCAAGCTGGCTTTGATTTGGCAGCGTGCTTTCTGGATTGCACGCTGATTCGATGTGTATTTGAACGAAAGGATCATCAGGATTCCGGTTATGATCGACACCATCACCAATGACAACCAAAGCGGTAGCCAAGCAACGGGGGCCAGCAGGACTTCTCCCATGCGGCTCGAAACGGCGTTCAACCATTCGATTAAGGCCATGCGTCTGTCTTTCCGCTTCAGTCGTACTATTCGATGTACCCGAGGCCGCGCAATTGATCAGCAACTTGGGCCTCGGCGTCGGCTTCTCCGAGCCTCTTCAACTCGGTTTCGATGGCTTGCGTAATCAATTCCTCGACGCTGCTGTAGCCGGCCTTGGCAGCAGCCGCTCTCGCTCGCTCGACCAGCTGGGAATCCAATGGAACTTTGGTCATCACTCCTCCAATTTCACAAGGCAGAACAACGCGAACTCAACACAATTTCACTCGGCTCAGAAAATGCTGTCCCCAGTCATGGTGGTTGGCTTTCCGATCCCAAACAGTGAGAGAATCGACGGGGCCAAGTCGACCAGCGAAGGCTGGGAATTCTGAAACTTCCGATTGCAGAATAAAACACCAGGAACCTCTAAGGCGTCGGCGCAGTGATCGGCACTCCATGCTGAGGTGTTGTCGAGCAGAACATCGTCCGTTAACTCACCAAGGCAGGTCTCCCAGGATGCTCGATATCCTCGTGCGTAGCCAACTATGAGATCGGGAGCCAGGGCCGTCGCCTCTCCGGTATAAATTTCGCTGGATCGATAGACGTTTCGGATGACTTGCTTGCCATCGACATCGCGCACTGCTTTCAGCCGAGCAGTTAATTGCCGCAGGAGCTTCTCTTGCTCTTCTCCAGGTTCGACGATCCCGTCACGCTCACGCCCTTTCAGATTTAGATACAAGCCGTTGATCCCCATTCCGTAGGCTCGTGTTCGAGACCAATCCGCGTCCACTAAGATGTTGCTGCATTCACGAGGATTCAAGTAACCGAAATCTCGAAGCCACGAATTGAGATTGAACTGCCTGCCGAAATTGGCAAACCCATGATCGCTCATCACGACGATGGTCGCCTCTGAGAATCGTTGACGGATATCTCCGATGACGGCGTCCAGCCGCTTGTACAATTGCTTGACATATTGGAAATGGTGATCGGCCTCGTTCGCTTTTCTCGTGGGATGAGGACCGTTTTCCTCGGAGTTCCACCAGAACATGTGGCTCTGCATGTCACTGCTCGAGAAGTAAAAGAAAAGCAATCCATCTTCGTAATTGTGAAGAGCATACTCAAGCAGCGCCATCCGCTCATCAAGCACATCATTTGCTTGTCGAAGAAACTCTTGATCATCAAAGATGCCATTCGACCGAGCTTTGTGGTCCTCTTGAAATCCAGTCGTATAGAACAATCCTAAGTCCTTCGAAATGTCCTGGATGAATCGGCTGGGCTCGGATAACGGGACGGCGGGGTTCGATGGATCGACATTGATCGGACTGATGTAGCACCTAAAGATCGGTGCGACCTGCTGCAAGTAAATGCGAAAAATGCCGCTCGCGTGCTGCGTTGGCAGGGGAGTGGGCGTCGAAATAGGAAAGTCGACTCGCTGCCAGCGGCTCCATTGGCCTGCCCGCAATACCACTTTTCTTCCCTGAATTTCGATCATGGCGGAGTTGGATTGGATATCTCGGCTTATTTTCAAGGAGACCCGAATGGGCTTAGGCGTCTTGCGAAGCGAATCCGTTGGACCAATCAAGTGTGCTTCCGCCTGATCATCTCGAAACTCGAGCTTCGATCGCTTCCCACCTCCTTCTTCCATTCCACCATCTGAAGTATCCTCGCTAAAAAACTGATACGTACCGTATGTCCCCAACATGTCGGGCGTTCCCATCCCGCTGACGCATTTGTGATAGCCGTACTGCGAGGGGCTGGGCGGGTAATTGGATGGCAAGTCATAAAAAACGGACGTGATTTTTTGCTCATCCAGGTAGTCCCAAAACGGTATGCCTTGCCGACGAAGCACCGTTTTTGGCGGCTGATGGTTGAATGGCCAAAAGTCGAACTGCAGGTTGTAATCGCCCCAGGATATGCCACCCTGTCCTGGGAGCGTCTCGGCAGCCGAAAAGAACGGCTCGCATTGATGCTCTGCTTTACGATGAATGAAATCGTAGATACCATGCGAACCCGGACCAGCTCCATTGATGAAATTCGCCCACGCGACCGGACTCTGCGGAGGAACACTTGTCCCTAAGTCGCTGAAGCCGCCCGAAGCCGAAATGCTCGCGAGATTGGGAAGTTCGCCCGTCGTCATCATTGATCGACACAATCGAGGGTCCATACCGTCGATTCCTATCACAATGACTTTGCGACCAAGGCTCTTCGAGCGGCGATTGACTCCTCCGATCCAGTAACCACCGGTAACCAATCCCGCTAGGCCTGCCGTCGCGGCGGCCCCCTTAAGCCATCGTCGGCGCGATGATGCATGAGGAGCGGATTCGACCAAGGTCGCTTTTTCCGATGGCGATGACTCCGCTGGATTCAACTCTTTGTCTCTCATGTTGGTATCGTTCATGCGGTTCGCAATTCGCTCCGCTTACTCGATTCGATCTCTTGGTCGCTTCGACGTCGACCGATCTTGATGGCGCAACCATCCATGTAATCGGGAACGGTGCAACCAAACATCTGCATGATCGTCGGTGCAATGTCCAAAAGCCTCGGCGACTCGGATTCGATTTCGTGGTTGCAGAATAGAACCCCAGGCACAACGGATGGGTCGACGCAGTGGTCACCGCTCCAAGCTTTCGTGTTATTTTGAAAGAGCGAGCGACTCGTCTTACCGACAGCGGCATCCCAGGACACGCGATATCCGCTGGCATAACCGACGATCACGTCAGGTGCATTCGTTTTGTAGGGCCCGCGATAGGCCTTCTCCGCTTGGTAGACTCGCTTGATCGCGTTTTGTCCGTTCTCAGGGTCAATGATCTTTCCCAACTTCGCTGCGATTTCTTCGCGGAGAGCTCCGGCTTCGTCGCCAGGTTCGATGATTCCCTGTCGAAACTTGCCTTTCTGATTGATGAAGATTCCTGTCAAACCGATCGCAAATGCCTTCGTGCGCGACCAATCCACACCTGCAAGGTATTCTTCGCCGCGCCTGGCATCGTCAACCACCAGATAGCCGTTTTCTTCAAGCCATCGATTCAGATCGATTCCCCGTCGGAATGTGTTGAAGCCATGATCCGACAAGACGATCAAAAGGGTGCGATCGTCATCACACTTCGTCATCGTTCTCCCGACGAGTTCATCCATTCGCTGGTACAAATCCTCGATGGCGTTGCGAAACTTCTTGGACACTTGCTGCGGTCGAGCTGGATGGTCGGGATCGAGATATCTCCAAAACATGTGCTGCATCCGGTCGGTGCCATCGAACACGCAAACGGTCAGCCCAGTAGGAACCTTTTCCAAAGCATCGAAGAACATCGACTCTCGTTCGCGGTCGATATTTACACACTGTTCAAGAAAGTGTCGATCCTCAAGCACTTGCTCGCTGAGTCCCCAAGTATCTTCGGCCAATCCTAACGTCGCGTAGGTGCCCTGCCGCTTCGCCAAGTAAATAGGGTAAATCGATGGAAATCCGATCGCCATCGCCGGGTGTTCTGGATCGATGTGGATCGGCGTCACATACAAGCGGAACTCTGGCTCGCAGGCTAGCAGAACAAATCGACAGACGCCATCAACGGATTGGCCCCAACCAAGTTTGAAACGGACCCGAATCCATTCTGAGTGTTCGCCGAGGCGTAGGCGATAGTTCTTTCCTTGCAATCGCATCGAGGCGAGATCACGGCCTAGGATTCGTAGTTCGAAATCAGCTTTCAAATACTCACCTGGCTTCTTCGCGTCCGGCGGTCCAAGAAGATAGGATTTGACCGTTCTGTTGACGACTTCCACCTGAATTGTCTCGCCTCCCGTTTTCGCTTGTCCATCGGTTGGATGCGACCGGTACAAGGAGAAGGTCCCTTGAGTTCCTCTTAAGTCCGGCACGCACATGGCCGAAAGCTGTACTCCGCGTAGTTTCTCTGGAGGGAAAGTAATGGGGACGCGAAGGATGCAGTTGAAGATTCCATACTTGCTTAAAATCGTCCAGAACGGCTGGCTCTTTCGCAGCATGCGAACGTCGGAGCGAGCCGATGAAAACGATAGTCGACCAAAGCCGATGCGGCGTGGAATCGCACGTATCTCAACCGAGCTAAGCTTTGGACGGTAAGTTGATTCATCCGGCGTCAAGAAATCGAAAATGTTGTGCTTGCCAGGATTCACTCCCGTTTGGAAAGTTGACCAAGCAACCGGCGATATCGGTGGAAGCGTGCTGCCGAGAGGGCGAAAGCTACCACGGTCACGCAAGGCAGCAAGATTCGGAAGTTTTCCTTCACTCAACAGCTTGGCGGTGAGTGCGTAATCGAGGCCGTCGAGGCCGAGCACAACGATGCGTTTGAACCTCGGAGGCTGCGGCGGCTTCTTGCGAAGAAGGAAACGTGCCAGCCGGCGAATCGGCCAAAACAAGACCATTGCGATTGCCGAGAGGACCGCCCCAAGCACGGCCAGAAATGATCCTGCCAACGCGAATCCTGCGCCAGGCCCAATGTAAGCGACTAGTAGATTCAATTCCATTGACGATTACTCTTGCAAGAATCACTGATCCGAGCCTCATCGACCATTTCGGAGGCTGTTAGCGTGACTTGATCTGATGCGAGCGATTCCATAACCGACTTCATGACTTTCACAGCGCAGTGATGGCGTCGACGACGCGTCAGTGGATGCTAATTCAAACCACTCATCACTCTCAGATGCGATCGGCTTTCGTCTCTGCAATCGCATCGCTCACTTCGATTGAATGCGATTGCAGAGAACTCACACGAACTTCAAAGAAGTTCCGAGCTAATTGCCTGGCCTTGCACCTTCACGATTTTGCCTTGGAACTGGGTTGGAAGCTGCGACCTCGCTCAAGAGCGCTCCTGGCTTTAGCTCCATACCCGCCAAGCCTGGATAGTCCGGAGTGTAACGGTAGCTTCGAAAGATTCCGCCGGGGCCTCCTCGACCTGGTCCGCCCGGCCCTCCAGGCCCCGCGATATTTGGTTGTTGCATGCCAGCGCCTCGACCTTGCCCATCCCGATTAGGTGTTGGAGGCCCTCCCGCGATTCCGTCAGGACGACTAATTCGGCGAATCTCTGGCGGAACATCAGTGCCAGGACTTGGCTGGATGGTGCCGCCTTGAGGAGGATCATCACCGATGGGAGGACCAAATGCACCAGGAGGCCCGAATCCAGTGGGACCCAATCCGCCCGGCCCAAAACCTCCAGGAGGCCCAAATCCACCAGGTCCTCCAGCAAACATCTGCTCCATCTGCTTCAATTGATTCTTCTGGCCGTCGTTCCATACCTTGTCGAGCGAATCATGGACTTCCTCTTGCAGTTTCTGAATCGCCTCCATTTGGAGTTCAGACAAATCAAGCGAAGCCATCAAAAAAGGAGGAATGACATCGCCAATCTTCGGAAATCGCATGTTTCCGCCCGGTGGCCCTTGAGGCGGCACTTGAGGCGTTCCTTGAGGTGGCCCCTGTGGTGGCCCCTGAGGGGGACGTTGGAATCCACCTGGTCCCATGGCAAACGGATTTGCCAAACGTTGCCGCTGAGCTTCTGAGAGAATCTTGTTCAGCCGTTCTCGCACCTTGGCCTGAATTTCGTTCAGTTTTTCCCCTTGCTCAGGTGTGACGCTCAACATCTGACGGACCGGAGGCGGAAATAACTCACCGGGATTGCCAGAACCAAAACGCATCACCATGCCCATCCCGCCACCAGGATGTTTGTATTCCCAAACGATTTCGCCGGACGGAGTAACTTCGAACAGTCTCGCCTGATTCCCGGAGCAGATGAAGGTGTTGCCGCTCGCGAGCCGTTGGGCACCAGAAATGAGCTGCGAAAAGAACTCTGGCTTGTCTTTTCCGCCATAGCTCCAAACCGGCTTGTCCGGACCAAAAGCAACAAATTCCTCTTTGAGGTAGTTTCCATTTTCATCGACGGGTAGAGCGATCTCATCGACGGTTGAGTAACTGCCGTCTGCTCGACCCATGCCGTTATTGAAAACCAGCATATTGCCTGCGCCTGGTCGACCATCCGCAATCCAATGAGCACAGTGCTGCGCGAACAGTTTTTGATCTGCATTCGAACCGCTTCGATAGGTTCGAGGGTTCCCCCAGCGATAGAGCAAATCCCCCCCCTTGCCACTTCGACCGCCCGAATGCGATGCTGCTTCAGCCATGGTCGGGCTATGATCGATGATCCATATTTCGTGGAACTCGTGGATGCTCAGCATGATCTGGTCGAGCTTTGGATTGTAGGCAACCGAATTGGTATGCAACCAGTCGCCTTCCATCGGCCCGCCGCGACCTTGTCGGCGGCCATCTTGTTCGGGTCCGCCTCGTGGCCTGCCGTCGGGCCCCGAAGGACCGCCCGCAATCTGAGGGCGATTGGGAACGGGCGTGGTTGCTGCCCCTGCGGAATCAGAATCCAAAGATGGCTGAGTCGTTCCGACTGGGGGACCGCCCCCCCCGACGTAACCTAACGAACGCAATTGAGCGAGTTGCTGTGGGTCACGCATCATGCGATCCATCATCGCCGTCGAAAAATTCAGATCGATCAGCTCAGGATGCTCGGATACGTCACCGTAGTTTGGCTTCGATTTGTCAAAATCCTGAACCAAATGGTCCCAAGCGTACCAGGCCCACACGATTTCTCCCGTCGTTTTACCTGTTGGCTTAATCTCAAGAATGCAGTCGGATAGCAACTGCGTGCCCAAAGTCATCGGATTTCGACCGGCTGCTATCGCTTCTTCTGGAGTCTTGGGATCACTCGCGATGACGAGCACGTTACCATTCGGAAGCGGACAAATGTCATGGTGAGGGCGAAGTTTGCTATCGCCAAAGGAATAGTCCCAGACCAAGTTTCCTTCCCAGTCGAATTCCTGGATTCTGCCGCCAGCTCCGGGGCCTCCCATTCCTCTCTCAGCGGCTGGCCGGAGCAAATGCCCGTTCTCAAGAAGGTAGCAACTCAAGGCAGGCGTGTATTCACTTTTCCACTCATTGACGATGCGCCCATCCATATCGACCAAATACGTCACGGTCGAATTCATTGGTGCGATTAGGGAATAGCCCTTGGTAGCGTTCGGTAAGTTGACTCGAATACCGACTGGTTCGTCGGTTGCGGGAGTCGCCCCCCCAACTTGTCCAGGATTTGGTTGTGGGAAATTGGGCCGACCGATCGGTGGTTGAGCGACGGTTGCCACTGTCGAAATCGCAACGAGGCTCGAAAATATCGAGAAGCGAAATAACAAGGAAGACCTGACTGACATAAGTGATTGACTCCCGTAAGGTTAAAGAACCTAATCCAGCACAAAGCAATATGCGAGAAATGAACTCGTCCGGTGCCAAGCAAAATGGAAGCACCTAGGCATCAGCAGCAATGGCGGTGACGCCGCCATAGTACACCCTCTAAAGGCCGACCAGAACTCGAAGACTATTCAGATTAAGAATTAATCATCTGAATGACTAGTCAGCGATCCCTGAACTGTTTGCGGAGTGTTGAACTTTGTCGAGTATTTCTGAATCGCTTCCAAGGAGAATTCGGCTTTGGCGAATGATCAGAGGAACAGAAGCGGGAACCCCAACGAACTAGGTTCCGTCTTAGGTATGACTTTAAATTTTGAGCAAATCAGATCGCGGCCACCCCTCAAACTAGCTACAATTGAATTCATGGAGCTACTGACGCTGTCGATTAGGCTCCCCGCACACGTTACAAGGGATTGTTGAACCACGAATGTCGAGTCGACGAAATCGGAACGAGCCAAACAGGCACGAGAGTTGGGACTTCACTCATGAAATCGGTCATCTCGATTTCAAGAGATTGGGTCTCAGTTCGTCAGAATGTCGGGCCGCAATCATTCGCCAGGCCGCATCCAAGCGAGCTCGTCGAGTCTGGTCCCGGAAACGGCATGCCGCTGCGAGCGCCACTGAAGTAGCCAACATTGCCAGCTCGACGTATCGACTGCTGGACCCTCGGCGACGGGCCAATCTGGTAGAGAGAATCCAATTGTGTTTTCCCCTTGATCGAGAAGATCGCTTGGAGAGAAGTCATCCGACGCTGGCCATTCTCAATCCTCCGGAAGGAGGTTGGATAACCGGAAGAGAAATCCATCCAGACGAAGAGAATGCGAGTGCTTTGAGCGCCATTGAGCCACATTTGCCCGATGTGCGGATGATGGAAGAGAGACGCGAGCTAGCTGATGCTCGCGAAATCGTACGATGGATGCAGGCAGACCGACTGCAGGACGAAGCCATGGCGCGGACTCGATTTCGGTTACTAACATGGACATTGGCAACTGCTGCTTCCATTTTGATCGTCGCATTATTCGCATACTCCATGACGATCTCAAAGCGTCCGACCGCCAGGATCGCCTCGTCAGACATCTCGTCGATTGCCAATAAAAGTGGTGAGCAAGAAGGAATCGTGACTGAACCGGTTTCGATGCAGAGTGGCTTGGTAGAACAAACGCAGCAGTTCCCTGCAGCACCCGAGAGTGAAGGGCACGATCCTCAAGTGGCATCGAGTCCTTCCGAGTCAGTCCATGTTCCTGGTGATGAGTTGGAAGTCCTTGACGAGAATCAATTTGAGGAAACGTCCTACAAGTTCGCAGCAGCGGGACGACTTGCAAGCGATAGCCTAATTCGTTTTGAAGGACCGAACGATTTCATCAATTGGGGCAAGCCATTTACTTTGGAAGTAAAAATAGCCGCTTCATGGGGACTCGAGGCAAAGCAGTGGCTCTTCGGTGATGTTGAGCTATTGCCATCGCCCGAAGGCAAAGGCGTTCAGGTCACAGGTTGGCAGGCATGGCTAGAACCAATTGAGCCTGGAAAGAAGAGGGCACTTTTTCTCGCCACATCAACCGGAGTTCAGATTGAACTTCCGCCAACATCCGCTCCCGCATCGATTTTGGGAATAACGAGTGACGGCACTTCGGTGCAAGTATGGTTGGATGGTCGCAGCATCGGCGAGTTTCGAGTTCAAGCTCTGCTTCAAGGCTTCAAGCAGAGTTCGCAGCCATTTCACTTGCTGCTTGTCGAGGGCCCTCAGAGTGCTGGTGAGCTCGATGGTACGATCTTACGGGCATGGAGTGAGAGGTTGCCAACAGAAGAGCTTGCCCAATGGAGACGAATTCGAGAACCAAGCGATGCAGCTCAAGCTTGGGTAACTCTCGATGAAACGGGTTTGTGGCTGGACCTTTCGAAGCGCCGCCATCGACTGACCGTTGTGGGACTGGATCGATTGCCAGCAATTCAACAGACCCAAGTTCAAAGTCCAGCACCGAGGACATTGCCGGAATCGAGCATGGACATGCTCTCCGAGGTCGATTTGCCTATTCCCGCGAGCAGTCCCTTTCCATCATCGCGTGCCAGCCGACCTGATGAGGCTACGCTAAAAACCTCGCGCGAACGATTGCAGAGGGTCTTAAAAGACAAACTTCAAGCGGCGAAGCAAAGTGCGGACGCGCGCCGTCAGGTCACGGTGGAGCTCGCTCAGCTTGTTCGAGAAAGTGAAGTGGGCTCTGCAGATCGATTCGCAATTCTTGAGGCGATGATCTCGAACGCTCTGGAAGATGGCGGGCTCTTGTCGGCTCTCCGACTGTGTGATCGGCTGGAGGCGGAGTTTGACCTTTCTGTTTGGAACAAGCGGACGGAGCTATTTGAACTCCAATCCAAGCGAACTCAAACGATGGATGGGTCCAAGGAAATTGCCATTCTGGGTTCGCTGTTTTCGGAGCGAGCAATTCGCGAAGAAGCTTTCGACGCCGCAAATGATCTGATTCGAATCGCCGTCCTTGCATCCAATCGAGTCAACGATGATGCTCTCAAATTTGCCATTCGAAAGCGTCGGGACGAGCTGAGTCTTGCTCGCAGGCGGTCAGCATCGGGAATGAAGGGTGCGTCGCGACTGAAAGATGCTCCGGACGATCCATCCGCCAATCTAGAATACGGCATCTATTTAGCACTCATTAAGAACGATTGGGATCGGGCAGCGCAACCATTGTCGAGGTGCTCCGACGTCAAATGGCGAAAGATTGGTGAGTTCGAATCGTCTTCGCCGTCTGATGGCGATCAACAACAGCAATTGGCGATGGCCCTCATCGATATGACTAGCTCTCTGAAAGGCCGCGAAGCTGACTTGGTGCGACTACGAGCGATTGAGTGGCTAGAAAAAGCAGTTGCTCAAGCTCGAGGTATAACGAGAGCCGAATTAGAGGACATGCTTAAGAAGCAAAAGGATGTGCTCCCTCCTGATCGTCAGCTCGCCGATATTGAAAAATATTCTTCGAACAAACTGCCCTCTCAATCTTCAACTGCCGAAGATTGGTGTGAGCAGCCCGCAGTCGAAATGCAAGGGATGCTGGGACGCATTCTCGTGAATGGCGTCGATGCCGGAGTCCTTCTGCGCTACGAACCTGAAATCGAACTTTCCGATGCTCAGATTCAAGACATTTTGTCGAACGTCAACCGACGGGGCGAACAGGTTCGAGTCGAGCTTAGTGGCGTTTTCGCATTGAAGCAGGCTGGAACCGTCTATTTCACGCAACGCGCAGGATCGGCCAATGCTGGATTCGGGCAGCTTTCGGTGGATGGAAAAGTGCTGGGACAAACTGGCGGTCAGGATGACCCGGAAACCGCATCCTACAAGGTCCATTTGGATGCTGGTGAATACTTGGTAGTTTGGACCTTGACCGGCGCAAAGATTGGCTCCTGCAAAATCACTTGTCGTGTATCCGAAGCTCAACATCCGATCACGCTGGGGTTCACGCCACTCATGTTGTCCCAATTGCGTTCGGTTCCGACGACTCTCCGTGTCAATTTAATCCGAAGCAAAGAGAGAAAATAAGCAATACCATCCCGGGAGCCTGCGTGCGAATACTCAGCCGAGTTCTCGTGGGATCGGCATGGCCAATGGTCCATCGTTGGTAGAAAAGCGGTGCTCTACTTCCTGGCACGTCTTTGAGGTTCTCGCCCAGCTACGAGCATGGTTGAACCAAATTGGCTGATCGAAATCTGCGTGCGATTGATCTATTGAGATTGGACGAGTGTGGGCTCGATCGCTTGAGATTGCCCGTGGGTCAGCGAGTTCGCCGCGTTCGGAATGACTTGGGAGTTTTCCTCACAAGTCGTTAATGTCCGCCACCATAAGCTGGCCCGTTCTGGAGACCAATCCGCAGTACATTGGCACATCCTTAGTGCGTTAGCCATATCGTGGGCGCATGCGAAACGGTCTTCAGGATTCTTGGCAAGGGCTCGCATCAGAACTTGATGCAAGTCATCGGAAATGCCGTCGAGCCTGGGGACCGACTTGGTAGCATGGGCAGCGATCAACTCGACGCTGGACCTTCCTTCGAATGGTGGTCTACCCGCGATTAGAAAATAAAGGACGCAGCCGACCGCATAAATGTCCGTGCGTGCATCGACGTGATCGTAGCAGGCGGCTTGCTCTGGTGCCATGTACGTTGGAGTCCCACTGAAGCTTCCTTGCTTCTTCACCTTCTCACCCGCCGCCGACATGTCAAGCACTAGCCCAAAGTCAAGGACTTTGCATACGTCGTATTGTTTGCCTCGCTGGGCGGCAAAAACATTGGCGGGCTTGATGTCTCGGTGGATCAGCCCATTCGCATGAGCTTCACATAGTGCATCGCAAAGTTGCGCTATGAGATACACTGCGCGACCCGGCGAAAGCGGTCCATACTTGTGAACGAGTTGGTGCAGGTTTTCACCATCGAGCAACTCCATGACATAGTAGAAGGTTCCGTCTTCGGTCCGACCATAATCGAAGATGTCGATCGTGTTCCAATGGGTTAGGCGAGCGGTCGCGATGACTTCCTGTTCAAAGCGTTTCAGAACATCATCGTTTCTACCTTGCTCGGCTCGGATCAACTTGATTGCGCAGCGCCTTTTGAGCAAGACGTGTTCGGCGCGATAGACTTCGCCCATGCCTCCACGACCGATGAGCTCGTGCAATCGATATTGCATAATCTGTCTGGCTTGAAATGCCTCCCGCCGAGTTCGGTGAATGATGTGCGAGCCGAACGTTGCGATCATCGCCGCAATCAGGGGAGTAGGCAGCGGGGCAGTTCCGCGATTTTGAAGCTGTAGCGTGATAAGTTCCGGGAGCAGGGCGCGCTGAATATAGTTAACAACGTAGGGAACAAACGCAATCAGTGTGGTGACAACCGCTGCACGTTTCCACGTGTTCGGTACGAAGATGCCGTAGGTGAGAATGTGTAGACAAAACGCCGTAAAGAAAAAATGTTGGACCCCAACAACGGAAACCGCTTCTCCGAGCTTCGTGAAGTGCTCTGTCCTTGAGTACATCATCAAGCTCATTTGCAGCGCGACTCCTCCGAACAGAAGTGCTTCGAAACTTCGAAGGGCCCTCGTATCAAGCTTGAGGCTACTGCGAAGAACCAAATAACTGGCAATCATCGCGATGAAAATCAATGTTCGCAAAAACAACCATTGGTGATTGCCATACAGCCAGTTTCCAACGTATCCAATTCCGAGCACAACCATCAAGTCAATGGCGGCAGCTTTCAACCTTCTTTGGAGAAGTTTGTCCGTTTCGTTCTGAAAATTGAGGCTGTCATTGGTTGCCTCGACGTTGGGGCGGCAATGGTTCTCAGCCATTGCTGCGGGATGAGGAGCAGCGAGATCAGGCTGCTGCACCAACGTCGGGGCTGTCCCACTATCGATGTCTGCTTGAAACGAATGCGGTGGTTTTGTCATGCTTGGCGTTCAGGTACGTTGAACAATGACCATCGCCGCTTGATTACGAACGAGTCGGGCGTGTGAGAAGATTTGGTTCCGGCGCATTTTCGAGCAATACAGTTTTCGACGTCTAGCTACTTGGAGTTGCGAACTTGCACAATCGAGCTTAGTTTAACTATTTGGCTCCGCGTCCGATACTCCGAAACTCGAAGTGGCATACATCGTGAGGTAACTTGAAATGAAGCACTCTACCTTTGCGTTCCCGGCCTCCGCACTGATGACGTTGAGTGTTTGCTTGGCTCAACCGGCGTCGGCACAATTACCCTCTGGCTGGAAAGCTCATGACGATCAGCGACCGCGTCCTCAAATAATCGAGCCGGGTGAATCCAATTTGCCGTTAGCTCCGCCATCCGATGCTATCGTCTTGTTTGACGGTAGCGACTTGAGCCAATGGTGCGACGATCGCGGGAACGATGCAAAGTGGGTTGTTCGCTTTGGTGCCATGGAATCGGTCCCAGGAAGCGGATACGTGTTCACACGCCAAGCCTTCGGCGACTGCCAGTTGCATATCGAATGGGCATCGCCAGAGAAGGTGGAAGGGCGAAGCCAAGGACGCGGAAACAGCGGTGTCTTCTTGATGGGATTGTATGAAGTCCAAGTCCTCGACTCGTTTGAAAATGAGACTTATGCAGATGGGCAAGCAGGAGCAATCTACGGACAGTTCCCACCGCTGGTGAATGCCTGTCGCAAGCCGGGGGAATGGCAGTCTTATGATATTGTCTTTCGAAGACCCCGTTTCGAAAATGATTCCTTGGCGAAACCCGCGAGATTGACCGTGTTTCACAATGGCGTCGTGATCCAAGATTCTGTCGAGGCCTGGGGGCCGACAAGCTGGATGCAATACCACGAGCCGACACCTCATGCAGATCGCCTTCCCCTATCTCTGCAAGATCATGGTAACCCCGTGCGATTCCGCAATGTGTGGATTCGAGAACTTTCTGAAGCAGCTCCTGCGAAACCCGAACAACCCTATGATGAACGCCGAATTTCATTAACGGAGGAACAGGCGGAAAGGTTGGTTGGAAAGTACGGAATGTTTGTGGTCGAACGAAATGGCATCGATGTGAACTTAAATCTTTTTGGGCGTCGTTTACCACTCATTGCGCACTCCGATTCCGAGTTTGGGATGCCCATGACTGCAGCCACCATCACTTTCAAATTCGGTGAGGACGGTAAAGCGAACTCCATCGTATTTCAAATGGGAGGCGATACGATGCGAGGACAAAGAGAGTAGGCTAGGTTGGACGGATGATTGCGCGTTGCCTGCTTCAGTCCTATCACTGACCGGGACGCCAGTTTGCAACGACGCTTCGCGGTGTTGCGTTCTGAAATTTGGAAATATTGGTACTGGATAGGCCTGCTCTCGCACAACCTCCGCTCACGAAGATCATGGACAACCAGGACGAACCCGCGTCACCTCTCCATTTAGCGACAGCGGTTGCGATTAAATTGAGCAATCTTCGGCTCGATGGTTGAACACATGATTTGCAGCGGCCATTTCTCAGCGTCGCGAGCCGTTGAAATCCGAAGATGCGCTCAGTTCGATCAGCCCGGATCGGCTGCTGTTGATGTGGGAGCAAACCTCAGAAACGTCGCCTGCGTAATGAGGAAACTGGTGTAACCAGCCGTGCCTGTTCGCCATCCATAAATGCCACGTCCTCTTTGCTTCGTGTAAAGACGCTGGAATCTCAACAACGAATTTGTATTTGGAGCGGATCATAGGATCAAGTTCCTTGATCGGTTCTGGTATACCTTCAATGAGCTCAGCGAAATTCAGCGGAATCAACTGGCCATCAACTTCAGCTAGCACCTCCTTTGGAGCCGAATTGTAATGCGCATCGACGTACCATCCATGAACGCATGTTCGTCCATTGCATGGGTCCGCTGACACGAGCTGAATTTCTCCAACGGCGCAGCCCGGCCATTCGTAACGAAGTGGGCTCGCAGCAACTGGCTTGGGAAACAAGTTTATACACCCCCAGCCGACACGCATATTGAATACGTACTCTCCGCAACAGTTTGCGGCAATCAATGCTAGGGACAAATGCGAGATGATCAATGGAGTCAATCGTTGATTCGCGTGGTAAGAATATACCCAGACCCAACCTGCGATGAATGTCAAAAGCATGAGGAGGGGATTCGGGAGATGAAAAGCAGAAAAGATCGCAGCTCCGAGTAAAAAAGCATGTTGGCGTCGCTTCAAGACTCGGAGCAAGAGCGGCATAAAGTGCCACTGAAGCAAGCACTGTTGGAAAACAATGGTCGGCAGCTTGGTAACCACCATTTCTGAGATGGACTTGTCGACAAAAGTGACATGCGTTTGCGGTTGCCAGACGCCGGCCGCCAAAACGAACATCAGCAACAGAGCTGCCATGACGACGGTCGCTCCGATGGGAAACGCCCATTCTCGATACCACGCCTCGCTCTTGCGATCTAGGCCTAGTATGGACCGAATGTGCGGTAACAAATAGATTCCGATGAAGACGATCATCGCAACAAGCAGTCCGCGCGCAAGATACTTTGGCTGTCCCCAAATCGCAAAGAAAATGGTGCCGGTGTAGAGAACGAGAAGCACCCAATCCAGCGCTTTACACTGAACTGTTGAGAGAAGGCGTTGGATCGACATGCGATGCGTATGGACCGACGCTTCACAACTAGCCATAATGTTGCTTTCAATTTGCGAAGTTACGAATTGAGCTTAGGCAAGCCGCAGTTGAAAACGTACTTATGAAATGGAGTGCTGGCACACTGCCGCTGGATATGTTCGCGATGCTACGCAGACTACCCGCAATACATCCATGTGCCGCTAGCTAGGCGAGCGGTAGACGGTAATCTACCTTTCACAACCCGCAGCGTGTGGGAGGGATCAACGTCTCCTTTGTCACGAACGTTTCGGTTTGGAATCGGTTCACTTGCCGCTAGCTTAGGGCTTTAGTCCATAAAGAAAGTGCAATTTGAAGTCCAGAGCATTGTCTGGTCTCGGCGACTGAAAACATTGAAATAAGTTCTTATGCCAGCAAACACCAAACAAATTGCACGCGAACAACGGCTTCTCATGATTGCGTCGGTCGTTCTTCTATTCTTTGTAGTTGTCCTTTATGTTGTCCCATTTGTTGATGATGCGAGCCAGCGATTCTTAATTGGAACCTTTGGGAAGGTCGGTCTATTCTTCTTAGTCGTTTCGCTTGCCTGGCAGCCGCTGAGAAAACTCTGGGCACGCCCCTGGGGGCGTGCGATCGCGATCGGGATGTTGGTTTGTATCGTTGTTGCAGCATTTCGACCAAGAGCGATCTTCGTGGTCGCGCCGATCGTGGCAGCAGCCGTCGGACTCTACACTTTTGTAAGCACCGGCAGCCGCTGGTTGAAATGACGCAGGTGCTGTGTTGTTTCTCCCGATCTCCTCCCTCAAGATTCCTAATGCGATGGTGAGTTGATCACAGCTCGATGGTGTGGATCGGAAATTCGGCTCATGTGCGGCACTTCGGCCTAAGATGCTAGTCACAATGCTACGGTTCAACATTCCTTTCCTGCCGATCGTTCGATTGTTACGAAGCATGGAGGAAACGGTTCAAGCGAATTCGACTGGTACGAATCAAACTTTCGGGCGAGCGGCAATTAGCACCTCGCGTTTGCCGTTTGGCGGACCAGGAACTCGCTGCACGGAAAAGCCTATCGAAGTCAGCAGTCTCCGCACTTCAGAAGAAACTGAATAGGTCGTCAGGCGTCCTCCAGGACGCAGCAGGCGAAATGTTTCTGCAAATACGGATTCGGTCCAAAGAGACGGGGCAACCTGAGGACTGAACGGATCGAAGAAAATTGCGTCCCACTCGCCGGCTTCGGTCGATAGAAACAGTCGAGCGTCGCCGACTCGCACTTGAGCCGAGATGCTCGGGCCGATGTCGAAAGTGAGATGATTGGATGGAGTTTCGGAACGATAATATTCTCGGACTGCATTACAGATCGTGTGCCAAACGTTGCGAACGCAATCAGCATCCAGCCTGACTGAATGTTGTTTCATGGTGCTCAGAGATTCATCCAGTTTCAATTGGGACAGCACCTCGCACGACAATAAACTCGCTTCGTATCCGAGGTAAACGAGAGGACTCTTGTTCGTAGCGGCCATCGACGCTAGAAGCAGGAAGTTCAAGCCTGTCCCAAATCCAATTTCAAGGCATCGAAGAGGGGGGCCGTTACCCGCGTTTGCTTCGTCTGCCAAGAAAGCCTGCGCTCCGCTGTTGATTAGAAAAACATGCAGTGACTCGAGGAATGCACCGCGTTGGCTGCGATAGGTCTGCTGAATATTTCTATCCATTAACGTCAGGCACCCGTCCGCCGTCACCACCACTTGCAGGTGCGAAAGCGATTCGGTGTATCTTGCTCGATCCTTCATCGATCCACTCGTCTTCAGCTAGATTGACAACCCAAAGCTCAACATCACCTTCTCGTTCGCCGGACACAATTGAGATCATGCCTACTTCGGGATGGGTCTTGCAAAATTCTAGCGATTGTTCGAGCCCCATGACATACAATCCGGTCGCGAGCGCGTCAGCGCGCGCTGCGGATTCTGTAACCACAGTAACGCTAAGCACTCCATCGGCGGGCCAACCGGTTCGCGGATCGATGATGTGGCCGTAGCGACGACCTCGATGGTAAAAGTATTGTTGGGCCGGCCCACTTGTTCCTAGAGACTTGTTCTTGAGTCGAACCCCTCCTAAACGAATCGCAGGTTGTTGCGGATGGCTAATGGCAACTTTCCACCCCGTTTCGGTGATTGCATCGAGCCTGTTCCCGCAAGCGATAACGCTGCTCTTGCCACCATGGACTAAGAATGAATCGACCGATGCGGCGTCCAGCACTCCGGCAGCAACATCCAGTGCAAAACCTTTTCCGATTCCGCCGCTGTTAACTTCCAATCCGCGAACTGCATACTTCACTGTCTGCTCCTCGAAGTTCAAGATGAGATGCTGGCTTCCGCATTCGTCAAGTGCTTTGGCAATTTCATCATTCGAAGGAAGTCGACCTTGTCGCGAAAAGAATCCCCAAGTGGATGTCAACTTGGCTGCCGTGACGTCAAAGGCTCCAAGTGTCTCCTTCCATATTTGCTTCGCCAGACAAAGGAGCCCGAAGACATGTTCTGATGCTGGCCAAGGTTCACAGACAGCCAATCGATTCATGCGGCTGAGCTCGCTGTCTGGAAGATATACACTCAGCAGATGTTCGAGCTGGGAAATCCGCTCGAGGGCCTCAATGGCCGCGAGTGGACCCTTCTGAGGAAATCCAGCGTTCAGAATGGCTTGAAAATCGCAGGCCATCGCTCTCCGAGAGACCGAGATTTGGTAGGGGGTCTGGCCTGAGGAATCCGCGTACTTCGTTTCATTCATACCGTCCATCAATGTCATTTCGAATCAGGGATCCATAACCTTCGCGAGTTGACGCCCGATCTGCTAAAATGTCTCTAAAGGAGTTTGAAGGTTTGGCTTGGACGTCCAGCCGAGTTTTTCTAATATAACAGTTCGCCAATTCTCACAAGATCGACCATGGTTGCACGCAGCATGGAAAAGAAAGCGTCGCGAGTATTGCTCTCGCTGTTCCCGCGCGGACGGTTAGGAATCGTGCTCAGCATTGTACCCGCGCTAGTCATTTGTCTCTCCGGCTGGGGACAATCGACGAGAGTTCCTCCACGTCGAGCAAAGCCACCCCAATTGCAGGAGAGCGATTTTCAGGGCATTTTTTTCGCCGACGTGAAAGCGCAGCTCTTCGGAGAGCGTCCGTCACCCCAAAGCGGGGCCGGAGTCATGGCTCAAGGTGGTAACGCCATGGGTGGTTCTGCTTCGCTGCCTGCATCCGGGGCCAATGCGAGCACCGCAGGCGATTCCATCGGAAGTGCGTGGTCGACGCACATATCTGCGGAGTCGATTGAGGCTTTCGTCAAAGGTTCGCGATCGAAATTGGATCAACTTGTCACGACTCCCGCGAAGTTCGCAGACGGTTCCTACAAAGATTGTCGCAGAGAATTTGAGCTGTTGGCCATCATGTTTTTAACGATCGAACGCTTTGATGGCGACGTGCGGTGGAAGAGCAGCGCCGCGGTGGCGCGGGAGCGATTTTCGAAAGCGGCTGCCGCATCGAAAGTAGGTTCCCAGCAAGCGTATCAAGAGGCGAAAGGAGCATTGCAGGACTTGGTCGACCTCCTCAATCGCGGACAGATCGAGGGAACCGTCGATGAGCAAGATGTCGATTGGGGCAGTGCCATCAATCGAAGTTTGGTGATGCAAATGATGGAGAACTCGCTTCGCGAAGTCCTGTTGCGAAACACGAGCAATGCAAATGAGTTTGGCAGCAACCAAGAGAAACTGGTGCAACATGCGGAGTTTCTTGCGCTGATCGGCGATATCTTGCAGCTCGAAGGTATGCCCGAAGCCGACGAAAAGGAGTACCGAGAGCTCTGCCAAGCGATGACCGAAATGGCATCGGAACTCACAGATGCGGTAAAACAGTCGAATCTCGATCGAGCACGATCGAGTCTAGGAGCCATCGATCAGACCTGCACCAAATGTCATGACAGCTATAAGTG
The DNA here is from genome assembly GCA_037440405.1 of Pirellula sp. Classification (GTDB taxonomy): domain Bacteria; phylum Planctomycetota; class Planctomycetia; order Pirellulales; family Pirellulaceae; genus JANMGV01. Next base: position 35,074 of record JBBIUE010000024.1, on the reverse strand, counting down.
AGCGACATCCGTCATGGGAATTCGCTTTCAATGCCACCATTGCCACAATCGCTTGCATGTCAAAGACTTTCAAGCAGGGCGCAGATCGAGATGTCCTGAGTGCCGTAGCCCGTTCCGCATTCCATTAGTTAGCCAGGCGTTTTCCGATCCTGCCGAAAAACGAACGCTTGCCGGAACCATGAAGGGGCAACAATTAACTTCCCGCCTTCGAAGCGCACAGCGTGAACTCCCTGAGAACCATGAGGGTCCAAGAAGTCGATGGCAAGCCCTCGATTCGCCTGGTGTAAAGTGGATGGTGAAACCACCAAGCGGAGGAGAGTACGGTCCCGCCGACAGTCAATTGATTCGTCAGTGGATTCGCGAAGAACGGGTGAGCCGCGAAAGCCTCGTTCGACAAACGGATTGGTCCGATTGGCTTCGAGCCGACTCGGTTTTCACTGGGGCGTTTCCGCAGGATAGCGTTGAGCACCGATCATCGGAGGAAATCCAGGATACAAATCCGCAATCGAATCCGAGAAAACGCAACTGGATGTCGGAAGATGTGAAGAATAAAGTTGCAGCAAAGCAAAGGGCTCGATCGCGCAGACAGTTAATGCTAACCTGCGTTTTGGCTGCATTCGCGTTCTTTCTGATCGTCGTCTTGTATTGGATTCTGACGGTTAAGCGGAGCAATCGGGTGCGAGCTAACCTCGAAGCTGCGGTTAGCCGTCACAATATTGACTGGATATCTACAACAGAATGGGAATGCTTGTTAAAGTGAAGCGTCGTTTGTTATCGCTCTCAATCGGGAAAAAATTCAAATGAGATCAATCCAGGTTTTCGGCAAAGCTTTCGTCATCGCGTTGGCGTTGGTTTCGGTGCTTGCGTTTCGGGGGTTCGCGGAGGATCCGAAAGTCGAGCGAATCGACATTGCGGAGGGAAAACTATTTCTCACTCCCCCTTCGGATTGGAAGAAGATGGAGCCTCGGTCTCGCATTATACAGTATGAGTTTCGAGCCCCAAAGGACGCAAAAGATGATGACGAAGCCGCTCGAATAACCGTGATGGCGGCAGGGGGGAGCGTTGAAGCAAACATCGACCGTTGGATCGGCCAATTCGATGATGTTGCGAAAGAAGATGCTCAGGTTGAAAAAAAGGAAGTCGCGAATCAAGTTGTGCATCTTGTCGAAATCAAAGGGACCTACAAGGAGTCTTCCGGAGGTGGTCCATTTGCACCAGGTCCGATGAAGAAGTTTCCTAATTATCGGTTATTGGGAGCAATCGTTGTGACTCGCGACGCAGGCACGATCTTCGTCAAGATGACCGGTCCTGCCGATCTCGTTACGAAGCTCGAAGAAGGCTTCAAGAGGTCGATCGATGAAATGGAAAGTAAGTGAGCAGTTACTCGGAACTCTGGAGCAGCTTGATGAGTGGATACATGCGACTGAACTGGGTCGCCGTTGCTTTGCTCGTTGTCTTGCGTCTGACGATAGGATGGCATTTCTACAAGGAAGGCAGCGTCAAGGTTCAAGAAGGATTTTCGTCCGAAGGTTTTATGTCGGCGGCAAAGGGGCCGTATGCGGACTTCTTTCGGGAAATGGTTCCGGATTCGTTAGGGATTGTTCGATTGAACGCAGATCGAATGAATTTGATGTTCGAAAAATTGGCAAGCGACGCAGGCAATCACTATCGATTTGATGAGAACCAATCCAATCTTGCGAAGCAGCGGATGGAGGAAGCGAAAGCAAGACTGAAAGAACTCTATGAGGGCTATAAACCGACCATCGCAGAGTACCTTCAGGGCTACGAGCGGCACCTTGCGATGAAGCGCGATAAAGTCCGCGATGATGTCGCCTCGCTTCGCTCCCAACGAACCGAAATTGACGCGAAGTGGGTCGGATTAGCAAGGCCAATTCTCGCCGATATTGATCGTGTCATCGCCGGATATGAGAACGATCTCGATGCGATTGCTTCGGCAGAACAACGCCGAGCCGGCGGCAAGTTGTATTTGAATCTGCCATCGAAAGGAATCTTGCCTACTCGCACGGTCGATAAGATTATCCCGATCTTTGACATGTCTGTCGGGATTTTGCTGATCCTCGGTTTGTTGACTCCGATTGCTGCAACGCTGGCGGGATTTTTCTTGGTTTCCGTGATTCTTACGCAGTATCCGGGCTCTGAGGGAGCTGTCCCAACCTACTTCCAAGCTGTTGAGGCTGCGGCATGTTTTTTTCTAGCTGCAAGCGATTCTGGCAGATATGCTGGTTTGGACTTCATTCCCTGGAGCTGGTGGGCAGGCCGCAAAAAGCGGCGAAAGCGGTCATCGTTTTAATGCACAACATCATTTTCTATCGTGATTTCGTGAGGCAGTTATGGACCAATTGAGTCCTGAAAAGAAGGTCATCGGCAAGAATAATTTCGACGAAATCATCGGCTTCACGCGCCGAGACTTCCTGCGTGGAATCGTCGCGACGGGTGCCGTATCGGGCGCTGGGCTCGGAGCGATGTACTTCGGCTACGACAAGGTTGCCAATCCTGTGAGAATCGGCATTATCGGTGTCGGGGACGAGGGGAACGTGCTCATTGGAGGTTGTACGCCAGAGTACGTCGATGTCGTCGCCATCGCGGATGTTCGTCCGTCCAGCATTCATCGCGCATTTTACGGCGATCATTCATCACCCGCAGCAGCAGCGGCTCGTCCTGGATTAATCTCTAAATACAAGTATTCTTCCTACGAAGAGGCCAAGAGTCATATTGCCGTCTACACTGGCAAGACAGCCGTTCGCGACTTGCTCGACAACAAGGATGTCGAGGCGGTGATCATCGCATTGCCTCTGCATCTTCATGCGCCCGTCGCAGTTCAAGCGATGTTGCGAGGCAAGCATGTCTTGACAGAGAAACTGATGGCGCACAACGTTGCTCAGTGCAAAGCGATGGCTCGGATCGCTTTGGAAACCAAACTCCATTTGGCGACCGGACACCAGCGGCACTACAGCGTTCTCTACGATAATGCGGTTCACATGATTCGCTGGGGAATGCTGGGGCAGCTACACCACATTCGCGCCCAATGGCATCGCGGCAATCTGCCAGGGCGGGACTCATGGGCACCGCCTATCCCTGGTGGAGAGAATGGCGTTGATCGCATTTCCAGAGAATTGAAATCTTTTCAATCCGCGTTAGCAAAGGAGACCGACTCCGAAGCTGCCGAACTCCTAAGAAAGAAGATCGCTCAATGGGAAGCTTGGGATGCGGATAAGGGAATTGATCCTGAGGAATTCGGTTACCTAACGAAGGCATTATCGAATGGTCGCATCCGAACTGCGATGGAGGAGTTGATTCGCTGGCGGCTATGGGAACGAACCGGTGGTGGCTTGATGGCGGAACTCGGCAGCCATCAGTTGGATGCGGCGAGCATTTTCTGCAGCGCCCTTCGGAAAGACGGCAAGAAGGCGCATCCCATCTCTGTTCATGCCGTAGGAGGTCGACATATTTTCCCACCCGATCGCGACGCGGAGGACCATGTCTACTGTTCGTACGAGTTTCCAGGTCCCGAATACGATGCTTCATTCGATGTCGGTTATCCAACAGATGGAAAAGGTGTTCGACCCTACCCGGACGATCCGAACAAGAAGATCGTCGTCACCTATTCCTCGATCAACGGAAATGGATTTGGTGGCTACGGTGAAGTTGTCATGGGAACGAAGGGCACCTTGATCATTGAGCGCGAACAAGATGTCATGTTTTACGCTGATTCCGATACGAGCGCGAATATTGCAGTTAAGGAAGCCAAAGGCGGCTATGTGCTTGATACCCAAGCCAGTGGTGGAACATCGGCACCGATTGCAAAAGCTGCCGCTGGAACGGGCCCAGTTAGCAAGGGCTATACCGAGGAGATTGAACATTGGGCTTATTGCATTGCGAACCCGGCTCCAGAAAATCGGCCTCGCTGCTATCCGGAGGTTGCCATGGGTGATGCTGTCATCGCCTTGACAACCAACGTTGCCATTCGAAAGAGCATGATCGGTGAAGCGGGTTATGTGAAATTCCAAGAATCCTGGTTTGATCGAAGCTCGGACGAGACTCCCGATGGAAGTTCGGTGCCAGAGGAAATGAAGCGGCTCCGCGAGTGGAAGCTGGTTTAATTGTCAATGTCAGAGTCAACTTCTTCGACCAAGCAATTGCTGATACCAGGAAAACTTTTTACGGGATTGATTCTGCTTCTCTTGCTCTCAAGCCTTGGCGTGTTGGTTCCCGTTTCTTTGCGTTTCGAATTCGCACAAGACTGCTTAGAGGAAACGCGTCAGCGTTGGCCTCAAGCCGCGCTGCAACTTGAAACGCGATATGAGACGGCGCGGACATTAAGCGAGAACGGTGTCCTCAAGCTCCCAGCGGAATGGTCCTCCCTTCATCGGCGTTTTGAACAAAGTGTCCTGTATGACGAGCAACGACCTCATTCGCGATTGTTGGAGCGAGTTCTAATTACGGCTATCGATCAAAGTCCTCAGTTAGCTAAGGACGACCGAGATCGGATGCTGCAACCTTTCGATTCGCAACAATACCGAGAATTTATTGAATCAGAGCGCCGATTACAGACCGTCTATACTGATTTTCTTGGACGGATCACCAGCACGCTGTTTCGCCTCAAATTACCTTGATCGAACTCCCCAATTTTTTTGCAATCAGGATCCATCAACATGCAGATTCGAATCGTCATTCTATTCATTGTGATCGGTTTACCTCTGAAGAGTCCGTTCACCGATTTTGACGCAAGCGCCAGCGCTCAGGTACCCTCCACTGCTGCACAGGCCGCAGAAGTACTCGACCTTCGCAAATTTGAGAGAGTTGATGCCGTCGAAGAGCCAATGAATGTTTCGATCTCGCAGTTGTCTTATAAAGCCAAAGGCAAGATTCCCGAACTTGCAAAGAAGTTGCAGGCGAACTTCAAGAAGGCGGGTTGTACCGAGCTGCCCGCAGCCGTTATGACGGATGACTATGGTTCCGCAAACTATCAAAAAGCGGGATTTACCTGGAGCCTTTCGCTATCGCCCCTGTCTCCAATGGAGACGATGGTGGTCATTATCAACCACGGCAACGTCGATTTGGCGAAGCTCCCGCTTCCAAAGGAAATCAAGATGCAGACCGCACTTCCGGCAGTGACGATGTTCGAAACATCGTTGAGCCCAGAAGACACGATCGAGCTTTGCCGTCGCCATTTGAGTCAGCATGGCTGGGAACCATTCGGCGATACGACGGTATCTTGTTTTCTCAAGAACAATGCTGTGAAACTTCAAGTGTTCGCAACGGCCAGTCCTGTGCAACAAGGTAAAACGTCCGGCCAATTGACCAGCGAGCTGATCTCTGCTGATCTGCCCGCGCCACCTTACCATGGAATGCTGCAATGGTCCGAGTCAACCAAACGAATGATATTTGATAGTGAATTGTCCCAGCAAGAACTGATCAAGAACCTAAAGGCATCCTTGTCTAAGTGGGAATGGAGCGCCACCACGGAGCAACCTGTCAAAATAGCGTTCCGCGATCATCTGATCTTTCGGAACCCAAAGAAGGAGTACTTGGAACTGACTTTTCAAACCGTCGATGGGAAAACTCGATGCGAAATGATGTATCAGACTGCGGAAGAATTCGCGGAACAGGAGGAACGAGCACGAACCGCTGTAGAAAAGAAGCAAATGCAGGCAAAACAGGCAGAAGAGAAGAAGAACAGCGCAGATGCCATATCCATTCCCTCTCCAGAAGGTGCGAAGATCAGCAATTCTTCGGCGAAGTCCATTGAATTCTCTCTGACCAGCGGCAAGGCAAAGGAATCGTTGACGAACTGGCTGGCGGTGATGGAAGAACGAGGCTGGAAAGCAAAGGCTATCGTCGATACAAAGGAAGTCGGAGAATATGAACTCTCGAACGAAGAGGCGAAACTATCGGTTAGCCTCATCGATCCGGGCTTTATTCCTGGTACTATCACCATCCGTTCAACGGCAGATGAAAAACTGCAGGTCGAACAGTAGATCGATAGCAATTGCGTTGTTTTTCAATTGAGGTAAACGTACAGAGCATCCAGCCAGGAAGAGCCAAATCACGCGAACGGTGTGCGAACAATTAAATGCTCGTACCGCAAGGTGAGGTATGATACGTTGCTCCATCGCCCAAGTGGTGGGTTATGACTGGTGGAGGCTCGTTTGCTGCTGACCTTAGCTGCAGAATCATGATCCAATCGGTATATTGGAGGAACTAGGGATGGTGCTTGCCAGCTTGTGAACTTGATTTACAGTTCACTCGTAGTGAGAAGCATCGTTAGGTATCGGATGGTTTTTCTAGTGAGGAGATTCTGAACATGTCAGGGAAATTCGCGCTTCCTTTTGTGTTGGCTGGATTGCTTGGAGTGGTCGGCTTGACCTTTTGGTCTGGAAATGTCACTGCGACAGAGGATCTGAAAGTTAAAGCTGGAGATGAGGCACCAACATTTTCGGCTGTAGCACTGGATGGAAAGGACGTTTCGCTTGACGACTACAAAAGCTCGGAGGTTGTTGTCGTGATCTTCACCTGCAATGGGTGTCCTGTCGCTGTGGCCTATGAGGATCGTTTCAACGAGTTCGCTCAAAAATACAAGGAAAAGAAGGTCTCCATGGTCGCGATCAATTGCAACAAGGGTGAAGACATCGAAGCAATGAAGAGACGCGTGGAGGAGAAGGGGCTTGTCTACGATTACGTTTCCGATGCAAGTGGCAACAGTGCTCGCGCCTATGGTGCTCAGGTCACACCTCACTGCTTCGTTCTTAACTCGAAGCGCGAAGTCGTGTACCAGGGCGCGTTCGATGACTCTCAATCCAAGCCGACTGAGCATTATCTGATCGACGCTGTGGAAGCAACTCTCGCCGGCAAGAAAGTGCCTGTTGATTTCAAGAAAGCTTTCGGCTGTGGAATCAAACTTCGTCCAGCTCAAGACTAAGAGAGTAGCGAGTTAAGGCTGATCTACTTTTGTATTCGAACATCGAGCTGCCGTTCGTAGAACGGAAGTCGTCCCTATGAACGGTTAGCTCGAATCCTTCTGTTTTACTAGACGATTCCGCCGTGGCGTCGTTGCGTTGAGCAAAGGATTTGCTATCGAAATGCGAGACAGAATTCAGCAGTCATCTGCGAGCTCGATGAGGTCGCTTGCTTGGCGTATTCGGAGTCGCTGCATGACCGGTATAGATTGCATTCATATTAGGAAGTCATGCGACCGTTTCTTTCGATCATTCGCGATTCTGTTGGCGCCATTGTGTCTATTGCTTGCAGGTTGCACTTCGCATGCAACTTCCAATCGAGATTCCGCAAGGGATGAAGCAGCCAGTCCGGCTGCAAGTGATGTCCAACCTAATTTGGGCATTCAATCGGCTGATCGAGACGATTTGAAAAGCTGGATTCGGAACTCGAATAGCCCGTATATCGTTGTGGACTTTTGGGCGAGCTGGTGTGGACCATGTGTGGAGAAATTCCCGAAGTTTGTTGTATTGGCCGGACAGTACAAGGCTCTGGGAATCGAGGCCGTTTATGTTAGCTTCGATGAACCCGACGAAGTCGATGAAATCCAGGAGTTCATGCAGGAACGTGGAGCAATCGGCAAGGCCTTCGTTCGGAAGCAAAAGATCATTGAGGCATTCGAAGGTTTTGACCTCAATTCTTTGCCCACTTATCGTCTATATGACGGCCAAGGAAACGTGGTTGGAAGTTTTGATGGCGTCAATGCGTTTGAAAGCTTGTCAGAGGCATTGCGTACCCGATTCGGCCAAAGTGAATAGCGGCATCGGCTTCGCAATGCTTCCATCCAAACTTTTTTCGGTTGAGCAAACTCGCAGGGAACGCTTCAATTGAAGCGAAAGCCAATGGCTTTAAGTACGACAATAAACGGAATTGGCGTAAGCAAAACCAACCAGCGGCAAATCTGCTCGAAAAGGTAAAGGCGAGGACTTAGAGGCGATCCGATCTGTAGTCTACGATTATCATTCGCAGACTGCACAATCTCGATGTAGTTTTCGACGTTCCGTCCTCGCCAGTTCATCGCCCGAAGCTTTTGGCGAATGTCTCGTTCACGATCCGGAGATTGAACGGCTTCCAGATCGAAGTCGTAAGCCACTCCATAATCTGGATCAGCGAGCTTCCATACTCCATCGACCTCGATTTCAAGTACAACGTGTCCCTCCAGCCCAACAAATCGACATCGGTGGCCCGCACTTTCCGCAAGTGATTTTAAGATTTGAGCACGCTGCGAACAACTTGCGAATCCGCCTCGCATCAAACGTGCAGTATCTTGGACTTCCAGTGCCGGTGAGTAAAACTGGCCAAGGGTCCATTGAATCCAGTTCTCAAGAAACGTAACTTCCCGACGTTCGACATGCCTAGTGTTTTGAAACACAAATTGTGTTGCTTCCTCGACCTCGAATGGCATTCCTAACCGGTACTCGGACAAACGATGCTGCATCAACTTCGCACGTTGATGAAAATTCCGATCTCTCACTGAAAGAGACTGAAACTGGAAGGGCTCGCTGATCGCTGAAGCAAGAAATACCAAGCAATTTACGAAAACACAGAGAAAGACACAGGCCGAGAAATCTGAACTGAACTTCCATTCGAGCTCCGGGCTTCCAGTTGATCGCTTCCATGCTCCTCGCATGTAGCTGAGTGGAAGTTGGTTACTCTCCGAATTGCCATCCAAAGATGCCGCTCGCCAATCAGCACGATGAGATGTATCTGGTGAACTTGGAGTTGGAGTGCTATTCGACGGCATCATCGCCATAGGTCATTTGACAAAAATTAGGAAAAGTCATCACTGGCGGCCGAACGAACGTTGAACGATCAAGCTGAGGATGGATACGATAAGATTCCCAGCTCAATCGGTGCGAAGAGGAAAAACAATTGGGGCAACCCTTTTGGTCGGGAGCGCTCACGTTCCCAACACGAACACCCCGATCGTTCGAGTGATTCGCGCAAATGTACGGATTGCGGAAAGTACGGTACCCTTACGGAGTTTTGATCGCAAAATGAAACTTGTTTTATTGGGAACAGGCCCTTTTGCGGTTCCCACGTTTGGTTCAATACTTCGAACGTCGAATCTCATCGTTGAACTCGTCATCACACGTCCACATACGGATAGCCGCAACTCTGTTTCGGCTCCAGTTGCTAGCTGGGCCGTCAGCGCAGGTATTCCTCTGATGGCACCAACTTCGATTAACGATGGCGATGTTATCGAGAATCTGCAACGAAAGAATTTCGATCTCGCAATCGTCTGTGACTACGGCCAGATTCTCTCCCAGGAAGCTCTTCAGGCGTTTCGACATGGAGCAATCAATCTCCACGGTTCTCTCCTGCCGAGGCATCGCGGTGCTGCCCCCGTCCAGTGGTCGATATTGGCGGGTGATTCATCGACGGGGGTTTCAGTAATCTGGATGACACCCGGACTTGATGCCGGCCCCGTTCTAGCGTCGAAAGAAACTTCGATTCAAAGCGATGAAAACGCAGCGCAACTCGAACAGCGACTCAGCCAACTCGGAATTGATGCAGTTCATGATGCTTTGCGATTGCTGTCGTCAAGCGCAAGCATGGATGACGTCCTTATGAAAGCGACGAGACAAAACCCATCGCTGGTAACAAAAGCCCCAAGACTGAAGAAAGCCGATGGCCAGTGCGACTTTCGGGTGCCTGCGAGTATCGTGGATCGTCACGTGCGTGGCATGCAACCGTGGCCTGGAGTGTATGGCGAGTTGATCGTCAATGACAATCGCGCCGTTCGCGTTTCCATCCAATTAGGACGAGAGGTGATCGCGCAGAAGGAATCGATCATTGGATGCGTGCCAGGGGAGATCGTGCCCAAGGATGCGAGGAAATCGCTTGGTCTGCCAGACCAATTGATCGTGAGCTGCGGTGGACAATCATTCTATGCCATCGACATGATTCAACCTGCCGGAAAGAAACGCATGACTTCCGAGGAGTTCATTCGCGGCTATGTTCGAAGTGACGACGCGAAGTTTCGCGAACCTGACAGCGAGAATCGACTTTTGTCCATCATGAAAAAAATGGGGGACTAGATATCGCACCTAGTCCCTCCTTATCCGTCAGAAAATTAGCACCGAATGGGTGTTACTTGGAACATCCGCATTCCGAGCAGCCGCAGTCCGCACAACTGCAATCGCCACCTGAGCAGCAATTGCAATTCGCTTCACAGGCACCGCATGGACACCCAGCATTTGACTGCTTGGGCTTGTTGCAGCAGGGTGCGTTGGCGGTTGATGGGCCGCAAGCCGCATCAATCTCACTGGCGGAACCTGAGCAGCAAGGAGCCAATCCAATCACTTCGGATGAAGCAATGGACGGGCTCGCAGCGCCGGGCGACAGGTAACAAGCCTGTCGATTACCAAATGCCATCACTGCAGCGCAGCCAACGCTGCCCAAGAACAATACATACTTCAACATGAGTAAGTCTCCAAAGAAAGAATCGAGAAACTTTGATCAACTACGATTATTGCCGTGTCGTTCAACAATTCCATCGACTCAACAAAGCGCAAGTAAACAAGGCGCTTCGAACCGGATACTTTGCTTCAACAAGAAGTTCAGACGTCGGCTGGCCGTGACACAGCCACTTTGGACCTTTCCAGTGAATCTCTCCCCATGGACGGTCCAAGAATAGTTTCGCCCGGATCTCAAGACCTGAAGCGGCTAGGGCAAGATTTGCGAATGGATCATGCGAGCAACCGCACGTTCGCTTGCATTGCGAATCCACTGATCCATCCCGCGCAGGTTGAATCAGCCAATCGCCGCAGCAAGAACGTCGATCTGAACAACATCGAGGACTTCGATCCGGGTTCGAACTCGGAGTACCGGCAGAGACGCTGCAGCATCCGCCATGCAAATTCTGATCTGACTCGGTTGAGGATAAGCAACAATCAGATAGGGAACCTTTCAGTTCGCAGCAACAGGAACCGCGCAGTTTCCAACAAGGTCCTAAAGCGAGGACCAAGACAAGAATAATCGTTAAATCTCGTCGGATCGGTCTTGTCTCGAAAACCCCAACCGCGTTCACAAGTCAGCTCGCAAAGAATCAGCCCGTAAAAAAACTATCCCGAATGGCATTACCGAAGATACCGCCAAGGTGCGACTCTTCCAAATCATTTCAGTCGAAGGGAGCACCTTCATCCGACGCAATCGAAACAAAGATTGCGAATCGAACTCGATCTGTTCCAATTGTTTCTCCGCAACATGTCGGGGTCAAGGTGAATCGATTGTAAATTGGCCGTAGCTTTTGCATTTCTTACAAGCGTCATGCACTCATCTGCGAAACAACTTAGGCAGTACTTTCAAGAAAAGCGATTGAGTTTTGTTGAGAAACGCAAAGGACTTTTCATTCTCAAGCACCAATTCATCTTCTTTGGCACATCATCTGCACTCTAGGAGATTGTTTAACTGGAACTCCAGCATTTGCTCCAGAAACAAACTGCGGATATCCAACTCCGCAGCGAACCCCGACTTCGCAGGTATGTGGAGTCAACCTTGATGGTTATCGAGGTTGTGAGGCAGGGAAGCACCGTGATCTTAGCGGCGTCTGCCGAAACCCGGCAAAACGACAAGCCCTCAATGCCACAAGGGCAAGGCCCATCTTTCACGGTAAAAGGGCTCGCTTGGGAAGTTCTCCACCAAGCGAGCCCCTTTTTTAGGGGTTAAGCACAGAAACCGTTTTCAAACCCGGCCAGCCAGCATTTTTCTTCGTTGGCCATCGGTCCATACCTTTTCATTTGGCAATCCGAAGGGCGAGTTTCAATAATCCGGCCTAGCTCTTCGAAACATCGCATTTAGTGTTCCAAGAGTAAATCGATCGATCACGGGATTGAGCTTTCGTTCAGCCAAGGTTGAGAGCACTGTTTGCAAAACTAAGCTGGCCTGACGATTCCACCTTAGCAAGCTTCTGCCAATGCGATACTTACAGCCTGAGGAGTAACTTTTGAAGTTGCGCACCTTATGTTCCCCGCAGCGTCCGCAAGGGATGATCGAACTTGTTTCTATCTCCGGTTTCCCCAGTGGCTTGCAGTTACTCTAGCAAAAGCAAGGTTTGCCCAATTTCAGAAAACTCTCTCTTTCCCATACGGATGCACCGACCTGATTTCGGTACGCAATTTCTTATACCTCCTGCCTCATAATCCGCCACAATCTCGCGACGCCAAACGTCGAGCAACTATTCCCAAATCACCGCAATTATCAGAGAGATGGTTAGCACCAGCAAACCGTCATTCGGATCAAAAAAGTCCGCTACCTTTCCGGTACGTCGATCTGCATGTTTTGTCGCCAGGCAGGGTCGTACTGTCGGCTGAAAAGAAGTTGAATCGACTCGGCTCGTGAACCATCGGCACGCGAGAGCATTTGGATTCCCTCCAGAACGAGCTTCATCTGTGGAGAGTTCAGGACACTTCCGTCAGCGCGATCGATGCGGTCAAGCGTTGCTGCGATGTCCAGGATTTTCGATCGCAGTAGAAGAAAATCGGCTTGCAATACCTCTTGAGCTGTACGAGTCATAGGGTTTGATTCTTTCGTTGATCGATTTCGATTCGAAAAACTAGTTCGTGCCGCAGGAGGACTGCTAGCCCAGCTGCGCACTTAACGTTTTGACATTTTGACTATGGCGTCTTTTCCGAGTCACGTTCGCTTCCGGTAACTGGTAGCTTCGGAAGACGACTTCCACGACGATGTTCGCCGCAATCGAACACTATTCTATAAAGATGAATTCGTTGCTGTTCAGCAGTGCAAGGCAAAGCTCCTCAAAAGTCCGTCTTTGAAGGAAATTGAGGCAATCATTCAATTCCTCCTGAGACTCCTTTCGCTGCAGCACTCTGCGGAAAGCATCACGAATTGCATCGCGGTTCGTCCATTGTTTGCTGGAATTTTGATTTCGGATTTGACGCGCTAACTCGATTGCGGCCTCCTTGGCCCAAAGTCCATTGAGCAAAGCCAATGCCTGTGGTGGAACAATGGATACGTCTCGATTGGGACAAGAGACCGAATTTTCGGGAAGATCGAACGTCTCCATCCACGGAACACGGACAGTCCGCTTCTGGATTAAGTAAACGCTGCGAACCGTTTGATCGCTGCTCGCCGAAGGATACCAACCTTTGGTCCTGGTTTCGTTGTCGTCCAGGAACGCCGGATTCGCTTGCAGCACTTCGGGATCAAGCTCTGGCCAAACGGGCGGACCGCTCTCCCGATGCTGCAATAGACCGCTCACGGAAAGCATTGAATCGCGCAGCTGTTCCGCACTCAATCGTCGAAGACCGCGCCGAGGCGAGATTTCATTTCGAGCATGACTATTGCGATTCGTTGCGCGCTGTCGATACGCTCGACTGGTCACCATCAAGCGATGGATGTGCTTCAGCGACCATCCGCTATCGATTAGTTCTGCTGCTAGCCAGTCCAGCAACTGCGGATGATTCGGCGTTGAACCAGAGTATCCGAAGTCATTTGCGGTTTCGACCAAGCCAACTCCAAAGGTTGCCTGCCATAGCCGATTGACAATTACACGAGCCGTCCAGGGATTGTCCGAGCGCACGATCCATTCTGCCAGCGTCAACCGTCGACCGGATGTCGTGCGTTCTTCTGAATCGTTGAATGTCGGACGAACAGGAAACAAAACGCTGGGAAAGCCAGGCTCGACCGATTGCCTTGGTTGGCGATGATCTCCTTGATAGAAGACAAAGGTGGCTGGGATATCCCCACGCTTGTCGGTCATCAGAAATCCGAAAGTAAACTTGCGCTTGTTGGACTCGGCGGCCTGAATTTCAGACTCCAGCACTTCGTATTGCGAGCGTTGCTGTGCCGACATCTTCTCCATCCAAGTTGACTCATTGTTTTCTGCTCTGTCACCCTTCTTACTCTTGCTCGAATTGCGTCCGAGTGCGAACTCTCCGCCGACGATGGCTTCTTTGATTGCCCTCTGTTGTTGTCGCAGCTCATCAATGCGAATATCGACTTGAGAATTATGGTCGCGGATGACGGTTTGCTCGCGGTCAAGATCGATGGGTAATTCGTCTGCGAAGTTGATCGCTGCAAAGAATGCTCGCAGGCGATAGTGATCGACCTGCGAGAGAGGTTCTGTCTTGTGGTCGTGGCATCGGCAACAGGAGAGAGTCATCCCGAGAAAAGCACTTCCGGTTGTTTCGGTCAGGTCCGCGAGCAGTTCGGCGCGACTCCGATCCTGTTCGTTGAACAAAGAAGCTGCATTATCATGCGGACCCATCCGAAGATAGCCCGTAGCCACAAGGGTATCTTGCTCATCCTCAGATCGCGGAGCGCCAGAGAGAAGTTCATCGCCAGCTAACTGCTCGCGAACAAACCGATCGAACGGAAGATCACGGTTCCAAGCTCGAATCACGTAATTGCGGTAGCGCCAAGCTTGAGGCCGGAACTCGTCCCAATCGAATCCGTTGCTATCAGAGTAGCGAACGACATCCAACCACATTCGACCTAGATGCTCGCCGTATGTTGGAGACGCCAATAGTCGATCCACCCAAGTTTCGTGATCGGCATCCTGGGAATGGGCATCTTCGACTGCACCGAGTTCCGGTGGCAGACCAGTCAAATCGAAGGCTGAACGCCGCATGAAGCCTCTCCAATCGATGTCTTCCGTGGGCCGAAAACCTTGGCGACTCCAATCACTAGCCAAGAAGCGATCGATTTGATTAAGGCACCAAGCATTTGGCCAAGTGTCTGGTAGGGGCGGTAGGTCGGGGCGTCGGATGGGCCGAAGCGACCAAAGATCGAGTCGCTTGCCACCGAAGAGAGTCCGAATCGGATTACGCTCATCTTCGAATGCGTTGCCAACATCGTTCGAAACATCACTCGCAATTTCCGCGGATTCGGACATTCCTTCGGGCAAGGGGGAGAGGTCCGGCCATGGCGTGCCCATGAAAATCCATCGTTCCATGAGTGCGACCTCTTCGGCGAGGAGCGGATGCTTCGGAGGCATCTTTACTTCGGGGTGCGTCTGACGAATGGTCAGCAGCAGGAGCGATTGCCCAGGCGATTCAACATTAAGGGTATCACCACGATCGCCGCCAAGCAACATTGCGTCCTGAGTATCCAGGCGGAGCGAGCCTTCCTGCTTTTCCGCTCCGTGACATGCGACACACCTCTGATGGAGAAGCCTGACCGCTTGACTTGCAACATCATCCTCGTCGGCGAATCCTTGATAGGGCCAACAAGCGAGAACGATTAGCCCGAGAACGCACCGTTGAAGGCAAATGCTTTCGAAGCCCCATTCGATAAGACGTTGACTAACGATTTGCAACATGTAGGCTACTCTCTTAGGTCTCCAACAGGATATCCGACAGAGGAGTCGCACTGCCAGCGACGCCGGTCAATCGTTCCTTTCTACCGTTAACTTCGAACGAAAGTCCTTCATGCTCTAACCCCAATGCTGTCAAGATCGTTGCATGAAGATCTCGAAAAGCAACAGGGCGTTCGACGGCCATCAAGCCAATTTCGTCAGTCGCCCCGATGCGTAACGCGGGTCGAACGCCTCCGCCCGCCAGCCAGATCGTGAAACCAGCCGCATTGTGCTGTCGCCCCAAGTCGCCTTGCATCATCGGCGTACGTCCAAACTCGCTGACGCATAACACCATCGTCGTATCGAGCAGTCCCGACTGCTTAAGGTCGGCGATCAAGGCCGCCATGGGCTGATCCGTCCACAAGGCACGAGGATCGTGATTGTCACGTAGCTTTCCGTGTGCGTCCCAACCATCCTTATCCGGCATATCGTAAAGTTGAACGAACCGAACACCGCGTTCGATCAATCGTCGCGCCAACAAGCACTTTCGTGCAAAACTCTGCGTACGAACTTCTGAATGCTCCAATCCATAGGATCGGCGAACGTGTTGCGGCTCTGAATCAAGTGCTCCGACATCCAACGCTGCAGCTTGCATTCGGTAAGCCAGCTCATAGCTGGCGATGCGGGCGTCCAGTTCCAACTGCCCGGAATGTACTTGGCGATGACGTTGGTTAAATCGTTGCAACAAGTCAAGCGTTTCACGCTGTCCATCTTTGAACTCTTCCGAAGGCAAAATGTCCGAAAGAATGGGACCGCGATCGCGGAGCCGTGTCGGCTGAAAAGCAGGTGGCAGAAATCCATTCGAATAGTTCGCGGCGCCACCCAACGGTCCCGCATCGAAAAGAACGACATAACCCGGCAAATCGCTGTTCTCGCTGCCCAGTCCGTAAGTTACCCACGAACCTAAACTAGCCTTGCCGCTGCGAACATCGCCTGTATGCCACTGGTAACTCGCCGGTGCATGGTTATTCGATTCCGCTTGCATCGAGTGGATGAAGGTCAAATCGTCAACGTGCTTGGCAAGATGAGGAAACAATTCGCTGACCCACATCCCCGATTCGCCATGTTGCTTCCAGCGATAGGGACTTCCCATCAACTCTTCTTTGCACCCGTGAAACACGTTAGCATGACGGGTCCGCTCGACCGATTTACGAATGGATTGGGGGACGGGCTGACCATCGAGCTTTTGAAGTCTTGGTTTGTAGTCGAAGGTATCGATCTGCGAAGGACCACCTACCAAATAAAGAACGATCATCGACGTCGCCCTCGGACGAAAATCCGGCCGCCGCGGAGCAAACGGCTGCATCGGATCGATCATTGAATGCCTGTCGTTCGACTGTCCCGGCCGCTGGAGCATCACTTGCAGTGCTAATCCAGCAAGAGCTGATGAACCCTGCAAGAGAAAGTCTCTTCGACAGCAATGCTTCGTCATGGGACTGGTGCGGGAGGAAAATGTTCAGAAGTTGAATTCATTGTAGACGAACAAATGCACGAACGCGAATCGACGCAGCAAAGCACGACCGATGAGGAATTCGGCCGGCTCGCCGGTTACGGTTCTTCAGGCAACTGGATTTCTTCAAGAGGGAAAGTTGAGGATTGCCCCGGCGCTTTTTTTGCTTCGTTCTTTACCATTTCAAGTTCTCGTTGATTCGGGAAGGTAGCTTCTAGAATAGCCATCCAGCGTTCCGCGAACACATCTTCGGGGGGTTGTAACCACTTGGCGACCAAGTAGATATTGCATCCCATCGACAATGCCGATCTGTCTTCCAGATAGGCTTGGCGAATGTGGAATTGACTGTACCTGTCGGCATCATGCTCAGCGTGGCCGATGGCAAGGATGATGCGGGTCACGAATCGCAAACGAGATTGTCCAAGGTCTCGCTCTAAAAAGTCGCGTACATAGGTCCAATCGTCGTGCGACTGGAGACAAATCGTGCGAACCAACCTGGAGAGGGTCGTCTCAAGTCGGGGTTCTAATTCCAAAGAGCGTCGAATCGCGCTCATGCCAGCAATTCCCAATTGGTCTTCCGAAGACATTGCATCCAAATGCGCTTGAATGGTATCCAGCAGTAGTTGCTTGGTTTCGGGCATGGGGGCGTCGCGGAATGCTTCCTCAGCGACCTGAACGGCATCCGACGTCCGTTCCAAGAGATAGTAGGTCTTGGCGATCTCTCGATAGGCTTCATAGTCTTCTCGATTGCGACGAATTCGACTGCGAAAGTGATCGATGACCAAATCAAAATAACGCTGGGCGTTCTCGCGATTCCCCATGCGCAAGTGCAAAGCAGCCACCTCCGAATTCAGTTCTGGAATCTCGCGGGCCGCTTCTTCCAAGAGGCTACATGCCTTTAGGTCCTCACCTCGCTGTAACAAAACCTGAGCCCAAGCAGCCTTCGCCTCAAGGGAGCGAGGCATCTCGTCAAAAGCAATCTTTGCGTGATGAGCGACCCGATCAATCGCGACGGTGCCGGTTTGCAGTTTACCCAATAGGATCTGAGCCATTCGCAGATGCGCTTCGGGAGTTCCCGATGCATCTTCGGGAGCCATCATGCTCAATATCATTTCCGATGTCTGAGGGGAATTTTCAAGAAATAACATGGCAACTCGGACTCGATTCTCTTCCGACGTTCGAACGGTAGCTAACTTCAACATGGCTATTTCGGCTATTGGCGACGAAGTTTCCGATCCAGCCTGGGTGTACTGTCGATGGTACCAAGCGATCAAGTTCAAATCGACCGTCGTTCGCCCCACACTCGATGCAATCCACAGCAACGCAAACAACGCCGCAAAAAGGGAGCCGACTCCCAATGAAAACCAACTTCGGGAATAGAACCAACCCGAGAAGCATTCCATCGCCATGACTGGCCACAAGCCCGGACTGATGAACAGTTGCGAGACCGGATTTGAGCTCCGCTTCTTTCGTCGCTTCATCTTTGCACGGATGACGGTCATGGCGTCGACGACTCCAGTCGGTCCAGAATGGCATCCAATGTTGGCTGCATCGTTTGTATGTCACTCGTTCGAATCGGTGCAATCGTCTGAATAACAAAACCTATACATCCGAAATCAGCATCGAGCGGTACATTCCTGGTCCATGCAACAAGGATATCTCGACACCGATCCCACCAGGATTTCGAAGAAAACACCAATCGATCTTCATGCCTACTCACATCGCGAGTCCATGCATAAAGATATTGGTTCTTTGGGAAAAATTGATAGTAGTATTGCCCAGCCGGCAAAGGTGGCTCCGGTGCAGCCGAGAAGGTTTCGCGAGCGATGATGGGCGTCGGCACGACATCCGCCGAACGATCGATCGCCGGGGCCGAAACCGCATGAAATTGCTCGAGTATCCACTTCGAAAACTCATCAGCGTTCCTATTTGGCACAAGATAGATCGATGCAGAAATCTCTTCGGTTGCAATCACGTGTTCTACGGCATTGTTCGTCAGGGACGTCTCGTCGTTTGGTCGAGACCGAATTGACTGGACCGATCTTGCTTCCCCATAGCCACCCTTTCGCAAACGTTCGCTTGCGATTTCCGTCCAAACTGGAGCACCTACACTTGACGAAAAGTATTTGAGCCCCAAGTTTGCCGCAGCGATACTTGCGACCGTTAACCAGACCAGAAGTACCCCGATCCTAACAGGAGAGAATTCACTCTCCACCATAAAGTCTTCAGCTTCATCTTCATTTTTATGTTCATCAACGGCATCACGCGGCGCTTCTGTCGGCGTTGCTTCTGGGACCGATAATTGAGCCTCTTTTGTTCGAACAGTTTCGCTATTCGCTGGAGAAGGCAACCAGGGGCTCTCAAAGCGATTGGGCCAACTGACCAAGTTGTTAAACAATTGTATTCCCAATCCCTGTTCCGGCGCACGTTGGGGGAGACGTATTGGAAGCCACAGAAGTCTCAGATATCGCATGAAGACGAGTCCAAGGATGGAATTTACGATCAGCCATGCCAACGAAGTCGCCGAAAAACGGAACTTGAGGTCATAATCTCCCTCCGGCCCAAACCAAACCGTGAGGAGCACCCAAACGAAATGAATGGATATCGCGACTGGTATGAGCAAAATGGAGTACGACAGCGTCACAATCAACGATCTCGGTCGGTGCTGAAGGTAGACGATCGCCAACCAGACGAGCCAGGCCAAAGTACCTAGTCCCGCGCAATGCGCCCCAACATCGATCCATTGGTTCTTGGTTTGAATCGCATTGACGAACGACATATTCGGTATGCCAAAGAAGTCGAGAATAGGGGATATCGAACTTGTGGACGCTTCGATGAAACGTCTCTCGATGACGGATAATGCTGGTTTGTTCAGCGAGAAGAGCCACGCGCCGAAAAGGATGGTCAGTCCATGAAGCCAAGTAAAGGTCCGCTCATAACTGCACGCGAAGGCCGCAATGAGCAAGCCACAGCTAACGATGGCTAATGAAAGTGAAGAAAAGACAATCGCGGCAATCAACCCCGCAACGCTGAGGAACAGTAACGCCAAGGTTGGCAGCCGTCGCGCGGCAGACACTCCAAGCTCGAATTGCCAAGCAATCCGCATCGATTGGAGGAGTGCTAATCCGTAGCCAAATTTCCAAGCAACGTTTGCAAATGTTTCCGCAGAAGCAATCCCCAAACAGTAAATGAGAAAGATCGCAACTCCTGCCAGTATCCAGCCAAAGCGTTCCCATGCATTGATCTGCCTGAGTAGCTCAGTCAAACGAACTGGAGCGGCGTACTGCATGAAGGACCCATTCAAGATAAACCAGAAAAACGAGCATTATACGGAGATTTTAGGTTTGAGTACGACTCGTCCCAATGCACTTCCTCAAATTCATCCATGAGCATTGTCGAACGACAAATGGCATTGGCCGACGGCACCTTCAGTTCACTGCAACATCAGCAACCTTCAGGCGTTCCCGCGAAAACAAAAACTGGGAACTAGAAGCCGACAGGCTATTCGCGTAACCGTCCTGTTCAAGCGAGGCATGTCTGCGAATCCCGCTCGTAATTAAGCAATAGTTGCAATCGAGCCTCAGGCAAGCATGCAAGTGCGATTCGGGAACCACCATCGTACGTCTCCGACACGTCATGAAGCTCGTGATTCTGTCGATCGCCTTAAGTGAGGAAGGACAGCAAGACTAGGCAGCTTATACCGTCAAGTACGACTGCGACTCGACCGTCCAGTTCCGATGATCAGTTTCATCGCGCACAACCCGTCGGTAAAGCGTGTCGCGCTCGATGGGGACCCGACCTGCCTCAACGATCAAGTGTTTGATTTGGTCCACGGTCAGAATCTCTGGAGTTGTTGCTCCCGCGTCATGATAGATCCGCTCGTGCCGCACCGTTCCGTCGATATCGTCCGCACCATACGACAAAGCTGTCTGCGCCGTTCCGATGCCAAGCATGATCCAATACGCTTTGATGTGGGGAATGTTATCGAGCATCAAACGACTGATGGCCATTGTTCTTAAATCCATCAATGCGGATGGCTTAGGAAGGCGCTGGAGCTTGGTATTCTCCGGATGAAAAGCCAGCGGAATGAAAGTCTGAAATCCACCGATTTCGTCCTGGAGATCGCGAAGTCGCATCAGGTGATCGATCCGATGATAGGCATTTTCGAGATGGCCATAAAGCATCGTGCAATTCGTCTTGATTCCGAGCTGATGCGCGGTCCGATGAATATCGATCCATTTGTGAGAGGTTGCCTTATGCTCGCAGATTTGATCGCGAACTTCGGGATGAAAAATTTCTGCTCCGCCGCCGGGAAGAGATCCTAATCCAGCCTCTCTAAGATCGGTGAGTACTTGTTGCGTGGTCCATTTCTGCAAAAACTCAAACCAACCGATCTCCACTGCCGTCCAAGCTTTCAGGTGGATCGAAGGAAAATGCTCGTGCAACAAGGCCAAGATGTTTCGGTACCATTCGTATCCTTTTTGGTGGTGCAATCCACCGACAATATGCATTTCTGTGCAGCCATTATTCATCGCTTCACGACCTCGTTCGATGATCTGTTCGTCGGTCATGAAATAGCCTTTTGGATCGCGCAGGTCCGAGCGAAAGGCACAGAATCGACAACGATAAACGCACACGTTGGTCGGATTCAAATGGGCATTGATATTGAAGTAGGCGACGTTTCCGTGCAGTCGCTCTCGAACAAGGTTCGCTAACTCACCCAGCTCGTGCAGCGAAACTTCGGGCGAATACATCAACAGACCGTCGTCAAAATCCAAACGCAATCCTTGTTCAACCTTTTCTCGAATTGCGGCCATTCGCATAACCGTTTTGTCAGTCATGATCGACTCTCGACTTTCAAAGTTCATTTTGGTCCAGATCACCAGATTGCATCTATCGTGCCCGCGCTAAGCAATAACACACTGATGATCGCATTCAATTGAAAAAACGCAAAATTGATTTTTGTCACGTCTTGGGAACTGACGGAGCGATGTTCAAGCAAGAGAAGCACGGCAACGATCAATAGAGTGCCATACCATATCCATTGCAAATGCAACGGAAGCGTTGTATGAGGTAATATCGCGAGAAGCATCACCATGGTCGCATGACAAAAGGCAGCAACTTTCAGAGAGGCTTGCACGCCGATTGTTGCGGGCAAGCTGAATAACTTAGCTTGCCGATCCGCATCCACATCCTGACAAGCATAGATAATGTCAAACCCAGCTACCCAGAACAGCACCGATAGCCCTAACATGCTGGCCGCGATCAAGTCTGCTGGATGAGCCAAGACAATTTCGCCACGCAAGGCAAGCCATGTGCAGATTGGGGCTAGCATCAAGGCAGCCCCTAACCAAACATGTGTCCATCGAGTGAATCTCTTCGCAAAACTGTATCCAGCAATAAATAGCAATACCGGTATCGCAAGGAGGATCGGAATCCAGTTGGGGAAAAACAACAAGCACGATCCGATAAAGCCGAAGGCAGCAACCAATGCAAACGCGGTAACTTCTCTTTTCTTGAGACTCCCAGATGGCAAGTGACGGTTCGCCGTTCGCGGATTTTTGGCATCATACTTGGCATCGACTAGGCGATTGAATGCCATGGCAAAGCTTCTCGCCGTAACCATGGCGCACAGTACGCCGCCCCAGCGCAAAATAGACCATGCTGGATTGACCGATCCAGACGGCATGACCATTGCCCACGCTCCTGCCAGCAAGGCGAACGGCATCGCGAAGATCGTGTGACTGAATCGGATGAGTTCCGCAAAGTTTCGAACTTTCAATACAACCTTGTCGAAAAGCGATGCATCTGAACGATCGGAAACGCCGTTATTCAAGACCATCATCGGCAAGCCTCCGACCGATTTTCCGTTTGTTCTTCCCCCCAACGCTGCATGAGATGATGGGGAATTCCGAGATGATCCAAAATCCGAGCCACCACAAAATCAACGAGGTCGATGATCGAAGCAACGCCGTGATACCAGCCTGGAGATGCGGGCAAAACAACAGCACCGGCTGCCGCTGCTCGTTGCATATTTTCCAATTGAAATACCGAAAGCGGCGTCTCGCGAGGAACCAAAATAAGCTTTCGGTGCTCCTTCAAGTGAACATCCGCAGCGCGAACAATAAGGTTGTCGGAAGAGGCATGAACAATCCCAGACATCGTCCCACCGGAACAAGGGCACACCACCATGCCGCGCGTCACATGGGATCCGCTGGCGATCGGGCTCATGAAGTCGTTTGAATGATAATAGCGAATTTCGCCGACTTCGCCGACTTCGTCAGAGTACGTGGAAGTCCATCGAGCCGGGTCGAGGGGCGAGACATAGGTTAAGAGAGGTGCGGCTTCAAAAGCATGAAGATTGATCTGAATCCCGAGTTCTCGGTCGAGCACAAGCGCAGCAGCATGACTCATGGTCATTTGCACTCGGCAACCGCGTCGATGCAAAACCTGCAGAAGCCTAACTGCATAGATCGAGCCACTCGCGCCTGTGATGGCCAAGACGATGGGATCCGTCATTTGGTTCCCTCGTAGACTGTAGCGATGCCCAGCGTCAAAGGCCAAAAACGAACGTGCTTCAGCCCTAGCTTTACCATGATCTCGACGAAATCTGCACCCGAAGGAAATGCTTGTACGCTTGCAGGCAAGTAGTTGTAAGCCGACTCGCGACTCCTCGAAATTAGTTGCCCAACCGAGGGCAAGATGAGTCGAAAGTAGCCCTGGTAAAGCTGCTTGAGAACTGGCGCGGTCGGTTTGGAGAATTCAAGAATCAACACTTGGCCGCCCGCATCGCACACGCGAATCATCTCGGATAACCCAATCTCCGTTTCCGAAACATTGCGGATTCCAAAGGCATTCATAACGACTTGACAACTGCCAGTTTCGAGTGGCAACTGCATCGCATCGGCTTCAAAAAATCGCAGTCGATCGAGAGCAGCTCGTCGCTGAGGCATATTTTGCTTTCGCTTCGCAATGGTGAGCATCTCTGGACAGAAGTCGCAGGCCAGGAACTCAATCGGACTTGAAGCAAATCGATCAAAGGCCTCAAAAACCAAATCGCCCGTCCCCGTGCATACGTCTAAGATCGGTTTGTTCGAAGTCAATCTGATTCGAGCGACCAACTCCCTCCGCCAACTCTTATCGATGTTCGCTGACAACAGATGATTCAGGAAATCATAGCGGGGAGCAATGTTCGCAAACATGTTGCGAATCCGCTGGCCCGATTTATTGACTTCAACTTGCGGTGAGAGGGGCTGCATGGAAGGTCTCGAAGCTCTCTGCAAAAACGAATGACCAGGAATCTACCCACGGTTGGACCGATATAATTGGGTTCAAGTTAACGGATTGACTGCCAAACGAACCAATGACCTAAATAGGAAACAAATCCGCAATTTTGAATGCATCGAATCGCTCACGCGAAAAATCGTCAAACCGTTCGCGGAAGTCGGAAGCAAATGCGACTGAAGGAAGATCGGTTGCTGGATTGCCTTTCGCTGACGATTCGACGAACACGAATTTAATGAATCGATCGCACATGAATCACAATGCGGTAACGATTACGAACGTTTAGATTCTTCAAACCGTTTTTTTCACAACGGGACTTGTCAAAAATGTCCAAGTGCTCTATAGTACCCCTAGTTGGACCTGAATTTTCGAGGATTCCATGAGAATTGCTAGCCCAAACGACAGTTCTAACAACTCGGTGGGAATTCGTCCCGTGGACCAAGTTGTCTTGGATTCCTTGCGGAAGCAGCCAGGTTTGACTGTAACAGATTTGATTGACTTACTTGAGGTTACTGCCACGGCAGTTCGGCAGCGACTGGACCGGCTTGAGGAAATGGGATTGATCGAGCGGCGAAAGCAAACAGCTTCTCGTGGCAGGCCAACCTTCAAGTACTTCCTGAGCCATGCGGGTTGGCGTGAGGTCGGAGCAACTTACGCCGATTTGGCGATGGCGATGTGGCGAGAGCTTTCGGACTACCCTGACCAAAACGTTAAGCGATCCGTGTTGGATCGGGTTACCAAGCGGATGGGGAAGGCCTATCACTCGGAGATCACCGGTTCAACTCTTGTTGAACGGATGGATGCCGCTGCGAAGCTTCTATTGGAGCGGAAAATTCCTGCAAAAGTGGGAATTGAGGATGGAATGCCAGTACTGGAAGTGCAGGCCTGCCCCTACCCCGGTCTAGTATCCATGGAACATGATCGTGCAGTCTGCGAATTGGAACGTCAAGTCTTGAGTGAGGCTCTCGGGCAACCGATCGAATTGTGCAGTTGTCGGCTCGATGGACATCAAACATGTCAATTCAAGCCCGAGGAGTTGCCCAGCTCCGCTTCGGAGAAATGAGAACATGGAAAGGTTGAATGCGGCTGAGGGCTCTCCACTCATTGAATGACACATTCTATTGCAGAACTGACTTTGATTTCGGATTTGAGAATAGGAAGAGTATGATTGCGATGGTTGATTTGCTAAGGATTGAGAACCTTCACGTTTCGGTTGCGGGTAAGCCCATTTTGCGAGGTGTGAACCTCGAGATACGGCGCGGTGAAACTCATGCATTGATGGGCCCGAACGGTTCCGGCAAAAGCACGCTTGGTTTGGCGATTATGGGGCACCCAACCTATGAGGTCACAGAGGGTGCGATTTTCCTGAATGGTGATGACGTGTTGGCTATGGGCCCTGACGAAAGGGCTCGATCAGGTATCTTCATGGCCTTTCAACGACCGATTGCGATTCCGGGAGTCAAGATGGCGGACTTTCTTCGCCATGCGACCACAAACGTTCGGCGGCGCGACCGCAAGGAGGGTGAGGAACTCATTCCGATGCGAGAGTTTCGCAAGGAGCTCAAAGGCAAGATGGAGCAGTTGAAGATGGATCCTGAGTTTGCGCGACGCTATGTCAATGACGGGTTCTCGGGCGGAGAGATGAAGCGTGCCGAGATTCTTACCCTGGCTATGCTTAGTCCAAAGTTCGCCGTCCTCGACGAAACAGATTCTGGTTTGGATGCAGACGCAGTGCGCTTAGCCAGCACCAGCATCGCGGAAATTGGTCGAGAGAAGATGGGGTTACTGATCATCACGCACCATGACAAGCTTCTTGAGCACAATCCGCCGGATTTCACCCATGTCATGTTGGGTGGGCGAATCGTCGAGACGGGAGGTGTCGAATTGGCCAAGGAATTACATGCTCACGGTTACGACCGTATTCGGCGTGCAAATCCAGATGCGGATGCTGCGAATCAGGCCATGGTTAGGAAAGAGGAACCAGCCGCGATTGGCGGCTAGAAATAGGAGTTCACATCATGTCAGCGGACCTTATCGTTCCCGACGTTGTCGGTGAAATCAACAAATACGACTTCCACACTGAATCGAAGGCGGTTTTCAAATCCCACAAAGGACTGACCAAATCGGTGGTTGCCCAGATTTCCGAAATGAAGGGCGAACCGGCGTGGATGCGAGATTTTCGTCTGCGATCGCTCGAGATTTTCGAGTCGAAGCCGATGCCGAATTGGGGCGGGAGCATCGAGATCGACTTCCAAGATATCTTTTATTACCTGAAGCCGACAGATCGACAAGGACATTCCTGGGAAGAAGTGCCTCAGGAAATCAAGGACACTTTCGAGAAGCTGGGGATACCGGAAGCAGAGCGCAAGTACCTGGCTGGCGTTAAGGCCCAGTTTGAAAGTGAAGTTGTCTACGGATCGCTCAAGGAAGATTTGGCGAAGCAAGGCGTCATCTTCACGGACACCGATACGGCAGTTCGAGAGCATCCTGATTTGCTTCGCGAGTACTTCGGAACGATTATTCCACCATCGGACAATAAGTTTGCAGCGCTCAACTCCGCTGTTTGGTCCGGTGGTTCCTTCATCTATGTTCCGAAGGGAGTGAAGATCGAATTCCCTCTCCAAGCGTACTTTCGAATCAACGCGGAAAACATGGGCCAGTTCGAAAGAACGCTCATCATTGTCGATGAAGGAGCCTCCGTGCACTACGTCGAAGGGTGTACTGCTCCAATGTATTCTTCGGCCAGTCTCCACTCTGCGGTGGTCGAGATTATCTGCAAACGAGGAAGCCGCTGCCGATATACGACCATCCAGAATTGGGCGAATAACATTTACAACCTCGTCACCAAGCGGGCGGTCGCTTATCAGGATGCGACGATGGAATGGGTCGACGGAAATCTGGGAAGCAAATTAACCATGAAGTACCCGGCGGTCTATCTGATGGAGCCCGGTGCTCGCGGCGAGATTCTTTCGATTGCATTTGCAAGTCGAGGTCAGCATCAGGACGCAGGTGCGAAGCTTGTTCATGCCGCTCCGCACACCACCGGCCAAATTATCAGCAAATCGATCTCAAAGAACGGAGGTCGATCAAGCTACCGTGGATTGGTTCGCGTCGAGAAAGGAGCCAAGAGTGCTCGCTGCAATGTGGTTTGTGATGCATTGATTTTGGACCCGCAGAGTCGCAGCGACACCTATCCCTACATCGAAGTCTTGGATCGTGACGTTTCGATAGGGCACGAAGCCAGCGTTTCGCGAATTGGCGAAGAGCAGTTGTTCTATTTGATGAGTCGCGGCCTGTCTGAGGCGGAAGCGAGCACGATGATCGTCAACGGGTTCATTGAGCCGCTTGTGAAGGAGCTCCCGTTGGAGTACGCCGTCGAAATGAACCGGCTCATTCAACTGCAGATGGAAGGTTCTGTCGGTTGATGTGGTCGCTGATTTGGCACCCGGCACGTAGTTCTTTAAATTAGATGGATGGAAGCGAATTAGTTACATGATGGAGACGTTGCAAAAATTGGGTTTCAACCAGGAAGGGTTTGACGCGTTTCTTCGTGCACGCGCGGAATTGGAACCTCTCTGGGTAACGGAGGCTCGCAAGCGAAGTTGGAGTCGGTTCCTTGCGACTGATTGGCCCTCTCGACGAGAAGAAGATTGGATGCGGAGCGATCTTCGTCCATTTTAGCTAGGTCGCTACCCGCTTCCGTTCCGTAGCGAGGTTGAAGCACCCAACATCGAGTCGCGGTTTTCCTCTGAAGTCTCCTTAGCTGGAAAGATCGTCGCTCGAAATGGAATGGTAGCTGAGTCGTTTCTCGAAGAATCGATGCAAGCAGCGGGTGTTATTTTCGGAATACTCGACGAGTGCGTTGGAACTTACCAAGATCTGGTGAAGCCGCATTTGTGGTCGCAGTTCGACTTTGAGCGCGATCGATTTTGCTCCCTACATGCTGCGACTTGGTGTGGCGGCCAATTGGTATACGTTCCGCGAAACACCTTCGTTGAACGCCCGCTATTGATTCAATCTTCATTGGGCGATGGTTTCACGGACCTTGGTCATACGCTGATCATTCTGGAGGATGGTGCTGAAGCGACGGTACTGTATGAATCGTCTAGCGATGCTCAGAACGATCACGGATTCCATTGTGGTGGGTTGGAAATCGTCCTTGGTCATGGTGCAAAATTGCGATATGTCAATTTCCAAAACTGGGGACGCAACGTTTGGCATTTCGCACACCATCAAGCTTCCCTTTCGAATGATGCCAAGCTTCAATGGACGATTGCGGCCTTAGGTTCACGATTCGCACAAGTCTCCCAGCAGGTGGATTTGAATGGCGAGGGAAGCGAGTCGCAAGTCAACGGAGTCCTCTTCACCCAGGACCGTCAGCACTTGACCTACAACACCTTGCAGCGTCATCGAAAGCCCCACGGAAGAAGTGATTTCCTCTACAAGGCGGCGCTCCAAGATTCTTCGCGGACCGTGTGGCGCGGGATGATCAAGGTTGATCCAGGGGCGTTCAAGACAGACGGTTATCAGCGAAACGACAATCTGCTGCTGAGTTCAACCGCCCGAGCCGACTCGATTCCTGGGTTGGAAATAGAGGCTGATGATGTACGATGTACTCACGGCAGCACCAGTGGCAAGGTCGACGAGGAACTGATCTTCTACGCGCAGTCTCGTGGCTTTTCGCGAAATGAGGCGGTGCGATTGATCGTCTCGGGTTTCTTTCAGCAGATTCTCGACCGCATTACCTTGCCCAGCGTTCGAGATGCCATGGGGCACGCTATCGCGCAAAAGGTTCGATTAGGCAACTAAAGTTGAGTTGAGAGTCAATGACGGATCAGCTTTCCTCAAACTCGGACCAGTTCATACGAGTAGCGTCCGTCGGCGATTTCGGACAGCAATCGCAGATGGTCTTCGAATTGAACGGGCGGATGTTGTTGCTAATCTTCCAGAAAGGCAATTACTACTGCATTGACGATGTTTGCACGCACGACGGCGGGACGCTGAGTGATGGTGAGCTCGAAGAGGGGTGTATTGTTTGCCCGCGTCATGGCGCGAAATTTTCAATCCTTACCGGAACCGCATTAACGATGCCCGCGACGGAACCCACGGGATCTTATCCGGTCAAGTGCATCGGTCAGGACATTTACGTTTCGGTTCCGCAAGACTAAAGGAAGTTCGAGGTAAGCATCATCATGACCGTCGATGAAACCGCTGTGAGAGAAGCTCTAAAAAACGTCATTGATCCAGAGCTCTTCGTCAACATCGTGGACCTTGGATTAGTTTATGGAGTGACGTTGAACGAGGTGGAGGAAGGCAGGACACAAGTGGCTATTGAGATGACGATGACCAGTCCCATGTGCCCTGCAGGGCCGCAGCTCGTTGCCAACAGCCGTCAAGTTATCGAGGCGTTAGATGGCGTTGCATCCGTCGAAGTCATAGTCGTCATGGACCCACCTTGGTCGCCAGAAAAAATGAGTGAAGAGGCTCGAGATCAGCTTGGCATATTCTGATGGTAATTGGACAAAGAAAGCGACCGCATTCGAGAGCAATCATGTCATTCAGTGAAGAGGAGATTTACCAAGATCACGTTCTGGATCACTACGAGGATCCTTACCATCGCGGGAGTTGTACCAATTGCACCCACGCCAGCGATGGCAAGAACCCGCTATGTGGAGATGTTGTATCCGTCGAGCTTCGCATCGATCCGGAAGGAAAAGTGGAAGAAGCTTGGTTCGAGGGGGAGGGGTGCTGCATCAGCCAAGCTAGTGCATCGATGCTCATGGAATCTATCGAAGGCAAATCGGTTTCAGAAGTTGCGAACATGTCAGCGGAAGACATGTTGAAACTGTTCGGCCCCCGACTCACACCGAATCGCCAAAAATGTTGTTTGCTTCCTTGGAGAGTCGTCCAAACGGCATTGCACTCGCCAATTGACGGCGTTCTTGATGACGATCAGCATCGATTCAGCGGTCCTCATCTGGGCGAGGAATGCTGATGACCTTCGCCGAAGCATTACCAATCCATTCGAAGCTCGACGCTGAGACCATTCGACGCGATTTTCCGATCTTATGCCAGGTCCATCCGAACGGCAAGCCACTTGTCTACCTCGATTCCGCAGCAAGCGCTCAGCGGCCAACGTCGGTCATTCATGCGATGTCAAGATTTTACGAGACCGACTACGCTAACGTCCATCGTGGAATCCATTATTTGAGCGAGCGAGCGACGGAACTCTATGACGCCTCTAGAAAGCGAGTGGCGTCTTGGATGAATGCTTCCGGCGAAGACGAGATCGTGTTCACCTCTGGATGCACGGCTGCAATCAATCTTTTTGCTCATGGATGGGGGAACAAGAACATCCAGGCAGGTGATCGCATTCTGGTTACCATCATGGAGCACCACGCGAACTTGGTTCCTTGGTTCCAGTTGGCAGAGAGACGAGGTGCAACGGTCGAATGCGTTGGGATTGATGAAGCGGGACGATTGGATGCGAGCCATCTTGATCAGTTGTTGAGCAGCCAACCGCAACTTCTTGCAATCACGGCCGTCAGTAATGTCTTAGGGACGGTCAATCCGCTGCACGAAATCATAGCCAAAGCGCACGCCCAAGGCTGCAAAGTGCTTGTCGATGCGGCCCAAGCTGCTCCGCACGAGCCCATCGATCTGCAAGACATGGATTGTGACTTCATGGCTGTCTCCAGTCATAAATTGATGGGGCCGACTGGGATTGGAGTCGCCTACGCAAAGCGTCAGCGATGGGCTGAGATGGAGCCATTTATGGGCGGCGGTGGCATGATCGCTTCCGTGACGACATCTAGCTTTACCCCGACGGAAGCACCGTACTGCTTCGAGGCGGGAACACCTCCCATTGCCGAAGCCATCGGACTAGCCGCTGCCATTGATTACCTCGAACATCTTGATTTGATCGCGGTTCAGCGATACGTTCACGACCTCACGCGATTCGCTTATTCCGCTGTTGGGGCGATCGACGGGGTTCGGGTTCTGGGGCCCGATCCGGAACATCGATCCGGTTTGGTCAGTTTTATCGTGAAGGGAGTACATCCGCACGACGTGGCTCAAGTTCTGGACCAGCAGGGGATTGCGGTTCGAGCTGGTCACCATTGCGCGATGCCTCTTCATGAACACTTGAAAGTCCCAGCGAGTTTGCGGGCATCGTTCTATGTTTACAATACGGAACGAGACGTCGTCGAGCTTTGTGAGGGTATTCGAACCGCGAAATCAAAGTTCCGGCGGTGAGCACAAAAGATTCAAAGTACCGGACAAGTGTCGAACCAACTGCGGTTGTCGCGAGCGATCCAATCACCGCATTCTTTTGGCCCCCAGTAGCCCGGTTCGTATTGATAGAGTGGACTGATGCCATTGCTCCATCCTTTGATGATCGGGTCCATAATCTGCCAGGCCAGTTCCACTTCATCGCTTCGAGTGAACAAGCTTGCATCGCCATGCAACGCATCGAGTAAAAGTCGTTCATAGGCTTCCGGCATGACGCTGCTCTTGCGGTCAAATCGAAATTCCAGTTCCGCGTTGCGCATCGCCATGTTTTCATTGGGTACCTTTGCCTGAAAATGCAACTGAATACCCTCGGCTGGCTGAATCTGAATGACCAACTTATTGCCTTCCGGACATTGTTCGCCACCATTGAACAACAGATGCGGGGCTTCGCGAAAACGAATCACAATTTGTGTGGTTCGGCAGCTCATACCTTTGCCACTTCGCAGATAGAAAGGAACGCCTTTCCACCGCCAGTTATCGACGAATAGACGGAGCGCTGCGAACGTCTCGGTTTGGCTATCTGCCGCGACTCCCGGTTCGGACCGATAGCCATCGTACTGACCACGCATTCCACAATCCGCAAGGTCCGCTTCCCGGATCGGTCGCACCGCTTGTAGCACTTTGACCTTCTCGTCGCGGATCAGCTCTGCGTCGAATCGCGCTGGTGATTCCATTGCAACAATCATCAACAGCTGCAGTAAATGATTCTGAAACATGTCTCGAAGTACTCCGGCGGAGTCGTAGTACCCTCCGCGACGGCCGACCAATCCTTCCTCAGCGACGGTGATTTCGACGTAGTCGATGTAATGGCGATTCCACAATGGTTCAAAGATGGCGTTTCCGAATCGCAACACGAACAGATTCTGCACGGTTTCCTTTCCCAAATAGTGGTCGATTCGAAAGACCTGCTTTTCTTGAAAGACTTGGTGAATGGCGCGATTCAATCGGTGTGCCGTTTCGAGGTCTGTCCCAAACGGCTTCTCTACAATAACACGGCGTTGCCCACGCACTTCGTCCGCCATCCCGCATAATCCAAGATTCGATACGGCTGCTTCGTAGATCGTGGGGGATGTTGAAAGATAGTAAACGCGATTCACCCGATCGATTGCGTTCATCGCATTCAGTTCGGCATCCAGCTTTGACAAGCTGTTTCGGTCGGTGATATCACCGACAAAGTAGTGGATATTGTTCTGCGCACGTTGCCAAGTGGCCGCTGTCGTCGGGTTCTTGAGAGTGTCGGCCATGGCTCGGCTCAATTCGCCGCGCCACGACTCCGAACTTTGGGCCGTTCGCGCGACCCCCACCACCTTCGTCTTTTCAGAAATAGCGCCTCGCTCATACAACCGCAAGATCGCAGGAATGAGTTTGCGGGAGGTGAGGTCCCCGGATGCCCCAAAAATGATGATCTCAGCTTCGGGAGGCAAGCGAGTCTTGGTATTCATTGATTAGTTATCCTTAGTTCTATGGTGAATTCTGCGTGATAGATGCGAAGTTTGTGCCCGACCAATGGAAGTGCACCCACACGGGACAACGGCTCTCCGCGATACATCCAAGCTAGGCGATGACTGCACTTCCCTGGCAGCCTTCTCTTCTCCGCTAAGTCAACTCCGTGACTCATTGCCAAGATAACGCCCGTTTCACATTGTCTCAATCGAAGTCCGAAGGGAGGAAATTTGGGCGTATTCGGTACATGCTCACAAGAAATTTCGAAAGTCCATAATGGCCGCCCGGGGAGTCGAACCCCGACGCCTTGCGGCACCAGATCCTAAGTCTGGCGTGTCTGCCAATTCCACCAAGCGGCCGAAACTCAAATCGCGGCTCTCTTTTTCTCTGAGAGCTCCATCCGAACCGAAAATTGTAGCAAGGAGGTTCGGATTGTGCGACTACCCGACGTCAAATTTACTTTGTCTCTAAGTCCTTTCACGGGTGTTACGAAGCGTCTTGTTTGCGAAGCTTTGGCGGACCACCAAGAGACGTGGCATTGACTTTAGCTTCTTGTTTACCATCAAGTACTTTTGCACGTGGAGGGACCTCGGAAATCATTTCATCAAGCGTCTCGAGACGACTCTGTTCTACGATTCGCTGAGCAATAGTTTCGACCACCTTAGCCTGACAGTGGTAGGCTTCGGATATTTGCTTGTCAGCTCATGCAGGATCATTTGCATCGGCCTAAAAAAGCTCGTCTGTTCGTCGCACCTTTTGACTTGAGCCAATCAACTTCAAAACGATCTTTCGCAGTCCCGTGCGTTGTTGATCGTCCAAACAAACGATATTCTTCTTCTCCATGACAACCTTCGTATTGCCGGGATGATCGCAGCTTTCGAAGAATTAGGGCGCCTTAACTGGCCACTGGAACAAAGCACGAGGAAGCCGTGGTAAGCTTTAAGAGCTTGGGCGCCCTTGCTCTTGAGCCGCAGCTAGGGTTAATTCCTTCTCTAGTCTCAGATTGTCGGGCCAATTCCAAATTGCTCGTTGCCGGATCATTTTCAAATGTTCGATGATGCGAGCGAGCGCTTTGCGAGTCCGACGAGCGTGGCAAGCGGTGCGAAGCTGCACCCTCTGCATGTCTGATTGTGCTTGCGAGACAGGCTGAATCGGGACGTCGCGGGCAAGTCCGACCTCGCCAACCTTCTGCGAGACTTCTGGAAGGTTCAGCAAAAGAAGAGGAAGAAGAATTTGCGCGCTTATCGGAAAGGAAAGGGTCGCTATCAACCCAGACAAAGCCGCGAACATGCGATCGCCGCATCATCGCCGTCAAGATCGACTGCGAGCAAGCGTTCAGCCACCCAACTAAACTCAACCTATCCGCATCGTGTAGGATAGCCGTTCAAGCTGCGTTCCACCATTCCGAAAGGGTGCTTTGTGTTTGGCCGAAAGTTGAAATAGGATTTTCTCGACTGGAGTAAGTCGCTTGATTGCCTTCTTCACAACGAATGTTAAGGTTGCAATCGATTGAGCAAACTTGCGTGAATGATAAAATGACGGGAGTACTTGCGATGCTGCAAGTCAAACTCAAGCTCGGCGATTCTACTTCTTGGAGTTTCACGATGATTGGTACCAAAATGAGAGTCACGAAAACCGTAGTATTGCTCTTTGCGTCGATCATGAGTTTGGGAGCCTACGGCCAGAATTCCGACGACGCTATCAAAGCCATCCGCAACCTATCTGATCAGCTCGAAACGGCTCTGAATGAGGGCCAAATTGATGATGTCGTTTCACTATTTGTCGAAGATGGCGAACTGATCGATGAACAAGGGACGGTTTACAGTGGCCGTGACGAGATCAAGCAGTTGATCGTCTCCTTTGGGGAGCGATTTGCTGGAGCACAAATGGCCATCACTTCCGAGTCGGTCCGTTTGATTGGTCCAATTGCCATCGAGGATGGTGTTCGCGTGACGACCGATACGAGTGGAGCGACTTCGTTGGTTCGCTTTATGGCAACCATGGTAAAGACAAGCGAGGGATGGCGAATTGCATCAGTTCGAGATTTCCCAGACGAATTGCCTGTCTCTTCAGGCGAAAGACTGCGAGATTTGGATTGGATCATTGGGGATTGGGTCAGCGAAGGGACCGATGGACGCGTGGCGATTCGTTACCAGTGGTCGGAGGATGGCAACTTTCTTCTCGGCGAATTTGTGACGTCGCGGGAGGGCGAAGTCATTAGAGCTGGTTTCAAAACCCCGAAAGCAGATCTTTTGCTAACAAAGGAGTTGGGT
>JBBIUE010000023.1:52030-59400 GCA_037440405.1 Pirellula sp. | reverse complement strand
ATAAAACTGGAAGATCATTCCAATCATCCGATTTCGAAATTGATCTCGTTCACGTCGAGGAAGATTGTCGATACGTCGATCGCCAAAATAGACCTCGCCCTGATCGGGCAGATCGAGCGTTCCGAGCAAGTGCAGCAAGGTACTTTTTCCGGACCCACTTTGTCCAATGATCGATGTGATCTCCCCTTCTTCCGCCGCAAAGTCAACTCCGCACAGGACCGGAACTTCCAGTTTTCCTTTGTGGTAGCTTTTGTAGAGATGAACGGCTCGGACCATTGGCCTCGACGACAGCTCGCCGCCTCTGGGAAAAGATCGCAGTTGAGGCTTCGAGGGATTCTCCGAAGCTCGCCGAGGGACGTGAGGTGTTGGAGCGATACGAATGACTGGACTATTCATAACGAAGAGCTCTCACAGGATGCATTCGGGCTGCACGAATGGACGGAAGCACGCTGGCTAAGACAGCGATGGCCATGGCACCTAAAACGACCCACACAATCATCCAAGGGTGAATGACTGTTGGGATTTTTGTGAAATAGTAAACGGTGGGATCAAAAACTTCGCGGCCTGTAAACCACTCGATCCAGCGAGCGACAGAGTTGATCTTCCATGTAAAGACCAAACCCAGTAGGGCCCCAGCTCCGCTCCCTACCGCTCCCAAGAGAAGTCCGTATCCAAGAAAGATCGAAGCGATTCCGGGTCCTGGAGCGCCGAGCGATTTCAAGATTCCTATATCGCGAGTCTTCTCGACGACGATCATGAAGAACGTCGCCAAAATCCCAAATCCAGCCACAGCGATAATCATGAACAGCAGGATGTTCAAGATAGTGGTTTCCAGCTGCACTGCTGCGAGTAGAGGGCCTTGTGAGTCCTTCCATGTATTGACGTGAACAAGCGTATGCTCGGGTGGAAAGGCCTGCCGAAGTTCGTTTCTGGCTTGATCGAGGTTGACGCTAGGTTTGACCTTGATTTGGATCGAGGTGACTGCTTTATCTCCCGATTGAGGATCGACCATGCCTAACAGCTGCTGCAGTCGCTCAATGGGCACAAAAGCGAAGGTTGAATCATACTCACTCATCTTGCTCTCATAGAAGTCAACGACCGTGAATAGTCCGTCGATGACTCGCGGCGGTGTTCCGGTTCCTGGCATCGCAACGCTGATATCATCGCCCGGACGCAAAACGTACCGCTCGACTGCTTTGCCCATCGGATCCCGGTAACGAATGCTACCGATTCCAATGCCGAGAACGATTCCCGTATGCGTCTCCTTTTCTGGATCGAATCGAAAACTGCCGACCTCCGTGGAAGAAGCTCCCACGGTTGGTCCCATGCTGGCCTGCTGCGCGAAATGATTGCTTGACGGCAGGTTGCCGTCGGAAAGGTCTTCATTGCGATGCTCGCTGCCGGGAAAGGCAATGGATTGCGTCTTCGACTCCGAGTTCTTCGAGCCCTGTTCTTCAGTGCCATTAGCACGATTGACAGTTGCGAGAGCGCTTCGAAGTTGTGCATTGCGGAGTTCGGCATTGCGTTCCATTTCTAATCGCATCTCTGCTTCGGCTTTCTGCCGACGCGCCATCACGATCCGATA
The DNA here is from genome assembly GCA_037440405.1 of Pirellula sp. Classification (GTDB taxonomy): domain Bacteria; phylum Planctomycetota; class Planctomycetia; order Pirellulales; family Pirellulaceae; genus JANMGV01. The sequence goes on along the minus strand of JBBIUE010000023.1, from coordinate 57,815 downwards.
CAACCAGCCGCATTCTGGGAAGCCTTCTCGATCGGGTGCGTATCCCGACTCCCGAAGGGCAAACTCGATCTGTTTGCGATTTTCAGGATGGAGGAGATACTGGCTAAAGTCGCTAACGTTTGCATAGGAGCCGGTGTCGATGCCGATTAGATTGATCTGCTGGGTGTGAGAGGCCCCATTGAATTGAAACGTCATCATGGCAGGGACAGTGATGACCGTCGTGATCCCTTGCATTCGATCGCCAAGAACATTTTGAATTTCTTGCTTCCAAAGTTCTGGGTTTCGAATTCCAGTCATCGAGTGACTCTCGACGACGATGTCGCTCAGGATGCCGTGAATACGGTCGTTCATTTCTTTGGCGAATCCATCCATCACGCTGTTGACGACCACGAGCGTTGCAACACCGAGTGTCACTGAGATGATCGATGCGAGCGCGATCCATCGGGTTCGTAAATAGCGCCAGCAGAGGAGCACCTTGTACATTTAGCCATCCTTGGTCATCGTGAGAATATTCGGAGGATTGCCGCAGCTAAAACATGCGTCAGAAAAAGTTCAACCAATCAGAGCCCGCTTCGTGAGGAAGTGATGAAAGTCTCGTCCCAAACCCACGATTCGAGCTGTTCCATCTTCACCTGCCGCTAGTCGGACACCCGCGTTCGTCGGGAGTCTAGCAAGCGAATTCCCCTATGCAAACACCATTTCAGCGATAATTGCTTCATGCACACTTTCACATTGGGCTTTTGATTTGGAGACTCTTGGGCCTGAATGCTAGCAGGAAGTCTTGACGACTGACTACAGTTTGCAACACTTTTGAAGACAAGGATTTGAAACACCGATCGGGGGCGATGTGGATTTAGACAGAATAGAGAAGGCCGTTCGCGAAATTTTGTTGGCGGTAGGAGAAGACCCGGATCGGGAGGGGCTCCAAGAGACGCCCGCGCGCGTATCACGTATGTATGCGGAAATGTTCTCCGGACTTCGAAAAGACCCTCGAATTCATCTCCACCGCGTTTTCACCGAGCGTTATGACGAAGTAGTGCTGGTTCGCGACATCGATTTTTGCAGCATGTGCGAGCATCACCTATTGCCGTTCATGGGCAAAGCGCATGTGGCCTACTTGCCCAACGGTAAAGTGGTAGGCCTTAGTAAGCTGGCGCGCGTTGTTGAGGAGGTGGCTAGGCGACCTCAGGTTCAGGAGCGGATGACTGAGACCATCGGGGAAATGATCGAAACGGAACTCGGTGCACGCGGGGTTGCCGTGGTGCTCGAGGCGTCTCATTCGTGCATGACCATTCGTGGCGTTCGTAAGCCAGGAGCACTGTGCGTAACGAGTGCGATGCGAGGTATTTTCCGAGATAATCTTTCCTCTCGATCCGAGATTCTTGGGCTTCTCCTTCACAAATAGCACACCGGAAATTCTGCTAGTCCTCAGACAAAGCCTGATCTTCGGGTCAGCCGCTTGGCATTAGCCACGGTTGAGATGGAAAAAGACAGGGTCGAACGCCCGACCGCTAATTTTTCCAAACTAAACTTCATGCGTTGTCAGAGCAGTAGACCGGTTTTCTAAAGCTTTGTCGTAACGCGGGAAATTGCATTTGGTATTTCAGGAAGCTATATTTAGGTGTGGATTTGGCAACGTCTTGAACCAGATAAAGTTGCCCAGCTCAATGCTAGCCGCCTGGTCAGCGTGCGATTTTACATATCCTGCGTCAACCGCAGTTGAAAATGTCGAGCGGAGGGATTGAGATGTTTAGAATCCGACGATTTGGGCGCGGGTTTACGCTTGTCGAGCTCTTGGTGGTGATATCCATCATCGGCGTCATGGTCGGATTGCTCCTTCCGGCCGTCCAGTCGGCGAGAGAAGCTGCGAGATCGATGCAATGCCAGAACAATTTGCGGCAGCTTGGACTCGCAGTTCATAACTTTGAAAGTGCCTACAAATGCTTGCCACCGGCGCGAGTTGCTCCAAGGCCGGGAGACGTGGCTTCATTTCAGTGTGGAGGAGAACAACCGAACTGGATCGCACTGGTCCTGCCCTTCATGGAAGAGCAGAAGCTGACGATCGATTTCGATCGCTTCGGGAATTGGTATGAACAACCTGATCGCATGAACACTTGGCTGCCAACGCTTATCTGTCCTTCGAGGCGTGGAGCCTTTGGCCCTCTCATTGAACGGACCATTGGCGGAGGTTCGGGTGGTCGATTACCCTGTGGTTGTCCAATCCCCGGGCAAGGGAATCAAACCGTTGCCGGCATCCCAACCGATTATGCGGGCAATCATGGTGACCTTTCTCCGGGAGCAGTCGGACTTCCGACCGACTTCTATTACGGCGGAAACGGATCGGGGGCAATGAATACGGTGCGACCTATCTGCGCCGATGGAAAGATGATTGACTATGCTGAGCAGTATCGGTTTCGCGATATCATCGATGGGCTTAGCAATACGTTTCTCGCTGGCGAGAAGCACATTCCGATTAACAGCCTTGGAAAGTTTCCTTACGATGGTCCAGCTTACGATGGTGATCATCTTCCGGCCGGTTCTCGAATCGTGGGGCCTGGCGTCGCGATGGGATTGGGACCCTATGACGACGATGCGAATTTCTATGCGTTCGGCAGTTGGCACCCAGGACGAACGCACTTTATCTTTTGCGATCTATCAACGCGAGCTATCCGCGCTGAAACGGACACGGTGACGTTGAGCCAACTCGCCAATCGTCGAAATAGTAAGGTCGAGAAAATTTTCTTGGACTAGAATGTCATCGTCGACTTGACGCAAGTCGATGGATGGAGCATCACGGACTGGAAGGGAATCAATGCCCCGCAATTTTCAGTTGATTGGACTGTTGCTGTTTTTCCTTCCATGGCTCAACGGTTGCGGATCGCCCACCCCAGCCGTTTATCCAGTCCACGGGAGAGTGATATTCGAAGACGGGGAACCTGCTCGTCTTGGCAATGTTGAGTTTCGAGCTCCTGATCGCACCATCGCACGCGGCAAAATCGCTGAGGATGGTCGATTTCAATTGACAACCTTCCGACCCGGTGATGGAGCCCTCTCCGGGATGCATCAAGTCATCGTCAGCCAACTCGTTATCACTAAAGACTTAACATTCGCAGAACACAATCACGGTCGGCGTATCTTACCAATGTATGGTGATTATGGCACTTCACCGCTGCGATTTGAGGTGAAAAAGACGGACGCTAAGACTTTTCCAGTCAATGAGATTGTCATCCGACTGAAGATATCAGAAGCGGACATCGAAGACGATTAACGCCATTCGAGTTCGGCGGACACAGCACGCTTTTCCAATTCTGCAACTTTGGCCAATCGGCGATTGAACCGGTCGTTAGGAATATAGCGTGCGGCGATGAAGGCTCGAACGAGTTCGAATGCCAACTCAGCACCGATGACTCGAGCGCCCAAGCAGAGAACGTTCATATTGTCATGTTCGACACCTTGCCGAGCGGAATAGGTGTCGTGGCATACGGAAGCACGAATGCCCGGGAACTTATTTGCTGCGAAACAGATCCCGACGCCACTGCCGCAAAGAAGGATTCCCCTGTCAGCCCTGCCCGAGGTAATTTCTTGAGCGACAGCTTCCGCGAAATCGGGATAATCGCATTGTTCAAAGACCTTCGTACCGCAATCGATCGTGATCATGCTCTTATGATCGAGCAACTTGATGATCTCCTGCTTTAATGGAAACCCAGCGTGGTCGGAACCGATGGCGTATCGATATACGGCATTCTCGGACATAGAGGTGCCCTCTCCCTGTTGAAAGGTTTGACAACAAGAATCATGGATGAAACGCTTATGAGATCCACGGGCGTGGTTACCTCACATACTTCTTCATGACGGCGATGCGATCCGATTCCGAGCCAGATACCAGCTTACTGGCATCACCCGAGCTAATCAACGCACCAAACGCGGCCTCCATTTCATCGTTATCGATCATTCCTCGATATCGCCAGTACTTGATCTCAACCAAAGCATCTAAGAGTGGAATGGATTTGTCGCTGGTGATGCTTGCAAGACGTTTGGTTTTGATCATTTCGGAAGTGATCTGTTCGGGAACATCTTTAAGGGCCACGGCTTCTTGCAGCGACGTCATCATCGCGGACATGGCTTTGTCGACCTCTGGCCCAATCTGCTTTTTCTGAACTTCCAAGTTATTGAGTTCCTTGGAACTTGCGATTGCTTTGTTACTACTACCTGAGCCGAGAAGATAAACCTTGGCCCGACAAGTGTTTGAAATCAGTTGATTTCGCTTATTTTGAGTCACCTTAACTGTGAAGACGACCAAAGCGTCATATCCTTCCTTTTCCGCCTTACGGACCAGTTCTTGCGTTGTGGCCGTTCCCAAGAAGGTAATTCCGCGGGTCAATCGATTATGATTGGTTCGAACTGCGGGATTGCTACTGGGCGGAGGGGCTCTACCGGGAACAGAACCGCCGCCACTTCCAGCCGTTGCACCGGCATCTTCAAATGAAAAGGGACTATTGGATGACGATCCAGGAGGCGGACCACCTCCGAAACCAGGAGGGCCTCCACCAGGATAACCACTTCCGGGAGGTCCGCCCATGGTTCCGGTTGCGGCTCCGCCGGTCTCAGGATTTCCTTCGACTACCAAATCCTCCAAAGTGATGAATGCCGTTCCCAATTCGCCGGAATCAAAAATATCAGCACTACGATTCACGAGGTACCTTCCCATTTCCCCAGTTGTCGAGTGCAGCGTCTTTAGTCCGGTAATGACTGAATCGTTGCTTCGTTCGGTCGGTGTGACTCCTCGATTTGGGGCCATCAAACTAGGTCCGCCACTATCGAGAAATGCATTGCCTCCTCCTGCGATTTCTTGTTTTGCTCCAATGGGACGATAATCGTTGAGATCGTTCGGAGCATCTAAGTCGACTCCGACCGCAATGCGTGAAGCGAAGACTGGACGTTTGCGGATGGGAGACCATCGCATCTGTTCCAGATAAAGTTCTCCCGGTTGATCGGTAGAGAGTATGTAGGCCTGAGCCAGCTTGACAGCATCTTCTTCGTGGCCATGCTGGAAAGATCGAGTCGCCCGTTCTTGAAAACCTAATTCCAAAACAGCTGGAGTTGATGGAGAGTTTCCTTCCGGCATGACTGCTCCATCTCGAATCCAGCTGGCGATCGTATTGACATCATCCTCACTCAATCGGTTCTTGGGAGGCATGGGTCGATCGCTCTCATATTTGATCATCGCAACGACTGGGCTTTTGTCGGGATCGCCGGCGACTAAAATTGGTCCACTCTCACCACCAGCTCGAATTCCTGCAGGAGAGTCCAGCTGGAGTTTTCCTTTTGCCTGACTTCCGCGATGACATTGGTAGCAGTTTGCTTCGAGGATCGGCTTAATTTTGGTTTCATATACGCCGCCAGCTAATCCGGAAGGCGAAAATCCAGTAATGCTCGGCTCCGAACCAGAGCCTCCCCCCCCTCCTGCAAGACCTGGTCGTCCGCCACTAGAAGAACCAGGATATCCTGATGGACCTCCTCCAGAGGCTCCGGGATAGCCTGATGGACCTCCGCTTGGCGGGCCCCCCGGACCCGATTGCGGAAAGCCCGTGCCTGCATAGGGATTGCCTCCGCTGGTTGGTGGCCCACCGCCGGACTGAGGAAAGCCACCACCGTAGGGTGAAGGACTGCTTGGCGAACTGCTACCGGGAGGCGGACTGCTTGGCGAACTTTGTTGTGGACTTTCTGTTGATGCGCCAGTTGGTCCTGATTCGGCAGCGGGGGGCATGGACACAGGAGCACCGCG
>JBBIUE010000023.1:38705-52020 GCA_037440405.1 Pirellula sp. | reverse complement strand
CAACCCAGCCGGTTTCGAAATGGAGGCCGGCGATACGCCCCCCCCTCCACTAGTCGCTCCCGAGTCCGCCACTTGAGTGTCGGATGACTTCGAACAGCCAAGAACGAGAAGCATACTCGCGGAGGCTACAAGCCAAAGTTTGCCTCGAACGCTTTTCATGTTTCGCCTCTTTGATCGAACAATCAACAGTATTAGAGAGAAAATAAGAAGGCACCTTGAGAAGGCAACTAGCATTATGTCAAGGCCAAGCCCTCGTGTCGACAGTTCTACACGGTTTTGCAGGGATTGTGCGAATAATTTGGCTAGCGGCCGCGAGGATACGGCCGCGAGGATACGGCTGTGGCGTTGTGGTTCAGGAAGCGACCTGATCCGGTGGGCGTTGTGATTTTCGACTGTTCTTATTCTGAAGTAAATCACCAACCCACTTCGCCCAGTTCTCGTTGGGCTTGGGATCGTCCAGCTCGTTTCGAATTGGCTCCGATGGATCGGGTTGCTCGGTCGCACGACGATGAAGCAAGTTGCCGAGAATGCCCCGACGTTCCCGACCACTTGCTTCGTGGAAAACGTAGCGTTCAATCGCTCGGGTAACTGGCATATCGCATCGCTTGCAGCGACACGGAGGTGGATCCACGACTCGATGACACTGGGGGCAAAGATATTCAAGCGTCGGACGACGAGCTGCCTCCCAAAGTCCATTGACTTCAATGGCTTGAACCCATTGAGAATCATCCTTCCGCAGGAAAGTTTGCTCGACCACCTCACCTTGATGGATTAACTCTAAGAGCGCCTTCGCTCCGATCGGCCCGTGTTCTTGTTCATCGCCATTTCGATAAAACCACTCAGTCACGTTAGCTCCAAACCACTAACTGGGGTCGAAAAAGAACTTGAATCCCACGAAAGTAGGAGGACATTGGGCTTGGGAGCAATCGCTGTGGAACAATTGACTCCGTAGACCTTGAGATTAACGCTAACTGATAACAATTTCAAGCAATCTGTGAACAAATCGAAAAATCACCCCATTGGGGTGGAATGATTTGCCTTTGCATCGAAGCTAGCTGATAAATTTTCGACCCATTGCAATAGGGCAGTTGACACATAACCGAGCGCTGCTAGCTTATTCCCTAGTTTCCCCAGCCTTTGCGACTTGTTTTTTCCGAACAGTCAGCCTTTTCGGAACATTTTGAAGGTTTGTCGGTTCGGCGCAGTTCGCCAGACATCATCGGTTTGATGCTTGGAAAGTCAGAACTCGTCGATTTTGGGATCTTTGTTTCGTTTCTTTAGGAGGTTTGTCTATGTCACGTTTTTCGGTGGCCAAGTTGGCCTGTATTGCCCTTGCCGTGGGCGCTACTCTTGTTGTGGACGCCAGCATTGCGGCTGCCGGATGTGGTGGTCGAGCTGGTCTTTTGTCTGGTCTGCGAAATCGGGATTGCTGCGGAGTCCCAGTTCAAAACTGCTGCCCACCAGTAAATGAGTGTGGTGGTCGAGGCCGAATCCTCAGCGGTTTGCTGTCGCGCGGTTGTGGTGGCGGTCTGTTGGCGCGCCGCAGTGATTGCTGTGCACCAGCTCCTACCTGCTGCCCAGCTCCGGCACCAACTTGTTGCCCGGCTCCAGCTCCAAGTTGCTGTGCTGCAGCTCCAAGCTGCTGTGAACCAGCTCCGACTTGCTGCCAAACTGCATCGACTTGCTGCGATTCGAATCCTTGTGGTGGACGCCGCATTCGAGTTCGATCAGCATGTTGCTCGGCTCCCGTATCGAATTGCTGCGGAACCATGGACAGTGGTTGCGGTGGCTGTGGCGGAACGGTCAGCAGCGGTTGCGTTGGCTGCAATTCCAATGTGATCGACAGCGGTGCTGTTCAATCCAGCGAGTCGGCACCTCCGGCGCCAACTCCAAGCAGCGCTAGCGATATGCCTGAAGCATAACGATTGTTCAGGTGCATTTTTCGACGTCGGGGACTCTTGATGTACAGCGATTGATTCTTCTTCCTCGAATGTCAAGTTGGTCAGAGACCGGACAACTTCGGGATTTTCCGAGAGTTGTCCGGTTTTTTTATTTACAGTCCTGAAGCGTGGAATACTCTGGAAAAGCAAAATCGTTCCTAACTTGAAAAACGATATGGCGAATGAAAAACAAACCCACGAGCATACCGGCTTCAATGGGCCCCATAAAGCGGATCGTCCTTCTCGCCTTGTTCATTCATGTCGCGCTCTGTTTCCTAGCATTAAGTGCGAACTTGGCACCGTCTGAATTGCAGCGGGATTTGTTGTGGATGACCCGCTCCTACCTGCGACCGCTCAACTTGGAGTTGGGTTTCGTTCCCATCGAACTTACCCACAATTACCAGCAAGTGGAGGGACCGTTTCGGATGCGGTGCCAGTTCGATGGCCAGGCAACTGATCAATGGACTGACGTTGACAAGTACTTTCAGCCGCGAACCGAACAACTGAGATTTCAACGTTGCTGCAGAGAGTTGAACGCCCTGATGCTTGAGGAACGATCCGATGTCGCCACCGACTGGATCATCCAAATCGTCCATGTGATCAACCGTGCCACAACAAGACCAGTCGCTCGCGTACTTCTCGAGCGCGAATTGCGATTTGGAAGATCGGAGTTCAATTCTCCTGAGTTTCAACTCGCGGCCAACGAGGAAAAGGTAGTCGTCCTTTTTGATGCTCAAGTTGTCGAGATCGATGGAGAGCCTTCCTTGATCGCGATCTCAGACGACTCCCGTACTTCAAAATCGCGGACGAAGTAACCCGAGAGTTCACACCTGAGTCGCATCCATGCTAGGTAGCTTAGGCAAGTTGAGAGTCGATACTTATCCCATTCGCGTTGTCCGCTCGATATGGAGTGCTTGGTCTGCTTTTTGGGAAACGCCGGTTGCCGCGTCGCAACTAGGTCGAACTCGTTTCGCCGTGGGTTTGATCGCGTCCGTCATTGCCATCGAGTCCTTGTTGTTCATCCCGCGATGGATTGGAACCAACGGGATATTGGGAACTCCGCAGTTTGGCGAATTCGCGGGCGACCATTGGAGCGATCTGCTGCTCCGGCCTTCGTTGCTCCAATGGCATTGTTCTGCTTTTTTCGTCCAGATGTACTGTGTAGCACTTGCGCTGCTGAGCATTCTGCTGATGCTCGGAATTGGAGGTCGCTGGATTGCTGCCTCAACTTTTCTGTTCTATACCGGGCTTCTGCACCGTAGTGGGTACTTGGTCGGACCCGCCGAGTACTTGCTGAATGCGCTCCTTTTGTATCTGGTCATTGATCAGGGAAAACTGGAGAAGCCATGGCAACCTGGAATTGCGGATCGCACGAGGCGTTGGTCCATGGGGATCGCTTCGAAGCTGATTCAAGTACATGTCTGGTTGTGGATTGCTTTTTCACTTCTTTCGCAACTAGCGGCAGTGATTTGGTGGGAGGGCGAAGGCGTTTGGTTTCTCTCGTACCTTCCAACCTCATTCCTGGATAAGAGTTGGCTGGCGAAGCGAGGATATTGGGTGAATCTGCTCACTCATGCAATCGTCGTTTTCCAACTTCTGGCCGTGATTTGTTTGCCGATGAAGCTCTATCGGCCCATTGGCATTGGAGCAGCCATTCTAAGTTGGCTGCTGATCGGCCTTTCGACCGGTGATCTGTATTATGCTTCGGCGGGTATTGTCGGAACGTTCATTTTTTGGGAAAGTATCAGTTCTGTTCCCCTGGGTGAAACGTCTGATCATCATCCGCTTGACTCAAAACGAAAATGAACGATCTGTCCAGCCTGTTCCTCGGCCTCACGGTTTTTGTCATCGGATGGATCTTTTTAATCAACGGCTGGAATCGAAATTCAAGACTGTCTCTGCTTTCCGATAAAGCGATTCATGGGGAAGGGAGCCATCGCGGGCACAATCGACTCCGAATTTGGATGAATGGGCTGCTGATCTTGGTTGGCTTTGGTATCGCATTGTCCGCGTTCATAGCCGACCGATGGGTTTGGAGCTCCGTGTGGCTTGGCATTGGAATGGTCCTAATTGCGATACTTGGCCTTGCGGTTTTTGACGCAATGCGTTTGATGATCTTTTACCGTCGAAGTGTCCCTAGAATCGCCCAGGAAACGTTGGGAACCACAAACAACTTGGCCGACCGAGTCCATTCAACTCCTGCAGCAAAGTCTGCTCCAGAATCCTCCATCTGATCCAGCCATCATGGTTCAACAATCGTCGCCGTCGAAAGAAGTCATCAAAAAGCTGATCGAGTATTTCCTTCGCAACGGATACTTTCGAGTGCCGGACAACGAGCGTCGCAAAAGAGAAACGAGTTCATACAAGATGGGCTACGAAATTCGGCTCGTCGCGCGATCGAAAAAGGAACTCGCTGAGATTCGAAAACTATTGAAAGCTGCCTCGCTCAAACCAGGAAAGCCATTTGCGAAGGTCAATCAGTGGTGTCAGCCAATTTACGGTCGAGCTGCGATGGAACAGTTTCAAGAATGGATTAATAAGTATGGATGACCGAACGCTTAGGCTGCTCGACGTAGAGGAACATGTGCAACTTCAATTCTGCTGAAATCCCAGAAGCTCTCTGGTTTGCCAGCAAATCGCAGGAAGTGAATTGCTTCCGGAATCACCTCCTGATGCAACAGCCTTTTGGCGTGGTCATCCCAGTTGATTTGATTGGGGAAGGGACGCTGCAGTCGCAACGCTCGAAGAATGGCCGGATGCATTTCGTGAGGAATTCGACTCAGAGCAACGTTAAACCACGGTCGCTGGCATAGCCATCGAAAAATCCGAGTATCGCAAAGTTTACTGGATCTCGAATTGGCACGGAGTCCAGCGTTATCTATTTGAGAAACGTGATCGAGGCCAAGAAATTCCAAGCAGCAATTGACTTCGTAAAGGGGATTGGTCTCCAGGTCTTCTAAGAACATCACATGAATTCGATCTCTCGGAACATGCCGCAAGTAGATTTGAAGAATTCTCCAGTACAAAGTATCCCACAGCATGTTCGGCAGTTGCGTCAAGGCCGAGCTGAACTCGTATTCCGTCGCGACGCCGTACTTGTAACCAGAAGCATGCATCTCGCCGAAACTCGACTCTAATCGATCGATCGGATTGCGAGCAATGAAAATGAACTTGCATTCGGGAAAACGTTCCAGGATTCGATTCAACGACAACTGGGCGTACTCAAGACTTGAATAGATCGTGCTCGCTTCACCGATAATGTCGGTTGGCTTTCGATCGAGAAATCCGAGCATATACCAATTCCAACCTTGATGGAACTGGTCGGCAAAGTAGCCCGGTTCCTTGCAAGGCGGCAGAAAGACGCGAGGATGTTTCGCCAGCCAGAAGCACAGGGTCGTCGTGCCGCATTTGCTAAACCCTGGGATGACGAAATCCAATTGCATCAATAACCTCGACGGATGCGCTAAGCTGCGATTTTCGAGAATGGATTCTTGGGTGAAGCCTTTTCAGCTCGTTCCTTCCCCAGGCATCCTGAGGCAAGTTCCGACAATGCGGAATCGAGTCGAGACCAAACGGCTTGATAGCTGGCCCAATCAGCAAGGCGCTTCTGATTGCGCTGGCTAACCTCAAGATAGTCTCGATAGCGCGTTGTCGCGACCTGATAGCTGTCTTGAATTTGTTGGACTGCATGTTCCCAATGGATTCGTCCCCAAGTCGTGCGAATTCGATGCTGAGGATCATGCGGCCAAGCTGCGGGTTCCTGCGACGAATCGATGACCCAACCAACTTGCCGATCGAAATAATCTCCCATAGCGGAGTGGTTCGGAGAAATGCCGGGGCGTCCTGCAGCCATGAAGTTCATCAGTGGCAAGCAATTCCCCTCTGCTCGGGTCGTCTGCAGATAGAAGGTTGACGCTTCCGCTAACAATCGCATTTGCTCATCATTTAAGAAATCGACGACGAAGGCGACGCGACAGCGGTGGGGAATATCGCGATCAATGTAATAGTTCACCAACCATTCGACCGACTGACGTCGATGCATAATGAGCTTCAACACCAACGTCGCGTCTTCACGGTCAGCCAACGCGGTCAGGTAAGCGTTTAAGAGGTCCGTCCAGTTTTTTCGACCATCGTCTGGATTGAATAAACTGGCATACACCACGCCATTGAGATCGAGGGTAGGGGTCATCGGATAATTCAAGTGTAGGGCTTCCGCGCCTCTGCTTGCCTTTTTGCGGCGAGCTCGACGTTCCAAGCGGCGCGCCTTCAGTTGATCTGAAATATGTTGATACCGTTCAGGCCCAACAATCGCTTTGCTCACGCATCGAACCATCTGGCGTAAGTTTGAACGCGCGTCCCGAATACATTGTTCTCTCCCACCCGAAAATCGCGTCGACGAGTCACCTTTGCCTCTCGGCCAGTAGGCTCGAATGGGAAGGGAGTAGTGGTTACTCGGATGCCAAGGTGCCAATCCAAAGTAGTAGTCTGGAGTCGGGACGGGCACGATTCGGATCGGTGTCGTCACTCCAGCTCGACGAAATGCCTGCTCGGTAAATGGCCCGCCGACTACGATCAATTGGCAATTCTTCGATGTTGCCACCCAGTTATTCTTCGGGTTGTCATCGAATTCATGATTTGGAATGTCGGGAAACTCCCAAGCTGGAACGACGACATTGGGAATGCTCGGACACAGATGAACATCCTGCAGGGGCAGGAAACTCACGTGGATCGGTTCGAGGCCCCGCTGCCTTGCGTTGTCTGCAGCTTTCTCCAAGTTTAATGCCGGTTGAGGAACAGGAATGACTTCTCCCCAACGCTCCAGAAGTGGCGAGAATAGTCTCGCAACGAAATCGTAAGAGTAACCGGCTGTTCCGAGATTGCGTCCCTCCGTTGAACCTGTCATATAGCAGGTCAGCAAGATCGCTCGACGCGGAGCAATGGTTGGTGTCCAGTTGTTTTGACTCGTCATGATGATTCCTGAAGTCTCGCAGACCTGTTCCCTAAGCAGCGACGTTGATAAAAGCTAAGAATCGAGAATTAAGCGGCTTTCCTGGCCACGATCACCTGGCTCTTGGGCATCATGCGATCCAGATTCCGGGCGATGGCCTTGCCTTTTTCGGATTGGAGTAAATGATGCCAGGTCATCGTCCAGTGATTTAGAATCGGGTGATCGGTGTCCATTCCATTTCCGCCAGTTGCCCAAAATAGAGACCACCACATCGCCCAAAAGAAGTTCTTGCACGACCGCGATTCGATGTGCAGTCCAGCGTTTTGGATCAGAGAATCCAACTGCTCATGCTGAAATACTCGAACATGATTCGGCTTTTGCCAATAGGCAGGGGGAGCGATGCCCATCTGAACGGTTTCGCTATTTGGATCAGGAACCGCAATAAGGAAGAGAGCGTCCGGAGTCGCGACTCGAACTAGTTCGGCAATGAATGAAGCCGGATCATCTACATGTTCGAGAACCTCCAAGGCAATAACCCGAGTGCAGATTCCGTCGGGGACGGGAAGTGGATTCGAGTCGCTTTGGTGAACTTCAAAAGATCGCGCTTTCGATTTGGCAAGTCGTCGGCCCGTTGATTCGACCGCCTTTGGATCGATGTCGACGGCAATTACACGAGCTCCCATGTCACCAGCGAACGCACTGATTCCGCCATCACCGCATCCGACATCGATCACGACGTCTTCGCTTGAGATCGGGAATCCATCTGCAAGCTGACTGGTGTCTCGACGAAACCATCCGTTTTCGTGATCGTTCTTAAATCCCACTTTTCGACAATCCACAACCTCTAGGGGCATCGGGTTCGCAATCGGTGCTCGCTTCAGGAATCGTCGGGCTCGCTTTAATAAACGACTCACTTTTCATTTCCTCTTCTTGTGATGGGTAGGCTTATCGGGCTCGCAAGACCACAATCCATGCGAAAATCAGCGATTGCAGCGGGACGATAGATTTTGTCGTTGTCTGCGTCAAGGCTCAAATTCCTACTGAGCATGTTCGTTTGTCGCCTGCCAAAGAGCAATCATTCTCGTGGACTGACGTTGCAACGATCCTGCGGGGACCGCTAGAGTGTGATTTTGGCGATTGAGAATGCCAATCTTATTTTTTGAATCCACATCGAGTCGGATTAAGGTGCGCCTTTGCGATGTTCGGATCGTTTCTCGAAGCGCTATAAGCGAATGTTCGATCGACAGTCCGTTTGTCCTTGGCTACTGATCGTCTTCTTTCATAGCTTGGTCGGGTGTGTCTCATTAACAAATCCTCGTGTTGAGCCAGCATCCAATCAGGACCGCCAGGCAAACCTTCCTTCTGATGTAATTATCGGTTCGATAGGTACTGCCGGACAGCCCGATGGCAATTCAGTTGGATGCGGGGCAGCATGCACCAAGCTACATCCCAGTAGTAGGTTGTTACGCTTTCAAAGTCCCGTATCGTCCAACGATTTGGATGATCGGTCTTCAGGCTTACCTCGCGTTGAGGTAGCAACACATGAGCAGCAACTTGATTCGCTGCGTCTCGAACCGCTTCATAAAGGAGAGGAATGGACAAGTTCGCATTCCGATGTATTCGATCAGCGGATGGAATTCAACACATTTGCCGGCGGTGCATGGAGTTTCCGGGAGGACTTGCCGATTCGATCAAGGTCGCAAATCATCGCGGAGCATGGTCAAGGCCTGTTTTCCAAGCTGTTGCAAGATCAAGTCAACTTTTATTCCCCAGACTCGTTGCTCGTTTTGACCAGTGGATTTGTCGTTGGGAGCGTTGTAGCAAATACGGAAACGGACGAGAAAATCCTGTCCTTCTCCCGAAAAAACGTTGGTAGTGACGCTGTTGAACTTCTTCATTCCACCAAAGTTATGGGAGAACAAAAATATACACTGCCAATTTTCCTGACTACCTGGTTGGTTGGGAGGTTATGTCTTCCGGACGGAGAACGATATCCCATTGCACGCTGGGGAGAGCGATCGACACGTGCAATGATTGTGGGGGCCCCCGCCGTCTTTATTCTTCAAAGAGCGGTCGGAGCGTCTCGTCCCACGGAAACGCACGAAGGCTCGGAATGGCAGCCTTTCGAAGATCTCAATGGCGTTAGCGGACACGCCTTCGTCGGTGCTCTCCCCTTTATCACTGCAGCGCAACTCTCGGAATCACCGACCACCAAAGCACTTTGGTACGCAGGCTCTGCGCTCGTACCCTTATCTCGCGTTTCGGACAACGCTCATTATCCGTCCCAAGCGTTCCTGGGTTGGTGGGTGGCTTACCTAGCTGCTTCAGCGGTCGCAACGACCGATCATCCGGATTCTCGTTGGCGAATTTTGCCCACCTCGACCGGAAACACTTTTGGGCTTGCGGCGGAACTCAGATTCTAAGCCCAGCACCATTTCACCATCCGATTTGCCTTCACAGTATCTTCTCAAGACGCATGGTGCATTCCACTATTGCATTCAAGTCAAATGCTAGACGTCAATACCAAGCTTTGCCATGCACTGCTCGCGCCTCAATTGCGTAGCTATGGGTCATGCAGATCATCCGACTATCGCACAATGAAGCGTTCCCGCAGGGATGGAGTACTTTTCAACTCTTAGAACTGGATTTGCGGCTATCCATCTTCGAGACGATTGGAGATGTCGATTGTACCCATCTATTGAATGGCATAAGAAAAGATCTTTCGAATCGCCAATCGAGCCAAGGAATACACCATTCGTAGATCCGTAGGTTCCATTCCCACCGAGTGAATCGAAAGGGCAGGGTGAATTCCGCGTTCCGATCGACTGAATTGTGAACTGCATCGGGTACAATCTATGTTGTTCAAGGAAGAAAACGGATTCGGAAAACCAAAGCTCGGCCCGCCATAAATTTGGTCAACGTTGCAGATCGCTGGTTGTACAATCATAACTTAAGAAACCCTTGCAATATCAATCGTTTCAGGCTCACCATTTGGAGAGTGCGCCTTGGAAGACAACACACGTTCGCCATGCATCACCGACAAAATAAGCCAGTTCACTTGACTGACCTCAGAGAACGCTGCCGTGATTGGATCCGAAGGACAGTTGATCGAACTCGGCAGTTATGTTTAGACAAGCTTCCGTTTCACTCCACAACCGTCGGACAGATGATTTGCCATTACGGCGGATCGACTTCGATCCAGTCGAATGCTTCTCTGCGAACGCTGACCATGGATCGACCTAAGGCGATGCGGAACAGGACAAGAGTCCATTGCCCGATTTGCGGAGAAAGCTCGGCGAGAAAGGCGTTCGAAAAGAAAGGGCGAACATTTTACGATTGCGAGGGTTGTTCGCTACGCATGCAGTCGCCGCTTCCGACCCCTGAAGAGCTTAGCCACTATTACGAGGCTGAGTTCCAAGACGGCATGTATCGAGACTTCACTGAGGCCGAGGAAATGAAACGGCTGACAGCACAGGATCGACTTCAGAGAGTTCTTCAATGGCAGCAAGTTGAAGGCCCGTGGCTCGATATTGGTTGTGCAAACGGCGTATTCGTCGAAGCTGCCCTGGCAGTTGGAAAGAGTGCGAGTGGTATCGAACGATCAGCAACAGCTGTCCAGCAAGCAGTTCAAAAAGGATTGAGTGTTGCTCAATCCCAAATCGAAGATCTGCCACTAGCTACGAAATACGGCTGCATCACAGCATTTGACGTGATCGAGCATGTGCTGAAACCAGACGCGTTCCTTAAAGAAATCGCTATCCGTATGGCACCTGGAGGTGTCTGCGTACTCACACTTCCAAATCTAGATTCGGTTTTCGCCCGAGTAATGGGGAGGAGTTGGTGGTTTTATATTCCCGAGGAACACTTCCATTACTTCTGCCCACGAACGATCCGCTTGCTCGCAAGCAACGTGGGTTTGGAGGTGGTTCATGTAAGCCCGGTCTCTAAACCGCTCACCTTGGATTATGGTTTAACCCAGTTTGAGGTGTTCAACCCGCTCATTTTCAAATGCTTGAATACGGTTTGCAAATTTCTGCCCGCCCGAGTACGCTGCAGAGTCATGCCGTTCGCCATTGGAGAGATGCTCGTCGTGTTGCGTGTGCGATCTCAGTAATCCAACAAGCATCCGCAAGACCGATGAGCGACGTGGGCGATACAACTCTTCGCCTGAGCGTCTGCTAAAACGTCGATTAGGAATGGCTGAACCATGAGACTCATGACAGCCTTCGGCTGAAGGTTCAACAACTTCAATTTGAGCGAATCAATAAGAAAAAAATCGGCCAAGATCCATGACAGATTGCGTCAATGGTTGTCGTTCACGACTCAGAACCCAACACGTTGGCAGCACCACATCTTCAAGGAAAAGCGATCACAGTTCAGCGAACTCTTGAGATGACTGTGTGAATCGGCGAGGGGCAGGAGATCACATTCCATCGCGATCATTCGAAAGCGACGAGACGTTGATGTCTCGCTGAAGTATTTTGAAGTTGCGGCTCTCGTCATTTACCTCGAGAATTCTTAACCCACAGCGAGAGGATTTTGGAAGAAAGGTGCTGACTGTTTGCTTCAATTCCCGCTCGAGCGTCTATCAGTGTGCTGCTCAACAACAATACGCACTCGTCGACTCCTGCGGGCAAAAATTGTCATGGCAGTGGCAAATACCATGACCAACAATCCCGTGCTGGGTTCTGGCACGGCAGTAACAAGTATTAGCTTGGGCATCGGTACCGTCGGTGTTCCAGCGCCAACGTTGGTATGTGCGAATACCAGTTCCGAAGGCGGAATGCCGGGTGAGCCAGGCGTGATGTCCACAAGTCGACCTCCGGTTACAAACAGTCCACCTGAGGCCAGATTCAGCGCCAACACTCCCGCCGGAGTAAACTCGACGGCGATGGTGTGCCCCGCTTCGCTGGCGTGAATATCGACTTCACCATAGATCGTGCCAGTTCCCAAGGAGGCATACATGCCCTCTAGCATGGATGGTGTAACCGATGGGGATCCCAAAAATGCATCCAGGAAAACGTGTGGCGGTGCTGCAGAACTGGTAAGGCGGAACAACTCCGATGGATCTGGGCTGACATATCCTATCGAGGGTAGGAATAGCTCCAGTCGAGCACTATGGATAGGCGAGCTGATACCGGTTAGGTTGAACAGAAAAAAATTTCGTCTTTGGTTGGGCGCAAAACCAGGAGCCGTATAGTAGCCCACGTTGTAATTCAGATGGTGGGCGAAAATAGCGTAGTCTGGCGAAAGCTCCGTTGGTTCATAGATCACGCTGGTAACAACCGCATCCAACTCTTGGATGATATCGCCCCGAACCTGTTGCGTTCCCTGCGTCAATGCGAATGTCAGGCAGAAGCCGATGCAAGCGTTTTGAAATGCGAGTTTCATTTTCGGTACGTTGTAAGAAAAAATTGCAAATTCGCGCGAAACTTTGAGCCGCGATTCCGAGAATCGGGAAGCTGAGTGAGTTGATTTTCAATGTCGGTATTTCGAATGACTTGTTCTTTGGAGATGGTCCGACCGTTGCCCTGCGAGCTTTTTGGATAGCGAAGGGTGCGGCTCCATTCCTCTTTTAAGCAAGAAATGGGGGTTCTCTGTGCAAGAACTTCTGGAGTTTTCGAAGAAATGCTGCATGAATAAACTGCGAGCACCAAGATTCATCGGTTTCGGCTTCCGTCAGCATCACGTTGTCAGTGTACAAACATATTGAAGCCGAACATTGAGCCCCCCTGCTCATGAACCGATGCGATTCGGCCAAGCGGTAATGCGTTGGTTTGCAAGTGAAAATTAAAAAAGGGGTCGATATGCACTGCGCAAATTTCGAACTCGATCAACTTCTGCGATCCGTGTCCCAAGGTGACGTCCAGGCAAATGAGCAGTTGTTCGCACTCGTTTACAATCAGCTTCACAAAATCGCAGAAAGATACATGCAGAGTGAACGGGCGGATCACACCCTTCAACCTACAGCGTTGATTCACGAGACTTGGTTACATTTGGTATCCCCGAATACCACACAGCGATATCAGAACCAAGAGCATTTTGTAGCAACCGCCGCTGTGGTGATGAGACAAATTTTAGTCAATCATGCCAAAGCGAAAGGTACTCAGAAACGTGGCGGAAATACCAAACGGCGACCATTCTTGGAGATTGCCGACCAATTTGAAATTGCTGCGCTGGATCTCTTGGTTCTGGATGAAGCACTGGATCAACTTTCTCGATTGGACCCGCGACAGGCTAAATTGGTCGAGCTTCGGTTTTTCGGTGGGCTATCGATGGCCGATGCAGCGAGGGTGCTAGGTGTCTCCGTCCGCACCGCTAATTATGAATGGGCTCACGCCCGCGCCTGGCTTCGCAGTCAACTCGAGGAGTGAACTGCTTTGGACGTCGAACGGTGGCAAAAGATGAAATCCGTGTTCTTGGCAGT
>JBBIUE010000023.1:0-38695 GCA_037440405.1 Pirellula sp. | reverse complement strand
GCCACGCCATGAGCGCCAAGAATACTTGCGACGCGCTTTGGCGGACGATATTGATGGCCAAGCCGAAGTATCGCGGCTACTCAGGTCGCATGAGCTGGATGGTTCCTACCTGGAGTCGCCCCTCTGCAAAGCCGAGTCTCTTGTTTCGTCCGTCATTGGTCGAACAGTGGGCGAGTGCAAGATCACGAGGCTGATTGGAATGGGGGGAATGGGAGCGGTGTATGAAGCCGAACAAGCAAATCCCCGGCGTCGAGTCGCAGTCAAGTTGCTGCGGCCGGGCCTATTCTCGCCCGCCTCGTTGCAAAGACTGTCGCGCGAGTCAGCGATTCTAGGACGATTGCAACATCCTGGAGTTGCTCAGGTCTATTCTGCGGGTTCGATGGATACCGAGTTTGGTCCGCAACCTTGGTTCGCCATGGAATACGTCGAAGGACTCCCCCTGCTCGAGTTCGCACGACAGCGTTCTTTGGGACCAGAGACAAGATTGATTTGCTGTTGCAATTGTGCCGGGCCGTCAAACACGCCCATGAGCGAGGTGTCATTCATCGAGACTTGAAACCAGCCAACATTCTTGTGGTATCGCGAGATGCCTATGGAAGATGTTCGAACCAAGAGCAATCACCACAGGTAAAAATTCTCGATTTTGGTGTTGCTCGCATCGTCGATGATGACTGTCACAGTACGAATGCGACGCAGACGGGCGAACTGATTGGCACCCCAGGTTATATGAGTCCTGAGCAGTTGCTGGGGAACTCGCATTACATTGATGCCCGTGCTGATGTTTACGCGCTGGGAGTGATTGGATTTGAGTTGCTTTCCGGCCAGATTCCCTACGAACGCGGCACGAAATCGATCGTTGAATTTGCGCGTCTTGTGGAGAGGAATGAACCGAAAAGTCTGGGCCAAATCGATGCCAAACTGCGCGGCGATTTGGAGGTCATCTTTCAAAAAACATTGGAACGCGACGTGGACCGTCGTTACTCGAGTGTGGCAGAATTCGCTGAAGATCTTCAGAGGTTTACCACGCATCAACCAATTTTAGCCCGTCCGGCATCCCGAATCGATCGGTTTCGCAAATTCCTGCGTCGCCATCGCGTCATGGTAAGTGGGGTGACGGCGACAGCCCTGGCGTTGTTGACAGGCGTCACCATGGTTGCTTGTGAAGCTCAGCGAGCCAACATCGCCGCTCGCGAAGCTGGCTACGAAATCACCAAAGCAACAGCTATCAATGGCTTCATAACGAATGACTTTTTAATGAAGCTATTGGTTTCGGTATCGCGAGGGGAGGAAAGTACGGCACAAGTGCTTTTGCACGTCGATCAGGCCGCAGCGAGCATCAATCAACAATTCTCCGATCAACCGCTGAGCGAAGCCGCCGTAAGAAACGAACTTGGAACCATCTACTACAACTTGCGGGCCTATGATAAGGCCGAACGGGAATTTTCAATTGCGAGAACGCTTTGGCAGTCGCAGCTTGGCGCCGATCACGCTGATACGCTGAAGTGCATGAACAACTTGGGGCAGGCCATGTTAGGAATGGGACGACATGAAGAAGCGCAAAGTTTCTTTCGATTGGCGCTGGCGGGAAGACGATCGGTGCTCGGCTCAGACCATCCTGCGACGATCGCAACTCAGATTGGTCTGGCGATGTCGCTGTTTTCTAGTGGCCGTATCGATGAAGCTGAAGCGATGCTGCGAGATGGGCTACAAATGGCGGCAGTTCAAGGCTCTGAATATCAAAAGTTACGAATGTCGCTTCGGCACAATCTAGGCGCAGTGCTCATTCAGAAGAACAAAATCGATCAAGCAGCCGAGCTGCATCAAATGGTCTACCGAGAATCTATGGAGACCTACGGCTGGGATCATGTACTAACTTGGCAGGCAGCAACACGCTATGCGCAGACGCTGCATCGCGGCTCCAACAATGCTGAAGCAGTGTTGATTCTCCATCGAGTATTGGCAAACATTGAACGAATCGGAGAAACGCATGTCGAGACGATCACCGCCCGCCGAGTGTTTGCTCGTATACTCCACAAACAGAACAGAATTGCAGATGCAATCCATCAGTTAGAATTGGCTCTCAAAGCGGCAAGACAGGCACCGACACCCAACGCTGAGTTGATTGCGAAAATCGACAAAGAACTCCGGGCGTTTCAAAAATAGCATCGCATCTCAACTTGCATTGACGATGAGGCTGCTGTCTCTCGCTGCCGCTGTGATATCGGCGCTGCATTCCCAAGTTCATCATTCTCTTGAGTTGCCAAGGCATGGACTTGTTCCAATACTTGAGGCACTCGGTGCAATACGCGTCTGTCGAACTGGTTGTGCAAGTCGGACAGCTGCGTGCGCGAACCAGTCGTCCATCCAGCAAGCTGGCAAACCGTTTGGATAATGCAGATAGCCAAGGTGGCCACCGAAACGACTGATTTGGACATTGGTGGACTCGGTCCACTGAACGTTTCGAAAGATTTGGAAGGGAACGATAGGATCGTGTCGATCGACGAGCACTTCGGTTGGGATTTGGAGCTCGTGAAGCCGTTGGTGGGTCGAGGCCTGGCGGTAGTAGTCTTTGGCATCTCGGAATCCGGATAACGGTGCCGTGTATAGGTCATCGAATTTGCCGATGCTGGGAGGGCTCGGTTGATTTTCGAACGGCCGCCAGCTTTCCCAATGCTTAGCCTTGCTGTCGCGCTGCCGAACCAGCTCCTTCAAAAAAAACTTGGCGTAGAATCGATTGACTCCTCGTTCGATCGACCAACTGCAGTGAGAGAGATCGATGGGAGGAGCCACAGCGATCAAGCCGGCGAGCTCGATTGGCGATGACTCGGCCCCCTGCAAATCTAAGCCCAGATTGATTGCGACGTTGCCGCCAAGGGAAAAGCCGCCGACAATCCAACGCTCCCATCCGAGTTGCGAATGCAGATGCTTCAGAGCTGCAAAAACTTCGCGACTGCATCCGGCATGCGGAGGATAGGAACTCAATGATGCGGAGTTACCGCATCCGGGCAAATCCATGCGAACAACGCGGAAACCGAGACGAAGGCAACGTTCCGCGATTCGAATCAAATATCGACTCGTACCGGTTCCCGCCAATCCATGAATCAGCAGAATAGCGGGCAGGTCAGTGCGGGATAATTCCGTCCGAGAGATGTAGCAGTAGGTTGACCCCGACGTCTGCAAAGGAGCCTGAATCGCCTGGAAGTCCAGGTGGGGCGTAGCGACTCGATATTTGGTTTGCCAGATCGTCTGTATGTGACCGCTGCGAAACAGCAAAGAGGGGCGGTAAGCGGGTAGTGTGAATTGCTCGGCATGAATGCTCTCAGAGTGTGACGTATCTCGACGACGCCTTGCTTCGTGAATCTGTATGGACTGCAAGACGTATAGCCTCTCTAAAATCATGAGTCACATCGAACTTGGACGCACAACTTTGTACGATCGCGCGGAACACTGCTTTCTATGGTAGCCGATTGTTGGGAGCATTTGAAGACAAACTCTGCAATCGTGGCACTTGGCGAAATATGATCTCTGAAACATAATGCTTGCTGCTCAATGCCTATACCAGATACCTTTCCATCAAAGCCCGAAGCGTTGTGGGTAAGCAGTTTTGGAATGGGCACGAACTGTCATTGAAGCTCTTGAGTGAAAGCATTATGCCCCTATTGGTGGTCGGTTCAGTTGCCTTTGATTCCATCCATACGCCTTCGCAACGTCGCGAACGGGTCTTGGGTGGTTCGGCGGTCTATTTCTCTTATGCGGCTAGTTTTTTTTCGCCGGTGAGGTTGGTCGGCGTTGTTGGCGACGATTGGCCGGATGAACATACTCAAATGCTTTGCAAGCGCCGAGTAGACATGGGAGGCTTGCAGGTGATTCCCGGCGGCAAGACCTTTTTTTGGAAGGGGCGGTACCTTCCAAACATGAATGACAGGGAGACTCTCGAAATTGATCTCAATGTTTTTGGTAATTTCCAGCCGAAGGTTCCTGAGTCCTTTCTGGAGACGCCGTACGTTTTTCTGGCAAACTCATCGCCGACTGTTCAGATGAGTGTTCTCGATCAAGTTCGCAATCCAAAGCTTGTCGTTGCAGATACGATGGACCTCTGGATCGAGACCCAACATGGAGCGTTGCTTGAGCTGCTAAAGCGTGTGGATGGATTGCTCATCAACGATAGCGAGGCCAAACTGCTTACCGAGGAAGAGAACATTATTCGGGCCGGAAAAGCGATCCAGCAATTGGGGCCCAGATTCGTCATCGTAAAGAAGGGCGAGCACGGAGCGATTTTTTTTGGCCCGGATCAAGTGGCTGCATTGCCCGCTTTTCCTACCGATTTTATCGTCGATCCGACGGGGGCAGGGGATAGTTTCGCGGGCGGGATGATGGGTTATCTTGCTGCGACCGACTCGGTATCTTCCGAGAACGTGCGTCGGTCTCTGGCGTATGGAACCATGGTCGCCAGTTTCAGCGTCGAGGACTTCAGCCTCGATCGACTTAAACGAATCGAGCGAGAGGATATCGACAACCGTATGAGCAAATTTCGAGCAATGCTAACCCTATGATCCCTGCGGTCATTATCTCCAAAAAGCGAGACCGACTTGAGCTGACTCCTGAAGAGATCCGTTTCATGGTTCAGGGATTCGCAAACGGAACCGTTCCGGACTATCAGATGTCCGCATTGGCGATGGCGATCTACATCCAGGGTATGACGGAGATTGAGAAGCAGACGCTAACCCGGGAAATGATTCAATCCGGAGACGTTCTCCCAAGAGTTTCTGACCGACCTCGCGTTGACAAACATTCCACTGGCGGATTAGGCGACAAGACGTCGTTAATCCTTGCTCCGCTTCTTGCATGCTTCGAGTTGGACGTACCGATGATCAGTGGCCGGGGACTTGGCATCACCGGCGGAACGCTGGATAAGCTCGAAGCGATTCCGGGATTTCGCACCAATCTTGAGATCGATGAACTCGGAAAGCAGCTCAAAGAGATCGGGTGCTGCATCACTGGAGCTACGAGGAATTTGGTTCCGGCGGATCAGAAGCTTTACGCACTTCGAGATGTCACTGGGACGGTACCATCCACTCCCCTGATTACCGCCAGCATCATGTCGAAGAAGATCGCTGAGACGTTGGACGCGCTGGTGCTCGATGTGAAGTGGGGATCGGCTGCCTTTAAGCAAACTTTGCCGGAGGCCATCGAGTTGGCCGAGTCGTTGGTGTACACAGGAAAGAAGTTCGGTGTGGATACGCGAGCCTTTTTAACCGATATGACCCAACCGCTCGGCCGCATGGTCGGCAATGCCAACGAGGTCAATGAATCGCTGGAAGTGTTACAGGGACTTGGCCCGAGCGATACTCGCGAACTGACCATTGAACTTGCCGCGTCGTTGCTGGTTCAAGTGCGCCACGAGAACTCGATGGAATCTGCTCGGCGAAGTTTGTCGGAGAAGATCGACCGTGGATTCGCATGGGAGAAGTTTCAACAGATGGTTGCCCACCAGGGTGGTAACATATCTAGCCCCTTGCCGCTGGCTCCCGACTCGGTGGTCCATTCTCGGCAAACTGGCTTTGTGTGGGGAGTGAACGGTCAACTTCTAGGGCAAGCCATCATAGCGATGGGAGGCGGCAGAACCGTCGTTGGGCAACGCATCGATCACGGTGTGGGGCTTGAAATGTTGGTGCGCGTTGGTGATCCGATGGAGATGAACCATCCACTCGTTCGGATATTCGCCAGAAATGATCAACAGCGCGAGACTGCGGCGAGAGTCGTCGAGCAAGCAATTGAAATCAGGCTGGAACGTCCCGAGCCAATTCCACTTTACTCGGAGTTCGTTTCAACGAGGAGTGACGCTTCAGATGAGTGAGGGCAGGCCCGTTTTATTCTCGGAAGACGTCGAGAAGTTCCTAAAGATCGCTCGCGAAGTTGCACGAAACGCATACGCTCCTTTTTCAAATTTTCCGGTCGGGGCCGTGTTGCTGAGTCGAAGCGGTCAAACGTTTCTTGGGTGCAATGTTGAGAACAGCTCTTTTGGATTGACGATCTGCGCGGAGCGTACCGCAGCGACGAGTGCGATTGCGGCTGGTTGCCGGGACTGGGTTGCCATTGTGATTGCTTCGCCGACATCCGTTCCGCCATGCGGTGCTTGTCTCCAGTTCCTTGCCGAGTTCTCGACCAATCTCGAAATTTGGATCGGCGGACATCGCCAGGAGGCCGAGGTTCGAAAAACCACAATCTCTGAGCTATTGCCGTCGTCGATGCATTTGGAGATTTCCTCACGGGAATGATGGTCCGTGAAGTTCTATCCGCGAGAAAAGACCCTGTAGGATGACGCTGCTTTGCTCGTGAATCGATCATCGCGCCCCGCTCGAATTTCTTTGAATCTTAACAGTTGATTCAGCGCTCTTCGGCGAATCGAGTGTGGGTTTGCTTTTCAATTTTGCTATGATATCGGCTTCAGAATAGCATCGAGTTCGGACGATGGGGAATCGCTTGCATGGAGATGGAAAAGAGTCTTTTATTGGCGGCAAGCTCGCTGATTCTCGTCGTATCGCTGACTACGGGAGCGTCATTATCTCAAGAGTCGATGATCCGAATCGACGGATCGAGCACGGTCTATCCCCTAACGGAAGCTGTTACCGAAGAGTTCCTGAAGGAAAACAAAGGCCGAATCAAGGTAACCATTGGGATTTCGGGGACCGGGGGCGGATTCAAGAAATTCATCCGAGGTGAAATCGACATTCAAGATGCTTCGCGCCCGATTCTGCATGAGGAAATGGAGGCAGCACGGTCGGCGGGGATCGAGTTCATCGAGATTCCGATTGTATTTGACGCCATCACGGTTGTCGCGCATCCGAAGAACACATGGGTCGATAGTCTCACGGTGGACGAGCTAAAAAGGATATGGGAGCCAGCGGCTCAGGGCAAAGTCCTTTATTGGGATCAAATTCGAACAGGCTGGCCGCATCGCAAGTTTTCTCTGTTTGGGCCTGGAGCTGATTCGGGCACTTTTGACTACTTTACTGAAGCCGTTGTTGGTAAATCGAAGAGCAGTCGCGGCGACTACACAGGAAGTGAAGATGACAACGTCTTGATTCAAGGAGTTGAGGGGAACCTGGATGCGCTCGGATTCATTCCATACGCATATTACCGGCCACATCGATCGCGGCTGAAAGCGATTCCGATTGCCTGGGAAAAAAATCGTGTTCGCGAGCCGGTTGCACCAAGCCTGCAGAATGTCTTGGATGGGATTTACAATCCTCTGGCGCGGCCACTTTTCATTTACGTCAATAAGAAGTCCGCAGCAGAGAAGCCGGAAGTCCGAAAATTTGTGCAGTTTTATCTCGAGAACGCTGACATCCTGGCCCGCCAGCTTCGTTTTCTTCCATTGCCAGATGAAGCTTATCTGAAAGCATTCCAGCGGTTTGAGGAAATGAAGGCGGGAACGACCTTCGCTGGAAATTTCCAAGTGGGCGTTACCGTTGGTGAAATGTTTGAAAGCGAACCCAAGAATTAAACGCAAGGTACTTCGACTTGTCCTCAGCAATTGATGCTTCATCAGAAAAACCATTTCACGGCGAGCCCATGCTGCGTCGCGGAATTCGCATCTTGGGCCGAAGTCCGTTCGAGTTATTCGTTGAAGCTCTGTTGTGTCTGGCTGGCGTTTCGTCCATCGTCATTACCTTGGGAATTGTCGGAATTTTGCTCTACGAGTCATCGGGTTTTTTCAGCAAGGTTTCGGTGTGGGAATTCGTGAGCGGAACAGAATGGACGCCACTGTTTGCAGATGCGAAATACGGAATCCTGCCGCTCGTGTGCGGCACTATTATCACGACATTCGTTGCCCTCTTCGTGGCAATTCCGATGGGAACGATCATTGCGATCTATCTCAGTGAGTACGCATCGCATAGCGTGCGAGAGATCGTGAAACCTGCTCTGGAGCTATTAAGCGCAGTGCCGACCGTTGTCTACGGTTACTTCGCTCTGTTGGCGGTAACTCCATTTCTGCAGACATTTGTTCCGAACTTACCGGCTTTCAACATGCTGGGACCAGGTTTGGTGATGGGACTGATGATCATTCCCTACGTCAGTTCGCTCAGTGAGGATGCGATGCGAGCGATTCCCATGTACATTCGCGAAGGTTCCTATGCGATGGGTGCAACCAAATTGCAAACAGCCATTAAGGTTGTGGTTCCGTCGGCGATTTCAGGAATCACAGCGGCATTCATCCTAGGCATATCCAGAGCGTTAGGGGAGACAATGATCGTCGCTATCGGAGCGGGCTTGCAACCGAGTTTCACGATCGATCCGAGGGAGCCTGCGGCAACGCTAACAGCCTACATCGTTCAGGTGAGTCTAGGTGACTTGCCGCATGGAGGAATTGGCTATCAGTCGATTTTTGCCGCTGGACTAACCCTCTTGCTCATCACGCTCGGCTTCAACATCGCAGGCTATATTCTTCGAAAAAGATTTCGGGAGGCTTATTAGACATGCCAAACGAAACCAGCCTCAATCATCAACAGGATGCGTCGATGGAAACCGAATCGACGCGCATGGTTCGCGGTATCAGGCGACGAAAATTGATCGACTTGATCTTTGCGTTCACTGGGATGGGATTGGTTACTCTTGCATTGACAGTGCTTGCTTTATTGTTGGGGCAATTGGTTCGCGACGGCCATTCACGACTAACCTCAGGTCATTTCGTCAAGCGCGACGGCTTCGCACCGAGTATACGCGAACTGGTAGGACAGCTCGTTCCGAATACCGGGAATGGAAAGGTCGGATGGCTTTTAAGGCGGGAGCCGTTTGAGATCATTGATGCGTCGGATGTCTTGGATGAAGAACGGCTCGAGCAGCTAATCGATCAGCAAGTTGATCTCATCTGCGACTTACCCCCAACAGCAAGCCGCTTTGTCGAGGCCGACTCATTGGAAGCAGTCATCGACAGTGACTTCGTGCGATTTCAGCGAGATCGAATCAGAGGGCGGCTCTTTCGCCAACGCGATTCCTGGTGGATCGATCCGTTACCGCTACCGTTGGATTTGAGTGAAGTGGATGTGGACAGTGCCGCGCAAGCAGGTCAGCCGGTTGCGATTAGCATTGGATTGAAGAGAGATTTTCCCCTTCAGGTTCGCACGTTGGAGCCGTTGGTTTTTCAAAACTTCTTCATGGCGATGCCTTCGCGAGAAGCTGAGCGAGCTGGCATCAAGCCGGCGATTGTCGGAAGTGTTTTGGTGCTGATCGTGACTATGCTGCTTTCCGTTCCCTTTGGTATCGCGGCCGGAATTTGGCTGGAGGAGTACGGTCGTAAGAACTGGCTGACGGCACTCATCGAGATCAATATCGCAAACTTAGCTGGTGTACCATCGATTATCTGGGGACTGATGGCATTGGGATTGTTGGTCTACTACTTTGGGCTTGGTCGTGGCATTTTGACTGCTGGATTGACCCTAGCGCTGTTGGTATTGCCTATTGTGATTATGGCCACGCGAGAGGCAATTCGAGCTATTCCCAATCATATTCGCGAAGCGTCGTATGCTTGTGGCGCAACGAAGTTGCAGACGGTTCAGTTTCACATCCTCCCTTATTCGTTGAGCGGAATTCTTACCGGTTCAATCATCGGATTATCTCGTGCGGTTGGCGAGACGGCTCCGTTGATTACCATCGGAGCATTGACCTACATCCCCTTCTTGCCGGAATTTTCGTTGTCTCGCCCGTTTGCCTGGCTTCAATCGGGTTTCACAGTTCTACCGATACAAATGTTCAACTGGATTTCTCGGCCCGATCATGCTTTTCACGAAAATGCAGCTGCCGCCGGAATGGTATTACTCGTTCTGACTCTCTCGATGAATGCCGTTGCCATCGTGCTGCGCTGTCGCTTGCGAAAGAAAATCAAATGGTGATCCGAGCGATTTCGCGCAGTCCATCGATAACTTCATTGCGAACCAACCCATGAATTCAACAACAGCCAAAGAAGCGAACCCAGCCGATACTCAAAGCGGCGATGTACCGATCAGTTTTTCAAGGCAAGACGGAACGTCCGGCCTCGCGGCAAATTCCGGTTCGACTCCGTCGGGTGCGCAGATATCGCTGAAGGCCGAGGTGAAAAGCCTTGATTTTTGGTATGGTGCCTTTCATGCACTTAGGAATATACAGCTTCCGGTACGGCAAAACTTGATCACGGCCCTGATTGGACCTTCCGGCTGCGGCAAGAGCACCCTCCTACGATGTTTCAATCGCATGCATGACCTGTACCCAAATACTCGCTATTCGGGCGAAATCGTGCTCCATCCGCAAAACATCAACTTGCTGGCCAATGAAATGGATGCCATCGAAGTCCGGATGCGGATCAGCATGGTTTTTCAGAAGCCTAATCCATTCCCAAAGTCGATCTTCGAAAACGTTGCCTATGGCCTTCGGGTCCGTGGCATTCGAAGGCGGTCACTGATCGAAGAGAAGGTCGAAAATGCCATCCGAGGAGCGGCGTTGTGGGACGAGTTAAAAGACCGTCTGCACAAGCCCGCCTACGACTTGTCGGGTGGGCAGCAACAGCGACTTTGCATCGCTCGAGCTCTGGCCGTTGATCCAGAAATCGTTCTGTTCGACGAGCCTACCTCGGCCCTGGATCCCATCGCAACCGGCCGCATCGAAGACTTGATGCATGAGCTAAAGCAACGAGTTACGATTGTCGTCGTAACTCACAACATGCAACAGGCTGCTCGCGTCTCGGACTATGTCGCCTTCATGTACTTGGGGCAGCTCATCGAAATGGATCGGACGGAGAAGATTTTCGAAAATCCTTCGAACAAACTGACGGAACAGTACATCACCGGCCGATTCGGCTAGTTGTGGATTTCAGGAAATGAAGGACGAAGTCCTGCGACACTTTCGAATCTACTCCGCAGATTACGTTTCCATTACATGGTATCATTGGCATCAGCGAGCAATCTCTGCCGCTTGATAAAGTTGTTTCGACTGCCACTCGCCGAGACGTTTATCGGTAGCACTTGCAAGATTGCTCTTGTCTTGCCATATTCCGTATCCACGGAGATTCCGTCGGTCGAGCTGGAGTGGTGCAGCTGTCCATGGGGCGGATCGTTTGTAATTTAGTGAGTTCTAAATCAGGAGGCCGTTTCGTTATGCCGATCTACGAATACCGCTGCAAAGAGTGCTCGAAGGAATTTGAACTTCTGATGCGAGGCTCCAACGAGGTTCCGGTTTGCCCTTCATGCCAGAGCAAACGGCTTGAAAAATTGCTCAGCGTGATCGCTACTCCAAACGCTGCTGGAAATAGGTCAAGCTCCGATATGTCGCTGCCCACGAACTGCGGGCGATCGGAGTGTAGCAGCGGGCGATGCATGTTTGATGGGTAAGCGAATTCCGCACTTCTGAGGCAGTGGAGACGAACGGTTCTGGCGGAAATCAATCCACCACCGATTTCGACCGTCCAAGATTTCAGATCAATAAGCGAAGTCTATCCTAGATAGCTTTGCACACATCAGGCACATTAGGCTGTCCAGCCTAGTCGAATGGAGTTAACCTCAAATCGATCGGGAGAAGCAAAATGTCTTGGACAATTTTATTGAAGTGGATCGCGCATGCATTGGCGTTAGCTTCAACAGCGATGCTCCTCTTCTTCATGTTCGGTGGCAGTGAAAGTCTGCGACCGAATTTGAGAGAACTGATGCTGATGCTGTTTTTTCCAGTGGGAGTGATCCTAGGATTTGCTCTTGCATGGTGGCGAGAAGGACTTGGTGGCGGAGTTACCGTAACGAGTTTGATAATTTTTTACTTGATGATGTTTGTCTTTTCGGGACGCATCAACCTTGGCCCGTATTTTCTTCTGTTTTCCCTTCCTGGATTTTTGCATCTTGCCAACGCAATCTGGCTGAGCAAGATGCAACGCCCGAGCCTCAATTGAACTCACCAGTATGCTCCGATGCAAAGGCTCGACGAACCCATTGCTTCGTCTCGATCATCCATTGTTGGAGGCAGCTTCTGAACTAGTGGAACTCGAATTGGAGAGTGAGCGGAGCTTTTCTAGAGCTCGTTTTTCCAATTGGCGAACTCGCTCTTTCGAGACGCCAAGAACATCGGCGAGCCTCTGCAAGGTTTGAACTCGACGGTGCGCACCGAGCGAAAAGCGAGCACGGACGATAAAGCGCTCACGGCGATCGAGTTGGTCTACTAGTTCCATCATCTTCGTCCGAAGTTGTTGCCACCGATACTCGTCGACATTGGAGCTCCGATCGGGCTGCATGATGTCAAGTTCGAGGTCGTCAAGGCTCGACGAAACCTTTTTCTTTTCGGTATACTTCTGCATCACCGTTCGATAGGCATTGCGACGAATGACCTGAGTCGCATAGGTGCTGAAGCGAAACCCCTTGTCGTAGTCAAACTTATCAATCGCTCGGATGAGTGCGATGACGCCGTCGCTGAGCAAGTCATCGAACGAATTCTCGACATTTGCGAACTTCTTCACAATCGAAATGACCAACCGCATATTGGCGCGAATCAAGCGGTTACGGTACCAATCGGCTGCGGCAAGCAGACCGTGGATCCTGGCCAAGTCATGGTCGGTGCTCGTCGCCAACTTCAACTTCGATCGGTAGGTGTTGGCCTTGAAGCGAAGAAAGTTCATTCGGCGAAATAAAGCCACCTCGTCTTCAGATTTGAGTACGGTGTTTTGACACATCCGAACCAAATGCGTTGGGACAGACTTGGGCTCGCTCGACCTTTTCGAACTTCCACAGACACCCTCATACAGCAACTCGCCGTCCATGGTCAATGATTCCGCACCGGCAGAGTGAAAGTCGGCGTTGTCAATGAATTCAATTTCAGTTTGAAGCACTCGACGAATCCGAACCGCCAACGGGGAGTCGTCGACGACCGCTGCAACGTCCTGGCAGAACTGACGAAACTGACTTTCCAAGGAAGCAGTTCGGAAAGTGGCAGGGATCTTACTTCCCTCGGAAGTGCAACAACTTCGCTGACTCTTAGAAACTGTATTCTTTGCTAGCTTAGGCATTAATGCTCTTTCTGTTGCTATAAAAACGTTCAAATCGTTCTATCCGTTCAAACCAATGTTCGAGCAATCCTCTCCAGTAGATGCAGAATCCTCAAAAAAAAAAAAATGGTCGAAAATGGTCGTCGTTTCACTAGGCAGTTGAGGATCACGTTGACCCACAGCTATACTTACGAGTGAAACATTCAAATCGTTCATTTATGAAGATGAAAAAAGCCGTGAAGGATCATTACTCCCCAAAACAGGTGGCAGCTGCATTAGACGTTAGCGAGTCGTCCGTGAAGAGGTGGTGCGATCGAGGTGCCATTCAAGTCCTGAAGACTGTCGGGGGACATCGACGAGTCACAAAGCAGGCTCTGAACGATTTTCTTGAGAAATCGAACCGAAGCTTGGTTCGGCCAGAAGTTTTGGAGGATGGTGATGTCAATTCCGAAGTGGGAGGCAGCACTCGCGATTCAATCGTGAACGCTACTTCTTCGTTATCGGCCAAGGAGTTCAGCGATTCTCGGTGGAATCCCGATGAAATGAACTTACAAAAGGGGAACCCCGAAGTGGTTGATCGATTCGTCGCTGCCCTTGCAGATGACGATGAAGAAACGTGCCGGAAGATTTTCACTGACCTTAGGAATCAAGGAAACAGCGTTGCCCAGTTGGCTGATCAATTGATCTGCCCGGCACTTCGCAAGCTAGGAGAGGAGTGGTCCTGTTTTAGAATCGACATCTATCAAGAGCGACGAAGCTGCGAGATGTTGATTAGTCTCATTCGAGATTTGGTTGCTCGTTTGGATTCGGTGGCCAATAATCGAATGGTGGCATTGGGAGCAGCTCCCAGTAAGGATCCGTACACTTTGCCCGGCCACATCATTGAAGCGATGATGAAAGAAATGGGGTGGAGAGCTAAGAATCTAGGCGTCGACATTCCATTCGAGTCCCTGCTGCGGGCGGCCCATCGGGAGAAACCCAATTTGTTTTGGCTGAGTATTTCAACGATCGCAGAAGAGTCATCTCTTGTGGACTCGCTTGGCAAGTTTCACGCTTCGCTGCCATCATGCACTCGACTTGTTGTTGGAGGAAGAGCTCTAACTCCAGCAGTTCGCGCGAAACTCACCCACATCAGCTTCTGTGATTCGCTGGAACAATTACGCGGATATGCGATCGCCATCGAATCGGTACTGAAGTCCACAGGGCGAAATTAATTGTTTCAAGCTTGAAACACCTTTCATTTCTATTTGTAAACTCAATTCGCAATTCTTCATCATCAGCATAAGGATTCTCAACATGCAGCGCCGTGACTTCATCGCCGGAATAGGTTGCGGGTTGGTAGCTCTCCATTCGAAGTCTTTGCTTGGAGGCGAAACCACCTCACGATGGCCATGCTGGCGAGGTCCGAGTCGAAATAGCCAAACCGACTCAAATTCATGGCCCCAGTCTCTGGATGAGCCATCACTGGTACTTGATTGGGAGATGCCGTTGGACGACGGCTACTCTGGTCCGATCGTCGACGCTGGACAGTTGTTTCTTACGGAAACGAAGGATAAGAAATCGGAGGCGGTGATCGCACTCTCGGTGAAATCGGGAGAACAACATTGGCGTCAAGAGTGGGAGGGCTCCATGACGGTCCCTTTCTTTGCCAAGAGAAACGGGGATTGGATCCGTTCGACGCCTGCCTGCAATGAAACGACCGTCTTTGCTGCGGGGATGCGGGACGTTCTTGTCGCACTTGATCGACGCGATGGCAGCGAGGTTTGGCGCGTTGACTTTCCCGCTCAAGTTAAATCGCCTCTTCCTTCTTTTGGTTTTGTCTGCTCACCGTTGGTGCGGGAAGACCAACTATTCGTGCAGGCTGGGGCTGCCTGCTACTGTCTTGACCCTGCGACCGGCTCCATTCGATGGAAGTCTCTCTCGGATGAGGGGGGAATGAACGGTAGTGCCTTCTCATCGCCGATTCTGGTAACGATCGATGGGACGGAACAGCTATTGGTGCAAACGCGAACCGATCTCTGCGGATTGAATCCCCTCACCGGAGAAAAATTATGGGGTATTCCGATTGAGGCGTTTCGTGGCATGAACATTCTGACGCCTACAGTTTGGAACGATCAGATTTTCACGAGCAGTTATGGAGGCAAGGCCTGGTTGTATTCTGTTAAGAAACAATCCCAAGGTACTTGGGGAGTCGAAAAGGTTTGGGAGAACAAAGTTCAAGGTTACATGTCGTCGCCGGTCATTGTCGGCGATCATCTCTACATGCATCTTCGAAATCAGCGAGTTGTTTGCATCGATTTGGGAACTGGCAAAGAAACGTGGACCAGTCGACCATTCGGAGAGTATTGGAGCATGATCACCAATGGCAAGCAAATCCTTGCGTTGGACCAGAAAGGCATTTTGTACATGCTTGACGCCAATCCGCAGTCATTTCAAATTGTCAGTGAACGAAAAGTATCGGAAAATGAAAGCTGGGCTCATTTAGCCTTAGCCGAAGATCGCCTCTTTGTGCGGCATCAGCGGGGTATCAAAGTCTTTCGTTGGAGCTAGGCTGGCAAGCTGCGGCGATCCATCGAGGAAGGAAAGTTGGATGAAGCGTTTCGGACCGTTCTTGTTGGGATTGATTGTCGGTGCATCAGTCATGTTCCTGGCGATGAATTATCATGTGGTCCGTTCCAAGGAAGGGCTACACTTGATTCCAAAGATCGCCGCCAAGTTTGATCAACCCTACGTCGACATTCGAAATTTCACACTGGAGGATTGGAATCGGCACCAAGCGTTGGCTTTAGCAATCGTCAAATCCAAGGACAGCAATTTGCTGAAGGATAGCGCGTTCGATCAATTTCGGCAGTCTACGCAGAGTCTTCTCAAGAAGATTATGGGCGAGTAAATTCGCACAAGTTCTCGACGTACTTCGACGAGCCATCGCGGAACCATCCATCCAACTGAGCAGGATCTTTCAGTTGTTGCCCTCGGAAGACATCGACCACGAGATAGCGACAGCGTACGTCCGGCAGGATCGTCATATCCCCCCACAATTTTTCGAACTGGGTTACGGGAAAAATATCTTCTTGGCCATGGCCCCAACGCTTCTTGACGTCTTTGATGGTCAGATAGGTCGGCATCCGTTGAGCGACTCTTCTTACAGCGGAATCCACTTTTGTTTGGTCATCCAGTTCATTGTGTGAAAGTCCGAAAACCGACAAAAGTAGTTCCAAGTCGATCCAGGTCGTCAGCGAATTGTAATAGCGAAGTCGAAATTCATCTTCTTCGCGCGGCAATGCCAAGCCTTCGACCAAGCGCGGGTGGCCATCGACGCGAGCCAATCCGCCCCCACGGTCATCAATTCGGCGCGGTATGACTTCGAACGTCAAACATGCTTTCTCGCGAATGTGATGTCCGAGCAGCAACGGGTCGATCGATGCTCCCAGCGTATCGACATTGTGCAAAAGCAAATACCTTAATTTCGGATATTCTGACAACAAGCGGCGGAGCAAGCCATTGCGAAGCATGTTTGGTACCTCGTACCAATGGCCGACTGGATGCAGACACTGCAAGGGAGTGTTGTGGAGGTAATCGGAAGCCTCCCCTTGCTGGATTGCCCACTGCATCAGTGCATTCCGAGCGCTCTCGCGTACCTTCTGCTGCTGCTCATCGAGTACTTGCTGGTGCGTTTCTTCCCAGTAGAAGCGAAGGTCCCGCGCCGTGGGAATGGTGCGCAGACCTACGGACATGCCTCGCGATAAATACACTGGGCCGAGCTCATCGCCGTCCCCGCGTTCCGACAAGAATTTCTCGATCGGTCCATGAGTCAGATACCCAGTTGTAATCACATGTGGAATGGGCACTCGAAATTCTGTGGAAGTCTTCTTCGTTTTCGCGAGGTGGATGTCGATGAAGCTCCGGTGCTTTCCCAGCAACTTCCAGAAAGGATGGAGCCCCTTAACGACACCTGCTCCGCCAGTCCATCGGCTACCAGCCCCGGCCGCCAAAGTCACCACTGCGAGCGCGCCGTCTGCAATCACAGCCGCCCCCAACTGCCTAAGGGCTTGATCGGATTCGCCGCGAACGTCGATCACGTCGTCTGGAAGAACATCGTCAATGGTCGTTTGGGCGGGAAGTCGATTCTGAGCTAAACCGATACGCCCTAGCTTCAGGTCCGAGCGAATTTGTTCATGCTGTTCCGAGTCAAATCCATTATCGCGCAGCAAAGCGGTCAAGTCAGACGGCTCCTGCTGTCCCAACGATGAACTCGGCAGGATGCGGTCCAATAACCACTGAACACTCCCAGGCGACTCACGACAATTTTGGCTGAGTCGAATCAATTCTCGTTGAGCCTGCTCGCTAAGATTGCGGAAGTCTTGCTTAATCCACTTGGGAGCAATCAAACCATAGTAGCCGTCCGGCATGCGTGCGTCATCGCCTCGCAACAGTGTTGCCCAGCTTCCGCGATCATTGATTGAAAAATCATAAACAACCGGATCCATGGCGAATGGCAATCGATCTTGTAAACGCCGTTTGGTGGCGATCATCGTTTCGGCCAGCCACGCCTGAGCCTCGAGCTTGGACTTGGGATCGAAAATGAATCCCATGCCGCCGCCTGACATTCCTCCCAACATCCAGAATCCCCAGAACCTGGATTGAAACTTTTGTTGAGCTAGCTCGATGAGCGTATCCGTGAATTGATTCGTGACTGCAGGAATGATGGAGTGCAGCGGACGTTGAAAGTTAAGAGTTGTCAGAGCTCCAACCTGCTTCAAGTCTCCAGCTCGGAGAGCCGCGAGAATCTTATCCAAAATGCCGACGGCCTCCTGTCGAGCTGCCCACTCAATATCGGAACGGACGAGATATTTTTCGGTAACCATCTCGAGGATCGGCCCGACATTCTGGGCCATTCCACCGTGAACGAGAATTAAACTCTCCTGGAGTCGTTGTCTCGTTTCAGGCGCGATGGCTTGGTCATCCAGAAGCTGATGTTGTGGAAGCAATCGCCCCCGGCTGACCTGATGTTCTGGGTCCCCTTCCATTGCCGGGCAGCCCTGAATCAGTTTTATTCCCGGCCAAATACCTCCTGAATCTTGCCAGCCTCCCCCGGAACCGCCTAGCCATTCGCCGAGGATAGCCCGGGCAGCTACGAGTCGTCGGTCTTGCTCTTCCAAGCCACCTTCGATCTTACTGATTTGGCCAGTGGCCCGCATCAGTATCGAAATCAAACATCCCAGCAGATTCGTCGAGACGGCCAGTCGTGAGCCTTTGGGAATGTCATTGACTTGGCTGACGAGTTCAAGGCCGCGACCCCGTTGCCCAATCAAACTTCTCAGCAGCGTTCGCGTCTTCTGATGGCAGCCTTCCATCGCAGGAGGAACGACCCCGGATGCAATCAGCGCTGCTTTCAATAAGCCCAGATAGTCACGAGCGAAGTCGAATACTTCGTCGATTTCGTCGATTTCGGCTTCCGCTCCTAGATCGACGCTCACCAGGCGAAGCAGAGGGCGATCGATGATCCGAAGGTAGGCTTCGATCGGTGGTCGAGGAACAGGGTCGCGGCCTCGTACGGCAAGATCGATCGACGCATTGATAACGCGAGCTCCCTCGGGGTAGTCCATCCCGAGAAAAAAAATGTCGCTCCAAGCGGAATGGGAGAAGTCCATTCGAACCGAGGTCTTTTCAACCAATAGCGGAAAGTCGCTTGGTTCTTCTGAGGAACCGAGCAGCATCGGATGAATACGAAGTGGATGTTCTCCAGGATGCCCGACGCGGAACATCCACTGGTTTCCGCGGACGGTGCGGACACTCTTGCGAACTTGGTCCGCCAGCGTTTGAATCCCTAATTGATAATACGCGCGAGCCAATCCACTGCTCACTGCAAGATTTGGTCCCGTGCTCAACAGTTCAGCACGAAAGACATCGATTGCCTCGACAAATCGGCGTCCAAGAAGATGTCCAACCGCCCGAGCCGATGTCCGACCGTCCACCTTGAGATCGACCTGACGCGGTACGTGATAGCGAAAAATCGAAGCCAAGAAGAACAACGCTCGGACTCGGTGATAGAGGTTGGGCTCTTTCCTCCAGAAAGCATCGAGCTGTTCCGCCGCTTGTAGCAATTCAGTCAGCGATCGCCCCGCGGCCAGTCGATCGACCGATCGATCGCGAGTCTGAAGATCGGCTGACGTGATTGTCTCAATCCAAGACGGATTTGTTTTCATTGGTTGCTGAAGCGCCATGAGGGAACCGTTCGCTTGGCTAAGAGGCATTGGCAACGGAAGGTTGTGCTGCGAGCAATTCAACGAGCTCGGACAGAATGCGGTCTCGATCCTGACCAGATAATGAGAGCGCCAGCTGGGCGGAGAGCAAGCCATACTTGATGCCGATATTGTGACGTGATCCCACAATTTCGCAGGCCAGGTACCGCTCCCGCGTTGCTAGGACGTTCAGTGCTTCTGCGAGCGGAACAGGTCGTTCCGACATTTCAATCAGTTCCGCCAAGATTTCAAAGACGGTCGGTGTCAAGACATGCATGCCGAAGAAGCAGAGATACATGCCGCTTCGAAATCCCGCAACGGTCAACTCTTGCTCCGCCAATGTTGGAGTCGGCTTCTCGATGACCTTCTTGACTTCGTACAAGTTGCTTGTTTGAGGTAATCGATTTCCGCCAATGGCTCCAAAAAATGGGAGCATCGTTTCGCGGGTAGGTTGGACGGCACTCACGGCACATTTTGAAGATGTCGCGACTTCGACCAATTGTTGAGCGCATCGCTTGCCAGGGAGGCGGCTCAGATAGACATGGTCTCCCACAAGGTGCAGCACAGGATCGGTCCCGACATAGCTTCTGCTGCACAGGAGCGCCTGGCCGTAACCACTCGGTTGCTCCTGAAAGATAAACTTGAGGCGATCTGCATATTTGCCTGCAGCTTGTCGGTAAGCGTCTTCGTCTGGTGGACGTATGACCACTCCAATTGATTCGATGCCGGCCGCTTCGATTTCCTCAATGATGACTTCCAAGGCAGACTTCTCATTCGAGTCGATATCGACGAGACGCTGTAGCGGAAGCGATGTTTGGCCCTTTCCTGCGGCCGTTATGATCGCCTTAGGAATTCTCATGGCATTTAATCCAAGGAGTGAGAGGTTAGGATTCGCAAGTCCGATTGCATCTAGGAAGGAACCGGCTGGACTGCCATCTAAGTATGTAGATGTTTTCCACTATCGCCTAGTCTGCATGGTTATCGCCTTCACCTGAGCGACGTGAGGCGAGTCATGACGGCTCACGGCAACCGCTAACCAGCCATCGTGACAGGCCATCTGCGAGATCGCCAGCCCGGCAGCGCGAGGATTGTTCACAAACTCAGCTGGAATAAGATCGATGTTTCGGTGGCTAGCGAAAACTCGGGAGAAAATGGTTCGGAGGGGCAAACGTTCGCGTACACCGATTCGTTCTCCGTCGACGCTGATCGGACCATCAAGTTGCAATGACACCCACATTCCGTCCACGACGGGCACATAACTGGCAATGATCGAGAATCGTTTGAGGTTGAGCCGGTCTCCCTGCTGCAACTGATCGATGCGAAGGGTAAAAAGTACTTTGCCATCTTGAAACTCGATCGTCATCGGTCGCTTCTTCGCAAAGCGAATCGCGACGTCATCTGGGATGTCTTCGGTCAATTTCCATGGCTGTTGTTGCAATGCCGATGCGATGCGATCGGACAATTCCAACAAAGTGCATGGTTCGTCGCCAAAGGCAATTTGCTCGATCGCGTTGTTCACGGACGATTCATGAATTTGGATGCTCAAATGACTATCGGATGGAGCGATTGGACGTGGAGTATGTGCCGCTAATTGCAGGTCGCCGGCGACTCGATACCGAGCGATCAATCTTCGTTCGGTCGTCTGCATGTCGACGATCAGTGGATTGAGATTGAGATCATTCAGTGGCGAAAGGAGTTTGCTCTTGTACATGCGCTCTGCGGAATGAAGCTGCTTGTGTAGTTCTTGATCAAATTCTCGGTCCGCTGTGTCCGCAATTTTTCGACGCACGATACGCTGCGCCAAACCTCGTTGCTCATCGAACTGTTGTCGAGCGACAGTTCGAAATAGATCTCCAAGAATCGGCAGCGAATCGAAATCGGTCTTAAATCCTTGAAGCATATCGGAGGTTGTCACACTTGGGTTTTCTGCCCGAATGCGAGTATTGTCCGCATCGATTCGAATGTGGCGGGCCGTATCAACCACGGCGCTCGAGGCGTTGTAGAAAACGGCAGGACCTTTCTCGCTCCTTGTGTTCGACGCGACGTCGCCATTCAATTTGAGAATGAAATTCCAAGCCGATGTGTCGGGCACGAGTTCGACGGAAAGTTTCGTCTTAATGGTGCTGGCACCGCGCGTATCCGAACCTAGAATTTGATCGCGCACCGGTTTGTGAACCACCTGCGATTCAGGAAGAAATCGTTGAAGGAGTTCGGACGAAATGGCCATTCGTATGTTGGCATTGCGATAGTAGTTGTTCAGCACATCTGCCAAGGCAACCTGCGAACTATCCCCGCTAAACCTCAGCGATTGGATGGAAGATGCAACGGAACTTCGGACGCGATGGATACGATCCTCTTCGATGGCATTCAAGTCGGATAAAAGTGACTTGTAATCCACTGGCGCGGTCGCAAGCGGTTGGATGCTCAAGGCAAGTTCTCGAACGGGTTCGGACGTCAAGAATCGTCGCTGTTCCGGCGTCGCTCTTGTCGTGGAAACCCGAGAAAGGAATCCTCTCGCTAGATCGCGGGCCTGGATGAGGTCCAAAGACGGCGAGCGAGCGAGCCGTGTCCATTCGTCCAACAGAAGATAGTCTTCCCAAACTTTTCCGTTTGCGCTGGCAGAGGTCATCTTTCGAATCCGCGAGACCTGTGTCAGGATCAGATCAGAATAGGTGGCAGGATTCGCCGAGTAGACGAGTTTGGGAGCTGATCGACTGGCACACTCCCAAATCGACTTGCCCACCAAGGCGCGCCGGTACAAACCGTGAGCCAATCTCAACTGACGATCGACAATCGAAAGCTCGGTGGCGAGTCGGTCCGCTAGCTGCTGGCCAACTTCAGCCAGGACGAGCAACCGGTCGAAGTATTCTCCTAGCTCAGGATGGCTCACGTCTTGACAGTTCTCGATTCGCTGGATCAAGATGTGAACGTCATTGCACCATATGGAATAGTTGCCACTTTCGAACGAGGCGATCGTTCGAAG
The DNA here is from genome assembly GCA_037440405.1 of Pirellula sp. Lineage (GTDB taxonomy): Bacteria > Planctomycetota > Planctomycetia > Pirellulales > Pirellulaceae > JANMGV01. Next base: position 16,473 of record JBBIUE010000023.1, on the reverse strand, counting down.
CGATTCCAGTTCGCTTATCAGCGTTTGAGGGAAACAGCAGGGGCGGGTCGCCAAATTGACGGGCGAGCGCGTCACTTCGAGCGGATCGGGTTCCTGACGTGCGTCTGGCTCGTCATTTTGCTTCGTTGTGATCGGAATGCTGGTCGATACGAACTTCTGCCTGCCAGCGTTTTCCCATTGAGGTTCGCCAACCACGGGCTCATCAAAGTTATACAAGTCATGGGATGTCTGAGGCGGCAGGATCCGCCCTGTCGCAACGAAATCCATCGCTACCGATGCCGATATGGAAGGGGCGGTGCGATACTCAATCCATTCTGCTTCGGGAGGCAATTCCGCGAAGCGATCGTGATCCTGCTGTCGAATCTCCGCCATCAAGTCAGGCAACGCGACGGGCTGGCGAGCGGCATGAGACCGCGCTGAATAGAAGCGGCTCTTCTTTATTTGATGCGATTCCAGATACTGATGAAGTCCGAACAAACCGCCCGTAAGCGACAAGCCAACCAAGCCGGATATAGCCCAACCGCGCAAGCTTTTTCCGGAACTAGATTGCATCCTAAGCGCCTTCCCTGCTTCTTGATCGACGCAACGATCGTTTTCATCCGTATGAATCCTGACCCTTCGAGCATCTTCCATGCCGCCAACCTATTTGCTGGCATTCATGCGCGACTCGAAGATCACTTCTCAAATTCAATCGGCAATCGAGCCCGCGACAATCGATCCTTCAGCCCCGCTTTTCGGTCAGATCAGGTGTGATTTCCCTCCGTTCGTAACGTTGAATCCATGTTTGCCACCAATAACGTGTTTGCTCATGAACGCAAACCAACCAAAAGGGGTGTAAAGTAGATTCTTTAGCAAGCGAACGGCCCATTCGAGGGCTTGGTCCTTCTCTTGAAGACTGGGCAAGCGAACGAGGCCGAGCGAGCGGCGAGGAACCTGGTAGAACCCCCTCCATCATCGGCCCAATGAGATCGTCGAAGAAAATTGCCGTCCGCAGCTGGTTTCAATCGGAAGGAGTTGATTCACCCTTTCCCTCGAGTTCCTCATCGGCTCAGTCCATGTGCCGCCGACGTTCACGTTCGATTGGATTGGCTGATCGTGGAAAGGTCTAATTGCTCCGTTCGGATGCCGAAATAGGAAGTCGTCGTTTGCTCCACGCAGCGCGCCTCGAGAAACGAGTGGCAACACAAGCAGCAACGATCAGCAGACATGCCGACGAAGGTTCAGGAACTGCGGTCAGCGCAAATCCTCGACCATTGATACCAGCCTGATAATTGACCAAGAACTGTTGCCCCATTACTTCAAATTTCGCACCGTGGTCTAAGCCGACAAATTGGCCGAAGATGGGATTGTTGCCGCGATTATCGATCAACAGAAAGGTGTCTCCCTTGTTGGGGGTAAAGCCATCCATCAATTGAATGGAGAAGTTTCCATCCAGATTGATGTTTCCAAAGACACTCAAACGATCGAATTCGCTTCCAGGCAGCAGCCCCCCCCAATTCCATCACGAGCGATGCATTCTTTCCAAAATACAGGTCACCCTCGAACATCACATTGGCAGGACTATTGCCTGGCTTGAGGTCACCTTCGAGAAATACGGAACCTGTTCCGGTGAACGGACCAGCGCCAGTCACCGAACCGTAGAACACAGTACTGCTGCCGGCAGATGTCCGAATCTCGGCACCGTTGTGTTCGACGTCGTCCCAGAACGTCGTCGTCGCATTGCCGCTGGTTAGGATCCGACCGTTGGAAGTATTGCGCACATCGCCATGAATATCGAAGTTGTTGCCGCTCACTGCGATGGTACCATTGTTGAACAGACCAACGCCACCGGGTGACGATGTTGACGTAGCCAGCACGCCGTGACCCGTGATGAGGCCATCGGACTCGTTATGCCATTGATCAGCAACATTCAGGCGGCCACCCGCGATTTGAGTATGACCGTGATTGATGCCTCCAGAAATCGTCAAAAGGCTGCCTGAATCCACCGCGATGATCCCGTTGTTCGTAAGCTGGTGTTCGAGTCGTCCCTTGCCGGTGATTGTGCCGTTGTTGGTGAAACTACCGCCAGAACTCTTTGCGGCCGCGCTGTCCATGATAAAGGTTCCGTTGTTTTGGACACTTCCCTGGAACACAACCTGCCCGGAGCCTCCCACCACGAACGTTCCTTGCACATCATTCAACAAGTCGCCGGTCATCTGCATGGAGCCGCGAACGACTGCGGTGGAGCCGATGTTCGTGAAGTTATTGCCAGTGACTTTTCCTCCATCCACGGTAAAGTGGCCTGGTGCTACAACCAAGCCACCGGTAACTCCAGTTGTGAGCGTTTGGAAATTACCGAGCGTGTGACTGGTACCGAGCAGGGTATCGAGCAGCGGATTGGTCAGGACGGTATTGTTTCGAAACTCGACCGTACCGCGTTGCCAGTCAAACTGTCCGCCTTGGTCGTTCAACTGAGTTAGGACCAGTTTCCCTCCGTCGAGTTCCAATCGTCCTTGGGACCAAAGCGTCAACTGATTGCCCACGCTGGCAGTGCTTCCCGAACCGATTTTCAATTGTCCCATGCCGCCATCCGATGCACCGCTTCCGCCCAGAGCCATATTTCCGGTTGTTGTCAGGAACGAATTCGTCCCGGACAGGGAGATTTCGCCTGAGCTACCCGCATTTTGGCCGACAAACAACTGGGCCGCGGAAACGTTGGCCCCGTTTTCAATAGCCAGCCTGCCTTGACCGCTTAGACCGACTGTCAGATTGCCGGTTGCGCTCCAATGGGAGTTGGCGTTTCGGATGAGCGCCGAGCCTTGGGAATCGAGCGAGGAACCTAAAGTCGCTGAACCTCCCACTATCGATCCACCCGCGACAACAGATAGATTACCGCTGCCCATTCCACCAACGAAGATGGAAGCGCCATTCCCGAGCGCGACTTGGCTGCCAGTACCGCTGACGCTCATATTTCCAATGGCGAACTTCCCTGCCCCCATTCTCAGCAAGGCATCGTTGCCGAGCTCCAATTTGCCACCGTTGAAGAGACTGAGTGTTCCCTGACCCTCGTCCCCCAAAAGCATGTTACCGCTCACCGACCACTTCGAACCGTTACCCTCAATCGTGGCCGAACCAGTTCCATCTGTCAGCGAGCCGAACGAGACCGTGCTACTGTTCATTTGAGCGCCCTGAGAAATACTGATGGTCCCTTGACCCGATTGGCCAACGACAAAAGTACCTGGGCCAGCGTTGTTCCAGAGGGTTCCAGTTCCCTGAAGAACGGCCTTGCCGTGTCCACCGTTCGAAACCCCCAATCGCCCTCCATTGGTAACGACGTTTCCACCGCTCTGTACTAGGATTTCAGCCGCAGAGGACCATCCAACATCCACTCCGTCGGTCATGGACCACAACGAACCATTGCCGTGAATGGTCGCTTTGGAACCTGCGATCGCCCCTATTCCGACTCTGCCCGATGCCGAGTAGACCTTTCCGCCAGACATCACATCCAGCGTCCCAACATTGTTCGTGCCGAAGTGCAGGCTGCCGTTGCTTGAAAGAACTGCACTATTGCTAACGGAAACCTGTCCGGTGCCTGACTCGCCTACGAAATTGATGTTGTTGCCGTGCAGATTCACTAACGATCCGTTGCCATCGACGGTCAGACTGCCAGAGCCACTCGATTGTTGCCCTTGTCTCATGGTGGCTACCTCCAACACACCTCCGTTGGTGACCGATACCTGCCCCGATCCGCTGCTGCCGACGAACAGGAATTGGCTGCCTGTGGACAGTAAATGCGAATTGGCCCCAGTGACTTCCAAAATGCCCTGACTGCCAGCTGGGCCACCAAGGGATATTGAACCACCGTTGCTGTTCGTGACTTTGCCGCCGTTTTCGACTCGGAGAGTTCCTTTACCGCTGAATCCGATATTCGTCGAGTCGTTGCCTAACACCAATTCCGATGCAGCCCCAGAGACGGTGACCTTGTTATCGTTGAAATTGCCGACGCCGACGTGCAGCGAGTCAACGACATTTACTTTTCCCTGATTCAAAATCGACAACGTGCCTGTGGCATTCGAACCGGCTCCCACGTTAAGCACGTTGTTGGCGGTCATCGAAGCGTTTAAGCCGGAAACGGTTGCATTTCCAATACCTCCGTCCCCAACGCTGATTTTGTTTGCTTCGAGAATAGACTTTTGCAGAATACCTACCGTGGTGACATTCAGATTTCCAGTGCCTGCAGAGCCCACTGTAACGTCCGAACTTGCATAACCCTTCCACCAGCCGTTGCCATGGATGTTCAGCGTGCCTGTCTTTCCAACAGTATTGCCCACGATCAGGTGGTGCCCCATCATCGGGTTGTTGAACATTCCGGTCAGGTTCAACGTTGCGTTGGTAGCCGAATCGCCTGCCTGCGGACCGACGATGTTGGTTCCGCTTCCGCCCCAAAAATGATTTGCTGTCGCGCCGAAATACTGAAACGTGACATTGCCTCCACGCAGTTGGAAATGGGGGGTTTGGGTACCGTTGTTCGAGAAAGTCACATTGTACGTTTGGCTGAGCGAGAATCGGGCCGAATCGTTCGTCAGCGGTGGCCCGCCGGCTGGAGTCCAGTTGCCGGCCGTGTGATAGGAACCTCCGGCCGTGCTAAGCCAATGGTAGGTCGTTTGTGCCTCCGCTCTCGGGCCAACATATACCGTCAATACCAAGGCAATCAGGAAGACTATCGTTCGTTTCATAGAACCGTTCTCGCTGGAATAGTAAATAGGGGGGCGGCAAACTTCGGGAGTTCGCATTTGATCCTTGACAATCCTTACAGAAGGCTCCCGTGGTATCGCTCTTGAGTGGTGAACTGGTTGCCATCAATTCCGATGCAATCGTCACCTAGATTGCTAAACGTGCAACTGCGAAACTTCCGCCGCAAATTCCGGCAAGAATTCAGATTGGAATTGCCAGAACTGGCAGACAAGTTCCCGCTCTCGCCGTGATTCGCCGACGTCGCAAAGCAGGATTCTTCAGGAAATCACCTTCAATCGGCTGCCGACATCCCGCAATAGATGGATTGCTTTAGGCAACGGATGAACGAACGGCAACGGAACAATCAATACAAACCCGTGTTACGGTCTTGTCGCTAACTGTGCTTGAGTTTGGAACACTGCCGATTTGCCGTGCCCAGTCGCGATTGTGTTCGTTGCTCAGAGTTTGCGCGGCGTGACTCGGCAGATGGACTCTCGTGTCACTCACGAAGCGATTGACGCAGCCGATGGAAGGACATGGCCATCTGACGCACGACAGCCTGGGTTTTCTCGCGATCTTGGACTTCGGTTGCATGCTCGAGGAGTTCCAGTCGCATTTGCAGGACCTGCAATTTCGCTTTCTGGAAGCGAGATAAGGGTTGATTTCGCAAATAGCTGCTGACGATCAGCCGATGAATCCACTCTTCTTGGATCGGAAGATATCGCTCAACGCCGTCCCATTCAAAAGCGTTGGCAGCCGAGAAGAGGTCACCGTTGGTAATAACCATTTCCTTGAGAATTTCGTCACGGCTGGGATAGTACATGTAACAGGCGCCCACACTCATAGCGATCAGTCCAGCGAAACAAGAAATGGCGATCATCGAAGGAGGAAGGACCATGTCGTACTTTCCTGCGGTCTGGACGCTGCTTGGACGACTTGCCATTAATTCCTCGATCCATCCAGCCCGGAGCGCGATCCAGCCGATTGGAAAGGCTGCTGTGATCAATGCGAGCGCGACAAGTTCTTCGGGTCTGGCTTGGTCATTCAGTTTTTGCCATACCAGATGCGGCAGGTTCTCCGTTCCAGGGAGAAACGGTTGACAGAACGCATCGAAAGCGTGCGTGTGATCGGCGGCTTCGACTCCCTTGGGATAAAGCGGCTTGTTCAATGCATAGCCGAAGGTCAAAACGATACCGGTCAACAAAAGACTCCAACCCAAAAGTCGGCGCATGCCGTAGTGGACTCCTACCCATGCAAGCATGCCGAGATTGACTCCTGTTCCAAGAATGAGCAACGTGAAAGCTGCTCCAACGGAATTGCCATGTTCGAACATGGATGCAATGTTGTTGATGGCAACCATCGGAGTGACGTAGGCAAAAGTGGCGACGCCACTCATGGTGAGAGGTGCGAATGGATCATCGTAATTTGCAGCGCGCTGCAAGATACCCGGCGGCAGAAACATCGATAGGATGGCAGCTCCCGCTAGACCGAGGAATGCGTACTTCGTCGGTGCATCAAGCGATTGACGGGCTGTACTGAGAAACACGATCAACACTCGACGCCAACCAAAAGGGCTGGGTGGTAGCTGCGCAGCGGTCTGAGCTGGGCTTTCAAATAGGCGATCCCAAATCGTTCCCGCCAAAGTGACGATGGCAAAACTGCATAAGCAGAACACGATGATCGTGGTCGGCGTCGCGAGAGTCAGCCCGAACAACACGGAGATTGGATTGAAGAGTGGTGCCGTCAATCCGAATGCCAAGATGGTCCCTCCAGAAATGCCGCTCTTCCGCATCTGGTACATGATCGGTAGCGCACCCAGCGAACAGACTGGTAACAGCATGCCCAAAAACCAAGCCTGTGGTAGCGATCGCCAAGTTGAGCCACCGAACAGCTTGAACGTTCCCTCGCGGCCCAAAACACGTTCCAAAATGGCGGCAGTCAACCAGCCGATCAACAGCGTCGGACAAGCTTGCACAGCCGCTGATGCGAATCTCAGGATCGCACCCCAAATAATGGTTTCCATGATCCCTCACTCCCGACCAAGTTCTTGGGGGTTTTCGTCGTCAGGCTCGATCGTTTTCAATCGATAGGTTTGATAAGCTTGTTGGAGCGGTTCGCGATGCTTGCAAACAAAGTCGCGGAGCCAGCCGACATCATCGGAACCGGACGAGGCCTTCCCATGCTTCTCGTGAAGCTTGGAAAACTCCATTGCCAGCTCGTCGAGCTGATTAAAAGTGGCTTCATCAACATCGCTATCAGCACTCAGGATGGGGAGCCAGCCGATGATGTCCGCTATCTGTGCCACATTGGTTTCTGCTTTTCGTGCTTCACCAGCGGGGCCTGTGCTCTCTTCATCCGCGCGACCTGACCCGTCGGCATCCGCAAAATCGAAGAGCAACTCAATCGCCACCCGAAGAGACGACGGGAAATGCGCCGGAAGATGGCTCCTGGTGTTTTCCTCGGAATCAGCGTCCAAAGGTGACGACTCATGTGCACAACCAACGATCAATACGATCGTTAGCATTCCCACAACGATTCTGCCGCTGGACGGAAACCCGCTGTGCAAAGTTCGGAGACTTGAAAGGTATCGATTCGAGTTTTTAATTGTGCGAATCAGCCGGCGCGCCATCATTCTTCGAGTGCTCACTTCATCGGCCCGGGAACTGCAACCGCACTCAGCACCGCTTCAATGGCTGATTCCACGGAACCTTGATTACAGGAAAGCCGAATCGCGAGGACGGGTTCGGCAACTTTCTTGATATCGTCTGGAACGACAAATTGGCGTCCTTGAAGAAGAGCACGTGCCTGAGCAACGCGTTGCCATTGCAGAAGTCCCCGAGGGCTGAGGCCAAGAGGAAAATCGGGACTCTTGCGAATCACATCCGCCAAGCTCACGAGATACTCTTGCAATGACCGAGCAACGCTTACTTGGGCCACTACCCGCTGAAGCAGCTCGAACTGCCCAGGTTCCAGGACCGGCTGTTGAGCTTCTTCTTCGAATTGGGATGCATAGCGATTTAGTAATTCCAACTCGGAAGAACGATCGGGATAGCCTAATCGAAGTCGAACTGCGAACCGGTCCAATTGCGCTTCTGGAAGTGGATAGGCTCCCAAGCTTTCGACGGGATTTTGCGTCGCCAGAACCAAGAACGTACTGGACAACGGACGGGCTTGACCATCAATGGTGACCTGCCGTTCTGCCATCGCCTCGAACAACGCGCTCTGAGTTCGTGGCGTTGCACGATTGATCTCGTCCGCCAAGAGGACATCACTGAACACAGGGCCCGGACGAAACTCAAAGTCGCGAGTCTTTGGATTCAGCACATTGAATCCAGTGATATCAGTGGGAAGCAAGTCCGGTGTGCATTGGACGCGCATGAAACTTCCGCCAATCGCCACGGCAAGTCCCTTGGCCAGCGTGGTCTTACCAAGCCCCGGCAGATCATCAAACAGCACGTGTCCTCTGGCGAGTACACTTGCCAGGAGATGTTCAATGGCCTCCGCCTTTCCTAAAAGGATGGTGTTCAATCGGGCACGCATTCTGGCAATGCCTTGATCGGCCAATTGCATTTCGATGCTGTTGGGGGTTCGCGTTGTATCCGCTGAAATAAGGGACTGCGTCATGAGTTCACCTGATATGATTCGATGGTTCTCTTGGTTGGTGCGGGCTGGCTTGCACTAGCTTTCCATCTGGTGACGATCTGGTTGGTGAACTTCCCGATCTGAGAACGTGCAAAGACATTCTCCAACGCGACTTTGGTCGTCCAAGTCCGGACTTGACGGAGGCGAAGGATATGGCGACGTCTCCAATCCTCGGAGAGATGTTGGGGTGCGAACGTTTCATGCTCATAGGCCTCCGCCAATAATTGCGGCAACCAATTCGCCGAACTGCCCGAGAACCTGACCTGCCAGTCCCGTCGCAGCCATTCGGATATCGTCTCTTCGGGACATTTCCCAGTTCGATGCAGTCGGCTGATGCCGAGAAGCATGCGAAGGGACCAACGATGTGAGTAAGTGGTAAAGTACGAAAGAGACAAGCAAAGAAAAATCCAGCCAATCGCCAAAAGGAGAATTCTGACCTGCCACAACATCACCAGTACCAGCAAACACGTGATGATTACGAGAGGATGTCGTATTGCCAGTTGAACGCTATCGTACCCAAGTTGCCACGCCCACTGTCCCCATGTGCGATATTCGATCGGTGGCCGATAGCCCGGTGTCGGCTCGATACCGATCCACTCGCCGCAGAACTTGGCTTCGACCCAACAGTGCATGTCGCCGACATCGACCTGCGTGTGACGAGTCTTGGGATCGTACTTTTCATCGCGAGCGTAGAAGCCATTGACAAATCGAGTCTCGATTCCGATCGAGCGAAGCAGGATTGCGGCGGTGGTTGCGAACAGATAGTCAGGCCCACGCTTGAGGTCTAGAAAAAAACCGACAACATCGTCGCAGTCCTCAGGTGGGCTTACGGAACGATCGACAGAGAACTCCGTTCGTAGACGACGAACGATGCTTTCGACTCGTTGCCAGTCATTCGATGCATCCGAAGTCCATTCCCTGGCAGTTGCCATCCAGTTTTGCACGGCCGCCGGATTGGAGCGATGAGATGCGAAATCCGATTCATGCGTCTCGCGATACTCCGTTGCTTGTTCGAAGCGCAGCAAGTGCAAGTTTGGTTGAGATTGGGCTAGATGAATCGTGGTGAGTTGCGGAATGTACTCTCGGTCCTCCATCACGATGTGTTGATCCAATGAATCAAAGCCGAAGAAGTCAGGGCGATCGACTCGATCGATATGAAGATGAGTCAATCCATTCGGCGTCGGCAGTCGTGGGCTCCGCAGATTGATAATGCGAATATCGCCCACGCGGGCATGCAATCCAAACAATGGCTTGCTTGCCCAAGCGACTCGAATCCATGGTTTTTGGAAATGATATTCGAGCGAAGGTTGTTGCTGGAAACGAGGCGTTTGAAGTTCTGATGATCGCCAAGTGGATCCGTCGAAGGAATCGAAGCTGCCCATCTTCCAATGATGGCCGAGTCGGGCATCGACCAGCATGAGGGCTTTTGTCAGCTCCGCCCTTTGGTTGTTAGCGTGAATGCCTTTGGGATCACGGACGGTGGCGAACTCGCGAGAGCCTTCCTGCGATTCCCTGCCTTCATCCGCAGGCTTGTCGGACATGCCCGCGAGGGATATCGCTCGCTCCTGTTTCTTCTTGCTTTTGCCTTTGGGTTCACCGTAGAGTTCGCTGACCACATCATAGAGAGAGGGCTGCTGAGACTCTAAAAAAATCTCACTCTCGACGGGGCCGAAGATGCTCGTGTCATTGACCGCAGGCACAAGAAGTTCTCCATCGCCGACCCCGCTCCGAGCGGCCGCGTCGGCGTAGAGTTGTCCTCCGGATGTTGGCATGAATCCTTCCAGACTGCGAACCATCCAATCTCTTGGAGCAAAAAGCCATGCTACAACGACGCTCAAGGCGACAATTAAAGTCAGGAGTCCCAGTCGCATGGGAATCATGGAAATGCTTCGAGTTTCAAGGAACCCGCGCTCGACGCGAGCCCAGTGCGCGGACATCAGCCACCATGTTCCGAGAAGGGCATAGGCGAAGAGCCATCCTTGCATTCGAACTTGATCGGCCATCACGAAACAGAATAGGAACATGAAGCTCCCGAGCAGAATACCCATCCATTGATACTTTGTTTCTGGTCGCCACGTTACCAACCACAAGGCCAAGTATTGGATGGTGGCGACTACCACGATTTCCCAAGCTTCGCCAGTCCAGCCCAGAGAACGCTGGTAAAGTGCGGATAGGCCAGGCAAGAGGACGACACCAAAGGTGATTGTTCGAGCGATAGCCGAATGAAATGGCCAACGCTGTGCGGCTGGTTCCAGGAGTCGTGCGACAAGCAAGACAAGAACAGCAATCAGCGTGTCTGCAAGCGACAAGAGCGGGTGAATGTTAACGTTGAGGCGTAGAAGGATAGACGAAATGATCGATATGGTTACCAAGAACCATCCGATCCAGCGAACTTGATTGGACATCGTGAACGTTGCCATCGATCGAAGTTCCTAACTGGCCACCGAGTGTTGGCAGAAACGCTGCCAGTACCGTTGAATTTGTTCGGGTAGACTTGGCTCCGCAATCAAGCGAACCACACTCGAGTAAGCTGAAGAATTGGCAGTTGCTCCCGTGGGGCGAAGTTGTGCGGAGTCATTGGGATGATCGATGAGGATCAACAACTCTGTTCTCGCGTGAGGATTTCTCGGCGCTTGTTTTTGCTCGAACGCAGTGTTGGAGAGGCGAATTCGATAGAGATGCGGATCGCGTAGAGGCCTCCGGGCGAGGCGATCGATTGCAATTGACTCAGCGACCAAATCTTCGGTCACAACTTCGTCACTAAGAGAAGCAGTCGACCATCGATATGCAGCTATTCGATCAAGCCATTTTGGAAAGCTTGACATTCCGTTGGGATACTTATCGATGGCCGCCCCCATGTGAACTTCAACTTCCCAAGAATGGGAAAGAAACTGCCTGACGAGTGACGCCAAAACACGTATCATCCACTCGCGTTGATCCACAGAACGGCATGTCGCCTCAGCACCTTCCGGTAGAGAGATCAGCACTCGCTCCTTGGAGCAACTTTCTCGCTCGCAAACGATGAGATCATCTCGACGGGCCGACTGAGCCCAATGAACGTTGCGCAACGAATCCCCTTCCCGAAAAGGGCGGAATCCCGACCAATCACCGTCGTGGCCAACCTGAGAGCAAGAAGCGCCCGTTGCAGCTCGTTGCCGGCCGCTAATGATGGGGGCGTCCAGCAACCGGAACGTTTTCGGCCATACGATTACGGAGCGGTCGATAAGGACTGGTTTGTTCGTCGTAAACAATCCAAATGGAAACGATGTGCTCAGTACAAGCTCACCATCCGGATACACGCCGCGTTTGGAGGCAATGCTTCTCCATCGAAATTCGTTGCGACTCAGCCCAGGTACTCGACTGACGGCCACAGGAACATGTTCATGGCCCTTTCGCCTAGTCGTTATATCGTCACCGCGAAGAACCAATCCCCACACTGGGAATGGCCAGCGGTTGGCGATCGTGAGGATGACATCGACTTCATCCCCTTCCTCGCAACGCAACCGTTCCCATCGGAGCCTGCTCTGTATCCCAAAGAATGCGATCAGTGGCCAACTCAATCCAATCGCAGCGACGATCGATAAGGCGGCTGCCACAAGCAAGGCTTTGGCGGAAACATGGAGCCCCAAAAGAACCGAGCTGGCAATTCCAATCAGAAACCAGCCGATAGGACGTTTCAGCCAATAGACATAGCGATTCGCCCAGGGACAAAAGTCGTAATTCGAAACTTGAAGGATTCTTCTCAGCCATGAAGGCCTTGCAGTTGGTACATCCAACTCCATGACATTTCTCGCTTTCAGAAAAAATCGAAAGTAGCTGTTTTTCAATTGCTGCGCGGACATCCAGCTAATGGCATGGCATTAGCAGTTGCTTTGGGTGACCACAATCGTTCAATGGAAGTTTCTTGCACTACGATTCCTACGAATGTTGATCATCGAATGCTCCAGAGAAAGAACAACCGAGACGCTCAAGTATCGTGGGGCCATCCAGTCCCAAGAGAAGGACGATTAGAGAAGCAAAGTCGGCGGTCCGCGAATCCAATGAACGTCACTCGCCTGACGAAATGGCGAGCGAAAGGGGAGCAAAGCCACTGAACCAAGTGGTTCGCTCTGAAGCGAGACAGCGAAAAAGTGAACTGCAATCCATCGGAGACCAAGCAGTTTACAGATCGAGCAGTCGCCCCCATATAGGAAAGAATCGACGTCTGCCGGAGCTTGGTGCGATTGGTCCGAAATCGGGCCATGCTCATGATGGCTGCATCCCGAATGATTCAAGCTAGACGGGAGAAGAGCAACGTGATCGCAGGATGCGTGGCCTGGTAGCAAGTGCAAGAGATCGCCAGAGGCGAACAATCCAGCATAGATGCTGATGAGCATCCACGAAGAAAACCAACGAATTGTTCGCTGCGAGGCCATGCAATAGCGAATCCGAAGAACAGAACGATCGAGGCTGACAATCCTCTATGCCTTTGATACTATTCGGAATCGCCAGAAAAGTAAAGATAGATGGGAAGTCAGTCGATCGAAGAACGTTTGTATGCGTCGGCTAGGCTTTCGTCCATACCAACGATCCATCGGCGGCCATCCGTTTCAAATTCGGCATAAGTGACGCCAATGGCGGTCACTTTTCCTTTTAATTCTCCAACCGAGAATGGGTCTCCGACCTTTAATTGAACGGTCTTATCCTCGATTTTGGAGCGAATCCAAACTTCAGGCTGCCCATTTCGGGAGGTCACGAACGCACTGACGAAAGCTTGAGAAGCAATATCGAACTTTGGAGGTTCCTTGACGACAATGGGTTTCGGAGCATCAACGACCTGAATCGCAACGACTTGTTGTGCGGCTTGAGATGGGAGTCCATTGTCCTTCGCTTCCACCGTGACCCGGTAGGTACCAAGCTGCCGCGGCTGCCAAATGAGTTGCCCGGTTCGTTTGTCGATGGACAAGTTATTTGGAACGTCTCCGACCAAGCGATACTCGATCTGCTGACCTGCATCAGGATCAGACGCACTGACGCGATAATCGAGACGACTATCCACCGCCACAGAAACTTTCGACTCCGATGAAAGTTTGGGTGGCAGATTCGCTGGAGCAAACAAATTGCGATTCACGATGCGAGAAGTGTATTCTGCGAGACTGAGAGAAAGACGATTCGATGATCCAGATGGGGCTGGCTGATCAGGTTTGGCAGCTTCCAGTCCCAGCACATCCACATCCATGTCCACCTTCAACAGATACATCTCCCTACGATCTGGGGTGACCGTCAGAGAACGAATGCGATGAAGATAATTCTTTTCGTTGAATCGATACAACAGAGACACCAGACTCGGCAGTTTGGTGAAGCCCGAGATCTTGAACTGATAGAGCTGATAAACATCCTTTTCCTGTGATTGCTTGATAAACGTGTTCTCGGGTGCTTGCAATCCAGCGTCAGCAATCAAGCGATCCAGCCACTCCCGGTAGACCGCAATCGCCTTCTCCGAATCTTTGGGTAAGGATTGCGGTACGATCTTCTCCATATTTTCGCGAGCGTTCATCCCGTACCGGATCGACTTCTTCTTTTTGTCGATCTCGTCCTCTAGCAATGCGATTCGATCGTTCTTGAGTTTGAATCCTTTTCGTACCCGATCGATGCCGAATTGAAATACAACAGCCAATAGGACAACGACAACGACTATCGTCAGCATGCGCTCTCGTTTGTTCATGGCTTGCCTCCTTCAGATGCGGTATCCCCTTCAGCGCTCGAAGGGTTGGCGATCCGATCCGTCTCCGATGAACCTTCCTCGTTCGGTTTCAATTCGGAAGTTTCCGATTCGGAAGATGCCGATTCGGATGGCTCTGAAGTTCCAACGGATTCTTGTCCACTTGCCGCCATCTGTTCGCTCGAGGTATCTTTCAATGCGTCGTCTTGATTTGAAGTGGCATTGGCTGGATCAAGTGGTTTTGTTTGTGGAGGTTTAACCTGATCTGGGTGAATATCTATCTGAAACTGATCGCCAATCCATCGATACGCGACATTCTTGTCTTTCGATTCAACTGTTTTCTTCACATGCACCGCATGACTTGGACTTCTTAGACTGGCTTCCAGGTCAGTGATATCCTCGGGCGATGTGGCTGCAACCTTCGTCGCTACCCTGCCCAGCAATGTTCGAGGATCAGCGCTGAATGTGGCCTGATCAAAGATGACTCGACTTGCCGGAAGAGATTGGTCGGAAAGGTAGACGAGTTGATCGAGCCACTGAATGTTGGCCTCCTGAAACTTTTTTACCTTATCCCATCGAGCCACAAGCGCGTTTGCTTGCTTGACGTTTTCGTCAAGCTTGGAACTCTGATCGATCAGGTCAGCAATTTCTCGGTCCAGTTTTCGGTGGGCAGAAAAGTACCACCAGCCACCAGCAAGGACGAGGATCGCTGCTGCTGTCGCAGCAATACCAATCGACCAATAAGGACTACGTTTCGCTACAGGGCGACGCGGATGCAAGAAGTCCAGCGATTGTCCATCCTTAAAGGCATCATGGTGAATCATACCAACCAAAGGAGCAAATTGCTCCAACGATTCTGTGGAAGGAGTCAGCGATTTGCAATCCGCGATCTGTTGAACAAAGAGTTGCTTAACGTTGATTCCCGTTCCATTTTCGATGAGAGAAACGACATCGTTTCCCTCGCCGCAATCTCCCCATAAAACGATCGATGTCGGTTTGGCCGTGCCGCGTTGAGACTCGGCGGCGAAGCGAGTTCGTTTGATCTCCGCCAGCAAGGCCGAAGCTCCCTGGCCTTCTTGCCCCTCCGGCAAGCGAACCGTGCGAGTCAAGGTAACGTGACCCGCCTCGGCAACCACTAGGTCCACTTCTTGTCCGACGACGTTCACCACCAAAATGCACTCCTGCCGAAGTGAAGGGGCGGAGGCAGTCGTCAAATTTGCAGTCGCAATCGATCGCACCAGCAGCCCGGAAATCTCCAAAGGAGCACAGGACAATTGAAGTTTCGAGATTACCGCTGGATTGACAGCCCCGGCCAGTACAGAAAGTCCTTCTTGCTCGGTCGGTGGCAACTTCAGAAAATCCAACGGCCAGGAATCTCCGATCTGAGCGAAACTGCGTTGCGATGCGAAACGAACCAGATCGGGCAGCTCGTTGTCGTCGGCAGGAGGCAATTGGATTGCCCGAATTTCCATGCTGCCACGGGGAACGGAAGCCACAACGTGAGGCTTGGCAATGTGAAAGTCTTCACAAAATTTTCGGATCGCAACCGCTACGGACTGATACACGTCGTCCGTAGTCGTCGGCATCGGTACTTTTCGCACAGCTTCGAGCGCAATCTGCGAGCCATGCTTGCCTCCGCAGGCAAGACGGATTTCACGATCATCCCATTCAACGGCAATTGTCTTCGCCATGCGTTTCTCTATTCCGGAATTTTTTCGTGTTACACTTGTCGATTTTCAATCACTGTCCCATACCTAGAAGCGCCATCGTCCGCTGCCCCAGCACGTTTGCAGAGAACCCACGTCCCAAATGATCTAGCCGACGATAAGCGATGATCTTGGGTGGGGACTCGGATGCATCGATCACAGCCTCGATCCGCGAAAACGATGAACCGTTCTCGTAATAACCAACCACTTGGGAGCTGTACACGTCGCCTCCTGCCGTTACGATGGCGCTGAGAGTCTTCATCTGATCCAAAGGTACCAATCCCTCGACCATCGGCCACGTTTCAAATTTGCGATTGATGTCGTCGGAACCATCACTTCGAATCTTAATCATCTCATCAACGATCTCCTCGGTCATTCCAGGTATTCCAAGAAGAATGTGCCTTGGAGCTTCATTTATGTTAATTCGTCCGGGCAAGAATGGCGCGTCAAAAGTGGTTAGTTTGTCCATGAGAATCGTCAAATAAGTTGCCATTTGCATGGGAGATGATGTAAATGGTGAGAGATACGTTGTGGATTCACCGTTTTCGAGCTGAACGCTGATTCGAGCATCGATAAGATCCAGAATGCGCCCGATTTTGTTCGAGGAGGTTTGGGTCAGGTCAAGTCGGCTCGCAGCTGCAGAACTCCAGGGCTCCGTCCTTTCCGCACCCGGCTGTCCACTACCACCGCTACCACCGCCCCCCCCTGAAC
>JBBIUE010000022.1:19415-61335 GCA_037440405.1 Pirellula sp. | reverse complement strand
CAAGCCCTCGAACGTGCCCGGTGTTCAACGTCGTATTGAGCATGACTAGTAGGTCCAGACGCGATAAGGCCTCGTCTGCATATTTCGCGTCGGGATTCGAACCGTAGAGATTGCCTCCCAAGCAGAAACCGACCTTCAGTTTTCCTTGGTGCGCGCCATCCATGCAAGCGAGAGTATCGAGGCCTGGGGTGTTCGGAAGTTTCAGTTGGATCCTCTGGGTTAGATTGTGAAAAATCTCTTCTTTGAGTTTGGGTGTGACTCCGACCGAGCCGATGCCTTGAACGTTGGAGTGCCCGCGGATCGGCATCAAGCCCGCACCGGGACGTCCAACCATCCCGCGAAGGAGAGCGAGGTTGGTGATCGCTCGAACATTCTCGACGCCATGCACATGGTGGGTGATCCCCATCGTCCAGGAAAAGATCGTCTGTTTGCTTTCGCAATAGACCTTGGCCACCTCTCGAATATCCATTTCTTCGACACCTGATTTCTTGACGATTTCCGACCACGGCACATTCGCAAGGAATCGCAGATAATCTTCCGAGTCCGAACAATGGTCATTGAGAAAGCGTGTGTCGTGTTTGCCCAACTCGACGACAGCTTTAGCGATGCCGGTCAGCAATGCTAGGTCGCCTCCGATATGGGGCTGGACATAGAGGTTTGCGATTTCCGTTCCCAAAAGGAGACTGATCGGATCACTTGGTACTTTGAATCGAATCAAGCCGATTTCGCGCTGCGGATTGATGACGATGATCTTCCCTTTCCTTCGACGCAAGTGCATCATCGAGGTCATCAGCCGCGGGTGATTGCTTGGCGGATTGCCGCCGATCACAAACAAAAGATCGGCTTGTTCAACATCATCTAAAACAACCGTGGCGGTTCCGGTGCCCAGGGCTTGATTGAGCGCTACTCCGCTGGCTTGGTGGCAATAGAAGCTGCAGTTGTTGACATTGTTGGTGCCGTAGACGCGAGCCAAGAGTTGAAGAAGAAAACCGGCTTCGTTGCTGCTGCGACCGCTAAAATACCAGAAAGTTTCATCGGGTGAGCACTTGGCGTAGTGAGCAGCGATGCGATCAAACGCTTCTCGCCAAAGAATGGGTCGATAGTGCGATTGACCATGCTGGTAGAGGATCGGATGAATGAGTCTCCCGCTCGACTCCAGTTGGTAAGGCGTCCAATGCTTCATCTGTTCGATCGGATGCTGCTGCCAGAACTCGGGCGATATGGCCGGCTGCATGTCGCTGGCCATGGCTTGGATGGACTTCTTGCAGACCTCGGGGAATGACCCTCGCTCATTGACCATACCTCCTTTCTGTCCTCCCATGCCGAGAGCGCACGTCTTGCAGGCGTTTCGTGATCGAAGCGCTCGATAGAGTTTGAGACCATGGGAAATTCCCTTGGCTTTTCGAAGGGAATAGCGGAGTGCTTGCCAACCGCCGCCTGCATTCAGTTTCTTCATGTGCCGAACGATCGATAGAAAAATAGTGTGGAAGGGAATGTCGGGAAGTGTAGCTTGTAAAAAGATGCTCGGCACGCGTCCATCAGCACGAGTTGCCGAAGTTCCGTTAGTTTAACTCAGGACTTGGCTTTGTTGGGGCTTCGATGTTTCATTCGTAACCACTAAAATAAGATCGCTTATCGTTCGAGCAGGAGCATGGGAACGGGTCAACATTGGAGAGCAGGTTGTCTGGAATGAAAATTTTAGTGGTGGGCAGTGGTGGTCGCGAACATGCCTTGGCCTGGAAACTGTCCCAAAGTTCGCGGGTGGACACGGTCTACGTGGCTCCTGGCAATGCCGGGACGGCAATCGATGCCGAAAATGTCGAGATCGATCCAATGGATTTTCCAAAGCTTATTTCGTTCGCTAAAAAGCAAAACGTTCAATTGACGGTAGTCGGTCCTGAAGCACCACTTGCTGCTGGAATTGTCGATGCCTTCCAAGGTGAAGGCTTGCGTATCTTCGGGCCGACCAAGGCCGCCGCGCAGCTCGAGGCGAGCAAGGTGTTCTGCAAACATGTGCTGCGCCAAGCGGATGTTCCGACCGCTGACTTTCAGGTCTTTCGAGACGCTGATAGCGCGATGCGATACATCAAGGAGCGGTTCCCTTACGAAAAGGACAAAGTCCACATGGTCGTTAAGGCGGATGGCTTGGCATCCGGCAAAGGTGTCATCGTCTGCGTTCGCCGTGATGAAGCGCTGGAAGCGATCGATCGCATCAGTCGCAAAGCGGAGTTCGGCAGAGCTGGCCAACAACTGATCATCGAGGAACGGCTTGAAGGTCCCGAGGCGAGTGTCTTAGCGATTACTGACGGAAAAACGATCCTCGTTCTTCCTCCAGCTCAAGATCATAAAGCTGCCTACGATGGCGACAAAGGTCCCAATACCGGAGGCATGGGTGCCTATTGCCCGACTCCTGTGGTTACCCAAGAACTACTGGAGACGATTCAAGAAGATATTTTGGTTCCGACCATCCACGCCATGAAGCGCAATCGAAAACCTTTTCGTGGTGTCCTCTACGCGGGCCTCATGCTGACCTCATCGGGTCCGAAGGTCCTCGAGTACAATGTTCGATTCGGAGACCCAGAATGCCAACCTTTGCTGATGCGATTGAAGAGTGACCTCATCGACTTTCTCGACGCAACCGTTGATGGACGTTTGGACGAAATCGATCCTCCCATTTGGGATCCGAGGCCGAGTGTCTGCGTGGTGATCGCTAGTCGCGGCTATCCAGGAAGCTATGAAAAGGGGCAAGAAATTACCGGACTAGACGCTGTCGCCGAATTGAGCGACGTCAAAGTTTTTCATGCGGGAACCAAGTTGGAAAATGGAAGAACACTTTCGGACGGAGGTCGCGTGCTGGGAGTGACCGCGTTGGGCGATACAGTCCCCGCCGCGAAACTTCTCGCCTATACAGCAGTTCAACGAGTTCGCTGGCCAGGTTCATGGTGCCGCATGGACATCAGTGACAAGGCTCTCCTTTACGACACGCAGCCAACCACTTCAACCTAAAAGCTGCGGCGTGGAATTGGGACTGTTCATCAGTCGATCCGCGGGAGTACAAACATGCCTGAAGATGGCTCATGCTCGATCATCGCAAGTCGTATCATCGACGGCAACTCGCTTTGCGTGCGTCGATGGTTGAGGTACAACCATCTGCCGTCGTCCCGGATAAGATCCTAAGACCTGGATTCAGCCGCACTCGATACCTGTTCATCAAGAAAAGTCGATATGGCGTCCACCGTATCGTCCGGATTTTCGATGGGAGGCAAGTGCCCGGCGCGTCGGATGATCGCGAGGTGAGCGGTAGGAATGGCAGAGGCAAGCTGTTGCATTTCCGCAACCGGCGTCAAGCTGTCATATTCTCCAACGACACATAGTGTTGGTAATTTGATGCGATCCAGTAGACCAGAGAAATCGCGCCGCGAAGCCATCGCTTTTTGCGCGAATGCGATCGTCGAGGCCGGTGTACGAATCATCGTCTCCCGCCACTGACTTACCAGCTCAACTTGAGACTCGACACTGACAAGTGAGAAGAGCTTCTCGATCATCGGGGAAATGACGGTTTCGACACTTTCCACTAAGAGACGATCGGCCATCGAGAGCCGATTCTCTCGAGCTTGCTGAGTGTCTGAGGACGCTCGCGTATCCATCAATACCAAGTGGCTGACGCGGTCAGGATGCCTTGCCAGGAATTCGAAAGCTACATATCCCCCCATCGACAGACCGGCCAGCACGACTGGCGAGCGAACCTGTAATTCATCTAGCAGTCGGACTAAATCGTCGGCAAGGTCAGCCATCGAAAATGGCTTCTCTTCCATTGCGGCGTCACCAAAACCTCGCAAATCGGGAGCAATGCAGAGGTACTGGGACATCAAACGTTTCCAAAGGCCACTCCACATGAACCGAGAGAGAGGAAAGCCGTGAACGAACAGGATCGGCGGGCCCGAACCCGCCAAGGTTACAGGTATGATCCTGTCGTGAAGCTTGACGAGTACATGATCGATGAAAGCCAAGAAAGCAACCTTTAGGAAATCAGTTCGCGGATCACTTTGGCGGGCAACACACCGGTGAGGCGTTGGTCCAGACCTTGAAACTTGTAGTTGAAACGCTCGTGATCGATTCCAAGCAAATGCAGAATGGTGGCATGGAAATCGCGAATGTGCACAGGATCGCGAATGATGTTGTACGAAAAATCATCCGTTTCACCGTAGATGGTTCCACCTTTGGCACCGCCACCAGCCATCCACATGCTGAAACAACGAGGATGATGATCTCGCCCGTAGTTATCGGGAGACAGTCCACCCTGAGAGTAAATCGTTCGACCGAACTCACCCCCCCAAATCACGAGCGTCGAATCAAACAATCCACGGTTCTTCAAATCCTGGATCAGACCATAGCAGGCTTGGTCGACATCTTTGCATTGCATGGGCAAACGTCCGCCCACGTTGGAGTGATGGTCCCAATTGTTCAAGTAGATTTGAATGAACCGAACGCCACTCTCGACCATTCGCCGCGCGAGCAAGACGGAATTGGCAAATGTACCTGGCTGCTTGGCTTCTTCCCCGTAGAGCTGGAATGTGCTTTCGGGTTCGTCTTGAATGTTCGTCAAGGTAGGAACGCTCGACTGCATCCGGAAAGCAAGCTCATACTGTTGGATGCGAGTATGTGTTTCTGGATCGCCGACAGCTTGGTAGTTGAATTCATTGAGCCTCTTAACGGCATCTAACGTTGTTCGCCGGATCTCGGTCGGAACACCTGGAGGATTGTTGATGAAGAGGATGGGATCGCCCTGCGCGCGGAAACTGACTCCAGCATGTTCCCCTGGCAAATAGCCTGAGGACCACAATCGTGCTGAAATTGCCTGAATTTGCTCCTTGTTGGTTGGTTGGGCGACCAGAACGACAAATGTTGGAAGATTGTCATTCATCGATCCCAAGCCATACGAGAGCCAAGAGCCAATGCACGGTCTTCCGGTCACCATGTTGCCGGTCTGCATGTACGTGATCGCAGGTTCATGATTGATCGCTTCGGTATGCATGGTTCGGATCAAGCAAAGGTCGTCCGCAATTTTGCTCGTCCAGGGCAGAAGCTCGGAAATCCACATGCCACATTCCCCGTGCTGCTCGAAGCGGTACTTGGAAGGGGCAATGGGAAAACGAGCTTGGCCGCTGGTCATCGTGGTCAATCTCTGACCATTTCGAATGGAGTCAGGCAAATCCTTGTCGTACCACTCTTTCATCTGAGGTTTGTAATCGAACAAATCCATCTGCGAGGGGCCGCCGACCATGTGCAGATAGATGACGTTGCGGGCCCGAGGTGGAAAATGAGGCAGGGAGAGAAGACCGCGATCTTTGGTGGGGATTTCGCTGGTATCCATTGCGGAAGCATCTCGACCTAAGCCGAGTGCGGCTAGAGCTCCCATGCCTAAGGCGTTCGCTCCGAGTCGGAAGAATTGCCGTCGCGTTTCGGAGCGCACGTACTTTTCGAAAAGTGGGTGAACAGTCAGACGGTGCGTCATTGTCGTATCCTCACTTGCACAACACTTCATCGAGATTCATCAGGATATTGGCAACCATGGTCCACGTCGCGAGCTCAGAACGATCGAGTGACTCGGGAACGGGCGATCGTCCAACAGATAATAGTCGTTCCGCTTCCTCGGGATGGGTTCGATAGAACTTTGTGAGACTCGGCAAACTCTCTTGAATGGCACACAATTCTTCAGCACTAAACGGCCGAGAGATCAAGTGGAGGGCCATGCACTGCACTCGATCAAATTCCATGGAAGACTCCCCCTGACACGTCAGCAGAACCTTCTGTGCCAGATGTCGAGCGGCTTCCACAAACTGCGGATCATTCAAAAAAAGTAACGCCTGCAAGGGAGTGTTCGTACGTTCGCGGCGCACGGTGCACGTCTCACGATTCGGTGCATTCAGAATCTCCATCGAGGCAGGAGGGGCGGCACGTTTCCAAAACGTATACATGCTCCGACGATAGAGATTCTCTCCCGAATCCTCTTGGTAGTTGCGCGTATTGCTTTCCGGCATGGCAACTGCCTCCCAGACACCGGGAGGTTGGTACGGCTTGACGCTCGGCCCACCGATCTTGCGCGAGAGCAAGCCACTAGCAGCCAGCGCCATGTCCCGAAGCATTTCGGCATCCATCCGATATCGCGGTCCTCGAGAAAGCAACCGATTCTCCGGATCGAACTGCAGCTTTTCGGCCGTGACTACCGAGCTTTGTCGGTAAGTTGCGCTCGTCACCATCAATCGAAAAAACTGGCGGACATCATAATGTTCCGCCTCAAACTGCAATGCCAGGAAATCCAGGAGCTCCGGATGCGATGGCAATTGTCCGGCGACTCCGAAATCTCCCGACGATGCTACCAACCCCGTTCCGAATATCTCTTGCCAAAACCGATTCACTGTGACGCGGTTCGTGAGCGGATGCCCCGGCTGGAATAACCATCGTGCAAACCCAAGCCGATTTTTCGGAAGATCGTCCGGGAAGGGTGGCAAGAAGTGAGGGGTTTGAGCGTCGACTCACCGCGATTAAGCACAAAAGCCTTCGCCGGTTCCGAACGTTCGGTCGTGATATGGGCAATCGTTCCCCGAGCCTCGATGTCCGCCTTTTCCCGCTCAAGCGATCTCAACTGATTGCGAGAGTCAACGAATGCTGGTTCGTGCAGCTCGAGATACCAATCGAAGAGTTCATTTTTTTCTTGGTCCGAAGCCGCCACAACATCGATGCTCAGGAGGTAGTGCGCTCGCAAAGAATCCTTGAGCTGCCGAATGTTCTCCGAGGGCAGCTTGACGCCGTAGATGCGAATGTCTTGGACGATCGCACCGGCGGTGTGGGCTCCTTGACTACGTCGTCCCAATGCTAGAGGTACTGTGGTACGAATGGATCCTGTTAAGCTATCGGCTTGTACGCCAACATCTTGACGAACTCCGTCAACGTGAATCTCGATCCCCCCCGACTTTCTTGAACCGTCATAGGTAATCGCAACATGATGCCACTGATTGACCGCCAAAGGAGTGTTCGCAACGACCTTCAACGCATCTTGTTGCCAAGCGTGGATGATGTGCATGCCGATCCGGCCACCTTCGAGCCAAACGTCCCAGCCGCGATACTGATTGGCTTCGTCCATTCTGGCTAAGATAGCTCCACCTTGATTTGCGGTTTCCAGCTTGACCCAGAGCGACACAGAGAATGAATGATCGTTCTCGAAATCCCCTAATTCATCCCAAGCCGGCGTCAGCTCGACCTGATTTTGCCAAGCCGATTTCGCGATGTACCCAGGCTTCCATGATGGTGATGATGCAAGTTGCAGGTGCTTCCACTCGCCATGATGCCAATAGGGAAGACCTAGTTCCTCGGCACTCGAAAGGGGCAGGTGAATGAGAAGCTTCTCGTCGCTAGGGGCACGCGTGTACTCCTCGCGAGCAGAGGCAAGAGCCTGATGGTCGGTAATCCAGACGTTGAACCTGTCTCGCGCATTTGAACGCAGGGACTCGGATTCCTTCTTCGCTGCGGCGATCAAACCGTCCAGTTGATCATATCGCGCCCGATCTTCGACTCTCGGAACTGGCACAATGGGTGGAGTGTCTTTCCGATTGCCATCCAATCCTCCCTGAGTCGTGTTATTAAAGAATGCTGACAATTCATAAAATTCGCGCTGGCTTAACGGATCGAATTTGTGATCGTGGCAAACGCCACAGCCTGCTGTCATTCCAAGCCAAACCTGTGCAACAGTTTCCGTTCGATCTCGAGTGTACAAGACCTTATATTCCTCTTCGATCACGCCACCTTCATTCGTGGTGATATTGCACCGATTGAAGCCAGTGGCGATGAGTTGGTCGAGCGTTGGTTGCGGCAAGAGGTCGCCAGCAAGCTGTTCGATACTAAACTGATCGAAGGGCAAATTGCGACGAAAGGCGTCAATGACCCAATCTCGATAAGCCCAGATCTCACGATAGTTGTCGAAGTGAATGCCGTGTGTATCTGCATAGCGAGCGTAATCCAGCCAATATCTGGCTCGCTGCTCCGCCCAGGCATCGGTTTGCAAAAGCCGGTCGACATAGCGCTCATAAGCTTCCGGACGCGAATCCATAACGACTTCATCAACCTCCTGCGGAGTGGGCGGAAGCCCAGTCAAGTCGAGTGAAACGCGCCGGACCAATTGCCGAAGGTCTGCTTCAGGAGCTGGTTCCAATCCGACCGATTCCAGTTTCGATAAAACGAATCGATCGATCGGATTGCGTACCCAATCTTTTCTTCGTGTCTCTGGCAAATCTGGCGATCTCGGGGGAAGGTACGACCAATGAGGCTCATACTCTGCTCCGGCCTTGATCCACTCGACAAGAGTCTGCTTCTGTTCCTCGGTGAGCGTCTTGTGCGATTCGGGAGGTGGCATGATCTCAGATGGTTCGGTTGCAAAAATTCGACGAATCAGTTCACTCGAATCCATGGCTCCGGGATCGATGGCACCTCGCTCCATTGCCTGTTCCCGCTGATCCAGTCGCAAGTCCGCTTGACGTGCCGCACTGTCGGGCCCATGACAAGCAAAACAAGCATCCGCGAGAATGGGTCGCACATCACGATTGTAAGTCGGTACGTCTATACTAAAGCCGATTTCCGACCATAAGATTTGTAAGGCGCAGCAGAGACCTAGGTGGAACAGAGGGTGCAAGATTGGTTGGCTGAGATTCGTCATAATTGGGGAAGGTTGGAAAGTGTTCGCCTAAAGCGTTCGACATCAAGTCAGACAGGTCTCGAAGCTTTCGCGACCTATAGTGAGGCGGGATCTCGACTACAAAATGAAGGCGAGCTTCGATCGGTCGAGACATCTAGTAGTATACCACGAATGCGATTTTCGCAAACGGTTATCGTTCACGAGCTGGTTGTGAATAATGGCCAATTCACTGGCAATCCGCGAGTACCTCATCTCGTGTGTAACAGTTTGCGAAGACCGATTTCGCTCGTGCTGCCTCAAGAATGTCATGGGTTTGCTGGACTGACCGGTTGTACGACATCCAAAGCCACGAAAGGGTGATGAAAACGTAAGGTCACTAGGTCGCCTTGTCCGAGGCACCAGCAGGGTCGGCAATCACTTCGAAGACATCCAAGCCAAACTTCATGAACTCGCCTATTTGACATGCCCTGACCGATCCCTTCCGAAAAACGATCATCGACTTGCCCTGCACCTGAAGATGCAAGTTCGGCCACTGAAGCAGAGCTTGGCGTCGTTGCCGAGTCAGAAATTCGCGAATCGACGGCTCGTGGGTTCCACGCAATTGGAAACGCTTGGAGAATTCGGCATCATCTTCAAAGTTAATGTCGTGCTTTCCGACCATCTGAGCCAATTTACTGAAGAACCCTTCGGGCTCCATTTCAAAGCCAGGAGCTTGAATTCGCGGTGAATGGATCATGCACACCGAGAAGCGATGCGTCTGCTTATTCTTGCCCGCCCCGGTCGAGAAAGTGTGGTCGAACAACTGCAATTGAATGTCCTCCGTATCGGCGTGGATGACACTGCTGGACAGTTTTCCGGACCCTCGTCGAGCTAGCGAGAATTGCATAAAGCGATTGGCGATTGTTTCGTTGAATCGATCCCGAAATTCCAGCCCTAGCGACTCTGCTGCAGCACGAATCTGTTTCACTCGAAAGTGCTCGAACACAAAAAAGGCGATACCGCCAAGCACCACGAGAATGAAGAAACCAGCAACGATCCAGTCCACAGGAATCGGCATGAAAGTTGCTCCGAAAAGAAAGCTACTCGTAATGTAAACATTCGCTGACAGGCAAGCGGGCCGCTCGTTCCGCTGGTACCATTGAGGCCACCAGGATGATGGCTGCTTCCGCAAATAGGACGCCGATGATCAGCCAGGGGCGAACGACGAATTCGATCGCATGACCCGTGACCGGACGCGTCGAGAGGTTGAGCAAAAACGCGATGAAGACTCCCATCACGATGCCCGGTACTAATGCGATGATCCCCATCATCATGGCTTGGGTGAGAATCAGCCAGCGGACCTGAGATCGTGTCATCGCGACGACACGCAGCAGGCCGATCTCTCGCGTTTGCTCCAGGATGTTCATCGCCAATGTGTTCAGCAGACCAATCGCCGCGATGAGAGAGCCCAATCCGAGCACCGCCCAGAGACCCGCAACGACTCCATCCATATTCTTTTGGATGTAGTCAACGAGATCGCCGTAAGATTGGAATAGCAAACCCGTTTCCTGACATATGGCCCTCAAGGACGCTTCCAACTCGCGCCGACGCTCTGGAATAGCCTGAATAATCAACGCATCGGCACCTTCGACTTCATAGAGTGTCTCCGCGATGGAGCGGTCCAAATAGACGGTCAGTCCTCCGCCGAGGTAGTCGTTGACGATCGCTGCGATCGTGAGTGGAACTTCTCCTTGCAACGAATTCAGAGTTATTACACTGCCCACCTTGAGCCCGCTACGCTCTGCGAGCACCGATCCCACCACGACTTGACCGTCACGCAACTTGTCAAGAATGCCGGCTGCTTCCCCTTCTACAATGTCAAAGAGATCCGCGTGCCGATCGTGATAATCTCTGGCGACGATGAGCACCGTCCATTCTCCGCTCCTGGCGTTGATAAAGCTCAACTCATCGATGGAGACGATCCCCGATGACGCCTTGATCTTTTCGACGATTTCCATGGGAAGATCGGCCGAGCGTCCCGTCGCCATGTCCGGCATGGCAGCTCGAACAAAAAAATCGCCAGCCAGGCTCTTCGCGTACCAACGCTTCACGTCGCGAATATTGTCGAGGATGGTTGAGGCCATCCCTAAACCCGTGCTCACAGCGATGAACAAAATGCCAATGGTCAGCGAAGATCGTCCGACGTGCCGCATCAGCTGACGCTGTGCTAGGCGACCAGGTACTCCGAGCCACCGATAGATCAACTGCAAAATCCAGCGGCTGATCGGTTCCAAAATCGAGGGGAGCATGAGTATCATTCCCAGCAATCCGACCATGGCCGCTGTGGCCGAATGTTCGATCGGGACCCAACCTGCAATACAACCGATCAACGATCCAAAGCCCAGAAGAAAGGCGGCAGCTCCAAGACGCAGCATGTTGCGGCTAGGCTTTTCGAAGTCGGTCGACGCAACAGGCCGCATCGCATCGGAAGGGGGAAGACGACTGGCCTTTCTGGCAGGTGAGTAGGCACCGATGAGCGAGACCGCCAGTCCGGACGCCGTCGCAAACGAAAAGGCTCGCCAACTCCAAACCTGTGGAATCGGTCCCACCTGCAATAGGTCGGTCGTCGCCTTGGAAAGCAGCGCCGCCCCATACCAACCAATAACGGCTCCTATCATGGAACCGATCAACCCAAGTAAGAATCCTTCTCGAAAAATCATCCAAGTAATTTGGCTGCGAGTTGTGCCGAGAGCCCGCAACATCCCGATCTGACGGCGACGCTCTCCCACATTCATTTGGAACGTGTTGTAGATGATGAAAATCGAGATGACTAAGGCGAATCCGGTCGCCATCATCAGACCTTGATTGCTGGCCAACGTCAGCTCGTCCGCGATCTGACTTCGAATCTGTGGAAGTCGGACAGTCAATCCTTCGGGGAGCTGTTCCTGAATGGTTGCCTGCACCGCCGAAAGTTTGCTTTCGTCCTGTAGTACGATCTGTAACGAGTCGATTCGGTTGCGACTGCGAAACCAATTCTGCGCTGTCTGAATCGGGATCATCACGACACTTCCGGATGAGAGATGGCTTCCCGACGTCGGTCGAATGATCGCGGCAATTTTGGACTTCTTGAATCCACCTCTCAAGGTTGCAATTTGCAATTCATCTCCGACTCCCATATTCAGCGATTCCGCAAAGCTGGCCTCAAGCCAGAACTGGCGGTCGCTTTTGAAGTCGCCACCTTGGACGAATTGGAAATCGCGAACGATGCGATCGACTCGTGGATCGATACCCAGCACTTGAACCCGAGCTTTTTTGTCGCCAGCGGTGAGACTGCAGAATCGGTGGATGGTCGGTACGATAGCGGCGATATCTTGAATATCGCGAAGTTTGTCGACGATCCCAGCATCGAATTCGGCCCCCCCCGCAGCCGAGATTTCGAGAGCGGCTCTCCCCATGACCGATTGCAGCATGGCTTTTTGAGCTCGCCGAGCGCTATCCGTGGATAACGCAACCGACTCGACGGCACCGACTCCGATGATCACGCTTAGGAGCGTCAGCCATGTCCGTAGTGGCCTTCGCCTCCATTCTCGCCAAGAGAACCGCCACAGAATCATTGCTTCCCCGAACTGCTAAGAACTGGAACGTCGTCCCTTTGCGATTGATGGACGTCTCGCTCAATCGTTCCGTCCCGAAAGAGCAGGAGACGTCGGGCTGCTCTCGCAACTTGGGGATCATGCGTCACCATGACGATTGTTTGCTGTTGCTCGTCGGCGAGGCTGGCGAGCAACTGAATCATTCGCTGACTCTGGCGACTGTCGAGATTGCCCGTTGGTTCGTCGGCCAAGATAATCGCTGGCCGCACAACAAGAGCACGAGCGATGGCCACGCGCTGTTGCTCACCTCCGGAAAGCTTGGAAGGAACATGATGGGCTCGCGATTCGAGCTCGACCGTCTTCAATGCTTCCATCGCTCGTTCCGTCGCGTCTCGCCTTCCCACGCCATCCAGTTCAAGGGGCAAAGCGACATTTTCAAGTGCTGATAGTGTAGGCAACAAATTAAAGGCCTGAAAAATGAATCCGATCCGGCGACGGCGCATCAACGTTCGTTGGTCGTCATTGAGCTTTGCTAGGTCGACTCTCTCGAGGAGAACGTTACCAGATGTCGGAGTGTCCACACCTCCCAGGATTCCAAGAAGCGTGCTTTTGCCTGAACCTGACGGTCCCATAATTGCGACAAACTCGCCTCGTTGGATCGATAGATCAACGCCACGAAGAGCTTCAACCAGAAGCTCTCCTTCGCCAAAGTTCTTTCTTAAATTGCGAATCTCGATGATGAACATGCAGTCAGACGCAGTCGAGTGGTGGGGAAGGTGCTGATTGGAGGAAGCGAACTCTTGGAACTCGGCACGGAAGGGTAAGAAAGTCAGGAATCCGAAAAACGTCTCCATTCTGAACGTCAGATCGCGCTTTCTGGCGTTGCATAAATGAGCCATTTTCCCTGATAATCGAGTTTTCGTTTGTCCAGCGCCGATTTTTGGCTCTCGATTGTATCATGAACTGAATAGAAACGCTCGTCCGCGCCGAGTGTTCGATGCCCTTTCATCATTTAGTGTTGCCATGGAATTGCTTGAAAAGCTCTGGGAAGGCACGGGGACTTTTTTCAACGGATTGCTTACGGGCGTTGAACGGAGTTTAACCGGTATCTTTGGATCGTCCAATGCTCGGCAGGTCAAGCGGATGCAGGCTAGAGTGGCCGAGATCAATGCACTCGAGCCCAAAATGCAGTCCTTGACGGATCAGGAGTTGCGTCAACAAACCGATTTTTTCCGCATGCGGTTAAAGAAGGGTGAAACGCTTGATGACATCCTCGTTGAAGCGTTTGCTGTCTGTCGCGAGGCCGGACGACGTTTTCTTCGTATGCGACACTATGACGTCCAGCTCATCGGTGGCATGGTGCTCCATTCGGGCAGCATTGCGGAAATGGTGACCGGGGAAGGTAAGACGCTCGTCGCAACGCTGCCGGCCTATCTCAACGCTTTGGAAGGACGTGGCGTCCACGTCGTCACCGTGAACGATTACTTGGCTCGGCGCGATATGGAATGGATGGGGCCGTTGTATATGGGGCTCGGCTTGCGCGTCGGTAACATTCAAGCTGGCATGGAGAACGAAGCAAAGCAATTCGCATACAGTGCCGACATTACTTACGGTACCAACAACGAATTCGGTTTCGATTACCTTCGCGATAACATGAAGCTTGCGGCTCGTGGTGATGGTCGTTTCCCCCCATTTTATCAACAGGTTCAGGGGCCACTTCATTTCGCAATTGTGGACGAAGTGGACAATATTCTGATCGATGAGGCTCGAACTCCTTTGATCATTTCCGGTCCTGCCCACCAGGACGTGCGGAAGTATGCCGATGCCAATCGAATTGCGATGAGCTTGCAACGGGAGCGCGACTTCATCGTCAACGAAAAAGACCATACCGTGAATTTGACCGATGAAGGCGTTCGTCGTGCCGAGAAACTTGCTGGAGTCGAGAGCTTCTATACCGCAGGCAATATGGAATGGCCGCACCTGATCGACAACGCACTGAAAGCGCATCACCTTTACAAACTCGACGTCAATTATGTCATCAAAGAAGGTCAGATCATCATCGTCGATGAATTCACTGGTCGCTTGATGGAAGGCAGGCAATGGAGCGACGGTTTGCATCAGGCCGTCGAAGCCAAGGAGGGTGTTCCGATCAAGGAGGAAACGCAGACGCTGGCGACGATCACCCTGCAGAACTTCTTTAAGCTCTACAAGAAGTTGGCGGGTATGACGGGAACAGCCATGACGGAAGCGAACGAGTTCTGGAAGATTTACAAGCTCGACGTGATTGCCATCCCGACGAATCGCGGAATGAAGCGGATCGAGCATCCCGACGTGATCTACCTCACGGAAAAGGAAAAATTCCACGCACTTGCTGATGAGGTCGAGCGCGTCCACCGCTATGACACCATCTACACCCGCAAGGGCGAACGTCGCATCGGAAGCATTCTCAAAGAAAACGACGAGGAGATTACGTTTCGCGACAACGAAGATCGCCAGACCGTTGCTTTGCCGAAGTCGGAGATTGCGGAAATCGAACGGCATTCGCGTCCGATCCTGATTGGTACCGTGTCCATCGAGAAGAGTGAGCGATTGAGTGAACTTCTGGAGCGGCGAGGCATTCGGCATCAAGTGCTCAACGCAAAACAACATCGCCGTGAGGCAGAGATCATCGCTCAGGCGGGAAGGCTTAACGCCATCACTATTGCTACCAACATGGCCGGTCGAGGCACGGACATCATTCTCGGTGGAAACGCAGAGACCATGGCATGGGCACAGCTTCAAGATCAGTACCCAACCCGTCTCGAAGTACCTCGCGAAGTCTGGGATACACTGGTTTCAGAGATTGAGACCTCTCAAAAGATGAAAGAGGAGGGAGAAAAAGTCCGCGAGTTTGGAGGCTTGTACGTCATCGGAACGGAGCGGCATGAGTCGCGACGGATCGACTTGCAGCTTCGAGGTCGTTGCGGACGTCAAGGCGATCCCGGCAGCAGTCGCTTCTATCTCTCGCTCGAAGACGACTTGATGCGAATTTTTGCGGGCGACTTCGTTCGCAGCACCATGCAACGGATGGGCATGAAGGAAGGAGACTCCATCGAAAGCTCTTTTATTAGCAGACGCATATCTGCCGCTCAAAAGAAGGTCGAAGAGCGAAATTTTGAGATTCGCAAAAATCTCCTCGAATACGACGAAGTGATGGACACCCAGCGAAAGCGAGTCTATTCCTATCGCCAGCTCATCTTGGAAGGGACAAGTTGCCGCCAACTGGTCTTGGATCAAATCCGCGAGCAAGTCGATAAATACGTCGAGCAATTCCTTGATCCCATGTTCGGACCGGAATCCTTTGCCAAGTGGGCCGGTCCTCGATTGGCATGCCAATTGGATGCGAAGGACTTCAAGGGAATCGATCGCAGTTCCGCTGAAAACTATGCAAAGGATTTGGCCGAGCGCGCCGCGGAAACACAGATCGTCGATGTCATCGACGAATGTCTGCCAGCCGAGGAGGAGGAGTCCGAATGGAACTGGGAGGCGCTCATCAAGTGGTTGCAGTCGCGCTATCAAATCAACTTGCGCATGAGTGAACTCAAGAAGTTCGGCCGAGATCAGCTTGACACCGCTTTGTTGGAAATGGCCCGCGAGCGCATTGCAGGCGTCGATCTCGCCGAGGGGCTTGCCTATCTCGATGAAAATTACGGTGGACGGATGCTGGCCGATTGGATGAAAAGCAAGTTCTCGGTCGACGTTTCCCCGCAAAGTTTTGTCGACCAGGAATTCAACGATGTATCGAAGGAACTGTTCAAGCAAGCGGAGCAGGCCTATGAAGTTCGTGCGCGGGAAGTCCCGATCCTGGCGGCGCTAGATCGCTTCAAAACACAGGTCGGCCCTACCACCTACCAAATTCAAGCCGATGCGCTCCGACAATGGGCAGTCCAGCGATTCGACAATCCTGAGTTGGCCAACCTAGGAGCGAGCTCGCAGGCTGACGTCTTGGCCACGCTTTCCTCCGCCAGCCAGCGTTCGCTTGATCGAAGCTACGCAGCAACCGCTGAATTGGAAATGCATCTCACGGCATTATTCGGCGATGAGATGGAGAACGTCAAACTCCGCGATGCCCATAAATCAGAATCGAAAGTCGACGCGATGATTGCATGGCTCAAGAATGAGCTGCATTGGGAAGTTGATCGCGACGCGATCCTGCTGCTTGATGCCAAAGAAATCCGACTCAAAGCAACGCAGTACTTAGAACAACGATTCTGTCCCGAAATCCGCCGTATGGAGCGGCAGGTTCTCCTCAGTATCGTCGATGCCGCATGGAAGGATCATCTGCTCGCCATGGACCATCTGAAAAGCGCCATTGGATTGAAGGGCTATGCGCAGATGGACCCCAAAGTCGAGTACAAGCGCGAGGGAATGAAATTGTTCCAGCAAATGTGGCTCAATATCGGCGAGCGCGTCACCGACGTTATTTTGCGCATGGAAGGCTTTTCGCAACTTGACCTTCGCAGCGCTTTTGTGGAAACGCAAGCCCGCCATGATAGCGTGCAACCTCAGTCGGAATTCATGAAGCAGCAGCAGAAAGATATCCAAGCGGCTAACGACGCGGGTAATGAGAAAAAGAAGATGGAACCAATCCGCCGAACCGGTGATCGCATCGGACGCAATGATCCGTGCCCCTGCGGTTCTGGAAAGAAGTACAAGAACTGCTGTATGCGACGGCAAATCTAGCCCGATTCCCTTGGTTGGGGTTTAGAAAGATTTTTGTGGCCAGCAACAGAATCGCGGAGCTTTTTTTGTAGAGCAATCGCTTCCAATGTTTCCCTGATGTGGTCAAAACCGAAGGTAGCAGCAATGGACTCGTTCTCGGCCGCCGAAAATCCTTGATGGTAAAACCTGGCTGCTTACGTAACTCAGGCAGCAAGTTTAAGAGTTGACGGCCAGCAAAGTTTCAGTCCGTAAGTTCGCCATGCGGACATTGCCATTCTCGAGTGATAACTACGGCGAGTGCAGCGCTCCATCCTTTGTTCATCCCAGACATCGAGTATTACGAACTTTCAGCGGTGCCGCTTGCGGAGGCATTGATGCAAATCGGCGAGGCGGACGTTGAGTGTGTCTAGGTCGCAGTTCGGAAGGTCACGGTCCGTTGAAACCGCCACGCATAACAGCTCCTGCAATATCTGAATCTGGCCTGCCAGTTAGCCTTTCCTAAGTCGCTCATCGTATGCAATTCCGCGTCCTTCTTTCCGCCTCTGGCAAAGAAGCCGATCAGCCAACGAACCGAGTTCGATGAACGAAAGTCGCATTCTATGTACCGACGTTTGGCGATTTCTCGTTGCGATGTGCGCGTTCACGAGTGGAGTCAGGACCCTCGTTTAACCGCAGGGCCAGAGCTGAATTGGCGATGCATCGTTGGAAGCGAACGGACCACGTTATGCGCCAAATAAGCGGCGGCCCGCGCGTGGGGCGTGTTCGGTTACCGTTGCGATGTCTCTCCAGTCTTGACAGTACCTGCCTCGTCCCAGCATTTTTTCTTCTCTCAAAGCCACTGCAGGCATTACTGGCCAAGAAGAACTATGTGCCGTGAACATCGGTAACGGCCGCCACGGTCGCTTAGCTTATGCCAGCAGTTGATTATTGCTGCGCATTTCACCATCTCCATTCTGGAGAGTAAGGCTAGCGAATCGTCTGGCCTCAGGGCAGCACGTTTCAAGGATTTACCAAAGAAGTGTCGGGATTGAAGGGCATTTTTCCAGATTGCAGGCATGCCTTGAAATGATCTTGCGGTTTGGATCGCCAATTCGCTAAGTTCCGCAGATTGAAAAGGAGTGGCAAGGTGATTCATCGAACGTCCTTAATCTGCATCTGTTTCGTCGTATCTCTCTTCGTTGTTGGGGCCTCGAGTTGGCTGTTCGCTCAAGAAGCTCAGTGGATTTGGTCACCCGAACAACTTCCCGGCCGTGTACCCGCCGGAGATTGCTATTTTCGGAAGACAATAACTTTGTCGAATGTCGAGCAAGCTCGAATCGATATCTCCGCAGATGATACGTATGAACTGTACGTCAATGGTCGGCTTGCTGGACGCGGGAACTCCGCGAAGGCCCTGGATCAGTACGAAGTATCGCGCATGCTCATTCGAGGGCGAAATGTCGTCTGTGTGAAAGGGACAAATATCTCTGGAGGATCAGCGGGAGTTGCTGTCCGGTTGCAAATCAAACCAGTGGGTCAGCCATGGCGGAACTTCCCAAGTGATGATTCTTGGAAGACATCGCTCGAAGCAACGAGGATGTGGACATCGGTAGGTTTCGATGATTCGGAATGGGCTGCAGCGCAAGTACTGGGAAAGCTCGGGCAGAAAGCGCCATGGGAGGACGCTCGAAATTCATCATTGCCGCCCATCGTCGACGCTCGAACTTCCAAAGGGAACGCACTCTCGGAGCCGACCGTAACTAATCCGATCGATTCGCATGATCGACAGTTTACCGCTCCTCAAGGCTTTATCGTTCAGCGAATTCTCTCCGACTCGGAAACCGGGTCGTTGATTGCTCTCGCATTCAATGAGTTTGGGCATCTTGTCGTATCTCGGGAGGGAGCAGGTTTGTTCCTGGTGTACGACTCGAATCGGGACGGGATACCCGACAAGATTCGCGAATATGGAGACTCGGTCAAGAATATTCAAGGCATCTTGCCGCTCAACGGCGACGTGTTTGTGACCGGCGATGGTCCCGAAGGAAGCGGGCTCTACCGACTGATCGACGCAGATCGGAATGGATCGCTTGAAAAGACGCAGTTGATTGTTCGCTTTAAGGGATCGCCCGGAGAGCACGGTGCCCATCAATTGACACTTGGTCCGGATGGATTTGTCTACATGATCTTGGGAAATCATGTCACCATGGATAGCGAGCCGAGCTCTTCAAGCACCTATCAATTTTACTATGAAGGAGACGTCGTTCAGCCGCGTTTGGAGGATCCAGGTGGACATGCCGCAGGCGTTCGAGCGCCCGGCGGGACGGTTGTGCGGGTCGACATCAATAGTGGAGCCGTTCAGACAATCGCTGGAGGGATTCGCAACGCATACGATCTGGCCTTCCACCCAAACGGGTCACTATTCATCCACGACAGCGATATGGAATCCGACGTTGGTGCAGTCTGGTATCAGCCGACTCGGGTTTTGGAAGTTCAAGAAGGTTCGGAGTTTGGGTGGCGCAGTGGCTGGGCAAATTGGCCTTCCTATTACCTGGATCGGCTACCCCCTTTGGTAGAAACGGGGCGAGGATCGCCGACGGGTATCGCCGTTTATGACCATTATGCCTTTCCGAAAGAGTATCACCGATCGCTCTTTTTGGCGGACTGGTCGGAAGGGCGAGTCCTCTGTTTGCAATTGAATCCAGATGGAGCGGGATTCCGAGGACAGGCCGATGTGTTTTTGCGCGGTCAACCTTTGAACATCACCGATTTGGAAGTAGGCCCGGACGGAGCACTTTACTTTTGCACGGGTGGACGCGGAACGACAGGTGGCATCTATCGAGTAGCTTGGACAGGCACGTCGAACTATCAGCCAAGCGATTTAGGGCAAGGCATCACGAAGGCTATTCGATTTCCGCAAATCAGTTCCGCTTGGGGGCGGCAGCAAGTCGCTTTGACCAAGAAAGAACTTGGTTCCAACTGGGAAGAGTTGGTGTTGGGGGTCGCCTACAGCAATGACAACCCAGCTCGCTATCGTACCAGAGCGCTGGACTTGATGCAGTTGCTTGGCCCCGTACCGCCGACCACGCTGCTGGTCGAACTCAGTAAATCGTCGAACGAAGCCATTCGACAGAAAACGGCTCGTCTCCTGGGGTTGAAGTCCTCGGATGAGGATGCCATTGCTAGGTTGGTCGAACTATTGTCCGATCCCAATCGCTTGGTCCAGCGGACTGCTTGCGAATCGTTAACTCGACTCAAGGTGGTCATCGATCCGAATCAACTGATACCACTTCTCACCAGCGATGATCGACGGCTTGCCTTCGCGGGGCGGCAACTTCTTCAGCAAATTGCAACCGACTCGTGGAAAAGCTCCTTTGTTCAAAGCAGCAATCAACGACTTCGGATTCAGTCCAGTTTGGCGCTGATTGCCGTTGAACCGCAAATCGAGAACGCGGAGCTGATTGTTGACAACATTCTCGCTGCCATGGAGGGGTTCGTTAGCGATCAAGATTTCATCGACATGTTGCGAGTACTCCAAGTAACTCTGCATCTAGTACCATCGGCGAGCGAACGGTTTGACTCTCTTGCCGAACGTGTGCTGGCCGAGTTTCCCGCCGGAGAGCCCGTATTGAATCGGGAGCTGATTCGCCTAGCCATTGCTATGCAATTGGAGGAGATCATTCCGTCTGCGCTCACCTATGTGGCCAGCGAAGAACCGTTGGCGGATCGCCTAAACATTGGTATCCATCTGACGTTTTTGCATCATGCGTGGACACCGAGCGAGAGAATTGATCTCTTGAAATTGTTTGAAGAGGCACTCTTGACTGAATCGGGAAGCAGCTACCCACTTTATATTCTGAACGTGACACGGGAGTTTGCTGCGAATATGACTCTCGAAGAAGCGAGAACCTTTATCGCAAATGGCAAAAAATGGCCCAACGCAGCGTTTGTCGCACTGACATGCTTGCCCGAAAAACTTTCCGATAGCGATCGTGAGCTAGTGAAGAAGATCGATCGAGAAATCGACCAATCTGGATTGGAGCCCAATAGCTTTAAGCGGCTGAAGACGGCTGCCACTGCCGTTCTCGCACGAAGTGGCGATCCTGAATCGATGGCGTATCTTCGCGAAGTTTGGCGCCGAAGTCCTGATCGTAGGAGCACGGTGGCCATGGGTTTGGCATTGCAGCCGGGCGGTGAGAACTGGGACTACCTCGTCCGCAGCATTCCGATTCTTGAGCCGTTCTCGGTTGGAGAGATTCTAAGTGCCTTAACTTCTGTTCCGGACGCGACCGATGAGCCCGAAACGATTCGACAAGTGATCGTTCAA
Organism: Pirellula sp.; assembly: GCA_037440405.1. Taxonomy (GTDB): domain Bacteria; phylum Planctomycetota; class Planctomycetia; order Pirellulales; family Pirellulaceae; genus JANMGV01. Next base: position 40,070 of record JBBIUE010000022.1, on the reverse strand, counting down.
GCATTGTCGTTGGATGCGGACGGAGAATCTCCAAAACCGGCTCTCAGTTTGCTTCAACATTGGATCGGTTTTCAGCCATCCGAAACGGCGAGCAGCGATCAAGAGAAGGTCGCTGCTTGGCAGACTTGGTTCAGCAAGACGTTTCCAAATCATCCGGAAGCGAAGCTCCCAGAACTCAACGAGAAAAGTCGCTGGTCCCTGGCAACCATCAACGAATATCTCGATAGTCCCAAAGGACGATTCGGCGATCCGGATGCAGGCTTGGCCGCTTACAACAAAGGGCGATGTGCAAGTTGTCATGTACTCAACGCAAAAGGCATTGCGTTGGGTCCGGATTTGACTGCGGTCGCCAAACGATTCACACGTCAAGAAGTGCTCGAATCAATCATTTTTCCGTCGCATGTGATCAGCGATCAGTACGCCTCGCAGAAAGTCCTGACCACCGGAGGCGAAGTCCACGTAGGATTAGTCACGAATCACTCCGACGGAGGAGTGACCATTCGTAAAAGCGACCTCACGGAAGTTCGAATTTCTTCGGAGGAAATCGAGGAAATCGCGCCAAGCAAACTCTCCTTCATGCCTGCCGGGCTGCTGGATGGACTCAGTCTCGTCGAGATTCGTGATATGTTGTGCACCTTGGGCTTTGTGCCGACCGATCCGAATATTCGCGAAGCCAAACTGCCCGTGCCGATTTCCAGTCAAGGTAGCAGCCCTCGATAAACAAGCCTGATATGTGCGATGCCTCGAGGGTTTACTTTTGCAATCGTGCCGATAACGCTGAGAACAATTCGCTGGCCAGCGGTTCACGTAGCAACACTAACAGTAGAGGATAGCACACGGCAGCGACCGGTGCGGCGATGAGCGTACTCATCGTCGGTACGAGCCGTGTTATTCCAAGGGCCACGGCACAGCACAAGAGACTTGCTACGATGGGGATCAGAAACTCGGAGAATCGGACGAAATACCAAACGGATGGAATCCGCCGTTGAAGCACCATTCCGAGAGCGACCGTCGTGAGACAGTAGTAACCGGCGCTCGCCCAAGCGAGCCCAGTTACTTCGAATCGCTGCGACAACAGATACTTGGCGATGAGTCCGATCGTCATTCCAATCGCTCCGATCAAGGTCGGTGTCCCAGTGTCACCGAGGGAATAAAAGGCTCGAGCAAGTAAGTCTGCGATACTCGCTGATACGAAGAACAGCAGCAGAACTTGAAACAGATGAGCGACCGCATCGGTATCGCCGGGAGTGAACTCACCTCGTTCCAGCAAATCTCTCGTTACCGGCTCGGCGAACATCCACCCACCGATTAGGATCGGCACCAGAACAACGTAAAGACCGTGCAAACTTCTCTGCAATCGTTCACGCAGTGCCTCCTTACCAAGTGCCGAAGCAGCTCCAAACTGAGGAAAGATCACCGTTAAGATCCCTCCAGTGCTGATGGTCAAGAGAGCCGCGATGAACCGTTGCGCAAAGCTGAGATGAGCAATGCTCCCCTCAGAAAGAAATGATCCAAAGACGCGATCGAACAGTGGATCAAGCCTCAAATAGATGCTTCCCATAAGCAATGGAGCCCAAGCTACGAGAAGTCGCTTCATTTCAGGGTGCCAAAGACAATGCGTTCGGACCAGCTCCCCAGCACTTGGAAGAACCAACAGCAGGACATGAATGGTACTGCTGAAAATGATGGCCTGCGCATATCCTAGGATGCCCGTTTCGACCCACTGTACAGCGCAAATGAGATTGATGAGTGCTCCCAAGGCCGCCATTGCGGCCGGCCAGAAAAATCGATGCTGTGCGTTTTGGACCGACTGCATCCAGGAGACGACCGTCCCCAATGGAAACTGCCATGCCAACCACATGAGGACTTGAACCGTCGTCTCTTGAGTTTGAGGTTCGAATCCCGGGTAAAGAAATCCAACAATCAGCTTCGCTCCACCTGCAAGGAGACCTGCCATCGTCATCGACGACAGGACGACCCAGAATCCGACGGCTGATGTGAGCTTCCATGCATCCTGACGAGAATCCTTGCACGAAAACTTTGCCGAAAGGATGGGAATCAAAACGTAGCTCAATGAAACGGTCACGATCGTGGACAAAACGGTTGGAACGATCAACGCAGCACTGAAGGCATCCAGAGTAGCTCCCGCGCCGAATCGCTTCGCCAGCACGACTTGGAGAGCAAACTGCAAGACAAGTTGAACGACGGATGCCAGGGTCACGATTCCGACGTTGGTAGCGACACGCGGCGGCATTCACTCACTCCGTTGTCGAATTGCGGTTTGCAAGAGAATGGACTCCATCGCAGCCAGCCATCTCGGTAGGTCGTGGTGTTGTTCGACGTAACGACGAGCCGATTCAATGCGGGAAAGCCACACGGCAGGATGCTTCCAGCAATCAAGCAGCGCAGAAGCAATCCAATCAGGTCGAGGAGCGTCGATGATCACGCCGCGCGTACCATTTCCAAGCAACTCGGATGCCGCGCCAGCAGTTGCTGTCGCCAACACCGGGACTCGGCAGGCCATACCTTCGAGAACGACGTTGGGCATCCCCTCGTAATGCGACGGGAGGACAACGATATTGCATTGTGACAACAATGCGTAGGGATTGTCGAGGTGACCATAGAAACGCGTGATTTGTCTTATCGCCAAATGTTCCGCTTGGGACTCCAGTTCACTCCGAAGTGGGCCATCTCCAACGATGTGCAATAGACTTGGAGCATGGGTAAGCTCGATAAATCGAGCAAATCCTGCGAGGAGCGTTGCATGTCCCTTTTCTGAGGAGAGCCGTCCGATGGAGATGACGTGAAAGCACTCCTTCGGCAGGGGTTCACTGGACTCGCTGGCGAGGGCATCGATGCGGACCAAGTCGACCGCGCTCGGCACGACTTCAAACCGATCGCGCGGAATATGGTAGTAGTGTGACGCATCGTCGGCAGTTGTCGAACTAACGGCGAGCAACCGTTCGGCCTGAAGGTAAGATCTTGCAAGCAACCGTCGCTTCAGCCAAACAAATCGTTTCTCCGCATGGGGAAGGTCATGCGACGGTGGACTGACGATCGTCGATATTCGAGGGCACTTCGTTCGCATCGAAGCTGGGCCGTTGATCATTGCGGTATGAAACAATCGATCATAGGTGACATCAATCTTCCAGCGTGCGATGGTGTCGGCTAAGTCCCGCACTTGTTCGCGGTGAAATCTTCCCGGCCAATTGATCTTCGGGACGCTTCGACTGCCCCAGAACGATGTTTGCAGAACATCGTCCGGAATCTGCACCATGAGCGGTCCCTCGGGATAAAGGAGATAGAGGAAAACTTCGAATCGGGAACGATCCAAGCCTCTGAGAAGATAGAGAAGCTGGCGTTCACTCCCTCCGCCAACCATCGTGCTCGCACAACACAAAATTCGAAGTCTCTGGTTCATCCTGCCATTTGCGCCTGTTCATTCCAGAATCTATTTAAGGTAAACTATACGTCAACGAATCGGCGAATGGCAGGACCTGGACAAACGGGCAATTAAAACACCAACGAATGCAGCCACTCGACATCACAACGCGAGTCTCGACGCCCGAGAACATTGAATTCGAGTATCGGCTGGCTGGTCCGTTTCGCCGATTTCCCGCCTTTCTGATCGACTTCGTACTACGAGTCCTGTTCATCGTTTCCATGTCAGTGGTTCTCACGTTCTCGGGATTTGGAATTCTGGGTATTGGAGCAGCACTTACCTTTATGGTCGTCTTACTATCACTCTTCGTGCTCGAGTGGTTTTACGGCCTCTTTTTCGAAGCGGTTTTCAATGGCCAAACGCCAGGAAAGCGACTCATGGGGTTGAGAGTGATCTCTACGGACGGCCATCCGATCAATGCCGTTCAGGCAACGGTCCGCAATTTTCTTCGCGCGGCGGATTTTTTTCCGTTTGTTCCGGTCGCTTATGTTTTTCCAGAAATCGAGATCCCCCTTCCTATTTTCGCGGTGGGTCTGATCAGCATGTCCTTGACAAGGCGCATGCAGCGTGTCGGAGATATCGCGGCGCATACGATGGTCGTGGTCGAGGAAGCAGCTTGGTTGCCCTTGAAAGTCGAGCAGCTTGATCCTCGGGCTCCGATGTTAGCCGAGCATATTCCAGCCACGTTCGTGATGTCGCAAAGTTTGGCGAGAGCCGTTTCGCTTTATGTCGAAAGGCGGCATCGCCTGGGGGAGGGCCTGAGGCAGGAGATCGCCGTGAAGCTGAGCGGTCCTCTCCTTGCTCGATTCGGCTTTCGGGAAGACACGAGTGCGGACTTATTGCTTTGCGCGCTCTACTACCGTGATTTTGTGGCAAGGTCTGCTTCGGACTTGGAGTTGGCCAAGTGAACATCGGCGAGTTTCTTGATCAGCGACGCGAGAATTGGCAGGAGCTGGAACGCATGTGCAACCAGTTCCGAAAGCTGCGGGCGACGCGCGATGCATCGGTCATGATCCGCTTTTCGGAACTTTATCGAGCGGCCTGCAATGACTTAGCCATGGCGGATTCCTATCGACTCTCGCCAACGACCACGGCCTACTTACATCAACTCGTGGGACGGGCACACAATCAGCTCTATCGAGCTCAACGATTTCAGTTCCAGGAATGGTGGCGAACCATTTTCTACTCGGCCCCCAAGCAGATATTTGCTGATGGCTGTGTGCATACATGCAGCATGTTGTTTTTCGGCACGTTTTTGTTGACCGCAATTTGTGCCTGGAGCCAAAATCGCTTCCCCAATTTCGCTGAATTCGTGCTCGGTCAAGAGGCAGTTGATGAACTCGAAAAGATGTATGATGAGCCTCTGGACGCGAATTTCGAACACTACATCCTCATGTCGTCGTTCTACATTCGCAATAATACGGGGATTGGTCTACAGTGTTTCGCCACTGGACCGCTGATTGTCCCGACGTTGTTTACGTTGGTTTACAATGCCGCGCATATTGGAACAGCTTTTGGCTACATGGCGCGATCGGACGTACCCCAGGGAGAGAATTTCTTCCCCTTCGTGACAGCTCACGGACCATTTGAATTGACGGCGATCGTACTGGCGGCGGCGGCGGGATTGCGATTGGGCTTGGGGCTGATACGAACGAACGGATTAACGCGATTGGACTCGCTGAGATTCCAGGCCCAAAACGCGCTACCCGTGATGATGGCTTCAGTCGTTCTGTTCTTTGGAGCTGCCTTTACTGAAGGGTTCATTTCTCCATCAGCAATTCCCTACATCTTCAAGGCCGGCTGGGCACTGGCGTCCAGCTTCTCTCTGATGGTCTATTTTGTTGTTCTTGGATTTCCTCGCGGAGAACCACATGCAACTTGATCGGACCGAGATTGTCATTCGCCAGAGAACGTTTTTGGAGTCGCTGGATTTAAGCCTGATCGTCTTTCGCCGTTATTGGGGGCCGATCATCATCTGGTCGATATTGGGCATGTTTCCGTTCATGCTCATCAATGCCATCGTGACTTGGTCTCTGCTAGATTACGATCGCATTCTTTTGTTCAACTTTTATGGTGCTGATGAGTCCTCGCTTCGATTGCGTTACGCTTATCACCAGTCGGTCTTGATCTTCGCAGAGGCGCCCCTTGCTTTGATAGGAACGACCTATATCCTCGGTCGAATCATGTTTCTTGAGAGGCCATCCTTCAGGACGGCTTGGAGCGTTCTTAAAGATCGATTGGTATCATGCTGCGTGGTCTTGGGTATTGCGCGAGGCGGGCTGCTCGTCATTCCATTGATTTGGTTTGTTCCCCGAGATGTGGCTTTTGCTCCCTCTTATGAAATTCTGCTTGTGGGAGTTTTTTTCCTAGGATTCGTCGTACTGACGAGAGCGATCCGCCCGTTTGCTCCTGAACTGCTCATCTTGGAAGTGACTCCCATTTTTGGAAAAAAGCAAGGTATGGGCTTGAGCTATGCCAAACGAACAGGATTCCTGCACAGCCAACTTCTTGGGGAGCTCGTCTCACGATTCATGTTCTCGGCGCTGGTTCTTCCAGCGTTTGTACTTGCCCTCGTCCTAGCGGAATCGCTTTTGCTTCACAGCTTCTTCGATCTGACATGGAATTGGTGGTGTGACGCTTTGCTTTTTCCCCTGAACGTCTGGATGGTGGCAACCTGGGCGACTGTCTATCGCTTTCTGATCTATATCGATTCGCGCATTCGCCTCGAAGGTTGGGAGCTGGACCTAGCACTGCGTGCAGAGGCAGCTAGGTGGGTAGCCGCATGAAGCAGGATCGAGCTTCTATTTTGCTCCTGATCCTTTTCGGGATCGTGATTTTCTCGGAGCACGGCTTCTGCCAGGAAGATAAAGCTCTGAGAGATGGGGCAAGCCGCGAGTGGTGTGCTCCAGATGGCACGCTTCTATTTCCATCCGAGGTTCCCTCGGATCGCTTGGAAGATCGACATCAGTCGATTTATGATCTATCCCAAAGAAGATTAAATTCGAGCAGCTGGCCAAGCTTGTCTGCGATTTGGAAGGCAGTTCCGGGCTTATTTCGTGGTCTCTTTTTTTTGCTGTTGGGGCTTCTCATTGCTGGCCTGATATACCTTATTCTCACGAATCAGTGGAGGACATGGTTGGGTCGCAAGAGGATCGAGCGGAATGGCGTTACGGACGAATCGACGAAGATTCACGATCTGCCGTTTGCCGTCGAGCTTCCGAAGTCGGGTCTTCTTGAGGAGGCGGCCGCCTGTCGGCAACGGGGCGACTATTCTCGCGCAATCATTTTTCTCTTCAGCTATGTGTTGGTTGAACTGGAAAAGGGACGAGTCATTCGGCTGCACCGTGGCAAAACCAACCGAATGTACTTGCAGGAGATTCGTTCCGATCGCGTCCTTCGAAGCATCACCGAAAAAATCATGTTGGCATTTGAAGTTGTCTTTTTTGGCAAACGCTCGTTGAGCGAGGAACAATTTGAGGCCTGTTGGAGCAGGCTTGGGGAATTTTCAGATCGAATCGCGGCACGCATGAACGAGATACCAGGTTCTAATGAGAGCAAAGCTTCTCAAGCAGCGGTTGCGGAGGTGCGATGATGCAGGAACGTCATCGAGTCGTTCGCCAATCGACTGTTTCAAGTAGTTCGATCTTACTCGGTGCGTTGACAACGCTGTTGCTTGTCTTTGGCGGCTGTGGCGTGAGTTCGAAGTTGCCCGAATCTACTTACGCGGAGCCGGACGGTTGGAATGGAAAGAATAGCGTTGCTGGCTCCAGTGTCTTCAAGCGAATGCTGACCAATCGAGGATACAACGTTTACAAACTCAAAGGATTGAGTCGACGGGCCAAACGATTGCAGACCATCATTTGGTTTCCTACGGATTTGGGAGTTCCGAGCCAAGCCACATGCGATTGGATCGACAACTGGTTGGCAGAAGATCCCGATCGGCTGTTCATCTACTTCGGACGGGACTGCAATCCAGGCGAAGACTATTGGAATGCAGCGGTGAGACAAGCGAGCCCCTCTGACGCGATCGAGTTTCGCAACCGAGCTGCCTTAGAAAAAGCTGATTTGGATGTCCAACGGCAAAAACTGAATGGAATCCTCTATTGTCCGTGGTTTATGGTTGATTCGCGACAGCCAAGAACGTCCATCACCTCCTGGCGAACATCGGATGACGATATTGATTTCATGCCTCCCGCTTCGCCACTCGACGTCGTGACGCGATACGCATCCTTGGAAGCGTTTGCCGAAGATGATGTTCGAGCGAGTATTCAACAAGTTGAATTGAACTTCGAATCCGTACGAACAACGATGGAGAGCTATGTTCTTCAACCGCTTCTCACCAGCAGCGATGGCATACCGTTTCTATCACAAGTTACTAATGTGTCCCGGTACAGTGGACGAATTTATGTGGTCGCCAATGCGGGACCGGTATTGAATCTTGGACTGACAAGAGCGGAAAATCGCGATTTCGCGAATAGCTTGATCGATTGGATTCCGCGTGGTTCCATTGGGATCCTACTAGCCTCGCACAAGGTTTCGTCTTTGAATTCGGACGAAACAGAGATGGAAAGCTTTGGGATGTTCAGAACATGGCCGATCAATTTGGTATCCTACCATATCGCCATTTTGGGAATCCTGTTGGCGATTGCCTACTTTCCTATCTTTGGCCGCCCGCGAAGGCTGCCTGACGTTTCGACACAGGATTTTGGCGAACACGTTCGGGCATTGGGAGACGCCATGAGGTCCACTGGCGATCGCAAGAGCGCCCTTCATTTCATCGCTCATTACTTTCGCACGGTTCGCGGTGATTTGCATGACCCTTGGTCCAATGCGGACCTGAGTCCGGTAGAACCTCTAAACACTGTTACCATGTCCAACCACTCTCAACATTCTGACCAGGAGAAAACGAGTTGATGGATTCCGATTCACACATTCCGGTTGCTGCTCGATCGATGCGAGAAGTGAACGAGGCCATTCGAAACGAAATTTCGAAGATATTCGTAGGTCAAGATGAATTGGTCATGGCAACCCTTGTCGCGCTTTTCTCTAACGGACACGTGTTGATTGAGGGTGCGCCGGGCTTAGGTAAAACCTTGTTCGTTCGAACGTTAGGCAAAGTGATGGGTTGTCAATTTGGTCGCATTCAATTCACCGCCGACCTGATGCCATCGGACATTACTGGAGCTCCGTTGTTGGATATGAAAACCCAGGAGTTTCGTTTCCGTCCGGGGCCAGTTTTCACCCAGTTCCTGTTGGCGGACGAGATCAACCGTTCACCGGCGAAGACGCATGCCGCCTTGTTGGAGATCATGCAAGAATATCGCGTTACCGTGGATGGCGTCAGCCATGTCGTGCCACGACCGTTTCTCGTACTGGCGACGCAAAATCCGATTGAGAGCGAGGGGACCTATTCTCTGCCCGAAGCACAACTGGACCGGTTCATGTTCAAGACCATTGTGGACTATCCTTCGGAAGATGAAGAACAACGAATTCTCAGTTTGCATAGCAAGCAAATTGAGGTAAACAGGATGCTCGAATCGGTGGTGCACCAGGCCACCGACGCGGAGGAAATTCTTGCGCTTATCCAATTGAACGCCTCGGTGCGGGTCGAGCCGAAACTGATCGCCTATTTGAACCGCATCGTACGTCAGACGCGGAAATGGCCATCCTTTCACATCGGTGCATCGCCTCGAGCAGGTTTAGCATTGATGCAGGGAGCCCGAACGCTTGCAGCATTCCAAGGACGCGATTACGCGGTTCCGGACGACGTGATTGAGATCGCCATTCCTGCACTCAGACATCGAGTCATGCTCACTGCGGAAGCCGAAGTTGAAGGGCAGAAGGTTGACGATCAGCTTCGACAACTTCTTCGCACAATCGAAGTCCCTCGAATGTGAATCACTGCTGTCATGCCAAGTCATCACTGGATCACCGATTACCCTGTCGTCTTTTTGGGATTGCTGCTGTTGCCCGTGGCGGTAGTCGCCTGGTCATGGCGGATTTTTCCTACGGGCCGGGTCATCTGGCCGTTGGCAGCGACAGCCGCAATGAGCTTCTTAGTGGCTCTCGAAATTGGCTTTCTTCCAGTCCTTATCGTTCTTGACTCTGCCATTCTTGCGTTATTGATTTTCGATCTATCCTCGATGATCGGTAGGAGTCAGATCATCGTCGAACGCCAGGTCCAGCGGGTAGCGTCGGTGGGCGTTCATCATCCGGTGACCCTTCACATCGAGAACCACAGCAAGCGGACACTACGCTTGGAAGTTCGCGATGACTGCCCAAACGAATTCTCGATGACGCCGCAAAGCCATTCGTTCCTATTGCATCCGGGGCAACGTGCAGAAGCCATGCACAAACTGCGTGCGACGAAACGAGGTTCCTTTCAACTTGACTTTGTGGACCTGCGGAGAGTGAGTCGGCTTGGGTTTTGGTGCCGCTACATTCGCAAACCCGTTCAATCGACCATCCATGTCTATCCAGACATGCAACAGATGTCCAAATACTCTTTGTTGGCGAGAACCAATCGGCTGAGTCTGATGGGGGTCCGTCGTACGCGGAAAGTTGGACAAGACAACAACTTCGAACGGCTCCGAGATTACATGCTCGATGACAACTATCGGCATATCGATTGGCGAAGTACGGCGCGGCGACAGAAACTCACGGTCAAACAGTTCCAAACCGATCAGCGGCAGCGCGTCATCTTCTTGCTCGATTGTGGCAGAATGATGACCAACCAGTATCAGAAGTTGAGCTTACTGGACTATGCTCTCAATTCGGTTTTGATGCTTAGCTACGTTGCGCTAAAGCAGGGTGATTCAGTTGGACTTTTAAGTTTCTCTGATGAGATTCACGAGTTTGTACCGCTGCGGTCCGGGCCCAGCCAAATGAATCGATTGCTCCACGCGGGATTTAATCGATTTCCGAAAGTTTCCCAATCACGATTTGATCAGGCGTTCCTTTACCTATCGACGCGCTGCCGTCGCCGATCGTTGGTGGTACTGGTGACCAACTTCGTTGATGAATTGTCCGCCAGCCAAGTCGCCAGCTATATGTCGAATTTGGGTGGCCAACATCTTCCTCTGGTCGCATTGTTGCGCGACCACAGACTATTCGATGCTGCGGACCATCCCCATGCCGAGGACGAAGTGCTGTATCGGAGTGCGGCAGCAGCACAAATCCTAACTTGGAGACATGACGTTTTGAGGCGACTCTCGCGTGCTGGGGTTTTGACGGTCGATGCCTTCCCGGAAGACTTGACCTCGCCGCTCATCAATCGCTACCTAGAGGTGAAAGCAAAGCACCTTTTGTAAATTGTTTATCCGCCGAACGGATCGGAATCGTCCGCTGGGCTACTGAAAACATCATCTGATGACGATGCATCGCTATCGAAGGGGCTGCTGCCGAACGGATCGCTGCTCGAACTATCCTCGGAAGTTCGGGTATTCTCTCGTCGAGGCTGCGCGGATTTGTCCGTCGTTGGGCTCGTCTCCACTTCGAGATGAAAATTGGGAAGAACCGCTTCGCGGTCCCGCATTGCAATCAACTTTCCATCGTCGCCAAAGAAGTAGATCCGATCGTTCACATAGTTGGATATGAAATAGCCTGCAGGCATGGGCATCGAATTCATTGTCTGACCCGTTTCGCCATCGATCAGCAACAACCTCCCGTCCCGCGATTTTGCGTAGACCTTCGTTTCAGTTGAGGCGACGATGGAATGAATTCCGTTCACGGGTTGTCGCCACTTTGGCAATCCGGTCAGATGATCGAGACCGGTGAGTTGTCCATTCAACTTGCAGACGAACACCGTGTTACCGCCTGCATAAGCACTTTGCCCGATCGGTTCGCCCGTATTGTAGCGCCACAGGACTGCATCCGTTCGCCGATCGACATCTCGGGCCGAATACGACAACTTTAGTCGAACAATTGTCCCTGCCGTGGTAGTTACTAGAAAACCATCCTGGATGGGAGTTGGATTGCCAGCAATGCGATCCGAGGTTTCAAACCGGTTCCAAGATTGAAGCTGCTCACCGATCCTGACGATGTTTACGTAATGAGGCGCGGATACCCACGCAACGAAATTTTCGTCCAGCGACAAGACTGGAGGAAGATATCCCAAACCACCGGAACGAGCATGCCACGGGTAATTGTACTTCTTGAGCAGGTCGTAAACGGCAAGACTTCCATCCAGATTCGTGACGAAGACTCGTCCAGCGGTACTCATATTGCCAATAATGGCGCTACCGCCTCCTGCCGGATCTCGCACAGGTCGTTTGTCGAGGATCATGCCATCCGAAGCGCGAATAATGTAGAGGTCTGCTCCGTTGATAGCAGACACAAGTTCATCGCCGAGAGAAGCCGGTAGGGTTGGTAAACTAGGAGTCCCTATTACCTTCGTCCACAACACATCGCCGGTCTCCGCATCCATGAGCTGGAGCGTTCCATCTGCACAGGTGACTAACATCTGGATGACCTGAAGATCGATGGGAGGATCGATCGTAGCGACTCTGTTGAGTTTTCTCAATCGATCTACGACCTTCTGAGCTTCCAACTTAGCCCCATCAAGCCCCAGTCGAGGAACGGCAACTTCAACTCCCGTGCTGGATTGCACGTTGGCTTGCTCCAATTGCTTTTCCCACTGTGCCCGATCGATCGCGTTGCCATCGAATTGCTCGATAATCCGATCTCCTAAACGAACCGAAACCAATTGATGCCGTTTGGAGGTGTGCGGATGCAGGATTACCGAGATCGGTGGACGATTCATGGTGGTCTGGGCCAAATGAGATTGCCACATCACTTGAAGACCCAGCATCCCTGCTTCTCGTTCAAAATTCTGGGACCATGCTGGAGAGCCAACCAGACCGACGATCGCGACAACGGCAGTCAATCGCAGAACTTTATTGAGGGAACGCACTTCCAAGCTCCGAAGAGAGAGAACAAAACGCTGTCTCATCCAAGATGGGACGACATCCAGTCCATTGTAGTTGAAGATCGCGACCAAAAAAGCAAATTCGGGCCGAAATCGGCAACCTCACAGGGCTCAAAAAAGTGGTTTCACCGCAATTCGCATTGACGATGCAGCAGCTCGCCCGATATCCTAATGGGTTCGTTTGGTTCGATTCCTGCGGCTCATGGCGTGCCTACCCGATTTGCGTAGTGACGGAACGGACGATTTGGCAATTGTGTTTTCGTTTTACCCGTTTTTTTGACTTCCCAAAATAGCTCGAAGGTATTTCCTGTGGATGCCGATTTTAACGATCCTATCGTGTCCATGTGGCTAGGTAAGTCTTAGGAGAGAGAATTGAATGGCGAATGAACTGGTTCAAAAGATGGTCGAATCCGGAGTCCACTTTGGTCACCGAGTTAGTCGGTGGAATCCCAAAATGGCCCCTTACATCTACGGTCGCAAGAACCTCATCCATATCTTGGATATCCGCGAAACGCTTCGTGGATTGCTTCGGGCCAAAAAGTATCTGACTCAGGTCGCATCCGGCGGCTCCCTAGTTTTGTTTGTCGGAACCAAGAAACAGGCTTCGGAAGTCATCGAGCGAGAATCTCTGCGATGTGGAATGCCATTTGTCAGCGAACGTTGGCTTGGTGGCGCCTTAACCAATTTTCGAACCATTCGAAGCCGGATGGGGCGCCTTGAAGAGTTGGAAAAGATTATCAATAGCGAGGAGTTGAACACTTACTCGAAGAAGATGCAATCGTCATTACAACGAGAGTATCGAAAGGTGTATCGCAATTTGAATGGACTGCGGACAATGAATCGATTGCCGGAATGTCTGGTCATTGTCGATCCCAACAAGGAAAAGAATGCAGTTCGCGAGGCTCGAACTTTGGGAATCACAACCGTGTCCCTCATCGATACCGACTGCGATCCGTCGTTGGTAGACCTCCCCATTCCTGGCAACGATGACGGGATTCGATCGATTGACCTGATCATTTCACAGTTGGCGGATGCTGTCTTGGCGGGACGAGCGGAGAATCCTGAATTGCAGAAGGCAGACGTCGCTCAACGCCCGACTGCAGAAGAACAAATGCTCGAATTGGCAGGCAAGGAATAAGTCCTCTTGGCCTTCGACCGTTTATTAGCTTGCAATGGTTGAGAATCAATCATCTGCTTTCATCGTCTCGATGTAAGACGCTCGCGACTAACAAAGTATTTCACCTCTACAGGAACAAATCTATGCCCGAAATAACAGCATCTGCCGTGAAGGCATTTCGCGAACGAACCGGACTTCCTCTCATGGATTGCAAGTCCGCCTTAGCGGAGGCAAACGGCGACGAGGACTTAGCCATTGAAATCCTTCGAAAGCGTGGCGAGAAGCTAAGCGAACGAAGGTCCGACCGCGAAACTGGCTTCGGCCGTTTCGGTATCTTTGCTCGTGTCGACCAACCGACCGGAGCAATCGTCGAACTGCGATGCGAAAGTGCTCCAGTCACTCAGAACGAGTCATTCATCCAACTCGCGAACGATCTCGCTGAGGCCTTTGCAAAAAGTCAAGCGACGACCGTAGAAGAGTTGCTTGCGTTGCCATCTCCTTCGCAACCAAGCGTGACCGTCGGCGAACAGCAAGCTGAATTATTCAATCGCATTCGCGAAAAGTTCGTGGTTGGGCGAATCATGCGTTTCGATGGTCCATGCGGCGGTTACAGCCACAACAGCGGAACAGTGGCTGGAGTCTTGGTTTTGGTCGAAGGCGGCAACGATGCAGCCGCGAAAGATGTTGCCATGCACATTGCGGCGATGCGTCCAGCAGCGCTGTCCAAAGAAGAACTTGATCCCGCAGTGGTTGAAAAGGAACGGCGCATCCTCCGCGAAACGGCTCTCAGCGAAGGCAAGCCAGAGAATATCGTCGACAAGATGGTGGAAGGGCGACTGCGTCAGTTCTTCGCTGAAAAAGTGTTGCTCGAACAACCGTTCGTCAAGGACGACAAGCAATCCGTCGGGCAGTATGCAAAGTCGCACAATATGAAGGTGCTACGATTCGTCCACTACGTTCTCGGCGAAACGGAGTAGCCTCACAACATGACAGATTCGGATGGAAACGGTCATCGGCCACAGTTCAAGCGGGTCGTGCTCAAGCTGAGCGGAGAGAGCTTGAGTCATAGCGGCGAACGTGGAGTGGCGATGGATGAAGTCGCTACGATCGCTAGGCAAATCAAACACGCTCACGAAGGCGGTTGCCAAATTGCTGTCGTGGTCGGCGGCGGAAACATCCTGCGAGGGAGTCAGTTCAAGGGCGTTAGTGGTTCGGTGATCCAAGAGGCAACGGCCCATTACATGGGGATGTTGGCTACCGTCATCAACGCTCTGGCGCTGCAAGATGCTTTGGAATCGTTGGAATGCCAGACGCGAGTGATGTCGGCAATTCGTATGGATGGTGTCGCCGAGCCCTTTATTCGACGCCGAGCCATCCGACATCTAGAAAAGCGTCGCATTGTTATACTCGCTGCGGGTACTGGCGGACCATTTGTGACCACAGATACCGCTGCAGCCCAGCGTGGCTTGGAATTGGACGCGGATATCGTCCTAAAGGCAACCCGCGTTGACGGAGTCTACAGCGATGACCCGGAAAAAAATCCGCACGCCGTGCTTTATCGAGAACTCGATTACGATACCGTCATCGAACAGAATCTCAAAGTCATGGATGCGACCGCGATCGCGCAGTGCCGCGCTCATGGTCTTCCCATTCTTGTGTTCAATTACAAAAAGGATGGCAATATACTCAAAGCTGTCCTTGGTGAAAAAGTTGGAACTCGCATTTCAGTACGATAGGAGCGCACGATGAGCACCGAAGAAATCCTGTTGGATGCTGAAGAACGTATGGAAAAGGCTGTCGCCGTCCTCAAAAATGCTCTGGCGGGCATCCGTACCGGTCGGGCTACGCCGGGACTGGTCGACTCGATCCGCGTCAACGCTTACGGGTCCCAAACGCCACTCAAACAACTCGCGTCCGTCGGTGCGCCCGAACCACAGCAGTTGGTGATTCGCCCTTTTGATACCAGCATCATTAAAGAAATTGAGAAAGCGATTGTGGCCAGCGATCTCGGCCTGAATCCGCAGAGCGACGGTCGAATCATCCGACTCAATATTCCGCCGCTGAGCACGGATGTTCGGAAGAAGCTGGTTGCTCGTATCAAAGAACTGGCGGAGGAAGCCCGAATCTCTATTCGCTCTGTGCGGCGCGATGCAAACAAGTCGATTGAAACTGCTGAAAAGGAAAAGCAAATTAGCGAAGACGATCGTGATGGCGCTAAGGAAGAAATTCAAGAGCTTACGAAGAAGTACGAGAATCAGGTGACGGATCTCGCCAAGTCTCGCGAAGAGGAAGTCATGGAAGTTGCCTAGTACCGTCGCGAGATAAGGCAGAGAATTCGCACCACGCTTCTTTTAGACGAGCTATTCCGGAGTGATCGTCAACACGCGAACTCTGAAGCGCCAGGATCATTTAAAACAAAACGTTCTGATCGCAATCGTCCGTCTCTTACTGAATATCAGCTAATCTGTGGTAGATCAGGTCCTCAAATGGTGCAGACGATTGCGGTGCGGTCCGTCGGCATCGACTTCGGATCACCCAAATGGTAGCGAGATTCCAACCTTGGAATCTGTATACAGTCAAACCGGATTCTTCATAAAGTTCCAAAAATTTGAGCCATTGATGAGCGGATCAGGGTGAGCTGAAAACCTGGCTCGAATACTTCTACGGAATACTTGCCTTTGCCGCTGAGATAGTTATGGAAACGACAACGTCAAGTTGCATCGGCTTGTTGATCGTCGGTCACGGGACCAGGGTTGAAGAAGGTCAAAAGCAATTCTTAACCCTTGCCGAAGGCATTCGCGATCGATATCCAGGTATGCCAGTCTCCGCCGGCTTTCTGGAACTCGCTGAGCCCAATATTCAGCAGGCAATTGAGGAACTTGCCCGTTCGGGGTGCAAGTCTATGATTGTCGTCCCCGTACTACTTTTCGAGGCTGGACACGCGAAATCTGACATACCAGACTTGGTGATTCAATCGTGTCAGGAATTGGGGATGGAAATACTTGGCCAAACTCCTCCACTTGGAAACTCGAGCGCCGTGGTGGCCGTTTCGAAAAGGCGATTCTCCGAATATGTTAACAATTTGAATTTGCAGCCTGATGAACTCAGGGAAGCCGGATTTTGCTTGGTGGGGCGGGGTGCTTCGGATTCGACCGCAATAGCGGAATTTCATCGCTTTGCGCAAACACTTCGCTCGCAGCTGACCTGTCACTGGATGGGTGTAGGATTCCTGGCTGCTGCGGAGCCGACCTTCGACAACTTGCTTGGTCGAGTAGAGGCGACTGACCGAAAAATCGTCTTTATCCAGCCCCATCTGCTTTTCGAGGGAAGACTGACGATTCAAATCAGAGAAGCAGTTGGGCGTGTTTCAAAGGAAACGAAACAGGCTGTTCACGTCATTCCCACTCTTGGCTGCGGCAAAGACGTCGTCGACTTGTTCGCCGATGTTATCGACCTCGCATTGATAAGGCAAAGGTCGACAGCTTGACTACAGTTGTCATAATATAGATGCAAGGTGCTCGGTCGCCAAAAACGATTTGGATTGAATCAGTAGTGGATTTCCGGTAGCGAGACAGAGAAAGATGCGCATCGAATATGGAATTCTCCAAACCGCGGTTGTGATCTTCGCCTCGCTTTGGGCTCAGTTTCTTCAAGCTGCTGACCTCAACCTCCGAGACGAGCAATTTATTCGGCAGATTCGTCCGATGCTTGAGCAAACCTGCCTGGATTGCCATAGTGGATCGGAACCTGCTGCGGGGCTCGCACTTCAGCACTTCAAGGACGTGCATTCTATTCTCAAGGAACGCCGCACTTGGGAAAAGATTATCCAGCGAGTTGAGATCGGGGACATGCCGCCGCCGGAAGGTGATCCGTTTCCAAAAGAACAGCGAGACTTCTTCGTCAACTGGTTCCGAACGACGATTTCCGAAGTCGATTGCGGGAAGACGCCCAATCCTGGCAGCATTACCTTGCGCCGGCTGAATCGAAACGAATACCGAAATACGGTGCGGGATTTGTTGGGAATCGACTATTCGCCAGCAGCGGATTTTCCTGGCGATGACGTCGGTTACGGTTTTGACAACATCGGCGATGTTTTGACACTACCTCCAATCCTGATGGAGAAGTATATCACGGCAGCGGAAGAAATCTCGAAGCGGGCGATTGCTGCCCCTGAACCAGGCCAATTATTCGAAATCAACTTGAGCGGTGAGCAGTTGTCGACGGGCGAGGGAGTTAGCAAGGGAAACGGCAAGCTCACGTTCTTTGCGAACGGTTCCACCAATTTTGCCGAGCAAATACCTTGGATCGGTCCGTTCACCCTTGAACTTCTGATGGGAGCCAGTAGAGCCGGCAATGAGCCTGCACGCGTTGCCGTGTTCGTCGACGACAAGAAGATTCGCGAGATTCCCATCCAGGCCAACGAGAACGACCCCAAAGTTTACACGGTACCGGTTCGGCTTCGTGGCGGAAAGCGAACCGTGAAGATTGCATTCATCAACGACTTCTACATCGCCCCGAAGGGAAACGAGAAGGCTCAGGATCGAAACGCCTACCTTTACAATGTTAGACTTTGGGGACGGAAAGCACCCGAGCGACTCAATCCTGCCGATCTGCCCCCCACTCATGCCAAGTTGGTGACGATTGAGCCTTCCGCGACAGTCACTGTTGAAGACGCGATCCGCAAAGTGATCTCACCTCTTGCGAGTCGAGCTTTTCGTCGGCCTGCGACAAAGCAGGAAATCGATCGCATCGTCAAATTCTGCTCGCAGGCTTACGAAGATGGCGAGTCGTATGAAGGCAGCTTGCAACTGGCAATTCAAGCTCTTTTGGTTTCGCCGCATTTCCTGTTCAAAGTCGAGCAAGTTCCGAAAGCGATTGTTCCTGGAGAGTTTCCCAGAATTTCGTCATTCGAATTGGCCACCCGCATGAGCTATTTCCTATGGAGCACGATGCCTGACGATCGATTGCTTCAGCTCGCACTTTCCAATGAACTGCAGAAGCCGGAGGTCTTGAGATCGGAGGTCCGCCGCATGATCCAGGATCGTCGAGCAACCGAGTTCGTCGAGAACTTTGCAGCGCAATGGCTAACGCTTCGCAAGCTGGATTTATTTCAACCCAACGCTCAGTTGTTTCCATCGTGGAATGAACGAATTCGAGATTTGGCCCGACGAGAAACGTACGCATTTTTCTACGGAGTGATGAAAGAGGACCTGAGCATTCTGACACTCATCGACGCCGATTTTACTTATATGAACGAAGAGTTAGCGAAGTTCTACGGGATTCCGGGCGTCAAGGGACCGGAGTTCCGCAAGGTCAGTTTAACGGGACAGCCGCGTCTTGGTTTGTTAACTCAGGCGTCGGTATTAGCAGTCACTAGCAATCCAACGCGAACCAGCCCCGTCAAACGCGGCAAATGGATTTTGGATAACATTCTCGGTACTCCACCACCCAATCCTCCTCCCGGAGTTCCTGAACTGGAGAAAGCAAAACTAACCGGCACGCTTCGCGAGCGAATCGAACAACATCGATCCGATGTGGCATGTGCCGGCTGCCATAAGTTGATGGACCCGTTGGGGTTGGCTCTTGAGAACTTTAACGCGGTTGGCCTATGGAGAACTCAGGACGAGGGACAAAAAATTGACGCCAGTGGAGTCTTGCCCGACGGAACCACGGTCAAGCACGCTGGCGATTTGATTCGAACGTTGCGAGCGGCTCATGCGGATCAGTTTTCAAGATGCCTGACCGAAAAGATGATGTGCTTTGCCTTGGGACGTGGACTGGAGTACTATGATCGATGTACGGTTGATCAAATTGTGTCAAAACTGAAGAGCAATGACTATCGTTTCTCGATGTTGGTAACCGAAATCGTGTTGAGCGATCCCTTTCAGAAGTATGGAACTCGTGAGGATTAACTGATGCAACGAAGACTTTCGAGGCGAACGATTTTACGAGGCATGGGGGCGTCCGTCGCTCTTCCGCTGCTTGAGGTCATGGCTCCTCAGAGAGTCGTGGGAGCCAGCGCGGCCCCAGCAACTCCGTTGCGTTATCTTTTCTTCAATGTCCCCAACGGCATTCACATGCCAGCTTGGACTCCGTCCAAAGAAGGAAAAGGATTCGAATTACCTCCCATTCTAAAGGTTCTCGAAAAACATCGGTCGAGCTTGACCGTACTAACCGGTCTTACCTTAGACGGAGCGTTTGCTCACGGGGACGGAGGAGGCGACCACGCGAGAAGTGGTGCCGCTTTTCTCACTGGCGCTCATCCTCGCAAAACAGACGGGGCCGATATTCAGAACTCCGTGTCGGTCGACCAGGTTGCTGCGACTGCGATTGGGATGAAAACACGACTCGCCTCTCTTGAGCTGGGGCTCGAAGGAAGTGCCCAAGCCGGGAGTTGCGACAGTGGATATTCATGTGCTTATTCGAGCAATCTCTCGTGGCGAAACGCGACCAGTCCACTTGCGAAGGAGATTAACCCAGCCGCCATTTTTGATCGCCTATTCTCGGACGACAATGTCGCTGACGCGGCAAAGAATAAATCCATGCGATTGGAGCATCGCAAGAGCATCCTCGACTTCGTTCAGGAGGACGCCAAAGACTTGCAGAGAAAGTTGGGGGCCGCTGATCAACGCAAACTCGATGAATACCTTTACGCCATTCGCGACGTCGAAAATCGCTTGATGAAGTCGGACAAACTCCGCGTCGGCGAAGATGGCATTCCCAATTACCCCAGGCCGTCAGGCGTTCCTCGAGAATGGGAGGAGCATTGCAAACTGATGATGGACATGATCGTGTTGTCGATCCAAAGCGACTCGACGCGGGTCGTCACCTTCATGTATGCCAATGAGGGAAGCAACCGGGGCTATCCAGAAATCGGTGCTCCTGAAGGACATCACGATCTCTCACACCATGGCAAGAGCGAAGACAAGCAATCCAAAATTCAGAAGATCAATATCTATCACTTGGCACAATTCGCTCGCTTCATCGATCAAGTTGCCTCCATTCAGGAAGGCGAGGGCAAATTGCTGGATAATTGCGTGGTTCTGTATGGCAGCGGTATTTCAGACGGCGATCGACATAATCACGACGATCTGCCGATCATTCTTCTCGGCCACGGCGGTGGTCGATTGCAGGGCAATCTACACCACCGCTACCCAGATAAGACCCCGC